>WRJC01000005.1 GCA_009782405.1 Oscillospiraceae bacterium
GGTCATGAATGTGTTCAAATTGGACCAGTCGCCCATCACTTCGACCACGTCGATTTCCATATTGAATCGCTCCTCCACTTTGCGGTTGCGCTTGTACACGTTGTCGTTTATCACCTCGCCCGTCTCGCCCTCGCTGAAAAATTCATAGTTGCGCTCAGTCCTCGACAATATGGAAAACTTACCCCCGCCGAGATCCGCTTCCGGCAGATCGTCGCTTATATCCCTGGGATCTTTTGCCTCTTGCCCGGCTTCATCGCCGTCCTGATCGTTTTGCGCGTTTTCGTTTTTGTCATTTTTGTCATTTTCGGATTTTTCGCCCGCGCACGAAAACAAAACCCCGCACAAAAACAAAGTCGCCAAAATCATCGCCAATTTCTTCGTTGGTCCCATCCTTAGCAAACATCCTTTCTTGTTTCACTCACTCAAATTTTTAAAATCCTTTTTGCATTCCCGCCCAAAATCGCAGATATTTCGCTTTCCGCGAGCGGGAGGCCTTTTAAATGTTCTATTTCCGTTTCCGCGTCGCTCCAGGGGGAATCCGAAGCGAAAAGTATTTTATCGGATCCGTGCTTTTTTGCGATATTCAAGAACCGCGCTTTCGAATAGTATTCGAATCCCATGGATGTGTCGAGATAAATGCCGCTTCCCGCCAAATGCTCTTCGACATCGTCCCACTGCGCATGGCCGCCGAGATGCGCGGCTATCATGACCCCGCCCTTTAGTTTGGCGGCGATGTTGGCAAACTGCCGGGGCGTGCTCCTGTACGGCGGCGGATATGCCGGGTCAAGCCCGGCGTGGTGCAGCAAAATCAGGCCTTTGGCCAAGGCATAGCCGTATATTTTGAGCATTTCGCCGTCGTCTAAAACAAAATCCTGATATTCCGCGTGAAACTTTAACCCTTTCAGCCCGAGTTCCGCCACATGGTCGATGTCCTGCTCATAGCCCCCTCCGTGCGGATATATGCTGCCAAAGCCGATTATGCGATCAGAGCATACGCTTTTGACCCATTCGTTCGTCTTTTTTGCTTGGGACTTTTTGGTCACCACGGGGCAAATGACAGAGGCGTCGATGCCGTGGGCGTCCATATACCCGATCAGCCCTGAAACCGTCCCGTCGTGAACGGGTGTGTACAAATTGTCTATTTCCCCCGTGAGCTTCGCCATCGCCCTCGGCGCCAGCTCATCCGGAAAAACGTGCGCATGAAAATCGATAACCATATCATCCCCCTCAACAGAGCCATATATCAAACGGCACTAATACTTTGTAACAATTTTTTTAAATATAGGTTTTGCGACTTCAAATTGGATTATTCTGTTTAATATTGTACAACAAATCCGCAAAAAAAGCAATTAACAAATATTTAATTTTTTGAGGACTGTTTCAGTCAGTGTATGTTTTGACATTATCCATCGGTAGTTCTATTTTGAAAAATTCATTCTATTGTAAATTTTTCAATCTCCTTGACATGAATCGCAATTTGTGGTAACATAAAGCATATCAAATCATTATGAAATTAAATGGAGGGGCCACGTAATGAAAATATTGAAAAAGGGTATCATATTTATATTATGCTGCTCGCTTTTGGCGGGGCTTCCGGGGATACTTTCCGGCTGCGGCGACGGCGGCAAAACCACGGGCGAGGGCGCCGACGGCGAAAAAAGCTCAAATGCGGCGGCGGATGAGCCCGGATCTGCCGAAGCCGGCGACGGCCTGTTTTACGACAAAGTTCCGGAACTCGACTTCGGCGGGTATGAGTACAGGATCTTGCAGGGCACATACGACAGGGGCGGGGTGATCATGTTCCCCGAGGAACAAAACGGGGATGTGCTCAACGACGCGATGTTCGCCAGGGACAGGGGCATCGAGGACCGCTTCAACATAAAGATAACGGCCGAGACGATAGACCTTTTCCAGCTCCAGCCCGCAGTCGCCAAAAACGTCAAATCGGGCACGGATTCCTACGACGAGTACATGATGATCGACAGGGACGCTTACGCGGCGGTGGGCTCTAATCTGCTGTACCCGTTCGACAAGCTGCCGTATATAGATCTCTCGCAGCCCTACTGGTGCAATCTCCCCAACCAAAAGCTGACAGTCGGGGGAAAGCTTTACTGGGGCTTCAACGACAACATGCTCTCGTTTTTCGAGGCGGCGGTCGTGATGTATTTCAACAAAAAACAGGTCGCCGACCTCGGCATGGAAGATCTGTACGGGCTGGTCAGGTCCGGCAGCTGGACCCACGACAAATTTTATGAATTCGCGAAATCCGCGGCGAAAGATTTGGACGGCGACGGCAAGATGACCGGATCCGACAACTGGGGGCTTGTGAGCGAAACGGATTACCTGTTCCCCTGTTTCTGGATTTCGGCGGGGATAAACTTGGTCGAAAAGGACGGCGGCGACATACCGTATTTCGCCGTTCCCGGAAACCAGAAATTTTTTGACATAGCCGAGCGGGTGGTCGACGAGTTCAACTCAAACGAGGGGATATTCGTAAATTCGCAGACAACTTCCACATTGTCGGCATACGGAAGCAATTCGGCGGATTCGAGGATAGCGTTTTTCAGGGACGGGCACTGCTTGTTTAGCGTGGGCGAGACCTCCGAGATGATAAAGCTCAGGGACATGCCCGACGATTTCGGGATCGTGCCCTTTCCAAAATACGCCGCCGACCAGCCCCAATACTACACGAGGGTTTGCGTGGGCTTCCCGTTTGTGATCCCCGCCACGATCACAAATCCCGAAATAGCGGGGGCGGTGATGGAAGCCATGGCTTGCGAGTCGCGCAACCAGATCATACCGGCGTATTACGAATCGGCCTTGAAAAACAAATATTCCCGCGATGCGGACACCTCCGAGATGCTCGATCTCATATTCGACACGAGGGTCTACGACTTAGGCGACACCATATGGTGCATGACGATAAGGATCGGCTATACCGGAGTGTTCACCAAAGGCGAAAACACCTTCGCCTCGTTCACCGAGAAAAACGCGGACAAATACATGAAAGACATAGATAAATCCGTCACCGCGATTTTGGATAACAATTGAAATGAACAAATATGAACGATAGTTCATATGCAGTTCATTCGCATGCTTGCATAAAATAATGAACAAATATGAACGATAGTTCATATGCAGTTCATTCGCATACTTGCATAAAATAAATCACAAGAAAGGCGCTTTGTATATGTGGATCGATGAAATCGCGGATTTGAAATCCGGCAGGCTGCCATTTAAATTCAATTACGACGGAAAATGTTCGCGCGGATTTTTGGACAAATGGAAAAAAGAGATAACGGCAACCGGTCACGCAACGAATACAGTCAGCTATTTCGAGAACGATAAAGAGGGAGGCCTCGTCATAAGCGCGAAAATCACCGCGTATGAGTTCTGCCCCGCCTTCGATTTGCAAATAACGCTCGAAAACACGGGCAAATCAAACACCAAAATGATCGACGGCTTTTCCACGCTGCATTTCGAGGCCGATTCCCCGGCAAAAGAAGGGTCTTATGCGCTGCACAAGGCAAAAGGGGGGCTGTCCACCCCCGAGGATTTTGTCCAGGAAAAAATCACGATAAGCGACGGCGAAAGCTTCCTGCTCGAGACGTCAGGTGGCAGAAGCTCCAACAAAGACCTGCCCTTTTTCAGGCTCGACACGGGAAGGGGAAATATAATCGTGGCGGTGGGCTGGACGGGCCAGTGGAAATGCGAGCTGAAAAACCAAAACAAAAAACTTGAAGTCTCAGCCGGGATGCCGAGGTCGCATTTTGTGGTATATCCCGGCGAAAAGCTGTCGCTTGGCTCGATGGTGGCGCTGTTCTGGGAAGGCGACCCGGACGAATCCAACAACGCTTTCAGGCAGCTGCTTCTCGACCGCTACATCCCCGCCCTCAAAGAAAGGGGCAAAGAGCCGTATATTTTTTGCAACACGTGCTTCACGCGCGGGGGCGGCTGGCTCAACGAATGCGACGAACAAAACCAGATAAGCCTCATAAACTCCCTTAAGCCGCTGGGCTGCGAGAGCGTGATCACCGATGCGGGGTGGTTTTCCGGGGGCTGGCCTTTCGGCGCGGGAAACTGGGAGCCCGACCCAAAAAAATATCCGAACGGGCTAAAGCCGGTGGCCGAAGCCGCGAAGTCGCAGGCGATGAAGTACGGGCTGTGGTTTGAGCTCGAAAGGGCGGTGACAAATACAGAGCTCGCGGCAAAGCATATCGACTGGCTGCTTCGTCTCGACCCCGCCGCCGGCGAGCTGCGCGAAAACGAAAATATGCTGCTCAATCTCGGCATTCCCGAAGCTGTCGATTATATCTACAATATCGTCGATGACAAGATAAAAAACGACGGCATCGAATGCTACAGGCAGGATTTCAACCTCGATCCCCTTATCTACTGGGATTCTCACGACGCCCCCGACCGCGTCGGCGTCACTGAGATAAAATATATAAACGGGCTGTACGGCTATCTCGACAGGATAAGGGCGAATTTCCCCGATGTATTCATGGACGGCTGCTCCTCCGGGGGAAGGAGGATCGACATCGAAACGCTCAAGCGCTTTCATACGCACCAAAAAACGGATCTGTGGTTCAACCGGACAGTAGACCAGAACTCCCTGTTTTCGCTCTCGCACTATATCCCGGGCGCGGCGTTCACGGCGCACATAAACCGCTATGACGATTATTCTTTCAATTCCGCGATGGCGGCCACCCTGTGCCTCGGCTGGATTGCGGACAGCGGCGAAGAATATATGGGTAACGGCATATTCGAATTCGGCAGGGCAAAAGAGCTGATCGAAAGATACGAAAAAGTGCGCCCGTATCTCAACCGCTCCTTTTATCCGCTCACGGACCCGAACGCCAATAGCGACGCGGCGATCGCCTTTGAATTCTTTGACAAAGACACAGATTCCGGCGTTATATTCGTATTCGCCAGAGAGCAATGCGAAAAAGACAAACTGGAGATAAAGCCAAAAGCGCTGAGAGATGATTTTGAGTATACATTGACCAACCTCGCCACAAATGAAAAATTTGCGGCAAACGGCAAAACTTTGAAGTCCGGCTATGCGGTCGGTATACCCGGGCTGCCATTCTCCGCGGTGATCCATATTGAGCGCATATGTTAAAATTATTATAGAAAGGGTCAAAATATTATGGAAAAAATATGCTTTAACAAGTCATGGCAGTTTTCAAACGGCAGCGTCCCGTTCGATTTTTGGGGATATGGAGGCAAAGGCGCGAAAAGCGTGGATTTGCCCCACGATTTCATGATCGAGCAGGCGCGCCGCCCCGATTCTTTGACGAGGCGCGACGGGGGATATTTCCCCGGCGGGGCTGGGATCTATACCAAGAAGTTCTTCGCGCCGGACGAATGGAAGGACAAGACGGTTTCTGTCGAGTTCGAGGGCGTTTACATGAATGCGGAGATAAGGCTCAACGGCAACGTGATCAAGCGCCAAAATTACGGCTACACCACTTTTTTCGCGAACTTGGACAAGTTCATCAAATACAACGCCGATAACGAGCTTTGCGTGACGGCGGACAACTGCGCAGTGCCAAACAGCCGCTGGTACAGCGGGGCGGGCATATACAGATACGCCTGGCTCTATGTCTCGCCAAAAACCCACATAAATTTCAATGGGGTGTACGTAAAAACCGAATCGGTAAATGACAGCTTGGCACTCTTGCGCATACAGACCGAAATATGCAATAAATGCGAAAAAACGCAAGACGACGCAATCGAGCACATCGTAAAAGAGCGCGAAAGCGGGCAAATCGCGGCCGCGCTGAAATTGAAATCAAGCGGAGAACCGGCAAGCCTCGAGATAAAAAACCCGAAAATATGGGATATAGACTCCCCCAACCTATATACTCTGACCACAAATTATTACATCGGGGATCGCCAAATCGACACGGCAGTCACCACTTTCGGGATACGCAGCTTTTCGATAGACTCCAAGGCGGGCTTTGTTTTAAACGGCAGGCCGCTCAAATTGAAGGGCGGCTGCGCCCACCACGACAACGGGATCTTGGGCGCGGCTTCGTATGCCCGAAGCGAGGAGAGAAAAATCGAGCTGCTCAAAAAAAGCGGATTCAACGCCGTGAGGACCGCGCACAATCCCCCTGCCCCGGCGTTTTTGGATGCCTGCGACAGGCTGGGGATGATTGTGATGGATGAGGCGTTCGACCAGTGGAGATGCGCCAAGACGCAGTTTGACTACCATATAAATTTCGACTCCGACTGGGAACACGACGTCCGGAGCATGGTGCTAAGGGACAGGAACCACCCCTCGGTGATCTTCTGGAGCATAGGAAACGAGATAGTGGAGCAAAAAGGCGACAGCGGCGCGCCCGAAACCTCGAAAATGTTAGCTGAGACCATAAGAAAATATGACGACAGGCCGGTCGGCATGGCGATCATGCCCTATGACAGAAGCCTCGCCTCCAACGTCGAGGGCATAGATTCGGTCGTGGCTCCGCTCGATTTCGTGGGTTACAACTATATGCACGGCGACTATGAAAATCACGGCGAAAAATATCCGGACAGGGTGATAATAGGCACCGAGACCGTCCCCAAGGAGATCTGGCAGTCGTGGGAGGCCACGCAGAAAAACCCCCACGTGATCGGGGATTTCGTGTGGACTTCAATCGACTATCTCGGCGAGGCCGGCATAGGCCAGGCGTATTATTCCGAAGAGCGGCCCGAAGTGGAGTCGCATCTCTACGATTACCCCTGGAACCAGGCGTACTGCGGCGACATAGACGTGTGCGGGTTCAAGAGGGCGCAGTCATATTACAGGGATATTTTGTGGGGCGTGTCCGACAAGCCCAAAATGTTCGCGCGGCGGCCCTCGAAATATTCCCGCGAATCCGAAAAAACCACTTGGTGGGGCTGGAACGACTGCATAGAAGGCTGGGACTTCGATATCGCGGAAGGCAGCCTTGTGACCGTCGATGTATACTCGCCCGCTGCCTCCGCCGAATTGTTTTTGAACGGGGAATCGATTGGAAGCTGCGAGTTAAAAGAGCACAAGGCGAGCTTTGCCGCGCCGTACAAAAAAGGCGAGCTGAAAGCCGTGGATTCAAACGGCAACGAGGCGGTTTTGAGCAGTTCCAAAGCGCCGGCGAAGATAAAGCTCACAGCCGACAGGGACAAAATCGGCGCGGAGGGAGATCTGTCGTATGTGACTGTGGAGATCGCCGACGCCGATGGCAAGATGGTGACAAGCGCCGAAAACGCGGTGCATTTCGCCGTCGAGGGCGATGGCATCCTTTTGGCGGTGGGTTCCTCGAATCCGAAATCCGACGAGATGTACGTGGGAAACACGCGCAAAGCATACGACGGCAAGCTGATGGCGGTGGTGAAATCGACCGGAAAAGGCGGCATCAAGCTCACGGCGATCTCGGACGGGCTGGAAAAAGCCGAAATCCTAATAACCGCAAACTGAAAAGCAAGGCAATCTTTTTTGCAGGCGAAGAGAACCCCGCAAACTGTGCGGGGTTCTTTTGCCGTTTTAAGCGCCAAATAATTCTCATACAAGCAGATTTTTCAGCCAGTCAACTTTTTCCATTGTGAACTCGCCCGCATGTTCGCCGAGGTTCACGCGCATGACGTTGAACTCGTTGTTTTCCTTTCTTTCGCCGAGATACAGATAGTCGCCGATGACAATGCCGAAATGGCTTTTCATATCAAGCAGCCGCTCTATGGTTTCGTCTTCCGATGAAATGCGGTACAAATAATTGTCGTTTTTTACATAAAAATACACATATCCGCTTTTTTCGAACAGGATTCCGCCGAACTCATTTCCCGTGTGTATTTTTTTCGCCCCGCTCCCGTCTTTGTTTGAACAATATAAGTCGCGCTTGTACGGGCTGCCTTCATATGTATCGTCTTCTTGCTCATACATCAAGTCATAAAAAATCTTTTCGCCCGAAAGATATATCCGCCATATGCTCGATATATATTTTTTCGCGAACGGCGTGTCCATTGTTTCAAAATCTTCGTCGTCTTTTTTTTCCTTGGGTATTTTGTACAGCGTTGACCCCGACAGCACGTACAAATATTCGCCGTCAAAACAGAAGTTCCCCCATATTTCGCCGTAATAGGTCAGCTCCAGGTTTTCGAGGCTTATCGCCCAGATCCCTCCCCAATATAATTTGACGAGATATATTTCGTTGTCGTGTATGATGTACTGGTCGATATCATAAAGGCCGAAAATATCCTCGTCGATTTCAATCTTTGACAAGTTCCCGTTGTTTGGGTCGATTCTGTAAAATCCTTTTGCTTTTGTTTCCCGTTCCAAAAAATATATGAAACCATCGCAGTAATATATATTGTTGACAAAAACATGATCATGGTTTTCGGCGGAAAATATCGTTTCCTTGTTGCCGCCATCTTCGCTTATTTTATGCACATTGCCGTTTTCGTCCAAAAAATAGATTATCTTGCGTTCTCTGTCGTATGTGTATTTGTATGATGTGTTTGGTTCAAGAGAATACAAAACCTCGACATTGAAATATATATGTTCCTTTGTCGCAGGTTCATTTTCTTCGTCCGTTGGCGCAGCCTCGCCGCACGAGCAAAAAAAAGCAAAAGCGAGCGTCACGCATATAAATATTTTTTTCATACAACCCCAGCCCTTTACTATTTACGGATTTAATATAGCACATGGGATTTATTCTGTCAAGCGTTTCCGCGCTTTTTTATGTGGAAATATTCATATTTTTGTGGTACGATGTATATCAAGAAATTTATCAGAAATGGAAAAATTAACCGATTTATGAAAAAAAGAATTTTATCAATTATTTTGGTGATATTTATAATTGTTTTAATCGCTTGCACCAACGACAATAACAATATGCTTGACACGACGACAAATCCAACGGAAACCGATGCACCCAACGGACAAACTTCTCACGGCGGTGAACAGCCAACAGAAACAAAACCTCTTGAACCCCAACAGGAACCGGAATTTGCGGCAACCGGTTTTATGGATAAATTTATCGCCGGCGATATGTCAGGCATTTATGAAATGTGGTCTGAAGAAACAAAACCCCTTGTAAGTGAACAATTATTTGCAGAAATGCGCTTTGACGGCATTGAACGAGCGGGAGAATTTATCAATTATGTTTTGACAGAAACCGAACAAATTTCCGCCGGAGAAATAAACGGTATTCGTTTCCGCTTTACCGCGCAGCAAAAATCAGCAAAAGTAGTTTATGGAATTTTTATTGATTCTGCGGGTGAGGTTGCAGGATTTAGCGCAGTCGATATTGATTTCAGCGAAACGACGGTTGATTTCCCATACATAGTAGAAGAAGTAGTTATCGGCGCAGGAACTAAGTGGGCATTAGATGGAAAAATAACCTTGCCGTTTGAAGCCGCCATAGATAATCCCGTTCCCGCTGTTGTACTCGTGCATGGTTCCGGACCATCTGATATGAATGAAGCCTCATATGGCGAGAAAGTATTTTTCGACATTGCCGATTATTTATCTGCAAACGGAATTGCTGTAATCCGATATGACAAGCGTTCATTTACTCATGGCGCGCTTATGGTGAGAGAACTTGGCGGCAGTGCGACCGTTTGGGAAGAAACCATTGAAGACGCAATATTAGCGGCGAAATTGTTAAGAGCCGACCTTCGCATTAGCAGTGTTTACCTACTCGGACACAGCTTAGGGGGTTCGCTTGCTCCCCGTATCCATGCAATGGGCGGGGATTTTGACGGTTTGATTTTGTTCGCCGGGTCGCCGCGTACAATTCAAGAGATTTCCATTGAACAGTATCAGGCAGAAATTGAGTTAATGGGCGATATACCCGAAATGGCGGGAGTACGGGAACAAGTTGATTCACTCATCGAAATAATCGAAAAAATTCCAAATATGGCTGACAGCACAGCTAAAAATACCGCAGTCCCCATGCTTAATTGTGCCGCATATTATCTCAAAGATTTAGCGGTACATCCATTTGAGGAATATGTCAAAGATATTGCAGTCCCCATATTGGTTATGCAGGGACGCAATGATTTCCAAGTGCGTGCCGATGTTGATTATACGCTTCTCCAGGAAATGTTGAAAGGAAATAGCAATACTTTCAAGCTTTACGACGGATTAGACCACCGTTTCATTTCTTCTACGGCAACAAATTTTATTGAACATCGAAATCAAATTTTAACGCGAGTAGGAGCGCGTGTGGAAAAACAGGTGTTGCAAGATATCGTAGAGTGGGTACTTGCACAATCAAAATAAAACATAATCGGATACATAAATAAAAATTGCCAAATTCGGGGACATTGTGCATGAAAATAAAAATAGCGGTTTGCGACGACGAGCATGAGCAAGCGGAATATATAAAAATGCTCGTGAATAAATGGGCGGGCGAACAAAATATCGAAATATCGATTGAAATGTTTGGGAGCGCGGAAAATTTCAAAGCGGCGCGAAATGAAAGCGAAAGTTTTGACATACTGCTGCTCGATATACAAATGGGCGGGCAAAACGGCGTTGAGCTCGCGAAAGATTTGCGCAAAACCGACGATAAACTGATTATCGTCTTCATAACCGCTTTGCCCGATTTTATCCAGGAAGGCTATGATGTTTCGGCCCTGCATTATCTCATGAAGCCGATAAACACGGAAAAATTATATGCGGTGCTCAATAGGGCTTTTTTGAGCCTGACGAAAAACAGCAATGCGGTGTTTTTGCCCGCCGATGGTGGCGACATGAAAGTTTTGCTCGACGATGTCATATATATCGAGAGTTTCAACCATTTTTTGGAAATAAAAACCATGCAGGAAAAAATAACGGTCAAAATGCCGCTGTATGAGCTTGAAAGCAAGCTCGGCGGCAATTTCATGCGTTGCCACCGATGCTGCATAGTGAACTTGAAATACGTCAAAAAAATAACGCGGACGGAAATCACGCTCGATTCAGGCGAGACGATGCCGCTCTCGCGGCGGCTATATGCGAACCTGAACAGGGCGATGATAAAATATTTCACGGAGGAAAAAATCAAATGATCTATGCCTATATAACGGCCGGCGCGGTAATATTCATTGCCCTTGAAATAATATTCATAAGAAAATATTTCGCTTATCTCGTGGACAAGCGGATATATTCGTACCAAAACGATTTAATCGCGAAGCATTGCGACGAAGTGGAAAATATGTACAGGCAGGTCCGGGGCTGGCGGCATGATTACCACAACCACATACAAACATTGAAAGCCTATCGCCATTTGGGCGAAACCGATAAAATCGACGATTATCTCAACATCCTCGACGACGATTTAAAAACCGTGGACACAGTCATAAAAACAGGCAACGTGATGGTCGACGCGGTGCTGAACAGCAAAATATCAATCGCCAAGACAAAAGAAATCGAAGTCAACGCGAAAGCAATAGTGCCGAAAAGCCTGAACATACAGGCGGTTGACTTGTGCGTCATCATAGGCAATTTAATCGACAACGCGATCGAAGCCTGCCTTAAACAAGCCGAAAAAAGCGAGCGCTTTATCAGGATATATATAGACACACACAAAGAAATGTTCTATATCTACGCTTCAAACTCCGTCGGCGGCGAAATAAAAAAGTCGGGCAAACAGTACATTTCCACAAAAGATTCGCCGTCGCACGGATTCGGGCTGATGCGCGTCGATAAAATCGTCGAAAAATACAAAGGATTCACAGACCGCCAAAACGAGCCGGGCGTATTCGCCACGGAAATAATGCTGCCGTTATAGGATCGATCATATATGCCGTTCGCGCACGAATTTCGACCGTTCGCGCCCGGACGGTTTTCTTTTTGCGGATTTTTTGCTATCATGGGATATATTGCAAAAAAAGAAACGGGGGATTATTTATGGCCGGGCCAAAAACAAAAAAAACCAAAGAGAAAAAAGAAAAGCTGAAATACAATCTGTTTCAAAACACGGCGTATGCGTTCAAAAACATTTGGGACAGCGGGCAAAAAATGATCGTAGCGGCGGAAATCGCGAAGATCCCGATTTGCATCATGCTGACAGTCATCGGGTTGTACACGCCGAAAATCATACTCGACAGGCTCGAATTTTCAGACACCATGCAGCAGATGATCGCAGTTATTGTCGCTCTGGGCGCTGTGACCATGTTTTTCAACCTGATAAACAACTATATCACCGCAAAGCAGGGAATGCTGGAGCATAGGATGATCGGGCATTATACTTTGCTCGGAAACAAAAAACGCATCGAAGCGGATTACGAACATCTTGAAGACCCTAAATTTCAGGATATTAGCAGAAAAGCCGGGGAAGGCATGAACAACAACCATACCCCGGCGATGCACCTGCCCGATAATTTCGCGAATCTGATTATAAATATATTGTCGTTTATATTTTTCGCGGGCGTGATTTCAATGCTGAATCCGCTGATTTTGGCGCTGCTTTGCGCGACTGTTCTGATAAATTATTTTATGATTAAGGCAATCCAGAAATACGAGCACAAATTAAAAGACAAACGCGCGGCAATAGAAAGGAAGGTTTGGTATATGAGCGGGCTGTCCCAGCAATTGCATCAGGGAAAAGACATCAGGATGTACGGGATGGCCGAATGGTTTCACGAAATGGCTAAAATATTTATGGGAGAGCGCAATGACATAGAAAAAGACGTCACATACAAATACTTCGGGGCGGCTTTGCTGGATTTTATCGTGATTTTTTTGCGCGACGGAGGGGCGTATATATATTTGATATACAAAGCCGTCGCGGGCGAAATAAACGCGGGGGAATTTGTTTTGTATTTTGGCGCAATCGGGCAGTTTGCGGGCTGGCTCCGATCGATCATCGACACTTGGCTGGATCTCCGCAAGGCGAACCTGCAATTTTGCGATATGCGCCAGTATTTCGACTACCCGAACAAGACAAATCACAAAGAGGGCATAAAATTGCCGGCCGGTTCACAGGGACTATGCATAGAAGTCAAAAACGTGAGCTATAAATACCCCAAAGCCGAAACCCCGACAATTAAAAACGTGAGTTTAAAAATAGCGGCGGGGGAAAAAATCGCGCTTGTCGGGTTGAACGGCGCGGGAAAAACGACGCTCGTAAAACTGATCTGCGGGATGTACGCGCCTACGGAGGGCGAAATTCTCGTGGATGGGCATAGCGTAAACGAATATAACATACACGACTATCACAGCCTGTTTTCGGCGGTATTCCAGAAATTCAGATTTTTGCCTATTTCCATACTTCAAAATATTTCGATTGCGAAAGAGGAAACGGACATGGAAAAACTCGAAAAATGCGTGGAGTTCGCGGGGCTGGGCGAAAAGCTGAAAACGCTGGAAAACGGGATCGAAACCCCGCTGATCAAAGAAATAAATCCCGGAGGAACGGAGCTTTCCGGAGGCGAACAGCAAAAACTAATGCTCGCGCGGGCCATATACAAAGACGCGCCGATCCTGATACTCGACGAGCCGACAGCCGCTCTTGACCCGATTGCCGAAAGCGAAATGTATATGAAGTACAACGAAATCGCGAAAGATAAAACCTCGGTCTTTATCTCTCACAGGCTTGCGAGCACCCGTTTTTGCGATAGGATAGTTTTAATCGCGGAGGGCGAGATTGCAGAAATGGGTACGCACGACGAACTTATTAAAGCAAGCGGCAAGTACGCCGAACTCTTTGATATTCAAAGCCATTATTACAAAGACAATATAGACAAAGCGGAGGGGGAAACGGCATGAGCAAAAAAAGAACTTTTAAAGAGGATCTTTCGATGATTGCGGAAGGCTACAAAATCTTGTTTCAAATAGATAAAAGGTTTTTGTTTTATCCCACGGTAACCGCGCTGATAAATTCGCTTTTGCCCTTTGTGAATCTATTCATGTCGGCGAGGATTTTGACGGAGCTGACAGAAAAAAGGGATTTGCAAACCCTTGTAGCTTATGCGGCCGCAACAGTGGCTTTGAACCTGATTCTCTCGGTTGTGAGAAGATTTATCGAAGCCAAGCAAAGCATATACACAAATAACTGGTGGCAGAAAATCCATTTGTTTTTCAATGACGTAAACAACAATATGCAGTATGAGCATCTTGAAAATCCCGATCTGCGGATTTTGCGCGACAAAATATATCAGGCCATGAACGCGGTCGGCGGCGGTTTGCCGAGGTTGATTTGGGCTGTCGGCGATTTGATATACCATTCGTCCGCGGTTATTTTCTCGGTTTCGCTCACGGCGGGCATGTTTGTTTTGCGGGCGGAGGAGAATTTGCCGGGGATTGCGGGTTTTGTCAATTCCCCGTATTCGGCGGTCATCATATTGGCGGTGATCATCATGAATGCGGGCGTGGGGATGTGGATCGGAAAAAACCGGACGGAGCAGACAAACGAGGCATGGCAGGATCTGTCGAATACAAACAGGCTATGGAGCTATTACAGCCAGAGCATACACGATTTCACCGGAGCAATGGACATACGGATATTCAAACAGGCGCCGATAATACTCAAAGAACAGAAAAATTGGACCGAAAACGCGGCGTACATACGCTTAAACGAAAAAATCGCGTTTAAATTCGGGAGCATCCAGACATTTTTAGACTCGGTCGTAAATATGATAATATTTAGCTATGTCGGCATAAAAGCATTCAGCGGAGCGTTCGGGATAGGCTTGTTTATCCAATATACCGGCGGTGTCGGCAGGTTTGTTTCGGGCGTGTCGAGTTTTGTCGCGAATATTGTCGCGCTGAGAAACAACAATGTATATCTCAAAGATCTGCTCGCCTATATAAATTTGCCAAACGATATGTATCAGGGCACGTTGCCCGTCGAAAAGCGCAAGGACGGCGAATATGAAGTGGAATTCAAAAACGTGAGCTTCAAATATCCCGGCGCCGATACATACGCGCTCAAAAATCTTTCGATGAAACTGCATATCGGCCAGAGACTGGCGGTGGTGGGCCAAAACGGCAGCGGCAAGACCACCATGATAAAATTATTGTGCAGGCTTTACGACCCGACGGAAGGGGAAATAACCTTAAACGGCGTGGATATAAAAAAATACAAATATGCCCAGTACACGAACATATTTTCGGTCGTGTTCCAGGATTTCAACTTGTTTTCGTTCACCCTCGGACAAAATATCGCCGCCGCTGTTTCATATGACGGCGACAACGCAAAACAATGCCTGAACATGGCAGGTTTCGGCGAAAGGATTAAAACGCTGCCGAAAGGGCTGGATACTGCTTTATATAAAAATTTCGAGGAAGACGGCGTGGAGATATCGGGCGGCGAGGCGCAAAAAATCGCGCTTGCGCGGGCGCTGTACAAAAACGCGCCGTTCATCGTGCTCGATGAGCCGACAGCCGCGCTCGATCCGATCGCGGAATTTGAAGTGTATTCCAAGTTCAACGGGATAGTGGGCGACAAGACGGCGGTATACATATCGCACAGGCTCTCGTCATGCCGGTTCTGCGACGACATAGCGGTGTTCCACGGGGGCGAATTAATCCAGCGCGGCAGCCACGATATGCTTCTCGCCGACGAGTCTGGCAAATATCACAAGTTGTGGAACGCTCAGGCCCAGTATTATGCGGAAAACGATGAAATGACGGATTAGACACGATCCGACGATTATTACCTTTTGTGAATTCAAAGATAAAATCGAATTGCAATTATATAGTGCATAATTGCTGATGTGTTCGGCAAAATAACACCATAAAATTGTTGACACCTTGTTTTTTTAGTGATATACTGTTTTCGAAGGGGCGTGACATATATGCAGAGAATCCTTATGGATAAATTAATTGCATGGAAAGAAAACCCGAAAAAAAAGCCGCTAATTCTACAGGGCGTGCGTCAATGCGGGAAAACGTATCTGCTCAATGAATTCGGGAACAAGCATTACGATGATGTCTTTTATTGCAAATTCGACGCCGGCGGGGGGCTTGCCGATTTTTTTGAACCGAATTTGGACCCACGCAGGATTATCAGGGATATGTCCATTTTTCGGGGAAAGGATATCAAGCCGCAAACTACCCTTATCGTCTTTGACGAAATACAGGCCTGCGGAAAAGCGCTCACCTCACTAAAATATTTTTGCGAAGACACGCCGGAATATCATATAATCGCGGCGGGATCGCTTTTAGGCGTCGCGATACCGAATGGGACTTCGTTCCCTGTCGGCAAGGTTGAATTCCTATCGTTGTTCCCGATGAATTTTTACGAATTTCTGCTTGCGCAAAATTCGATGCTTGCCCAGAGGCTAAAAGAGAGCGCCTTTGACGATATGGTTTGGCAGTCGTTTGGATCTCAGCTTGAAGAGAAATTTCGTGAATATCAAATCGTCGGGGGAATGCCCGAGGTCGTTCAAAGCTGGATCGACCGCAGCAGCATCGAAGATGTGGAAAAAATCCAGTCGCAGATCATCAAGAGCTATGAGAACGATTTTGTCAAGCATGCCCCCATTCAATATTTTCCGAAGCTATCCGCCGTATGGAACGCGGTGCCCAGCCAACTCGCCAAGGAGAACCGCAAATTTATATTCAGCCAGATAAAAAAGAGCTGGCGCGCGAAAGACCTTGAGGATGCCCTGGAATGGCTTATCCGCGCCGGGCTTGTGTACAAGGTCGAAAACATTGAAAAACCGTATTTTCCGCTCTCGTCGTATGCAAACCATGCCTATTTCAAGCTATATATGTCCGACATCGGAATCCTGCGCCGCCTGGCAAACCTGCCGGCTTCAATCCTTTTTGACAAATCGGAAGCTTACAGGGAGTTCAAAGGGGCTATGGCCGAAAACTTCGTCTGCTGCGAGCTTAAAAGGCTATATGAAGAAAACATATATTATTGGACGGCTGAAGGCACAGGCAGGGCGGAAGTCGATTTTATCGTCCAGGACGGCGCGGACATAATACCCATTGAAGTGAAAGCGGGAGCGGCGGGCCATGCCCGGTCATTAACGCAATACTGCAATAGGCACAATCCGAAAAAATCCGTCTTGACCTCGATGGATCATGGGAAAAGAGGTACACTCCCTTTATATGCGTTTTGGAAATTCAAAGAATGGATTTCTATTATGTAACAAACGAAACATAAGGAAAAAATAACGCTATGGATGCACATTTTTCGGAATTGTTTTTCAAAACAGCCAAATTGTTAAATTTTTATTAAAAAAGAAATTTTAGATCAAAATGCTTGTTCTGATTATATTTTTGTGATATAATGTCAATATGGCAAAAAACGGCATACTATCGCATGAAAGGGAGATGTGGCAAAATGGCTGAAATGAATTTAAAAGAGCGCGCGGTATACGATTATATTATCGACACGATAAAAAAAGAAGGGTTTTCGCCGTCTGTGAGGGACATAAAGATCGCGCTGAACATCAAGAGCACCTCGACGGTGCACTCTTATCTCGAAAAATTGGAAAAGAAAGGCTATATCCAAAAGGAAGCGGGCAAAAGCAGGACCATAAGGGTAGACAACGTGGATGCGAGCGGGAATCGCACTTCGATAAAAGTGCCGATCGTGGGAAAGGTCACCGCAGGCGTACCGATACTGGCGGCAGAGAACCGCGAAGGTTATCTCGATTTTCCCATTTACAAGCAAAACTATCTGAACTCAAAATTGTTCGCCCTCAAGATCAGGGGTGACAGCATGGTCGAAGCCGGCATAATGAATGGCGACTACATCGTGGTCGAGAAAAAAAATTACGCCGACAACGGGGAAATCGTGGTGGCGCTTATAGACGAGGAAGCCACAGTGAAAAAATATTACATCGAAGACGATGGCATACGCCTGCAGCCTTGCAACCCCTCGATGAAGCCCATCATAGTCAGGGACGCCACGGTGCTGGGTAAAGTGATCTCCGTAATGAGATTTTATTGATGCGTTGATGTTTTGATTTTATGTACCACTATGCCGACTACAAGACGATAATATCCCCAAACAACGGTATGAACCTGTACCGGGGCTGTACGCATGGATGTATTTATTGCGACAGCCGCAGCCATTGTTATCAAATCAACCACGATTTCGAAAACATCGAAGTCAAGCGCGACGCCCCTTTGATATTGGAAGAGCAGCTGAAAAAAAAGAAAAGCCCCTGCATGATAAGTACGGGCTCGATGTGCGACCATTATATACACCTCGAGGAAAAATTGGAAATAACGCGAAAATGCTTGCTCTTGATAGAAAAATACGGTTTCGGCCTCTCGATTTTAACCAAATCCGCAAGGATACTGCGCGATTTGGATATACTTGCGGCCATTTCCAAAAATGCGAAATGCGTGGTGCAAATCACGCTGACCACATACGACGAGAAGATGTGCCGCATTGTCGAACCCAATGTGTCCACCACGCTCGAGCGCTTCCATGTTCTGGAAACGATGCGCGATGCGAAAATCCCCACCGCTGTGTGGATCTGCCCGATTTTGCCTTTTATCAACGACACAGAAGAAAATCTGCGCGGGCTTATGGGTTATTGCGTCAGGGCGAAAGTGAGGGGGCTTTCGTCGTTTTGTTTCGGCACTACGATGCGGGCCGGGAGCCGGGACTATTTTTACAAGTGCTTAGATAGGCATTTTCCCGGAGTAAAACAAAAGTATATCGAAAAATTCGGAGACGAATACGCCTGCTACAGCGAAGGCGGCCTGGCCCTGAGGGCGATGACGAAAGACATATGCCGCACTAACGGGATCATATACAAGCACGACGAGCTATCCGAAGCGCTTTTCAGCTTCGAACCCAAACAGCGGCAAATATCGCTGTTTGACTATTGAAAAGATGAAACCCCCGGCGAAGCCGGGGGATTCTTATTATTCTGTCTTTTCGGTCTCTTCTGCGGCAACTTCTTCGACGGCCTCGGATACTTTGGTCTCTTCGGCTGTTTCTTCTTTCTTTTCTTCTTTTGCCTCTGTCTTTGTCTCTTTTTCTGCCTTTTCAGGTCTGTCTTTTTTCTTTTTCTTGTCCTTTTTGTCTTTTGGCGCATAGTTGACGAGTTCGATTATCGACATTTCCGCCCCGTCGCCTTTGCGCGGGCCCAATTTCAATATCCTCGTGTATCCACCGTTCCGGTTCTCGAAAGAAGGCGCGAGCTGGTCGAAAAGTTTTTTCACCACATCTTCTTTCGTTATATACGCGAAAGCGGCGCGCTTTGCGGCAAGCGTGTTTTTCTTGCCGACAGTTATCATTTTGTCGGCGATCCTTTTCAATTCTTTTGCTCTGGCAAGAGTCGTCTCTATCCTGCCTTTGTCCAAAAGCAGCGTGACCATTCCGCGAAACATCGCCCGCCTCTGATCGACTCTTTTGCCCAGTTTCCTCGCTGTGGGCATATAACAATTCCTCCTTGTTCGTGTTATTCTTCTTCTTTTTTGAGCGAAAATCCCAAGGAGTGCAGCTTCTGTATGACTTCCTCAAGGGATTTTTTTCCGAGATTCCTAACTTTTATCATATCTTCTTCGGTTTTGTTGGTCAAATCCTCGACTGTATCAATGCCGGCGCGTTTCAGGCAATTGAAGGAACGCACAGACATGTCAAGCTCTTCAATGGTCATCTCAAGCACTTTTTCTTTTATGTTTTCTTCGCGTTCGACCATGATTTCCGTTTTTTTGCTTTCGTCGGACAGTTCCACGAACAAATTGAGATGTTCATTGAGTATCTTGGCCGCAAGGGAAACCGCTTCTTTTGCCGATATTGTGCCGTTTGTCTTGACTTCCATTATCAGCTTGTCGTAATCCGTTATGTTTCCCACGCGTGTATTCTCCACCGAATAGTTCACCATCAGTACGGGTGTAAAAATAGAATCTACATATATGACTCCGATAGGCGGATTTGCTGCTTCTGTTTTGTTTTTTTCAGCTGAAACATATCCCCTGCCTTTGTCAAAAGTCAGCTCCATGTACAGCCTCGCCCTTTCTCCGAGTGTGGCTATATGATGATCCGGGTTCAATATTTCAAGCTCCGCGTCTGTGCGAATCGACCCCGCCGTCACTGTCCCTTCTCCCTGCGAATCTATCAAAACAACCTTGGGGCCTTCGCCGTTCAAGCGGGCAATTATCCCTTTTATGTTCAAAACTATCTGCGTGACATCTTCTTTTATATTCGGAATCGTCGATATTTCATGCAATACTCCGTCGATTTTTATCGAAGTGACAGCTACCCCGGGAAGCGACGACAAAAGTATCCTTCTGAGCGAATTTCCCAAAGTGATGCCGTAGCCCCTTTCGAGAGGCTCAATCACAAAATTTCCGTGAGCGCCGTCCTTGTCGAGATAAGACGGGGTAATAACGGGCTTTTCTATCATACTTATCAGTACACCCTCCATTTTCTACGTTTAATATCTGCAAACACCGTGCCATCCTTACATATCACTTCGAATACAACTCGACGATGAGATGCTCCTTGAACGGGAAATCGATGTCTTCCCTCGCCGGGATTGCCGCCACTTTGGCTGTGACTTCGTTTCTGTCGACGTCGAGCCATTTCACCGTCTGCCTGTTGTCCAAATTCGCTATAAGGTCTTTTATTTTTTCCAGTGACCGGCTCGATTCGTTCAAGGCCACTACATCGCCCTGTTTGAGCGTCATGGAAGGGATGTTGGCCTTTTTGCCGTTCACCGTAAAATGCCTGTGGGTGACAAGCTGCCTCGCTTCCCTCCTGCTTTCGGCCATGCCCATTTTGTAGACAATATTGTCCAGCCGCATTTCGAGAAGCGTCAAAAGGTTCACGCCCGCCATGCCTTCTTTTTTCTCCGCTCTTTTGAAAAGGTTTTTGAATTGGGCTTCATGCAAGCCGTAAATCCTCTTCGCTTTTTGTTTTTCCCGGAGCTGCGTGCCGTATTCCTTCGGCTTTTTCGCCGAGGCGCCGTGCTGCCCGGGAGCGGGCGATTTGGCCCTCCTGCCCACTGCGCATTTGTCCGTATAGCAGCGTATGCCCTTCAAAAACATTTTTTCGCCCTCCCTGCGGCAAAGCCTGCAGGCCGGGCCTGTATATCTTGACATATTTTAATTAAAACCTCCTATAAATTGTGTTTGACAAAATAATCCCCGTCAATCGACCATTACATGCGCCTGCGCTTGGGCGGCCTGCATCCGTTGTGCGGGATCGGCGTGACGTCTTTTATCATTATTATTTCGAGTCCTGCGGACTGGAGCGAGCGTATGGCCGATTCCCTCCCTTGGCCCGGTCCTTTCACGTATACTTCGACCGTTTTCAGCCCATGTTCCATCGCTCCTTTGGCGGCCGCTTCGGCGGCTTGCTGGGCGGCGAAGGGGGTGGATTTTCTTGAACCTTTAAAACCCATTTCGCCCCCCGAAGCCCACGAAAGCACGTTTCCGCTCACATCGCTGATCGTCACTATCGTGTTGTTGAAAGTAGATTTTATATGGGCGGCGCCCTTTTCTATATTTTTGCGCTCGCGGCGCCTTTTTACTGCTGTTTTTTTTATCGTTTGTTTTGCCATCTTGCTTTTAATCACTCCTTTTTTAGTTATCAGTTATCAGTTGTCAGTTTTCAGTTGTCAGAAAAAACTAACTTTAACTGAAAACTCGTTCCGCTGATAACTACTTCTTCTTGTTGGCGATGGTTTTGGCCGGGCCTTTGCGTGTCCTGGCGTTGGTTTGAGTCCGCTGTCCCCTCACGGGCAGCCCTTTTCTGTGCCTTATTCCCCTGTAACAGCCTATTTCAACCATCCTTTTTATGTCCATCGCGACGTTTCTTCTCAAATCCCCCTCGACTGTATATTCGCTGTCGATGAGTTCCCTTATCTTGGCCACGTCGTCCTCGGACAGATCTTTGACCCTCGTGTCCGGATTTATGCCTGTTGCGGCCAAAATCTTGTTTGAGCTCGTCCTGCCTATCCCGAAAATATAGGTCAGGCCGATTTCGACCCTCTTTTCCCTCGGTATGTCTACGCCTGCAATACGCGCCATATGATTTTACCCCTTTCTGTTATTCTTGATTGGTGTTCGCCTATTATTTTCCGCAATGCTTGCAAACTTTGAGGTTCGCTTCGCCTTCGACTTTCGTCCAGAGAAGCTTTACCCCCGTCCTCTTGCACGACGGGCAATTCCCCCGCCAATTGGGGGTCGATTTTATCGCGTTCCCGCGTTTTGTTTTAGTTGCCATTTATAAAGCTCCTTTTCTTTCATTCGATCATATGTTGCCGATCATATGCTGCACGTTACGGGTTAGATCCGCCTCTTGTGCCCTGTCTCTGCTTGTGCTTTGGATTTTCGCAGATTACCATCACTTTGTTGTGCCTTTTTATTATTTTGCATTTTTCGCATATCGGCTTCACCGACGGTCTCACTTTCATATTAAATCACCCTCGCTTTCTTAAATAGATGTTATGCGTCATTTTGCCCGCCAGGTTATTCTGCCTTTGTCCAAATCGTACATCGAAACTTCGATGGTGACTTTGTCTCCCGGCAGGATTTTTATGTAATTCATTCGCAGTTTTCCGGATATATGGGCTGTAACTATGTGTTCGTTGGGCAGTTTCACCTTGAACACCGCATTTGGCAGCGCTTCGGTCACGACCCCTTCAAACTCCATCACATCATCTTTTGGCAGAATAATTCCTCCTCTTTCGTTTATTTTATATTTGTTTGTTGTTGCGTCTCCTTAGCGTCGGCCAACATTTTTCTTATGGCGGCGTCGGCCGGCGCAAAATCGCCTTCGATTTTTTTTATGAGCCTTATGTGCTTTGTTTTTTTCTTTTTCGGCGAGGCGGCCTTCCTCGATTTCCCATCGGAAATATACACATAATCTTCATCCAATATCCCCACTACCGCAAACAGCTTTTTGGCGTCCCTGCCCGCAAGCGAGAGCGCTATGTCCCCTACCGTATATGGTTGCATGGTATTTTCTCCCTTGATTGATTTATGCGATCGTGAGTATTTCGCAGCCGTTGTTTTTTATCAAAACGGTGTTCTCGTAATGCGCAGACAAAGATCCGTCCTCGGTTTTTACTGTCCATTCGTCGCTTTGCAGCTGCACCCCGAATCCGCCCGCATTCACCATCGGTTCGATCGCCAGCACCATGTTTTCTAAAATTCTGGTTCCTTTTCCCTTGCCCGGCTCGATGTAATGCGGTATGTCGGGCTTTTCATGCAGGTTTCTTCCCAGCGCATGGCCTATGTATTCCCTGACAATCGAGAACCCGTTCGATTCCACATATTTTTGGATCGCTCCCCCGACATCCCCTATCCGATTGCCCACAGAGGCGAACTTGATCCCTTCGAAAAAACATTGTTTTGCCACATCTATGAGCTTTTTTGTTTTTGGATCCATATTTCCGGGATCCCCGCAGTAAAAAGTGTTCGCGCAGTCCCCGTGGTAGCCGCAAAACTTCGCGCCGATGTCTATCTTTACTATGTCCCCTTCTTTCAAAACGGCTTCATCCCTCGGTATCCCGTGTATAACTTCGTCGTTCAGGCTTATGCAGGCGTTTGCGGGATATTTTCTGCCGTCTCCCGGATCGTATCCGTAAAATGAAGGGGTGGCTCCCCGGCTTTCGATATATTTTCGGATATGCGAATCGAGTTTTTTGGTGGATATTCCGGGCGCCACCATTTCGCCGGCGGTTTTTAAGGCTCCTGCGGCGATTTTCGCCGCTTTACGCATTATGTCGATTTCCCTTTCGGATTTTATGTTCATCATATGCTCTTACTGATTGGCGCGGGCCGTATGCGGACTTTGTTCGCATTCGCTTCGCGCGCCAAAATTATCGATGATCGAAAATACCAGCCCGGTGGTTTCGGCTACGTCATCTTGCCCTATCACTGTTTCGAGAATTCCCCTTTTGCCGTAATATTCTTTCAGCGGCTCGGTTCGTCTGTGATAGGTTTCCAATCTGTGCAAAACAACTTCCGGCTTGTCATCTTCCCTTGTTATCAGCATCGCCTCGCACCTCCCGCATATCATGCCCCGGTGCGAAGGGTTGTATATTGTGTGGTACGAAGCCCCGCAGGCGGGGCAAACCCTCCTGCCGCTCAGCCTTTCGATGATTTTTTCGTCCGGCACTTCTATGTCTATGACCAAATCCACGGCGATGCCGGAATTTTCGAGGTATTTTGCCTGTTTTGACGTCCTGGGAAAGCCGTCAAGTATAAAGCCGCGCGTGCAGTCAGGAGCCGAAAGCCTGTCTTTCAATATGCAGATGACTTCATCGTCGGGCACAAGTTCGCCGTTGTCCACATATTTTTTGGCTTTTTGCCCCGCCGCCGTCTTTTTTGAAATCGCTTCGCGCAGTATGGCTCCTGTCGAAATTTGCGGGATGTTCAATTTTTCTCCGGCATTTTCGGCTTGGGTGCCTTTTCCGGCTCCCGGAGCCCCAAGGAAAATAATATTCATATCGAAGTCTCCAATTTTTATCTCACACTCATTACATTATCTATTGGCGTGAACCGCGTTATTGATGCAAATTGATGCAAGCATGCCATGAACGGCATATGAACTTCGTTCATATCGGTTCACGTTATTCCAAAAATCCCTTGTAGTGCCTCATGGTCATTTGGGCCTCTATTTCCCTTGTGGTCTCGAGCGCCACGCCCACCACGATCAAGAGTGAAGTGCCCCCGAAAGCTATCGAACTGAAATAACTCAAATTGAAAGCCGAAGCGATCGCGTTTACGATGAGCGGGAAAACCGCCACCACGCCCAAAAACAAGCCCCCGATCAACACTACCCTGTTTAATATCTTGGTTATGAAATCCGTCGTGGGTTTTCCGGGCCGGATACCCGGGACAAATCCGCCATTTTTCATCAGATTGTTGGAAACTTCGAGCGGGTTGAACGAAATGGCGATATAGAAATACGAGAAGGCCACGATCAGCGCGAATTCCAACACTATGTATATGACGCCGTGCGTCCCGAGCAGGTTGTATAAAAAGTACAGTATCGGCTGGTCTATTTGGCTTGGCGCGCCTCTCTGGTTCTGGTTCATGAAACTTATGACCGTGATGGGTATCGAAACTATCGAAGAAGCGAAAATTATCGGCATGACGCCCGACATATTGACTTTCATGGGCAAATACGTGTTTTGGCCCCCATACATCTTTCTCCCGACCACTCTCTTCGAATATTGCACCGGGATCCTTCTCTCCGCATTTGACATATACACCACGAAGGCAACTATCACGAGCGCCACCGCGATGATGATCAATGATTGGCCAAGCTCCCATATCACGGCTCCCGCCGTGCCGGTGGAGCTTCCGATGATGTCGATTATGTTTCTTATTTTGTCTAAAACAACGCTGGGTATCCTCGAAACGATATTGGCGAAAAGTATCATGGAGATGCCGTTGCCTATTCCGTTTTCGTTGATTTTTTCGCCGAGCCACATGATCAGGGCCGAACCCGCGCTGTAACAGGCCACGATGATGACGCCCGCGTAAAAAGACTGGTTGCTGACTATGCCATAGGTGTAGCGGCAGGTCATGTAATACCCGTAGCCGGTGACAAGCCCTAAGGCGACTGTGACATATCTTGTGATCTGGGTGATCTTTTTTCTGCCTTCGTCGCCGCTCTTCTGCAGCTTTTCGAGCGCAGGTATGGCTATTGTCAAGAGCTGCATCACAATCGAGCTGGTTATGTACGGCGAGATCGACAGGGCGAACAACGTCGCTTTGGAAAACGCATCCCCGGACAATATGTTCAAATATCCGAAAATAGTGTCGCCCTGGCTTGAGAACAGTTCCTGCATCCTCGCCGAATCGATGAAAGGCACCGGTATCGACGCCCCCAGCCTGTAAAGTATCATTATGATGAGCGTGAATACGAGTTTTGCCCTGAGTTCAGGTATTTTAAAGGCGTTTCTGAATGTTGCGAACATGCCCGACATCTCAGATCACCTCCGCCTTTCCCCCGACGGATTCTATTTTGTTCTTGGCGTTTTCGGAAAACAGATCGGCTTTGACTGTGAGTTTTTTTGTCAATTCCCCATCTGCCAAAATTTTCAGCCCGTCAAGCCTGTTTTTGATAAGGCGCGCTTCGATCAATTTTTCGATTGTCACTTCTTCGCCTTCTCCGAAATTCTTTTCGAGCATTTTGAGATTTGCTATAGCGTATTCTTTCTTGAAAATAAAGTTTTTGAAGCCGCGTTTTGGCAGTCTCCTGTACAAAGGGAGCTGTCCGCCCTCGAAACCCGGCCTTACGCCTCCGCCCGAACGGGCATTTTGGCCTTTGTGCCCCTTGCCGGAAGTTTTTCCGTTGCCGGAGCCGATCCCCCTGCCCTTCCTGAATCTTTCTTTTGCAGAACCGGGCGCAGGTGATAATTCATGGAGTTTCATTTTTTTCCTCCTCCTAAAAAGATTTTATGCAATTGTTTTTATTCCCCGACTTTTACGAGATGGGCGATGATTTTCAACTTCCCGTCGAGCACCGCGCCTTCTTCATGGGACGATACATCCCCGATTTTTTTCAAACCCAGGGAAGCGGCGGTTTTTATCTGTTTGTCGCTTCTCCCTATGAGGCTCTTTACAAGTTTTATATCAATCTTAGCCATTTTAACTCCTCTCTCATATGTCCGAAACCGCTTTGCCCCTCATCTTCGCGACTTCATCGACTGTGCGCAAGGCGCGAAGCCCTTCGAATGTGGCTTTCACGACATTTGTGGGGTTGTTCGACCTCAGGCATTTTGTTCTTATGTCCCTTACCCCCGCCATGTCCAAAACGGCCCTGACCGCTCCCCCGGCTATTACCCCGGTTCCTTCTGCGGCGGGTTTCAGCAAAACTTTCCCTGCGGCGAATTCCCCGATGATTTCGTGGGGTATCGTCGTCCCTTTAAGGGACACTTTTATCACGTTTTTTCTCGCATCTTCAATAGCTTTTCTTATGGCATCGGGAATTTCGGCCGCTTTTCCGAGTCCGTACCCGACATGGCCGTTTTCGTCGCCTACCACCATGAGCGCGGTGAACCTTCTTATGCGTCCGCCTTTTACGGTTTTCGATACGCTTTTTGTCGCCACGAGCCGCTCTTTTATGTCGAGCGTCGCGACATCGATCCTGTCTTCCATCTAATGCTCCCTTTCATAAAAAATTTTAAAATTCCAATCCGCCTTCGCGCGCCCCGTCGGCGAGTTCCTTGACCCTGCCGTGGTACTGGTAGCCGCCCCTGTCGAAAACAACCGTCTTTATGTTCGCCCCTGCGGCTTTTTTCGCGATGGCGAGCCCGACTTTTTTCGCGCTTTCCTTCTTCGATTCGCCCGCCTCGAAATCCTTTTCCAAGCTCGAAGCCGATACAAGCGTTTTTCCGCATGTGTCGTCAATTATCTGGGCGTATATATTCGCATTTGAGCGAAACACGCAAAGCCTCGGAAATTCGGGGGTGCCGGAAAGCTTGTTCCTGATTTTTGCGTGGCGTTTTTTTCTCGCTTCGTTTGAAGAAGTTTTGATAATCATAATTACCTACTCTTTACTTTCCTTTCCATCATATTCGTTACACGTTATTTCTTGCCCGTTTTGCCCGCTTTGCGCCTTATCCTTTCGTTTACGTACTTCAGCCCGCTGCCGTTGGGGTACGGGTTGTGTTTGAGCAGCCTGAGATTTCTTATCTCCGCCGCAATCTGGCCGACTCTCTGCTTGTCCGCGCCGGAAACCACCAATTTGGTCGGGGTGGGTGCGTCTATGGTTATCCCCGGTTCTTCCTCCAATGTGATTGGGTGCGAATATCCGATGTTGAGAGTCATGGTCTTTCCCTGTTTTTGCGCCCTGTAGCCCACGCCGACTATATCCAGCTCTTTCGAGTATCCGCTTGTCACGCCGGTTACCATGTTGTTTACAAGCGCCCTTGTGAGCCCGTGAAGCGCCCGATGCTGCGCTTCATCCGATGGGCGTTCGACCAAAATCGCCGCGCCCTCGATTTTTATCGCCATATCTTTATGCATCACTTGATTCAGCGTGCCTTTCGGCCCTTTGACCGTCACGCTGCTGCCGCCATCGGCAAGATTTTCAATTTTTACGTCCACGCCCGCCGGTATCGCCACGGGCATTCTCCCGATTCTCGACATAATTTATCCTCCATCGTTCAATTTGTTTCCATCGATTTTATGCAAGCGATTTTATGCAAGTATGCGAAATTACCAAACGAACGCGAGTATTTCTCCGCCCACGTTTTCTTTTTTCGCGTTTTTGCCCGTCATTATACCTTTGGATGTCGAAACTATCGCGATTCCGAGCCCCCTTAAAACAGAAGGCATTTCTTCGCATGTGGAATATTTTCTCAGTCCGGGCTTCGATACCCTGCGTATGCCCTGGATGATCTTTTTCTTTCCGGGTCCATATTTCAAAGTTATCCTTATGATGCCCTGTTTTCCGTCTTCTATTATCTGATAGCTTTTTATATATCCCTCCTCGACCAAAATATCGGCGATCGCTTTTTTTATTTTGGAGGCGGGTACATCCACCGATTCATGCCTTGCCGTGTTCGCGTTTCTTATCCGGGTCAGCATATCCGCGATTGCGTCTATTATCTGCATTAATCTGTCCTCCTTTGCTTTATTTATATTTTATGCTCTTTCTCTACCAGCTGGCCTTTTTTATCCCCGGTATGTGGCCTTTGTAAGCGAGTTCCCTGAAACAGATGCGGCATACCGAGTATTTTCTCAGATAAGCGTGGGGCCTGCCGCATATTTGGCAGCGGTTGTATTCCCTCGTCGAAAATTTTTGCGGCCGCTGCTGTTTTAAAATCATCGATTTTTTTGCCAATCCAACTCCTCCTGTTCTATAAAATCTTATCGTTTGATTTAGTTGCAATATTGATTTTCGTTACGCTATCCTCACGTTCACATTCGTTACACGTCTCTGGCGAATGGCGCGCCGAACGCGCTCAAAAGCTCCCTCGCTTCTTCGTCTGTTTTCGCGTTTGTCACGATCACGATGTCCATTCCCCTGATTTTGTCGATTTTGTCGTATTCTATCTCGGGGAATATGAGCTGCTCCTTTATGCCAATGGCGTAATTTCCCCTGCCGTCGAAGGCGTTCGGGTTCACGCCCTTGAAGTCGCGGACGCGGGGAAGCGCCAGATTGAACAGCCTGTCCAAAAATTCGTACATGCGGTCGCCCCTGAGCGTTGTTTTCGCCCCGACTTTCGTGCCCGCGCGGAGCTTGAAATTCGCCACTGATTTCTTCGCGGTCGTCGGGACCGCTTTTTGCCCCGTTATTATCATTATGTCGCCGACAACCGAATCTATGACCTTCGAATTGTCTTTAGCGTCTCCGCAGCCCACGTTTACCACCACTTTTTCCAATTTCGGGATTTGCATTGGGGACTTATAGTTGAATTTTTTCATGAGTTCGGGGGCGATCGCCGAATCATATTGCTCTTTGAGCCTGGATGCCATAGCTTACTCTCTCCTTTAATCGATTGGCGTGACATGAACTGATGCGAATGAATGTTTTATCCATATGCCGTTCATGTTCATGCCTGCATAAATTCCGAATGCGAACTGCGCTCACATTCGCTGAACTTTATAATTCTTCTCCGCATGAAGCGCATGTCCTCACGCTTTTGTTTTCGCCCGAGGCTTTTTCTTTTACCCTCACGCCCTTGCCGCATTTCGTGCAGTACGGCAGAACCTTGCAGGCATAAATCGGGCCGGAAGTTTTAATTATACCGCCCGGCTGGCCTTGGCGGCGGGGTTTGACGTGCTTTGAAACCGTGTTTACCCCGTCTA
This sequence comes from Oscillospiraceae bacterium, assembly GCA_009782405.1. The sequence continues at coordinate 29,651 of WRJC01000005.1, forward strand.
TTATGAGCTTGCCTTCCTTAGGGGCCACTTCTATGACTTTTCCCCTTCTTCCTTTGTCGTCTCCCGATATGACTATGACTTCGTCGTCTTTTTTTATGTGCGCTACAGATCCGCTTTTATCGACGCTTTTGTATAATCCCATTTTAATTCACCTCACGCTTACAATACTTCGGGGGCAAGGGACAATATCTTCAAATAATCTTTTTCCCTTAACTCTCTTGCCACAGGGCCGAAAATACGGGTTCCCCTGGGGTTTTTGTCTTCTCTTATGATGACTGCGGCGTTTTCGTCGAAGCGTATGTGCGAGCCGTCGCCTCTCCGCAGCCCGCTCACAGTCCTTACGATGACCGCGCGCACAACTTCGCCTTTTTTGACGACTCCGCCGGGCGTGGCTTTTTTTACCGAGCACACCACGACGTCGCCGATATTTCCGTATCTCCTGCCGGTCCCGCCAAGCACCCTTATGCACATGAGCTCTTTTGCCCCTGTGTTGTCGGCGACTTTCATCAACGATTGCTGTTGAATCACTCTGATTTCCTCCTCACTGTTAATATATATCGATCGGCTACTTGACTTTTTCAAGTATCCTGACAAGCCTGAAATGTTTGTCCCTTGAAAGCGGCTTGGTTTCCATTATCAGGACCCTGTCGCCGACGTCGCACTCGTTGTTTTGGTCGTGAACTTTGAATTTTATGGAGCGTTTCAATATCTTGCTATACTTGTCGTGCTTCACGCTCTCGGTGATTTTCACCACGGCCGTCTTGTCCATCTTGTTGCTGACCACCATGCCGATCCTTTCTTTTCGCATATTCCTCGCAGCGGCTGTGGCTGTTTCTGCGGCGCTCTCCAAATTCTCGGCGCTTTCGACATTTTCTACCGCTGTCTGCCCGACGGCATCTGCCGCATCCATGTTATCTACATTATTGTCCATGTTATCCATATTATCCATATTTTAACCGGTAACTCCTTTCCCGCATATTTTTAGAGCCATGCTATGAGTTAAGTTCCCTCTGCCTTAGAATCGTCAGCGACCTCGCAATATCTTTTCTCACATACTTCAATCTCATGGGGTTGTCCAATTGATTTATAGCGTGCTGAAAACGGAGATTAAAAAGTTCCTCTTTGAGATCCTTTATTTTCTTTTCGAGGTCTCCCTCGCTGAGTTCCCTTATTTCTGATGCCTTCATTTGAATTCAATCTCCTTTCTTATTTTGCTTCGTTTGCTGTGGCTGCGCTTTTCCGGCTCTGCATTTCTTCTAATATTTTTTTGGTCACGAATTTGCATTTCACCGGGAGTTTATGCGTGGCCAGCCGCATCGCTTCTCTGGCTTGGTCTTCCGCTATCCCGTCCATTTCAAACATGATCCGACCCGGTTTCACCACCGCGACCCAATATTCCGGCGAGCCTTTGCCGGAACCCATTCGGGTTTCGGCGGGTTTTTCGGTCACCGGCTTGTCGGGGAATATTTTTATCCAGACGTTCCCGCCCCTTTTTATGTAGCGGGTCATCGATATGCGCGCCGCTTCTATCTGATTGCTCGTGATCCAGCAGGGTTCGGCGGCCATAAGGCCGAACTGTCCGTATGAGAGGGTGTTGCCCCTGCTCGCTTTGCCTTTCATCCTGCCCCTGTGGACTCTGCGGTATTTCACCCTTTTAGGTATTAACATCGCCATTGCCTCCTTCCGGTATGTTCGCTTCCGGCGTTTCCGCCGCTATTTCGCTGTCGGCGGGCCTGACCGGTTTTGCCGGCCTTGGGCCAAATGTTTTTCTGTTGCCGAAATTACCCGGCGGGAGCGTCGGGGCATTGTCCCGGTTGAACCTGCCTCTTCCGTCCCTTTGGCCCTGCCCCTGCGGGCGCCGGTCTCCGCCGCTTCTGTTGTCCCTTTGCTGATAGGGCCTGTCGGATCTCTCGTGGCCGCTTTTGTCGTCGCCGTCCCTTTCGGGCCTGTCATATCGGCGCTCGCGCCTCTGCGGTATATTTTCGCCCACTTTGCTTCTGTCAGCTTCGGATTTCGCGTCCCTGTTGACTTTCGTCAAAACTTCGCCTTTGTATATCCAGACTTTTATGCCGATGAGCCCCATTTTTGTCAGCGCGGCGTGCTGCCCGTAGTCTATGTCCGCCCTTATCGTCTGCAAAGGTATAGTCCCTTCGTGGTAATGCTCCGTCCTCGCTATGTCCGCTCCTCCGAGAAGGCCCGAAACGGCGACCTTTATCCCCTTGGCCCCGAGTTTCATCGTAGATGCTATCGCCTGCTTCATCGCCCTCCTGAAAGAAACCCTCCTCTCGAGCTGTTCGGATATTTTTTCGGCGACCAATTGGGCGTTCATGTCCGGATATTTGATCTCGACTATATTGACCGAAACGGGTTTGCCAAGTATTTTTTCTATTTCGGGACGCAGCTTGTCTATTTCGTCGCCGCCCCTGCCGATGACCAGACCGGGTTTCGAGCAGTGTATTATCACCCTGACCCTCTGATTGTCCCTTTCTATTTCTATTTTGGGAACTCCCGCCAAAAACAGCTTTTTCTTCAAAAATTTCCTGAGGTTGTAATCCGACACGATTGTCTTGCCAAAATCCGCATCTTTTACGAACCAACGGGAATCCCAGTTTTTTATTATGCCAACACGTAAACCGTGAGGATTGACTTTTTGGCCCATTTTTCGGTGATTCTCCTCCTTAAATATCGTTCATATTTGTTCATGGTTAATGCAAGCCTGCTATTCGGCTTTTTCCCTTACGGCGATCGTAATGTGGGAACTTCTTTTGTATATCCTGTCCATTCTTCCTTTCGCCCTGGGCATCGCCCTTTTCATAATCGGCCCTGGGCATACGAAACATTCGCTCACGTACAGTTTCGAGGCGTCCAAATGATTGTTGTTTTCCGCATTCGCCACCGCGGAAGCAAGCAGCTTGTACAGGTATCCGGCCGCCGCTTTGGGCGTGGATTTCAATATCCCGGCTGCCCTGCCCACTTCTTTGCCTCTTATGAGATCCAAGACGATCTTCACTTTGCGGGGCGAAATTCGCGCATAGCGCAAATACGCCCTGGCGTCTCCTATTTCCGGTTTGGATGTCATTTTTCGCTTCTCCTCTCTATCAGATTGTGCAGATTGTATTTATTTCGCCGTATTGGACGTTTTTGAGCCCGAATGCCCCCTGAATATCCTCGTCGGCGAAAACTCGCCGAGCTTGTGGCCCACCATATCTTCGGTCACATAGACCGGCACGTGTTTCTTTCCGTCGTAGACTGCGATCGTGTGCCCTACGAACTCGGGGAATATCATGGATGCCCTCGACCATGTTTTGAGAACTTTTTTTTCGTTTTTTTCGTTCATCGCTTCTATTCTCTTATACAGCTTGGCCTCGACGAACGGCCCTTTTTTCAAGCTTCTGCTCACTTTTGGTCTGCCCTCCTTATTTATTTATGCTGTTTTTATGCAAACACGCGCATAAACTGCGCTTTTGTTCATTTGTCGTATCTGCGTTTTATGATCAATTTGTCCGATTTGGCTTTTTTGTTTCTGGTTTTCAGGCCCAGCGCCGGTTTGCCCCACGGGGTCATGGGCCCCGGGTGCCCAATTGGCGATTTTCCCTCGCCGCCGCCGTGCGGGTGGTCTACCGGGTTCATGACCGAACCCCTTACCGTCGGGCGCATTCCTTTGTGCCTCGTTTTGCCCGCTTTGCCCACTCTGACGTTTTCATGGTCGAGGTTCCCCACCTGACCGATCGTGGCTTTGCATTCGAGCGCGACTATCCTGACTTCGCCCGAAGGCAGCCTGATTTGCGCCACTTGGCCGTCTTTTGCCATGAGCTGCGCAGAAGATCCCGCCGAACGCACCAGCTGCGCCCCTTTGCCCGGAGTCAGCTCAATGTTGTTTATCACGGTCCCGAGCGGTATGTTCTTTATGGGAAGCGCATTTCCGGGCTTGATGTCCGCCCCTGCGCCCGATGTCACGACGTCTCCCACTTTGAGGCCTTGCGGCGATATTATGTAGCTCTTTTTGCCCGCTTCGGATTCGAGCAGCGCTATGTAAGCCGTCCTGTTCGGGTCATATTCTATCGCTTTCACTGCTGTAGCTTCGGACTCTAAGCGTTTGAAGTCGATTATCCTGTATTTTCTTTTGTTTCCGCCGCCCCTGTGGCGGACCGTGATTTTGCCTGTGTTGTTCCTGCCGGCGTTTTTCTTCAATATCCTGGTCAGGCTTCTCTCCGGGGTCGTCTTGGTTATCTCTTCATAGCTCGGGACTGTCATGTTGCGCCTGCCGGCTGTCATCGGCTTATATTTTATCGTGGGCATGATTCATCTTCTCCTTTTTCAATTTTATGCAATCCTATGCAAGCCTGCGTCTAAAACATTCCGTCGAAGAACGCTATGGATCCCGACTCCGGAGTGAGGGTCACTATGGCTTTTTTCCAGGCGGAGGTGCTTCCTTTGGGGCGCGCCCCCAGCCTTTTTTTCTTGCCGGGCATATTTATCGTGTTCACGTCTTTGACTTTTACTTTGAAGACTTCTTCGACTGCGTATTTTATTTCCGGCTTGGAAGCTTCTTTCATCACTTTGAACGCATATTTTTTGTTTTTTGCCATATCCATGCTGCTTTCCGTTATCAACGGCTTTATTATCAAGTCATGAGCGGTTTTCATTGCGCATAAACCTCCTCGATTTTATCTATCGCGCCCGACGAAGCGATGAATTTGCCGCAATTGAGCACATCGTAGACATTCAGGCTGTCAGCCATCGCCGTTTTGATGCCCGGGATGTTCGCCGCGCTTTTGATGAGTTTCTCGTCGTGCCCCTCCACCACTATCATGGCTTTCTTGCCCGCATCCAGCGCGCCGAGCATATTCGCTATAATTTTCGTCTTGTATTCGTCTGTTTTTATGCTGTCCACCACGACAAACTCGCCGTTTCTGAATTTCGAGGTCAGGGCTCCTTTGAGCGCCGCCCTTTTCGCCTTCTTGTTTATCGAAAGCCTGTAGCTCCTCGGTTTCGGGCCGAAGGCTATTCCGCCGTGAGTCCAGTTCGGGCTCCTCGTCGAACCCTGCCTTGCCCTGCCCGTTCCCTTCTGCCTCCACGGTTTCCTTCCGCCCCCTCTCACTTCCGCCCTTGTGAGCGTGGAATGGGTGCCGACCCGCTGGTTTGAAAGATAGGCCCGGACGACGCTGTGCATCAGGGATTCATTTACGGAAGCGTCGAATATATCGTCTGAAATATCTTTTGTCCCCGTTTCATTGCCGGACATGTCCAATACTTTTATATTCGGCATTTTTTGTTCTCCTTTCAATTTATGTAACTATGTGGCGCAAATATCCAAAAATCTACTTCACCGCGTCCCTGACGAACACTATCGAGCCTTTTGGCCCCGGAACCGCGCCTTTTACGGCTATAAGATTTTTTTCCTTGTCGATTTTGATCACTTCCAGATTTTGGGTTGTCACCCGCTCGTGCCCGTATTGGCCGGCCATTTTTTTGTTTTTCATGATCCTCGACGGGTCGCTGTTCGCGCCCATTGAGCCTGCGTGCCTGTGGACGGGACCCACGCCGTGCGTCTCCTTCTGCGTGTGGAGGCCCCAGCGTTTGACCGCTCCGGAAAATCCGCGCCCTTTCGTCATCCCCGTGACATCCACTTTTTCGCCTTCCTTGAAGGCGTCGGCTTCTATCTTGTCGCCCACTTTCAGGTTTTCGGCATCTTTGAGTTTGAATTCTTTGAGGTGCCTCTTGGGGGGCATGCCCGCTTTTTTGAAGTGCCCCTTCATGGGTTTTATGATCTTTTTCTCCTTTTTTTCCGTGTAGTCGGCAAACCCGAGCTGGACTGCGCTGTATCCGTCGTTTTCCGGCGTTTTTACCTGCATTACCAGACACGGCCCCGCTTCTATTACGGTGACCGGGACGACATTCCCGTTGGCCGGGACAAATATCTGCGTCATTCCGAGCTTTTTGCCTATGATGCTTTTTTGGGCCGGCATTCTGCTCATGTCTTTTTTTCCTCCTTATTTATGTATATTTAAATCTTGACTTCGATTTCCACGCCAGCAGGCAGTTCGAGTTCCTGAAGCGCGGATATTGTCTTTGGGGTGGGCTTTAGCACGTCTATGAGCCTTTTGTGTGTCCTGTATTCGAATTGTTCCCTCGAATCCTTGTATTTGTGAACCGCCCGCAATATGGTGACTATTTCCTTTTCAGTGGGAAGGGGGATGGGCCCCGATATTTCGGCTCCCTGAAGCCTTGCGATCTCCACTATCTTCGCCGCCGCCGAATCGATCAGCGTGTGGTCGTAGGATTTCAGCCTTATCCTGATTTTGTCTTTTGCCTTTGCCATTTGATTTTTGCCTCCTTTTTTAATTTGTGTTTTTTGAATCAAGGCAGAGATTTGAATGCCGCCAAATGACAACTTATCCGCGCGGTTCTTTTTGCGGATAAAAAACACGGATACAGACGCATTCGCTGTTACCCGGCTCGCTATCGCCATGTTATAATAACGATCAACAACCACCCGCCCGATAACGGACATACTCCACGAAAATTACCGTTTGAATGCGTTGTAATCCGCAAAACGCAACCTTTCGCTTCCTCGCACGACGCCCGGCATTCGATTTGCGTGGGTTTCCGTCCACCTTTTTCGCACATTGCCGAGACTTTTCCATTATACACTAATTTTTCGCAAATTGCAAGGGGTTTTTAAAAATTTTTGAAATTTTTTTTGTTTTTTTGTTTTGGGCACACGCGAAAACAGCGGGGAAGATGAATCATCTTTCCCCGCCGTATGCGCCGCAAAATATGTTTATGCCTATTTTGCCTTGGCGGCACGCCTTGCAGCCTCAAATGCCGCAGCCGCCAAAACGATCGCGAGGAAAACCGTAGTGCCGTCGCCGGTCGCGGGGGCGGCGGGAATCTGGGCAGGGGCCGTTTCGGCGGGGGCCGCAGGTTCGGCAGGAGCCGGGGCCGCTTCGGGAGCCGCTTCCGGTTCGGCTTCGGGTTCAGGCGCCGGAGGGGTATATATCGCCCCTGTCAGAACCAAGCCGCCCTCGCCGGTTATGTCGTCGGGCGAATCGGTGTTCACATAGAAGTCGAGCTGGTTCCAAGTCTCGTCGTAAGCGGATTCCGTGACTTTAAGGTGGTATGCGGAGATAACCGGGGTGAAGCGCAATTTCACGCCTTCGGCGGGCGCGGGGAATCCTGAAACTTTCTGCATGGTGGCCCACGGTATGGCTAACTCGATGGTGTATGTGTCGCCATTCACGCTGTTTGCCACGACCCATCCGTCCATCTCGGGGTCGCCTTTTTCAAACTGGGTTTTGCCCGGCGATGCGCGCCCGGTGAGTTTTGGGGAACTTCCGTCCGGATTCATGACCCAAAATATTTCGTATGCGCCGTCGCCCGGTTCTTCGTAGCTTTCGGGGTCATACGCTAAAAACAGCAGGGTTCCCGAGGCTTCCCAGGGCCAGTCGCCCGCATCCGGGTTAAAAGAGAAGTTTTTGTCATAGCGCACTTCGAGGATATACAGATAGGTTTCGTCCCATTTCAGTTTGTAGTCAACAGACAAAGAAGACGAAGGGATCGGGTCGCCGCCCGTGTTTTGCCAAAAGCCGTATTTCTGGAATATCTCGCTGTCGTTGTTCACCGTCAAAAGGACTGCGTCGTCCCATTCGCCCTCGCCCACCTTGCCGTCGACGGTGACGGGAAGCACCGATTTTGCGCACTCATATTCCCATTCGGGCTTGACCGCCGAAACGCCGGTGGCCGCCGCAAGCGAAAATATGACTGCAAAAATCGCCAATATGCCGATTTTTTTCATTTTGCCGTTTTTCCTCCTAAAAAAATTTTGTGTAGTTTTGATAAGCCAAATGTTTCCTAAATGTTTTAGTGAACATCAATGGCTTTCATTATACACAAAATTTCATGGAATGTCAATATGTTTTTTGGATTATTCGATTTTTATTTGGAAAAAGTCATGACTATATTGTATATGATCGCCGCGGCTTCGGCTCTCGTCAGCTCTTTGGTGCCGTCGTAGTTGCCGCCTTCGTCGCCCAATATGAGGCCAAACGCCTTGATGATGGCCACATATCCCTTGTATTCGTCGTCGCAGTTGTCGTCGTTGAAAGGATAGCTGAATATTTCGGTATGCTGCCCCAATTCGCCGTAGCCGGCGATTTCGCAGATTATTTTCGCCGCTTCCTGTTTTGTTATGGCTTTGTCGAAGTCGGCGTCGGCGCCGTAGGTTTCCATGAGCCTGTATGCGAACTGGTTGACGAATATGCTCGATTCCGTTTGGGTGAAGTAATATGAATTGTACATAAAGAACCTCAGGTAGCCTATCAGCTCGCCTTTGGTTATGACCGCGTCGGGATCGAATATGGTTCCGCCCCAGACATATATGCCGTTGTTCGTGAGGGTCCAAACCGTGCTTTCGCCCCAGTGTCCTTCCAGATCCTTGTAATCCGGCTCTTCGGCGGGCGGCTCGGCTTCTTCAAAGTTCCAGCCTACGCATTTTCCCGTAAAGGCGTCGACTGCCATTTCATATCCGAACCGATAAACCAAAAGCGCGTTTATCTTCCCGTTTTCAGTCATCCCGTTTGAAACGTAGCAAATGTCATAGCCCGCAAACCCGGCGATGCTTTCAAGCGCTTTTTCGGGGGAAACCAATTTGTCCAATTTCGGGAAAACCGCTTTGTCGAACCATTGGAAGGAATAGCCGGTGATTTTCCCGGAAATATTGTCGAAAGTCACGTAAATCCCGTTCGATTCGAAAGTTATCCCATTCACTGTCCTGGGAAAATTGAAATAGTAATAGTACGCTCCGTCGCCTTGGTCCTGATCCGCGAACCCGAAATTCGCATCCACGTCAACCGGGCACAGCTCCTTTATCTTTTTCATCACGATTTCTTTCGCCTGCTCATAAGTATACACGCCCTCGGCTTCTTCGCTTTTCGCCGAATCGTAGACGGAATACGAGTTTCCCGAATAGGAGAGGACCGTGCCGGTTTTGGCGTTGACGGTCGCGTAATAGCTTTCATAGCGGGTTTCGGAATTTGAGTACAGGGATATGTTCCAATGGTATTTTTCCGGATCCATGTAGTCCCCCTGCAAGGACGTGTTTTTGGAGAAATCTTTCAGATGCTCCATATCCAAGTCAAAAGCTTTCGCCACTATGTCCAGCGCTTCGTCGGCGGTTATGTAATTTCTGGCTTTGGCGAGTTCCAGCAGCTCCGCTTCGGAAAAATACGCTTCCCCTTCTTCGGCGTTGAGGCTTTGCGCCTTGTTTGAATCCATCGAAACTCCGGCTCCCCTGCCGCCGTAGGCGTAAATCGGGGCGAAACCGGGCGAAGCGCTTGCATCCACCACGCTGCCGTCCGCGGCGCTTATGTACTCGCCGTATTTGTTTTTGAGCCTGTACACCGGCTGGATTTTGTTCTCTTTGGTTTCATAATTGTAATAGCTCGCATAGACGAGCTCGACGCCTATGTTTTCAAGATAGGCGTTCAGGGCTTCCTCCTGCGATATGGGAGACGACACGTTCTGGTATTCTATTTCCGGCGCTTCGGGGGCCAGATAGGCGTAGTTGTAATTCGAAAAGCTCAGGATTTCCCCGGTGATTTTGTCCACTTCCGCATACAGCTGGTATTCGGGGTAATCGTATCCGTTTTTGGCGAGCATGTACACCAGATTGTATCTGTCGGACGGGTAGCTCAAAGACTCGTAATACAGCCTGTAGCCGTCGAATTCCCCGCCGAGCATCTTCTTTAAAAACTCCTCGGCCTTTTTTTCCGCTTCTGCTTTGGTCAGTTCGGCGAAGCGGACTTGCTTGGCGGGGGTTTTTTCGTTGTATTCGTATCTGCCGTAATACAAAATCCTGCCATTGCCCAAAACCGTCGCGTTTACGTTCGCGCTGCCGTCGGTTGAATACCAGTTGAAGTTCCAGGTTTCGTTTCCGGAAGCATCGGGATAGTAGTAATAGTTGAAATTCGGATAGATTTTTTCATCGATGTCGATCACTTTTTTTACGGCGGTCAGAGCCTCCTTCATTTTTTCGTCGAGGTTTGCGCCGTCTGCGCCGTAGCTGCCGGCAGGCTCGATATTGGCCGGGGCAGAGGCAGGAAGCGCGGCAGCCGTCGTTTCCGCCGCTATGGGCGCGGCGCTCACCCCCGAAGCCGCCGAGGCGACCAAGGCCGCAAAGAGCAGCGCAAAACAGGCCGCAGTTGAAAAAACAAATTTAAGGCATTTCGCATTTTCGTTTTTTTTCATAAATTTTGTACATCCTTCCCAAATAATATTGAAATTAAAAAACATGCCACAGTTATTATACTCGACGAACATCCAAAAAGTTCCGCATCCGCAAAATTTTTTTTATTTTCTCCAGAGCTCGAACTCTATGTACTCGCCCACCAACACGGAATCGACGGCATAGTCCGTGCTCGCGACGAAACGGTCCAGGGGTATATATGTGGTCGAGTTTATCAGTTCCCCTTCGAAATACACCTTGTTCCCGCCGTTTAGGATATATGCGGATTTCTTGTTTTCATCCCAGCCCACAGTCTCGCCCAAAAGCTCCATCAAATATCTCATCGGCAGGATATTTTCGCGATACGCCGATTCCGGGTTGTTTCGCGCTTTTGTCAAATCGCTGTCGATCCTGCGTTTTTCCAAGATTTCCCTTTGGCCGCTTTCGCGGGTGGCGAGCACGTTTATGTAATTTATTCCGTCCCCGGCGGTTTCCAGGACTACATGAAGCCCGGCATATCTGTAATAGGGGAACTTCAAAAGTTCTTTTTCCATCGAGCCCATTATTTTTCCGAAACTCAGGCCGTCCGCAAATTCGTATTCCGGAATTTCAGGGTCTTCCGAATAATCGTATGCCACGCTCGATTTCACCTCGAATGTTTCGGAAATTTTGGCGAGGATCCGCTCAAGCCAATCCGCCCCCCAAACTTCTTCCGGATCTAAGTACAGCAAAGTCCCGTCGTAGCCGGCCATGCTTTCAAACAGGTTTTTCAAGGTCACATCGAGGACATCGGTGGAACACAGCAAATCGGCGATTATCCCCGAAAATTCGTTCAGCTCAAAGCACAAAAGTTCCTGCCTCTTGTGTATCGCCAGCTCGAATCTCACATCTTCCCCGTCGGCGCCGACCAATGCGACCTCTATTTCGGCGTCTCCGTCTTTTGCCCGGCCCGAAATTTTAAAAACCAGTTCATTTGGGATCGCGCTGTCCGAATTGTTTTTCGGCCCTATTTCCATATCCGCTTCGAAAGAGTAGGCCCCGCCGCCATAGATCAGCTTTTCGGCAAGGGCGTATATGTCGGTTTTTTCGCATGCGGCCAATATCGGGCAAAAAATGGCCAGCGCCGCCAGAGCCAGTATGCAGCCCGCATATTTTTGGATTTTTGTTTTCATGTTAATTTACCATCACTCTCCGTCGTTTTTGTTTTTCGCGTTTATTTGCTTGATTTTGGCCAGCGGGTTTTTGTTTGCGGCTTCGCGGAGTTGCGGGTTGGCCACATGGGTGTATATCTGCGTGGTGTTGAGGTGCTCATGGCCCAATATCTCCTGGAGCACGCGGGTGTCCACGCCGTTTTGGTACATAAGAGTCGCCGCCGTGTGCCGGAGCTTGTGCGTCGAATAGTTCTTGTCGGCGAGCCCCGCTTTGAAAAAGCTCAAATCGACCATTTTCTGCACCGCGCTGTTTGATATCCTGCGGCGGTTCCTCGATATGAAGAGCGCGTTTCCGTCTTTTGCGGATTCGCATTTTTTGCGCACTTCGAGGTAGTCCGAAAGCGCCTGCTTGCAGGGTTCGTTGAGGTACACGAACCTCTCCTTTTTGCGTTTGCCGAGCACGCGCATCGTCGAAGCGTCCGGCGCTATGTCGTCCAAGTCTATCCCCACGAGTTCGGAAAGCCTCATGCCGCAGTTCAAAAACAAGGTTACGATGAGGTAGTCGCGCGTCCTGTTTTGGTTTTTTTCGTCGTTTTGTATGGCGTTCAGCAATTTCACGCTTTCTTCGAGGGACAGATATTTGGGCAGCGCCTGCCGTATGGTGGGGGATTCGATCGTCTCGGCGGGATTTGCCTCGAGTTTGCCGACCTGGTTTGTCAGATACTTGAAAAATCCCTTGACCGCCGAAAGTTTCCTCGCCCTGGAATTGTTTATGTTGTCGCGCTGCTCCGACATGAAAAACAGAAACTCGAAGATGTCCTCTTTGGAAATAGTCCCGATGAAACCCAAATCCAAATCCGCCACATCGATTTCGTCGAATTCGCAATCCGTTTTTTGTTTGCGCTGCTTCATGAACCTGAAAAACACGCGCAAGTCGAATATGTATTCCCTGACTGTGAGTTTGGAACTGCCTTTGATCGTAGTCAGATACATCAGATACTGCCGCGCCATTTCAGGCAGAGCGTCGATATTCTCGCGGTTGTTTTCCATAAATCCGTACACCACCCCACCAATAGATTATACAACGAATTTGTGAATTATTTTGACTTTTTTCGAAAATAAATTAAAAAATTATTGACAAATAATTTTTGTTGTGGTATAATGCCGATGTGATAGCCAAAAACGATGAAGGGGACAAGGCTTGCAAATTGGGCTTTTCAGAGATTTGCCGGTTTGGTGCGAGGCAAAAGGGCACATTGCAAGCGAATAACTCACCCCGGAGTTGCCCGCCCGAAGGATAATGCCCGCAGGGCCGGACGTGAATGCCGCGTTAAGGCAAAGGCTTTACAGGAAACGGGCGCGCGCCGCCCGCATTTTCGAGAAGCCGGAATCGAGAAGGCTGAGAAATATTTTCGCAGCCCCAAAATTAGGGTGGTACCGCGTGACGGCGAAATATGCTTGCATATTTGCTCCTCGCCCCTATGGCATGGCTTGCCTGATGGGGAAAGTGGAGCTTTTTTGTCACCTTGTTTTCCCTTTCGGCAAAAAAATCAATGACTGCGAATAATGGAGGGAAAACGATGGAAAAGAGAAAAAAAATCTGCATTTTCGACACCACGCTGCGCGACGGCGAACAAGTTCCCGGCGCAAAACTGAACCTGAACGAAAAACTGAGGATAGCAAAACAGCTTGAAATTTTGGGCGTAGACTTCATAGAGGCGGGATTCCCCTCTTCTTCGCGGGGGGATTTCGAAGCGGTGCGGGCAGTCGCCGAACTCGTGAAAAAACCCGTGGTGACTGCGCTGGCCAGGGCGGTAAAAGAAGACATCGACATGGTTTACGAAAGCGTGAAGCATGCCAATAGCCCCATGATACACATAGTTTTGGGAACTTCGAACATCCACGTCGAGCAAAAATTCCGGAAAACAAGCGAAGAAATATTGGAAATGGGCGTCCAGGCGGTGAAATACGCCAAAACCCTGCTGCCAAACGTCCAATATTCCACAGAGGACGCTTCGAGAAGCGAGTTCGAATACTTGTGGAAAACCATAGAAGCGGTGGCAAAAGCCGGGGCGACGATAATCAACATCCCCGACACCGTGGGTTATGCCGTGCCCGAACAATTCGGCGAGCTGATAAGCAAAATATGCTGCCGGCTAAAAAATTTGGACGATAGGATAATGGTTTCCGTGCACTGCCACAACGACACGGGGCTCGCCACCGCAAATTCGCTGATCGCGGTCAAAAACGGCGCGGACAAAGTGGAATGCACGATAAACGGGATTGGCGAAAGGGCGGGAAACGCCGCGCTGGAGGAGATAGTCATGGGGCTGAAGCTGCGCGGGGACTATTACCGCGGATTTTCCGGGGTCGAGACCAGGCAGATAACGAACGCTTCCAAAATGGTGAGCAGCCTGATGGGGCTTGACGTGCAGGTCAACAAAGCGATAACGGGCGACAACGCCTTTGCCCATTCATCCGGCATACACCAGGACGGCCTGCTCAAATCGAGGGAGGTGTACGAGATCATCAACCCCAAGGACGTGGGAATCGACGACATGGAAATGGTGCTCACAGCGCGTTCCGGCAGGGCGGCCTTGAAAAACACGATAAAGCATATGGGCCTCAACGACTTGAGCGAAGCCGATTTTGAAGTAGTGCACCAAAGGTTTTTGGAACTCGCCGACAAAAAGAAAGAGGTATACTATCACGACCTCTACTATTTGGCAAAAGACTTTCCGGCAAAAGCGGAGGACATTTCAAAAAAAACCAAAATATACGAATTAGTGAACTACCAGGTCATATCAAGCGACATTTTTCCGAGCGCATCGGTAAAATTAAGGTGCGGCGACGAATTGTTCACGAAGACATCCACGGGAAACGGCCCGATAGACGCATTGTACAGCGCGATAGAAGAAATCGTCGACTTGCGGGTGAATCTTCTCGAATACAAAATAAGCAGCATATCCCAAGGCGAGCAGGCCATGGGCAGGGTCAGGATCCAAGTCAAATTCGAAAACAGGACATACACATCCAGCGCCGCCGACGTCGACACCATCAAGGCGAGCGCAATAGCGATGCTGAACTGCATAAACCAAATAAAGATAGAAAGCGCGGGCAATTGCAAAAACGATTGAGGAAAGGATATGCGCATAGCGAATTGAAATGAAAATCGAGCTGTATGACACCACTTTGCGCGACGGAGCGCAGAGCCCCGGAATATCATTCACCGCCGAAGACAAGCTGCGCATCATGGCGGCCATAGACGAGTTCGGAATACCGTACATAGAAGCGGGAAACCCCGGCTCGAACCCAAAAGACATGGAGCTTTTTGAAAAGGCAAAAACCCTGAGCTTGAAAAATTCCAAGCTGTGCGCCTTTTGTTCCACCTGCCGCGCCGGGGCGGCGGCCGACCGCGACGAGGCGCTGCTCAAAACGATCGGCGCAAATACCGAGATTGTCGCGCTCTGCGGCAAAAGCTGGCTTTTGCACGTCGAAAAAATCATCAAGACAACCGCCGATGAAAACCTGCGCATAATTTCCGATTCCGTAAAATTCTTGAAGGAAAACCAAAAAACCGTATTTTTTGACGCGGAACATTTTTTTGACGGATATGCGGACAATCCCGGGTATGCGCTGCAAGTGCTGCGCGCCGCCGAAAAAGCGGGGGCTTCGGCGATAATTCTGTGCGACACCAACGGCGGCACGATGCCCGATGAGATCCAAAAAGCCGCATGCGCCGCCAAAACAAGCATAAATTTGCCCCTTGGGATCCACTGCCACGACGACAACGGGCTCGCAGTGGCGGGAACCCTCACCGCAGTCAAAAGCGGGGCGTCCATTGTGCAAGGAACCATAAACGGAATGGGGGAACGCTGCGGCAACGCGAATTTATGCATTGCGATCCCCAATTTGCAGCTGAAAATGGGCTATTTTTGCCTGTCCGCCGAAAAGCTGCGGGAACTCGGCCCCTTTGCCCGCCGCATCGCCGAAATTTCGAATATCGCCTTTGACGAAAATATGCCCTATGTCGGCGGCCACGCCTTCACCCACAAAGCCGGGATGCACATCGACGCGGTAAACAAGGCCCCTGCCTCTTTTGAGCATATAGACCCGGCGATAGTGGGAAATGTGCGGAACACGCTCGTTTCGGAATTTGCGGGCAGATCCGCGCTGATAAACAAAATGAAGCAGATCGCCCCGCAAATCGCAAAAGACTCGCCCGAACTGGCGGAAGCGCTTCGCCTTGTCAAATCATATGAAAACGACGGATATCAATTCGAAAACGCCGAAGGATCCCTTTATCTGCTTCTGTTGAAATCGCTGAAAAAACGCAAGGCATATTTCAGCGTCGAGACATTCAAGCTCGTGCTTTCGGAACCGGACGCGAAATCGGGCAAGCCGGGCGCATTAGTAAAAGTAAAAGTGGGCGGGAAAGAGGAGATGACGGCGGCGGAGGGAGACGGGCCGGTTAATGCGCTCGACAAAGCGCTGAGGCGCGCGCTGACTACCTTTTATCCCAAACTCGGCGAAATGAAACTCGTCGATTTCAAAGTGCGCGTGCTCAATTCAAATGCGGCAACGGCGGCAAAAGTGCGCGTTTTGATCGAATCTTCGGACAACAGCCGAACTTGGCGCACCGTCGGCGTCAGCACGGACATCATCGAGGCGTCTTGGAACGCGCTTCTGGATTCGGTGGAATGCAAACTTTCGCTCGACGACGGGCTGATCATATGACACGCAAAGGAGGGCATATAAAATGGCAATGACGCTAAGCCAAAAAATACTCGCTTCCCACGCAGGCAAAGAAACGGCAAAAGCCGGAGAATTCGTTTTCGCCGATGTGGATCTGGTGATGGGCAACGACATAACCGCTCCGGTCGCCATAGAAGAATTCGGCAAACTCGGGGCAAAAAAAGTGTTCGACGCCCAAAAAATCGCGCTGATCCCCGACCATTTCACCCCCTGCAAAGACATAAAAAGCGCGGAGCAAGTAAAAATATTGCGCAATTTCGCCAAAAAGCACAGCATAAGACATTTCTACGAAATGGGCAGGGCGGGAATCGAACACGCGCTGATCCCCGAACTCGGGCTGGCGCTTCCCGGTGAGCTTGTAATCGGGGCGGATTCGCATACCTGCACTTACGGCGCGCTCTCCGCATTCTCGACGGGGGTGGGATCCACCGACATGGCCGTTGCCATGGCCACCGGCAAAGCGTGGTTCAGGGTCCCGGAGGCGGTAAAAATCGAAATCACGGGAAAGCTCGGCAAATTCGTGTCGGGCAAGGACGTAATACTCGAAATCATCGGACAAATCGGGGTCGAGGGCGCGAGATATATGTCGATGGAGTTTGCGGGAGAGGGAATTTCGGAACTTTCGATGGACGACAGGCTGTGCATATCGAACATGGCGATCGAAGCAGGCGGAAAAAACGGCATATTCGAATCAGACGATATGACTATAAAATACATAGACTCCGCCAACAAAGAAAACAGGCCGTATAAAAGCCATAAAGCGGATGAAGGCGCAATTTACGCGAAAACGCTCAAAATCGATTTGAACGGCCTCGACTGCGTGGTGGCTTTCCCGCACCTCCCCGAAAACAAGAAATACATATCCGAAATAAAGCCGGGAGAAATAAAAATCGACCAAGCTGTGATAGGATCCTGCACAAATGGCAGGCTTTCCGATTTGCGGGTTGCAGCCAAAATTTTGAGGGGAAAAAAGGTCGGGAAAAACGTGCGCTGCATAATAATACCGGCCACGCAAAAAATCTGGAAAGAGGCGATGGCCGAGGGTTTGCTCGAAATATTCGTAGATTCGGGCTGCGTGGTTTCGACCCCGACCTGCGGGCCTTGCCTTGGAGGGCACATGGGCATACTTGCAAGCGGCGAAAAGGCCGTTGCGACCACCAACAGAAATTTCGTGGGCAGGATGGGCCACCCCGAAAGCGAAGTCTACCTGTCAAACCCGGCGGTCGCGGCGGCTTCGGCAATTATGGGATATATCGCAGATGCGGGGGAGGTGTAAAAATGATACGAGGCAAAGCGCACAAATACGGCGACAACGTGGACACGGACGTCATAATCCCGGCGAGATATTTGAACACTTCGAATCACTTCGAACTCGCCGCGCACTGCATGGAAGACATAGACAAAGAATTCATAACAAAAGTCAGGCCAAACGACATAATTGTCGGCGGAAAGAATTTCGGCTGCGGTTCGTCGAGGGAACACGCCCCCATCGCGATAAAGACATCCGGAATATCCGCAGTCGTCGCGCGCTCTTTCGCCCGGATTTTTTATCGCAACGCGATAAACATAGGCCTGCCCATAATCGAATGCGAAAAAGCCGCCGCCGAATCCGACGGGGGCGACGAATTTGAGATAAACCTGAAAACCGGCGAAATCAAAAACATCACGAAAGGCAAAAGCTATCGGGGAGAAAAGTTTCCGGATTTCATGATGGAGCTTTTTCTTGCCGGAGGGCTTGTAAATTATGCGAAGGAGCGGCTAAATTGATAAAAAAAATAGCGGTCATTCGAGGAGACGGTATAGGTCCTGAAATCGTCGCCGAGGCGATAAAAATCCTCGGAAAAGCCGGGGAAAAGCACAGCATCGAGTTTAATTTCACAGATGCGTTGATGGGCGGCGCGGCAATTGAAAAAACAGGAGTCCCCCTGCCCGAAGAAACCATCGAAATCTGCCGGGGCTGCGACGCGGTTTTGTTAGGGGCCGTCGGCGGCGGGAAATGGGATGCATTGCCCGGGGATATGCGGCCCGAGGCGGGGCTGTTGAAACTCAGGAAAGCGCTCGGGCTGTATGCCAACTTGCGCCCTGCGAAAATCGACCCGAATCTCTCCCATTCATCTCCCCTAAAATTTGAAATCGTCGAAAATGCGGACATCATGGTGGTGAGGGAACTTTGCGGGGGAATATATTTCGGCGAAAAAAAACGCGGCGAAGATGGCGGCAGCCTGTATGCGTTCGACACGGAAAAATACCGGGATTACGAAATTGACAGGATTGCGAAAAAAGCGTTTGAAATAGCAAAAAAACGCAAAAAAAGGCTTTGCAGCATAGATAAGGCGAACGTTTTGGAATCGTCGAGGCTTTGGCGGGAGCGCGTGACGAATATGGCGAAAGATTACGGCGAAATCGAGCTTTCCCATATGTACGTGGACAACGCGGCCATGCAATTGATAAAAAATCCCGGGCAATTCGACGTAATTTTGGCTTCCAACATGTTCGGCGACATATTGTCGGACGAAGCCTCGATGATTTGCGGCTCCATCGGAATGATTCCCTCGGCTTCGCTGGGGGAGGGCAATTTCGGGCTGTACGAACCAATACACGGCTCCGCGCCGGACATTGCGGGAAAGAACACAGCCAATCCGATAGCGGCGGTTTTGTCAAGCGCGATGATGCTCCGCCACAGCTTTGGTCTGGAAGAAGCGGCAAGATCGATCGAAAACGCAGTGGGCAAAACGCTTGAACTCGGATACAGGACCGCCGACATAGCCAAAAAGGGCGAAATGGCCGTCGGAACCGTCGAAATGGGCGATGCCATCAAAAAAACATTTGAAGGCGAGGAGAAGGGCAATTGAACGGCGCCGAATATATAATAAAATTCTTGGAGCAAAAACAAGTTGAAATAATTTTCGGCTATCCAGGCAGCAAGGTGTTGAGTTTGTACGACGCATTGTACAGGGCAATCGAAAAAGGCGGAAAAACAGCGCATATTTTAACCCGGCACGAGCAGGGCGCGATCCACGCCGCCGAAGGTTATGCCCAGGCTACGAAAAAAACAGGGGTGGTGTTCGCCACTTCCGGCCCGGGCGCGACGAATTTAGTCACAGGGCTCGCAGATGCGATGCTCGACTCCGTGCCTATTTTCGCCATAACCGGACAAGTGGGTGTTTCGTCCATCGGAAGGGACGCTTTTCAGGAAGCCGATATGCTCGGGGCCAGTTTGTCCATCACAAAACACAATTATCTGGTCAGGAACATAAAAGACTTGGCATACACGCTCGAAGCCGCTTGGCAGATCGCAAATAACGGAAGGCGCGGTCCGGTGCTCGTCGACATACCGGCAAACATCTTCGACGAGGAAATAGACCAAGCCGAAGCAAATAAAGCAAAATATATCCCGAGAAACCGCGAAAATTCAAATTCTTTCGATAAGCAAAAGATTTCAGATTTGCTGTTTGGGTCGTTTCGGCCGGTTATTTTGGCCGGCGGCGGAGTCACAGCTTCCGAAAAAGCCCCCGGCCTGATGCGAAAATTCATGGAAAAATGCAGCATCATGTGCGCCATTACCCTCATGGGCAAATCCACCGTGGACACCGACATCCCGCTCGGGCTGGGCATGGCCGGGATGCACGGGCTACCGGCGGCGAACAGGGCGATAGCCGAAAGCGATTTGGTCATCGCGGTGGGCACGCGCTTTTCCGACCGGACAATAGGAAACCCCGGATTGTTTTCCCAGACAAAAAGCGTAATCCACGCGGACATAGACATCGCCGAAATATCCAAAAACGTGAAACCCACTGTGGCCGCCGTGATCGATTCGGCCGAATTTTTTTCGCAAATGCTAAAATTGGAAATTCCCGAAGGCAAAATTTCCCAATGGAAAAAATGGCACAGCGAGATAATCGGCGAAAAAGAAAAGCAAAACGAAAAAATGATTTTTTCCGGGAAACTCAAAATGCGCGAAATCGTGAAAACGGTCGCCGAATTGTGCCAAGACCGCGAAGATTTCATATACGTCACCGATGTAGGCCAGCACCAGATGATCGCCGCACAGGAGACAAAGCACAAAAAACCCGGAACATTCATCACTTCGGGGGGGCTGGGTACAATGGGTTTCGGGCTTCCCGCCGCCATCGGAGCGGCCTTCGGAAAAACGGCGGACCGGGTGATATTGTTTTCGGGCGACGGAAGCATACAAATGACAATACAGGAACTCGCCACCGTCAAAAAAGCTCCCGTCCCGGTCTATATCTTTGTCTTGGACAACAACAGGCTCGGAATGGTTCGCCAGTGGCAAAAGCATTTTTACGGCGGGAGATATTCGCAGTCCGTATTGAAAGACAATCCCGAATTCGCGGCAATAGCCGCCGCTTACGGGATAAAGGGCGCAAAAATCTCTTCGAGGGAAAATTTGGGCGGGAATATAAAAAAGATATTGGACAGCGGGGAAAACACCCTCGTCCATTTTATCACCGACCCGGAAGAAAACGTATATCCCATAATACCCACGGGCAAAAACAACTATGAAATGTTAGTCACGGGGGAGGCGGACAGCCGATGAATGACTCAAACAAGCCAAAGCACGTGATCGTGGCGAAAGTGGACAATATTCCGGGAGTCGTTTCGAGGATATCGGGATTTTTCACGCGCAGGGGCTACAACATCGAGAGTTTTGTAACCAGCGTGACTGAAAACCCCGCGATATACCACCTCACCTTTTCGGTTTTATGCTCAGACGACGAAGCCAAGCTTCTCGCGCACCAGATGGGCAGGATCGCCGAGGTCATCGAGGTTTGCGAAACTGAGGGGAGAGATGTGACAATCCGCGAATTCATGCTGATAAAGATAAATTGCCCGGGCGAAAAAAGTTTCGAGATATTGCAAAGCTGCGAAATGATGAAAGTGAAAATCGTGGGCAGGGGCGAAAATTTTGTGACTGTGGAAGTAATGGGGAACTCGCAAAAACTGGACGATGTGATCATCGCCTTTGAAAGGTACGGGATCATCGAAATAGTTCGCTCCGGCGCCGTCTGCGTTTTGAATTGAAGCCATATTTTCCATATTTTTTATTTTTCCCGATTTTTCTGTTGCAATCCGGACGATGTTGTAGTATAATGGTTGTTGCAGATCAATCAAAAATGCAAAAGAGGGGGAAAACTCAGTGGCGCAAAATTTCGACCCTGTATACAAAGAGATCGAAAATTACGGGATAATTCCGATAATAAAGACCGAAGACGCAGAAATCGCGCTTGCTGCGGCAAAAGCGCTGTCCGCCGGAGGGCTGAATGTCGCCGAAATGATTTTCGAAACGGAAAAAGCGGAAAAAGCGGCGGAGAAAATAATTGCCGCACTGCCCGGAACGCTGCTTGTCGCCGGAGGCGCCAAATCGAAAAAACAAGCGAAAGGGGCCGCCGATTCGGGCGCGAAAGCCATAATAACGGATGGTTTCGACGCGAAAATGGCGGAGTGCTGCGAAAACCTCGGAATCCCTTTGCTGATAAAAATAAAAAACGCGGAAGAAACAAAAAAAATGCCCGAAGCCAAATTTATCGTCGATAGCGCAAACCCGGACGATTTCGCGAAGCATTTGTCAAACAAAGCGCTTCTCGCGTGCTCTATTGATATTATCCCGCAGGAGGCATATGCCGGGGGTTTCGGCGAAATAAAAAAACTGGCGGCCCATGCAGTGCAAAAAATGCTCGGCTACGATCTGGCCCATGTGGGCATAAACTGCGAAAACGCCGAGCAGGCCGAGCGCGATTCCGGCAGGGTCGAGGCAATATTCGGGCTCGAAAAAACAGATGCCGGCGCCACTTTTTCAAACGCCGACATTTTGCATTTCACGAAACAGAGGAGCTACGGCAAAAACGGGCAGATAGCGATCAGCGCGAATTTTATCGACAGGGCGCTATTTTACCTCAAACAAGCGGGGAGGCAATTCATCGAGGAAAGCGCGAGATATGACGAGCAGGGAATTTTGGCTTCGATTTATCTCGACAATATAATAGGCGGATTTGCGATCAAATTGGTCAGGAGGGAAACAAATGGATAATTTTTTATGCGACAGCTTTATGCTGAAAAGCGAAACTGCGAAAATTTTGTACCATGAAACGGCGAAAGATATGCCGATAATCGACTATCACTGCCACATAAGCCCAAAAGAGATAGCCGAAGACAAAAAATACGAAAATATCGCGGCTTTATGGCTCACCTGCGGCGACCACTACAAATGGCGGGCGATAAGGGCAAACGGATACGGGGAAAAATATGTCACCGGAAATGCCGCGGACTTCGAAAAGTTTTCGGCCTGGGCAAATACGCTGCCCAAGTGCATAGGAAACCCCCTGTATATCTGGGCGCACATGGAACTGAAAAAATATTTCGGCTACACCGGCGTTTTAAGCGCCGAAACTGCGGATGAAGTCTGGAATTTGTGCAACGAAAAACTGCAAAGCATGAGCGCCCGCTCGATCATGCGAGATTCAAAAGTGAAACTTATCTGCACCACCGACGACCCCGCCGATTCTTTGGAATATCACAAAACGATAAAAGCCGACAAAACATTCGAAATCGAAATTTTGCCCGCTTTTCGGCCCGACAAAGGGCTGCACATAGAAAAGCCGGGATTTAAGGAATACATAAAAAAGCTCTCTGAAGCAGGCGGCGCGGAAATCACCGATTTGAACTCCCTTTTTGACGCATATTCAAAGCGTATCGGCTATTTTGCTTCCCTTGGCTGCAAAACCGCCGACAACGGATTTGAGGAAGTGCCTTTTTTGCGCGGGGATGCAGACCTTGCGCTCAAAAAAGCACTCGGCGGGCTGGAACTTTCCAAAGAGGAAACCGAAGCCTACAAAACCGAACTCATGC
Organism: Oscillospiraceae bacterium; assembly: GCA_009782405.1. Next base: position 52,649 of record WRJC01000005.1, read on the forward strand.
TGTTTTTGGGCCGTGAATACCACAAACGCGGTTTTGTGATGCAGATACATTTCGGCGTGGCCAGAAACACCAGCGAAAGGCTTTTTGGGATGTTTGGCCCCGATGCGGGCGCGGACGGAATCGGCGGGTACGCATGCATCCCGCAGCTGACAAAACTGCTTGGCGAACTCGACAAAGACAATGCCTTGCCAAAAACCGTCCTGTATTCGGTGAACCCGACGGACAACGCCGCGCTTGCCGCGCTTGCCGGCTGTTTCCAGAACAGCGATTGCGGGATAAAGCCCGGCGGTGCAGGAAAATTGCAGCATGGTTCGGCTTGGTGGTACAACGACACGAAAACAGGCATGAGGGATCAGCTCGTAAATTTGGCCAACCATTCGCTGCTGGCGAACTTCATCGGGATGCTCACCGATTCGCGGTCATTTGTTTCATACCCGCGCCACGATTACTTCAGGCGGATATTATGCGAAATACTCGGCGAATATGTCGAAGCCGGGGAATACCCGAGCGACATGGCTTATCTGTCGAAAATGGCCTCAAACATATGCTACAACAACGCAAACGAATATTTCGGCTTCGGGCTGTAATTATCTGTGGGCGGCGCTCCTCGCTTCGATTTTGTCCAATATCGCCTTTTTTTGGTCGCCCTCGGCGAGAATGGGTTTGAAATTGTTTTTCGAAGGGTTTGAAGTGGTCAATATCGGGATTGCCTCTATTCCGCAATCCACTACTTCGCCCCCTTGCAAAACAAATTTGGCTTGAAGGATCACGCTCGTGCGGTTTTCAATGTCTGATATAACGTTTCCGTCGAATATGAAGTTGCCGATCGAATATGCGATGTACCTGTCTTTGTAACGCTCGATCCCCTGCAGCACGTGCGGGTGGTGCCCGATCACCAAATCCGCGCCGTTGTCGATGGCATAACGCGCGGAAGCCACCTGGGAAGCGTTGGCTATCCTTTCGTCCATGTTGCCCCAGTGGAAAGTGACGATTTTTAATTCGACGCCGTTTGCCTCCATGTATTCGAGGCCTTGCTTTATCGCGGAGGTGCCGTATCCGACAGAACTCACGAAACCCGTTTTTATCCCGTTTATCTCTTCGACCAAAACAGTCCCGTTGCCAAAATACCCGATTTTTGCGGATTCCAAGGCGGCCACGGTGTCATTGTAGCCCGTTTGCGAATAGTCGTAGGTGTGGTTGTTTGAGAGGTTGACCGCATCTACGCCTCCCGAAGTCAATATGCCTGTATATTTGGCATAGCCTTTGTAGTTGTATGGAGCCGCCTTTTTTATGCTTGGATCTTGGTTGTCGGTGAGCGCGCATTCGAGATTTGCCACCACATAGTCGCTTCCTTTGAAAATATGCGCCACATTTTCAAAAAAATACCCGGGCCCGTACAAATCGTAATATTCGGCGAAAGAACCCGAATAGGCTTTGCGGCTTTCGCTGGCCAATGTGGTGTCGCCGACCATGGAAAAAACAATTTCGCGCAGATCTGTGCCCGTGGCGTAACGCGGCGGCTTGGGCGGTTTTGGAACTCCCGGATCCTCTTCTTTTATTTCCTCGACGATGGGCTCTTCCAAATTCGCTTCCTGCCCGTCATCCAAATCAAGTTTTTCCGTTTCTTGCGTTTCTTGCGCTTCTTGCGTTTCTTGCGCTTCTTCGGATGCGGAATCCGGGTTTTCCGCGGTTTCGGCCCGGGTCGCGGATGTCGCGGGCTCTGTGGTTTTCGAAGAAATTATTTGCTCGGATTCCGGTTCGGGCACGGGAACCGGGGCATCCATGAAAATGTCCCCAATCAGAAAACACAGCAAGACGCCCGCAAATACTGCGGCAAAACACAAACATATTTTTACTGCTTTTTTTATTTTGTTCATCTATGTCATACTCGCTTTCCCAAAATGCGGCAATACGTAAATTATACAGCAAAACTTCAAAAATTGCAACATAAACACCGGAAAATTTAACAAACGTGTAACAAAACAATAGAATACAGGAGATTTAAAAAATGGATGCCACATATGCAAAATTCGAAAAATATCTCGGATATTATGATTTATGCGAAGAAGGAAAAACATTTTTGAAAGAAGCGTCAAAAAAAATATGCGAAGATGAATCTTTGGTTTCCCGCGCTTTGGAACTCAAAACAAAACTCGCCGATTTGTCCCTCGAATTGAAACCGGACGAGGAATTCAAGGATGACTCAACGCAGTTTGGCGCTTTTTTGTTCACGCTGGCCATCGAAGACATGGAAAAATTGTACAGGCAAAAAAATATCCCGCGCGATGTGCTGCTCGAAACGATCGGCGATCTCGGCGTCTGGATACAGCGGCATTATGATTGGTTCGGCGAATGGGGATTTTCGCAGCACGGCTGGGTAATGGGGCACCTCAGGGCAAAAATATTCAAACTCGGCCGTTTGCAGTTCGAGCCAAAAAAACTCGATAAACTGCCCCCGGCAGAGTTGAATTTGAATTTAAAACAAGGGGACCCGATCCTAAACGTCCATATCCCGAGGGGCGGGAGGCTCGACGAAAATGCCTGCTTAAAATCCTTTGAAAGCGCCGAGCGGTTTTTCCCGGATGTTTTGGGGTATGATTTTGCCGCCTTCGGCTGCTTCACATGGCTGTTCGACCCCAATTTCGAATCGCTTTTGCCGCCGGATTCCAACATATTGAAATTCCAAAAAATGTTTGAGCTGTTTCCCGGCGAAGAAGGCTATTGGGGTTTGGACTACGTGTTCGTGAACATAACAAAAGAAAACATAAAGGATGCCCCCAAGGACACCGCTTTCCGAAAAAACCTCGCCGAGCACCTTCTGGCCGGCGGGAAAATGCAGCCGGGCTGCGGCTACAGGCTGGCGAAAAACAGAAAACAATAAAGGGAAAACAATGCAAATAATATACAGCGACAGCGAGATAGCTTCCAAAAAACCGAACATAAACAAAAAAACCGCAGTGGCCTTGGGCAATTTTGACGGATTTCACATAGGGCACATGAAGCTGCTTGAAAAAATAAAGGAATACGCGGGCCAAAACCCCGAAACGCGGGCTTCATGCGTTTGGACTTTTTCCGAACACAGCCAAAATGTGCTGTCAAGCGAATTTTTTGTGCCGTATATAACCGCCAAAGAAGAAAAGGCCGAAATCGCAAAACAAAAGAACATAGATTACCTCATATTCCAAGATTTCAATTTCGTGCGCTATCTTGAACCCGAAGAATTTATCGAAAGGGTGATTGTGGGTTATCTCGGAGCCGGGCTCGCGGTCTGCGGCTACAATTACCATTTCGGCAAAAACGGAAAGGGCAGCGCAAAGTATTTGCGCGACAGCCTTGCCAAAAAAAACATTGAAACCGCGATAATCCCGCCGGTGATATGCGAAGGGCAAGCCGTTTCTTCCTCTTTTATCAGGACGCTGATAAAAATCGGCGATATGCCGAGGGCGAAAAAATTTCTGGGCAGGCCGTTTTCCATAAAATTCCCCGTAGTGTGCGGAAACCGGACAGGCAGGAAAATAGGCGTGCCCACGATAAACCAGCTTTTCCCAGAAGGGCACATAATCCCCGCCTGCGGCATATACGCCTGCACTTGCGAGATAGGCGGGATGACATACAAAGCGGCGAGCAACATAGGGCTCCGCCCCACGGTCGGCGGGGAATTTCTGAACTCCGAGACGCACATAATCGGCTTTGACGGGGATTTGTACGGCGAAAACATAAAAGTGAATTTCCATATGAAATTCCGCGACGAAATAAAGTTCAACGATCTCGGGGAATTGAAATCGCAGATAAAAAAAGACATAGATTTTGTGAATACATGCAACGAATGTGAACGATAGTTCACGCCAATATAAAATATTCAGAAAAAAATAAGGAGCATAAAAATAAATGTTGGACAATTCGGATAAAAAGGAAAAAGGCAACTCTGAAATCAACCTGAATGTGAAAATACCGCCGGAACAGCCCGACGGCAGTTTTTCGATGAAAAACGTGGTGCTGACCGTTTACGGAGCCAAAAAGATATTTTTGGCATGGTGCGCCATCGGCCTGATTTTGGGGATTTTGGCAGCCGGATTTTATTACATCACGCAAAAAGACGCCGATGTTCCGGGCAATGCGTCTGTAACGCTCACATTGAATTACAACGGGGCGGAATCGAATTTTTACCCCAACGGGGAAAGGTTCTCGGCAAGATCATTTTCCGATACCGCCATATTTGAAAAAGCGATAGAAACGCTTGAACTCGACGACATCACCGTGGGAGACGTGATAAACGAAGTGGAATTGACGCAAGCCGAAGGAAAATACAACATTTTCACATTCACCATACCATACGGCGCCGAAAGCGTATTTGCCAACAACGCCGCAAAAAAAGATTTCTTGACCGCATTGTGCGGGGAGTACAAAAATTCCATAATAGAAAAATATTACTCAAAAAGCACCGTGGGCACATTATACAACCAGGAATTGGGCGAAGTGGACAAACAGATCCAGGACGCGGCGCTTTGGGAACAGGATCCATTCAGCTTCGAAAACAATTTCAAGACAATAGGGGGCTATTACGAAGAACTCGAAATAATCTTGGAAAAACTGCATTTCGAGCAGCCCAACTACATATCGCCGGAAGGCTTGAATTTTGACGATTATGCAAAGCAGATGTACGACATACGCAACAAAGACATAGAAGAATGGGCAAAAAAACTGCAATATAACATATATATACGAAATATCGACAAGTTTGTGGAGGAGTCGCAATTTGGCATCGAAACCATGGAGAGAAACCGCCGCTACAACCTCGAACTCGCCGAATCATACAACGAACTGCTCGCTTCATTTCAGCAAAAAGATTCCCAGGGCGCGATAGTGCCGGAAGCGGTCGGCGTTTTGAAAGAAGCCCAGCTCTGCATTTTGGAAGCGGCGGATCTGCAAAGGCAAATAAACAAAATGGAATCCGACCTGGAAATGCTCGAAGAAAACGAACAGGCGATCCGCCAAAACAGCCGCGAAGCGGAAAACGCCCTTTCGGCTGCCACCTCCCAGCTCAAAAAGAACCAGGAAAGCGTCCGAAAGGTGATATATGATTATTACGAGCAGCAAAATATTCGCGAATCGGAAAATTCCGTGCTTTACTCAAATCCCGCCATTGTAATGCCGGAGGGACAAAGCGCCCCTTCCGGAGCCATGATGCGAATGCTGTTGATTTTGGTGGGAATGGCGTTTTTGGGCTTTGTTGTCGGGTTCTGCGCAGCCTTCATCAAAAAATACCTGCCGGAGAATCCCCTTGCAAAAGAGGGCATTGCGAAGTGACCGGGGGATTGGCCAAGCCGAACACCGCCTCCCTGAGAAGCTTTTCGTCCCTGCCTTCTTTGGCTATGTTCAATATGGTTTCTATTTGATCGGCTGATTCTTGTTTTTCGCCGTTTTTCAGCACGAATATTTTTTCATGAGCGGTTTTGTCGATGTTTTCATCGCTGTAAAAAAGTTCTTCGTACAATTTTTCGCCGGGGCGCAAACCCGTGATTGTTATTTTTATGTCCACTTCCGGCTCATACCCCGAAAGCCGTATCAAATCGGCGGCCAAATCATATATCTTCACCGGCTGGCCCATGTCCAAAACAAAAATTTCCCCCCCTTTGGCAAACGCCCCGGCGGTGAGCACCAGGCTGACCGCTTCGGATATCGTCATGAAATACCTTATCATTTCTTTGTGCGTGAGCGTCACCGGTCCGCCCTCCGCTATTTGGCGCTTGAATTTCGGTATCACGCTGCCGTTGGAACCCAGCACATTGCCAAACCTCACTGCGGCGAATTCGGTTCCCCTGCCGTTCGCCTCTTTTGCCATGAATTCCGCTATGCGCTTTGTGGCGCCCATCATGTTCACGGAATTCACCGCTTTGTCGGTCGAAATCAATATGAACTTTTTGACCTTGCCCGCGATGCAGGCGTTTATCACGTTTTGCGTGCCCGCGACGTTGTTTTTGACCGCTTCAAACGGATTCAGCTCCATCATGGGGACGTGCTTGTGCGCCGCCGCATGGAACACCATTTGCGGCTTGTAGCGATCCATAACCTCCTGAAGCCTCTGCGCGTCGCGCACCGAACCGAGGCAAAGCCTGTATTTTTCGGGATTGTGCTTCAATTGCAATTCTTCGTTTATCTCGTAGAGGCCATTCTCGTCAAAATCATATATTACAAGCTGCCTGCATCCAAAAGCAAGCGCCTGCCGGCATAGTTCCGAGCCTATGCTCCCCGCCCCGCCCGTCACCATCACCACTTGGCCATCCAAAAAATTTTTGACCGTTTCCATGTCCGTTTCGACTGCGCTCCTGAAAAGCAGATCCTCGATGGTCACGTTTTTGAGGCCTGTATTGTCTTTTTTGAGATAATCCTGCATATCCATGAAATTTTGGAAGGATTTCATCGGGAGGTTTGTGGTTATGCATTTTCTGTAAATTTCGTACAATTCGTCTTTTGTGGCGTTGGGCAAAGCCACGATTATTTCCCGGGCCCCGTATTTTTTGCATATATTGTCGATGGAATCTATCGATCCCGCTATTTTCACGCCGCCGACTTTGAGCCCGATTTTCGCCGGATCGTTGTCCACTACGGCCACCGGGAAAAACGCGTCGGTTCCCTTGGCGTCATATGCCCGTTTTATCAGCATCGCCCCGGTGTCCCCCGCCCCGACTATGACCGCCCGCCTGCCGCCTTGGGCGTTTGTGGCCATCGAAGATTTCACCCAGGCCATCGAACGCGGCATGGCACGCATCGCCGAGGTCACCACAAAGAGCAAAATTCCGTATATCATGACTATGGAACCGGACATCTCGTCGATCGCCGCATATTTGACAATAAGCATGGCAACCGAGCTCAAAACGGCCATGAAACCCTGGCGTATCATAACCTCGATGCCCGCATATTTCCAAAGACTGCCGTAGCAGCTCAAAACAAGGCTCAAAACCACGGATATGGCGGTCGCAAGCAAAGAATAAAAAAGGAGCGGCTGCAGCCTATCCGCCGGAATGTCCCCCTCATAGCGCAAAAACGCCGCTATCCAATATAGTCCCGCCGCCACGACGACGTCGGCAAACATCAAAATCAATTTCTTGTATATCAACTTCATGCTTTATTCCCCTTTTTCCGATTTGCGCAAGGCTTCCCCCGCCATCACGCCGAAACACACCCAGACGAGCGGAGTGGTGAGCGGCACTTCCACGCAAAAAAAACTTTGTATCGTATAGCTTACAGCAGCCGCCCCGAAAGCCAAAATCAACGGGTTCCCAAATGCCTTTTTGACCGCCGAGGCAAACAAGCCGCCCAAAAACGCCAAATACGAGAGAAGCGCGGGAATCCCCATGCATACCGCAATTTGCAAAAATATATTGTGCGCTTTGTCAAAATATACTCTGTTTACCTCCAAAGATTCAAGCTGCAGATCATTTCCGAGCGCGTAATAGAACGCATCGGGCCCGGATCCGAAAATCGGCCGGTCAAAGAGCACCGAAAATCCCCGTTTCCAAACCCAGCCGCGCCCCGAGCCGAATTTGTCGTCGAAGTTGCCATGCATGATCTCCCGCAGCTGCCATAGTATATTGTTCGGGGTTTCGGCCCATTTGACCGCCGCGAACTCCACGAATATGATTCCAGCAATCAATGCGGCGGGCAAAAAAGCGATTCCCGCAATTTTCATCACCCGCTTTGGCCATTTTTTCAAAAAAAGGACCAAAGCCAAACCCGCTAAAAGCAGTACCGCGGCAGCCGCGGCAAAAAATACCATATTTATCGGCGCATAATTGTTCAAAAAACGTTGATCGGCCCATGTGAAAACCGAAGGGTCGATTTCATGAAGCTCTTTTTGGCCTGAAATATAAAAATCAAACCAAAGATAGGCGGCGCACCAGCCCGCAAGTACAATAAATATTTTCCCAAGCCTATTTCTGTCCGAAATCCAATACGGCAAAACCAAAACCATGGAAACCGCCACCGCCAAATAACTCGCATCGCCGTTGGCGATCAGCATGAGCGCGAAGGAGATCGCGCTTGCCGCCAGATAAAAAATATCCCACTTGAAAAATGTTTCCGAAACCGCGAAGAGCGCCGCAAATAAAACCACGGCGAAAGTGCAGTACGCCGAAACGATATTGACGTTTCCGAGCGTGGTGCGAAAATATGCGCTGAGCGGGCCGTAACCCGCATACTCCGGGATTTCATGCGGGAACAGCTCGAAAATATCGATTCCCGAAAATTGCAAGATTCCGTACAGCGAAACTATTACCGCGCTTGCCGCCACCACCAAAAAATGCCAGCTTTTCGGTTTGTAGAATTTCGCAATTATGAAAAACACGATGCCGTAGCAAAAAAAGCTGATAAACCCCTCGTATCGCCCCGGATATCCGAACCAGACGGTCTCCTTGACCTCTTCGCCCCAAGGAAGCCGAATCGAAGCGAGAGCGGAAAGCAGGGAAAAAGACAAAAAAGCGGCCAAGGCCCATTTGGCCACCGAAAGGCTTGCCGGCGTTTTTTCCTTTGTTTCGGCCTCCGATTTTGCATTCAGGCATTTCTTGAAAAACAGCGCCAAAAGGAGCGCTCCGGCAAACACCGCGGTGAAAATCCAAAAAAAAAGCGTTTTGTCGTAAGTTATGTCATAATATTTCGATTTCCAGAAAAACAACGGGTAAACCGCCGTGACCCCGACAAAAAACATCGGCGCGACGACATATATGAACGCAGAGGCCCATTTGCCGTATTTTTGTTTTTTTTGATCTTGCCGCTTTTTGTAATCTTTGTAATTTACATTCTGCCTGTTTTTACCCATTGTTTTTGCATCAGCCCCTTACACATCTAAATTACCAAAATTATTATATCACATCGGCAAAAATTAATCAACATTTTTTTGACAAAAAAAACAATATATGGTATAATGTTCGTATCAAACAAATCGACAAAAAACAAAAAGGAGAAAAAACATGAACCCAAAAGACAGGCATATAATTCGGGAGCTTGCGGCGCGGTACTGCGAGCTTGCCAAAGGCGACAAAAATTCAGAGAAAGTGCTTTTGTACAAAGGCGCGAACGATTTGAAAATGATTCGGCCCGTCGTGTTAATCGACGAAATACCCTGGGGGCAACTGAATATCGACGGCGAACTCAGCTGCAAATGCGAAGATTCGGGCCTCCACAGAATCGAAAGCCATTTTCGCATGGGCATATTCCGTGAAAAATATTTCCCCACTGACAATTATCTGCTGCCGTACTGGCCTGTTCACAAGCACGGCGGATTTGGCGGAATGCACGGGATTGAAAGGGATGTGAAAACCCACCACGAAGAGGGCTGGAACATAATGGCGCAGGAATACCACGACGTGCTGCCCGATGAAGAAGCGCTGGCGAAGCTAAATTGGGCGCCCGGCGGCTATGACAAAGAGGCCACGATGAAACAATACGAATTTATGGGCGATTTATTGGGGGACATCCTTCCGGTGAAAATAGTGGGTCACGACACGGGGATGGGCTTGACGCTGTGGGACCAAGTCGCCTTGTTCCGGGGGGTGACTCCGCTTTTGACCGACCTTGCGGAAAGGCCGGAGTTCATGCACAAAATCGCGCGCAAAATCACCGACGGGTACATAAAATCAATAGCCGAGGCGGTGAAATACAATTTGCTCGCAGTGGATTTCCCCACTTTGCACTGCAGCCCCGCTTTCACCGACGACCTCGAGCCGGTGGAGGACTTTGACCACATAGAACCCAAAAACACTTGGGGGCGCGGGGTGGCGCAGATATTCGGAGACGTTTCCCCCGAAATGCACGACGAGTTCGACACCAAATATCAAATCGAAGCCACAAAAGATTTCGGATTGGTCTACTACGGCTGCTGCGAGAGGCTCGACAACAAAATACATTTGCTGAAAAAAATGAAAAATCTGCGCAAAATATCCATAACCCCGTGGTCGGACGTGAACGTCGCGGCCGAACTGATAGGCAAAGATTATGAGATGTCGGTGAAAATGAATCCGGCAAATGTCGGAGCGAGTTTCGGAGAAGCCGCGATCAGAAACGAATACAGGGAAATAGCAAACGCGGCGAAAAAAAACGGCTGCGCTTTCGACATAGTGCTAAAAGACATATCCACCATAGAAAAAAATCCGCAAAACCTCATAACATGGGCGAAAATATTGATGGAAGAAGTTTGCTCCTATTGATTAAAATAAAAATAACTAAAAAAACAAAGGGCCGCCCAAACAGGGCGGCCCGCGCAATGTGATATATGTTTTAACCTACCGCTTCTTCTTCGTCGTCTTCATCGTCTTCGGTTTCATCTTCATCTTCATCCTCATCCTCATCTTCTTCGTCATCTTCGTCCTCGGCGTCTTCGTCTTCTTCGGCCTCTTCATCTTCGGCGTCTTCATCATCTTCGGAATCTTCGGCTTCTTCGGCGTCCTCGTCAGCTTCTTCCGGAACCGGCACATCCGCCACGATCGTCCTGCAGAACCTCGTGATGATTGTCGCCACTTCTGCTCTCGTCGCAGTGGCAACCGGCGCTATCTGGTTGCCGTCGCGCCCGATGATGAGCCCTGATCCTACTGCCCACTTCATCGCCGGAACTGCATATGCGCTCACGCTGCCGGCATCCGCAAATGCGCCCAATTCGGCCGAAGCCGAGATGTCGTAACCCTTGTAATCGCTGTAACGGTACAGGATCGCAACCATCTGTTCGCGCGTCACCGGGTCGTTTGGCCCGTAGTCGCCGTTGTCGTATCCGAATACCACTTCATTTTCGTATGCCCATGTGATCGCGTCAAAGAACCATGAACCTGCGGGGACATCCGGGAACACAACATCGCTGCCCACGGCCGGTTTGCCTTCCATGTTGTAGAGTATCTGCACCATCATGGCGCGGCTGAGTTTCGTGTCCGGCTCGAACATGAGCGGATCTGTGCTTGTGCCCTGCATCAATCCGTTGCCTATGACGTAATCCGTGTACTCATGGTACCACATGTCGAGATCCAAGTCAACATACGGTTTGGACGGGCAGTAATGTTCGTCAACGGGTTCTTCCGGTTCATCGGGTTCTTCCTCTGATTCTTCGAATGCCACGGTCACCGTGACATCGGAAGCCGGCATGATGAACGAATATTTGGTTTCGCTGTCTTTGGAAACGGGTATGGCAGCATCATTTTTATCATCTTTCACTGCCACGCTTTGCACCACATAACCTTTGGCCGGCCTGACTGTGATCGTGATTTTTGTGCCCGCAACCGCGGCTATCAAGTCTGCCGACGCCGTTCCGCCCTCGCCCGCGCTCACTTTTATGTTGTAAGCGGGAGCTCCGCCGCCTCCGCCGGTTCCGCCGCCGGAACCTCCGCCGCCTCCGCCTCCGGGAATGTTGGCTGTCACGGTCAATGTGAACCATTGTACGTCAGCGCCTTCGCTGTTTGTCGCTATGACCCAGAAACTATAAGTTCCCGGGACCACATTTGCGCCTACAGTCAAAAGAGATCCATTTACGCCCACCCCGGCGGGTTCGCCGGAAATATACCAAGTCAGGTTAGTGCTCGTTGCCGGTATATTGGTAAACGATGCTAAATTCGTGCCTGATGCCGGATTCGTTTCCAAGGCCGTGAACGGGAACGTTCCGCCTTGTGCCAATGAAGTATTTGTCGCGCTTGTGATTTCCGGCGGGAACGCGGCTGCTGAAACGAAATTCGCGCTTATCGCAAAATACAGAGTCGTGAACAAGCTGATCATAAGCACGGCGAGGATAACGGTAAAAAGCCTTTTGTTTTTGATTTCCATTCATTTGCTCCTTTCATTTTAATGCCTATTTTGCCTATGTCTATTCTATGGATGTCAGGTATCTGTAGAGTATCGAAGCCACTTCAGCCCTTGTCGCCGGAGTTTGCGGATTGAAGTTTATTCCGGGTATATCCCTGAACAGACCTTGCATCGTCAGAACGTTGACCGGGTTTTTCGCCCAGGTTTCGATTTCGTCCCAGTCCGGCCATTCTCTGTCAGCTAATATGTCGTCCGGTATTTTCCCGTTTGTTTGCTGCGTCCTGTAAATGAGCGCTGCGAGCTGTTCCTTTGTCACGGGGTCGGTCGGGCCAAAGTTTCCGTTATCATAGCCGAGAACGATGGTTTCGGCTGCGGCCCATTTCACCGCGTCGGCATACCATTGCCCCTCTTCCACGTCGCCAAAGGGATTTGGCAAATCGGAAACGTCGGGCTCACCGGCGAGCCGGTACAAAATCGTAGCTATCATTGCTCTCGAAACGCTTATATCGGGGCTAAACAAGCCGTCTCCCATGCCTATCATCAGGCCTTCGCCGTTGACATAGATCACAGCTTCGGCAAACCAGTCGCTTCCGGAAACGTCCTCAAAGGGCGTTTGGACGTCGTCTGCTTCCGGCAGGGCTTCGTCTTCTTCCCCATCCGTCCATTTGGCATAAAGGCTCAAGTCCGAAGTTACGGCCAAATCGAAATCATATTCCGTCTCGAATTTCAAATCCAAGTACCAGCCGCCAAACTCAAAGTCCTTTTTGACGGGGTCTTCGGGTTCTTTCACCTTTCCTCCGGGAATTATATATTGGCTGCCCACAGCGCTGCCGCCCTTGGCATAAAACCTCACGGTATATACATAAACGACAGGAGCCGAAGCAGCTCCGCCCGAGCCGGAATAGCCTGCGCTTGGGGGCGGCGAAACCACGGTCAAGGTAAAGTTCTGGGAATCGGTTCCCGCGCTGTTTGCCACATTGACGACAAAAGGATAAGTTCCCGCCGCCACAGTCAAATCCACGCTGAGCAAGCCGCTGGAGTTTCCGACCTGCACCCCGCCGGGCTGCCCCGAAAGCGACCACAAATTCGTCTCCGTCGCGGGAAGGCTTGTGCTCGTGGCCGTCGCTGTGAATTGGAATGTTCCGCCCGGGCCCAATGTGGTGGATGTCGCGCTTGTGATTTTCGGCGGGCCGACAGCTGCGGAAACCGAAAACAAGTTCGAATTCAAAGCCAAATATATTCCCAAAAACAAGCTGATCATCGCCAAGGAAATCAATATCGACAACGTTCTTTTCGATTTTATTATCATAAATCTATCCTCCTTTCCATTGTGAATTTATATTGGATTTCATGTATAAGCATTATATCATTCATTTTTGTGTTTGTCAAGAATTTTCAACATTTATTTTGCAGCTTGCAAAAAAAATTTTGAAAAGAGGCAAAAAGAACCGCCCCTACCGGGGCGGCTCTTTTTGCTTTGTTTATTACAACGCTTTAATGCGTCATAGCCTCGGGATTAGTCTCTCCAACCAAACGGGTTGTTGCGGGTCTTGGTGGGAGTGGCAGCAGCTGCATTCGCGCCTGCCCAACCGGCAGAGGTGGTATCCGCTTCGGTGATTCCTCTGAGGTCTATCAGCATGGTCGCAAACACCACTGCTTCATCAGCTGTTCCGTTTCCGGCTGTATAAGCGAATATGTATATTTTGCCTTTCGCATCCAATATCTTCTGATATTCGGTCTGGGTGATGGGTATGAACTGCTCTTTGACGTTTGCGTCAGCCGCCGTCGGCCTGCCGTCCGTGTTCAAAATGGTTTCGCCCTTGTCATCAGTATACGCTACGACGACTTTGAACAAATTCTTGTCGAACGCGAAGGAGTTGGTGGCCGCCAGAGCGTCGCCGAACGTCGGGCCAACGAGCTCGAAGCCGAAGTTCGCGGAATAGCTCAACGGGAGGTCGCCTTTCGCTTGCAAGTTTGCACCGGCAGAGCGGTTTATGCTCGTGGGGGTCGCAAAGAAAGCGTCGAACTTGTTGTTGGCCGTTTTTATGTCCACGCCATTTAAGTCAAGGCTGTAGTCAACCGTTTTCACGACGGTGTATTCGGTACCGTCAAAAGAGGTCACTTTTTCGCTGGTCAATTCTACGAGCCTGCCCCTCTGTATGTCCGCGGGGGTCTTGGAGGCGATATTGACATCTTTGCCATCGGCCAATTTGGCTGTGCCGTAATTGTATCCGCCGGAGGTGAGGCCTGCATCGTGGGTCAATACCATAGCGTAATTATCGACCGATGCAACAGGTCCGCTAAGTATTCCGGTCGCTTTGACGTACACGAATCTCGCATAACCGGTCGCAGGGGCACCGACTCCTACCGCCACGATCTCAGTGGCGCGGCCTGCCTTGATGATATCATCCCTGAGATATTTGAGGCCGGCTGCATTGCCTGTGTAGCGCACGGCTCCATCGGCGACGCCGCTGCTCGTTTGCACTTGGCCGTATATCACTATGTTTGTCCTGGTATCGATACGTGCCGAAATATTGCCGGTTGTGGTGGGCGTTCCCCATATCTGGGGTAGGGCGCTGATGAGGTTCGTATTCGCGTTGATATCGGTTACTAAAGCAGGAGCCCTGAAACCCGCGTATTCTTTGTCTTTGACGTGGGTGATGAAGTTTTCATCGCCTTTGGTTGCCACATCGTAATAATCGTTGCCAACATTGACAAGCCTCACGGGCGTGCCTTTTGCCAGCGTCGTCACATCATCATCTTCTCCGTCTATCATGTGTATTACGATCCATTCTTGTTTGCCTGTCTGGGCATTCAACACATATGCCCTGTAGCCCTGGCCTATTCTCGCCTGGGTGTCTTTATCCCTCAAAGTGATTTCTCTTGTCAGAGACATCGAAAGGATGACGACATACTGGGATGTCTGATATTCATCCGGCCCGTCGCTCGTCCTGCGCGCCAAGAGGGCTGCGTCTCCGTCGTAATAGATCGTGTAAACGCCTTTGCCGTCCGGGTTTACGTTATTTGCATCGGGCCATGCGCCCAAGGCTTTCGGGTCTCCGCTGTTGAAGTAAACCTGTTTGTTGTTTCCGGTCGCCAATTTGAAATTGACAACTTTGGCGGTCATGTTGGCCGCAACGGGTATGGCGCCCGCATCTTCGTCGAGTTCGGCGTAGATGTCGAGGTTTGCGCCGTAGTAGGTGTAGAGATAGCCTTTGTTGAGGACGAGTTCTTTGATGTCTTCGTCGACGAAGTTGGCCGCGTGCTCTACCTTTTTGTCTCCGGGCCTCGTGACGTCATTGGTCACGACCGCCGTCGTAAAGAACTTGTTGTTGTCGCGCCCGGCATCCTGGAAATACACGCCGACTTTGTAGGGCCTGAATATATAGAAGTATTCGGGGGTCCCGTCGCTGTAGTCTCCGTTGTAGACGAGCTCGAGTTTGTAGTTTGTCTTGTTTGCCGCTTTCTGGGCGAAATATTTCGTATCTTCGAAAGCCCTGATCTGCGCGGCAGAAAGCAGGGAAGCCGCATTGTACTCTATGAGGTCTTCATTGTACTTTTTGACGGCGGCATCATAGATTTCTTTTTCCGCAGCATACCTTTGCTGGTCTATCAGCAGAAGGTTGGCGTTCGTCTGGGTATAATCCACGGGTGTCGGAGCCGTCGGAGCCACGGGAGCCGTCAAGGCAGCCGCCCCTTTGTTGGTTCCTATGATTCCCGAGAGAACGGCGTCGCCGTTGAATGTGTAGAGGTTCGGAACGTACGCGTTGAAGAAATCTTCCCTGTTCAAGGCGAGGTCTTCTATAGCCGGGAAGGGTACGTTCAGGCTGTCGGTGATTCCGCTGTCGCCGGTGTTGAACGCGCCGTCGACTTCCTCTATGTCGATATCGATTTTGCTGCCGTATACTATCGTGGGTATATTGATGTTGAATTCGGCGTTCACCCTTTTGTCTTCGTAAACGGTGACTTTGAGGCCGAGCAGTTCAAGAGGATCGGCTTTGTAGTCGCCAAGGCCGAGTTTGTCCATGGTGGTGATTATCCTGGCCGAACCGTCCTGGGGAGATACGCATATGTCCCTGTAAACCTGGAACTGGGTGTTTGCGGACGCCAATCCGCCGCCTATAAGGTTCACATTGTTGCCGTAGGCATCCAAAACGTCGAGGCTGGCCGACCAATTCGGTACGGCGGTGACATAGCCGATTGTCCTTTTGATGCCGAAAGTCGCGAGGATCGGGTGAGCTATACGAACTGAGTCCCATTCGCCTTTTGCGCCGTTGTAGACCATTTCGAGCTCATACCTTTCGCTGAGCAGGAAGTTCCAGAGCAGCATCGCCATCTGCGCCCTTGTGATGGGCGTGTTGAGCGCGACGGTGTTCATCGGGAAATCGGCGTATTCGCCGATCAGCCTTGTTTCCCTGTCGGCCGCTTTGGTCATGAAGCCCGTCGGATAGACGAGGCCCGTGTAACCCAGCGCGCGGGTGAGCATTGTGACCGCTTCTGCGAAAGTGATGTTGCCAAGCGGGTCAAAGACTGTGTTTTCTTCGTCTCTGCCGAGGATGTAGCCTTCACCGTAGCAATGGTCGATGGCCAAGGTGTAGGTTTTGTCCACCAAGTCTTTGAATTTGGTGTTGGTTTTCATTTCCGAGTTGGGGTCGACTACGAACATGCCGGGGAGCGCGGTCGCGATTCTCGCAGTGAAGAGAGCGAACTGCTGACGGGTCACGAGCGATTCTCCGTCAAAAGTGTACTCGGTGACTTTGCCTTCGTCGTCCGTGACGTTCGACACGCCGGCGACAACTCCGAGCTGCTGGAGAACGTCGATCGCGTAAGCGAGGGTGAGTTTGGTCAAGGCGCCCTTGTTGGCGTACTTGTCCGCATCTGTCAGCTTCGCTGCCGAGGCGACGCTCATTACCGCACCGCTGAACGCCATTACGACGACCAGCACGAGCGCGATAAATCTCTTGTGAGTTCTCATGTGGGGTTTTCCTCCTTTTAAAATAAATAAAATAAATTTTTCGAGATGATACCCTTCATCCTGCCACCCATGATACCACCGCGCAAAAATTTTTTCAACGGAATTTTTTTTTTGTAACCGAGTTGTAACATTATCGCCATTATCGCCAAAACTTAATGAAATAAATCGAGTACTTTCATAAAATATCCCGGAAGTTCGGATTCCACGAATATCTCCTCCCCCGATATGGGGTGGGTGAATCTTATCGACTTCGAATGAAGGCACTGCCCGGCCAAAAATGCGAAATTTTTGTTGACGTCCGCCCTGCCGTAGAGCGCGTCGCCGATTACGGGGTGGCCGAGGTGCGCCATATGCGCCCTTATCTGGTGGGTCCGCCCCGTTTCGAGCTGCAGCTTTATATGCGTGTAGGCGCCGTTTTTGAACCGGTGCCTGCCCAAAACCTCGTAATGGGTGACCGCCTCCCTTATTTTCCTCCCCGGGTCGGCTGCCCTGTACGCCGCGACTTTCCTGAAATCCTTTTTGCTGCGGCCCAGCGGCAAGCTGACCGTGCCCGAATCGTCTTTGATGCTGCCGAAGACGACCGCGTTGTATACGCGCTCGACTGTGTGCGCCTTTATTTGCTTTGCCAGCCCCAGGTGCGCTTTGTCGCTTTTGGCCGCGATCATGACCCCCGACGTGTTTTTGTCCAGCCTGTGCACGATCCCCGGCCTGATTTCGCCGTTTATGCCGGAAAGCGAGCCTTTGCAATGGTACAGCAGCGCATTCACGAGCGTGCCTTCATAGCTTGCCTGCGAGGGGTGGGCGGCTATGCCCTGGGCTTTGTTTATCACGATCAAATCCCCGTCTTCGTACAAAACCTCCAAATTCAAGTTTTGCGGCGCGATATTGGTCTGCTTTGGCTCGGCCTCCGGCGCTTCGACGGCGTCGCCGGCTTTGATCCGGTAGTTTTTTTCCTTTTTTGCGCCGTTCACCAAAATTCCGCCGTTTGCAATCATCTTTTGAACGGCGGAACGTGTCAGGCCAAATTTTTCGGATGCGAAAGAATCTATGCGTTTGCCCCCGTCTTCCCCGGCGGCGGATATGCTGCGTTTCACGATGCGCTTTCCCCGTCCTTTTTCAGTTTGTATTTTCCCATGAGCATAAAAATCCCGAACAGCGCCGAACCGATGCAGATGAAGGAATCGGCGACGTTGAAAGTGGCGAAATCCACAAAAGCGAATTCGATGAAATCCACCACGGCTTTCGTTCCGGGCTCGGCCACGCTCCCATTTGCGAACCTGTCGATCATGTTGCCGATCCCGCCGCCGAGCATGAGGGCGAGGGCGATGTTTATGTGCCGGTTTTCTTTTCTGAGTTTTCTGTCGCTGAGGTAAACCATGGCAGCCGCCATGAAAACAAGCGCCACGCTCGACAATATCATGAAAACCCATCTCTGGTCTTTCAGTATGCCGAAGCTCGCGCCCCTGTTTTCTATATAGTGAATATCAAAAATCTTCATGAAATTGAAAGATTCGCCCAGCCGCATATTGGCCTTTACGATGTGCTTGGAAATCTGGTCCAATGCCACAACTGCCGCAGCTATCAAAAAAGCCGTCATCAAGCAAAAACGTCCCCTCAAATTTAATGCGCATACGCGCTTTCGGTCACTCGTCGTCGTCCAAGTCCTCGAAAATATCGTCCATAGAATCGGAATCGGAGTCGGAATCGGAATATCCGGAATCTTCTTCGTCGTCAATTTCTTCCTCGCGTTTTTTCGCCCCTTTTGGCTGCTTCTTTTTGAAAAGCCCGAAAAATCCCTTTGATTTGGCGGCGGGAGCAAGGGAATCGTCGCCGGCATCCCCGTCTTCGTATTCGTACCCGTTGCTTCCTCCTCCGCCGTAATTGCCGTACGGCCCATCCTCCTCCGCGCCGCCGTTTCCGTATACGTAATCGTCGCTGTCGTAAGTGGCCAGGGGTTTTTCCGCAAATTCGTCTTCGTTCCCGCCCTCTCCTTCGCCGTAATCATTTTGCCGCCCGTAGGGACCCTCCTCGAATTCGCCGCTTTGCGGGGGCGGGTTTTTGTCGAATATCTTGACGTCTTCGTCGCGCCCGTCCTCTTCAAAGCCCTCGTATGAATCGTCTGCCGGCTCTTCCGGCGCCGGGTTTTCAAATGGCCTGCTTTGTTTTTGCGGCTCTTCCATCTTTGCCTCGGAAATGACCTTTTGGCTCGCCCGGAGCGCTTCCAGCTCCTCTTCGAAATCGTACCCTTCGCCCGTGTTTTTTTTCGCGATTTCGACGGCGTCGCTTCTTATGTCCCGCATGACC
Organism: Oscillospiraceae bacterium; assembly: GCA_009782405.1. The sequence goes on from WRJC01000005.1 coordinate 71,703, forward strand.
GATTCAAACAGCCCGGACTCGGTCAATTTTTCGAGCTCGACATTCGGGATGGATGTGTTTTCGGCGAGCAGGTTCAGATGGTTTTTGTACATGGACAACAGTTTGGAATTGAATTCTTCCGATATGTTTTTTATCTTGGCGATGTTTTCGCTTTGGAGCGATATTTCCTTTTTGAAATCCCCCAAAAGTTTCGTGCACCTCGTCCTTGCGGACAAAAGCAGGGCGTCCGACTTTTCCTGGGTCGATTCGATCAGCATGGCGGCCTTCTGCTCTATCCGGGCGAGCGCGGTTTGCGCGTCTTCTTTGGCTTCGCCTATGATGTGCTCGGCAGTCTCGCCGGCTTTCAATATGATGTTTTTCGCCTCTTCCTCCGCTTCGGCCGTGAGGCGGTCGCAATTTTTCTGAGTCGATATCGAAAGCCTTCGTATGATATCTTCCTCCTGCTGTATTTCGCTTATGCGCGAAGAAACGACCCGGAGTTTTTTGTCGTACTTGGCGCACTGGGCGAAAATTTCGGAATATTTTTCTACGATGAAATCCATATACTCATCGACTTCCGCGACATCGTAGCCTTTTGCCGTACGGGAAAACGATCTGTTTTTCAGTTCCTGTGGAGGAATCATTGCTTTTCACCCCTAAAATTCCTAAATTTTAATCGATTGGCGTGAGCCGCATATGCGGACAACCCTTGCGGTTGGCCCTACACCGTTCACATTTATCCTAATAAAGTGGTGCATACCATCAAAACGATCATGGCGACCAAAAACGACATGTCGATGGGCATGTTGGCGAAAAATTCGATTTTGTTCAGCAGCTGGCGTATCGGATATACGAGCGGCTCGGTCGCCATGAACAAAAATTGCGCGAGCTTGTTGTCTTCGTCGGGCGAAAACCAACTCATGACGGCTCTGCCGAACATGAGAAATTGCAGCGCGTACAGAAGCGCGACAACCGAATTCGCCACGATATGTATGATATTGTTCAAATCAAATCACCCCATACGAGTTATCAGTTTTCAGCGGAACGAGTTGTCAGCCAATAACTGAAAACTGTGAACTGATAACTAATTCCCGTCAATATATGCCTTCGTTGCTGTCGCTGTCCCTTCGGGTTTCCTCTTTCAGTTGCTTCTCGGTTATCATTATGTTGTTTGGCGCTATCACGAACGTCTTCTCCGAAACTTTTTTAACCTGGCCCTGGATCGCATATGCGACCCCGTTCAGATAATCCAATAGGCGCCTCGCGGTTTCCTTGTTGGTTTCCTCCAGGTTGAGTATGACCGTCCTCCTGTTGATCACGTGGTCGGCGATCTGGTTTGGGTTGGCGTAATCCTCGGGCTTGACGAGTTTGACCTCGGCTGAATACTGCATGCTGTTGCCCGCCGCGATGGTGATCGCCCCGCCGCCGGCTGCCGGCGGGGAGGGGTTTGGCTGGTAAGGGGGCTGCTGCTGGGCCTGGGGCGGCGATCCCGGGTTTTGGCCCTGGTTTCCGTAGGGAGAATATCCCCCGTTGCTTTGCTGCATAAAATCGCTTATGTCCCCGGCGTTGTTTCCGAAACTGCCCTCATTGCCCCCGTAAATTTCGTCGTCGTTGAAAACGTCGTCAAAAGGTTCTTCTTCATCTGGGTTTATTCCGTTCAAAAACTTTTTGAAAATGCTCATTGCAAAACCTCCCGTATAATTTTTCACGCGCAAATCCGTAAAATGTATATTTAAAATTTTTCTCCGAAAATCGCCCTTCCGATCCTTACGACATTCGCTCCCCTCGAAATCGCCTCTTCAAAATCTTCGGACATCCCCATCGATAAAATTTCCATATCTATATTATCCATTTTTTTTGACGATATGTCAACAAAAATTTCGCGCATTTCTGAAAATAATTTCAATGTTTGCGCTTTTTTTGACTTTTCGGGCGGCGGGGCCATCGTCATCAGCCCCTTCACCCTCAAATTCCCGAACTCTTTCAGCTTCGAAACGAAGTCGAGCGCCTCCCCGGGCGAAATCCCGGTTTTCGATTCTTCGCCGCCGATGTTCACTTCCGCTAAAATATCCATTTTCAGCCCGTGCTGCGAGGCGCGTTTGTCTATTTCTTCGGCGAGCCGTATCGAATTCACCGACTGTATCAGGCTCACTTTGTCGATTATGTATTTCACTTTGTTCGTCTGCAGGTTCCCGATAAAATGGATCTCGGCCCCGCCGGCTATTTTGTCGTGCTTTTCAAGCAGCTCGCCCGCCCTGTTCTCGCCGATCAAATCGACGCCGGCGGCTATCGCGCAGTTTATCTTTTCCGGTTCGACCGTCTTGGTGACCGCCATCAGCCTGACTTTTTTTCCCGCGCCGCCGTATGCGGGATCCCTGCACAGGACCGCTCTGTCTATTTTTTCTTGGATGTCGCCGAGATTTTTTTTGATATATCCGAATTTTCCGTCCATTTTCATCCACCAATGCAAATTTTTCACTTTATCGGCTTGCCCTCGTACAGTTCTTTGCCCGCCACGATGATGTCTTCGTAGAGCTGCAGCGCCCCCCCTCCGTTTTCAGGCCTTTCTGCGGGGGCGAGATACAGGTAATACCCGTCGAATTTATCCAGGCGCTCTTCGGGGGGCAATTCCCTGAAAACGACGGTTTCCCCCTTTTTTATGTAGACGCCCTCGACCGCGTTTCCGTCTTCGCGCTCGATTACGCGGATTGCCTCCTCGGGAACTTTCATGCCGCTGACTTCTTTGAACACGATTTGGATCGCCTGCTTTCTCGAAAAATCGAAATCGAAGGGTATTTCGGATATTTCGAACACCAATATGATTTCGTCCGAAAGCGCGCTTTCGATCTGCCTGCAAAGAACCGAAGCGACCGATTTGTTCGAGGAGAAGGGATATATGATGTCGTATTTCTTTCCGGCCGCAAAATCGGTTTTTTTGTTTTTTTGCGTCCGGCAGACGACGTACCAAGTGAAATCATAGGCAACCTTTCCCAGCGCGTTGCTTGTGATGTTGTAGTCCGGTTCCACTGCCATGAGTTCGTCGAATTTTTCGAAATCTAAATTTTTCGCGGCGTCTGCGGTGAAATAGTTTTCGTATCCGTCGAATTTGTAATAGAAAACCCCCGATTTGCCCGCATGGACGTCGACTGCGCCGCTTCCGGAGCCCTGCGCCTCAAGCCGCTTCTTGTCGTCTGCCGCCGCTTCTATGATGTTTTCGAATCTGCCGGCGCTTATCTCCCCCGTCATGAGCTGCCTTTTGTTGAGGAGTATGAGAAATTCGTTTTTGTTTTTCCCGGCGTCCTTGAACTTGCCCTTTTCTATGCTTTGCAGCATCTCCAAATACATCGTCCGGGTGTCCCTGTCGATTTTTTCGATGTTTATCTTTACAAATTCCAGATTTATGTTGCTTTTGTTCAGTATGTCCAATCTTTCGGAAAGGGCGGATATTTTATCCCTTTCCGAAAAATCGGCGGCGCTCTGGAGCGACTGGGCCACGGCCTGGTTTTTTGAAACTTTTTCGCCGTTTTCTATCAGGTAATTGACGGAACTGGCCCCGTTGGAGTATATGATTTCCTCGTTTCTGAATATATAGCCGTAACCGTCGATGAAATCTTGGCTTATCTCCATGTCGGCGCGTTCCGTCTCGACGGCGTCCGCCCCGGTTTTGGCGTACTGAAAGATGAGATATGCGGCGATTGCGAGCAGCAGGACATTCAAAAAGACGGCGGCAGCGACAGATTTCAGCTTGTTTTTCATAATTTGGCAAACTCCAGACATTTTTTCACGCAATCCCCGCCCGGTTCCAGCCAGATCGTCTGCAAATCCCTTTTGAACCATGTGAGCTGGCGCTTGGCGTAATTTCTCGTATGCTGCTTGATTTTTTCCACAGCTTCCCCAAAGCCCGAACGCCCGGCAAAACAATCGAAGAGTTCCGCATACCCGATGGCCCCGATCCTCCTTATGTCCTCTTCGGCGCCGCTTTCGTAGAGTTTCGAGGCCTCCTCGGCCAGCCCGGCGGCCATCATTTGGCTTGTCCGTTCGTTTACGGCATCGTAGAGGCTTTCCCTTTCGGGGTAGTTCAAGCCGATTTTCACGAATTCATAGGGCGGCTCCCCGAGTTTTGAGAGTTCGTCCAATTCGGATTTTGTCTTTCCCGTAACTTTGAAAATCTCAAGCGCGCGCGCGATTCTTTTCCTGTTGTTTTGGTGTATCCGCCCCGCGCTTTCTTTGTCGATTTCGGCGAGCATCGAATACAGGCGCCCGGTCGGCAGCCGTTCCAGTTCGCCCCTGTATTCGGGGTCGTTTTCATAGTCGGCGAATTTTGTGCTGCCGATAAAATGGTCGATGTAGAGCCCGGTCCCCCCGCAGAGTATGACATTTTTCCCGCCGGCCGCGATTTCGCGGGCGCAATCCCCGGCCAGCTTCACATATTTTGCCACGCAGAACGGGTCGGACCTCGCCGAGCGTATGGAAACTATGTCGATCAGATGGTGCTTTATCCCGCACATTTCCCCGAGCGTGGGTTTTGCCGTCCCTATGTTCAGTTCTTTGTATATCTGCATCGAGTCCGCCGAAATTATTTCGGCGCCGATTTTTGCGGCGAGCGCCGCGGCCACCCGGGTTTTGCCGCTTGCGGTCGGGCCGCATATGACAGTGATTTTAGGTTTCAGAAGCGCTCACTCCGTTCGCTTTAGTTTAGTTTTCAGTTTTCAGTGGAACGAGTTTTCAGTTAAAGTTAGTTTTTTCTGACAACTGATAACTGAAAACTGAAAACTCGTCAACTCGTCAAATTATGAGCATCGCGTCGCCGAACGAAAAAAACCTGTATTTGTTTTCCACCGCCGTTTTGTAGGCTTCGAGGATTTTTTCCCTCGAACAGAAGGCCGAGACGAGCATCAGCAGGGTGCTTTCGGGCAGGTGGAAATTGGTTATGAGCGCGTCGGCCACCGCAAAATCGTATTTTCCGTAAATGAATATTCCGGTTTTGTCTTCGCAGGGGGTGATTTTTCCGTATTTGGCGAAATTGCCTTCCAGCGCCCTGCACGAAGTGGTTCCCACCGCGACCACCCTGCGCCCTTCACTTTTCGCCTTCGCTATTTCGCTTGCGCTCCTTTCGGATATGCGGTATCTCTCCTCGTGCATTTTGTGCCCCGCGATGTCTTCGGTTTTCACCGGCCGGAAGGTCCCAAGGCCCACGTGCAGGGTTATCGGGCATATGGCCACGCCCTTTGCCGAAATCGAATCCAAAAGCTCCGGGGTGAAGTGCAGGCCCGCGGTGGGGGCCGCGGCGGATCCGGGCTGTCCCGGATTTGCGTAGACGGTCTGGTAGCGCTCTTTGGCATCCGCCGAACTTTCGCTTTCCTTGATGTACGGCGGCAGCGGCGCCTTGCCTATTTCCTCGAGCAAATCGGAAAAACGTTCGCCCTTGCCGAAAAAAAACTCAACGAGCTTTTTGCCGTCGTCCAGACCCTGCAGCACTTCCGCCCTCAGGCGGCCGCCCCCGAAGCAAAACGCCGCGCCCTTCTTTCCCTTCCTGCCCGGCTTCATGATCGCCTCCCAGACATCGCCGCCCATGTTTTCAAGCAGCAACAACTCGACGGCTGCGCCCGTGCCCTCTTTCTCGCCGATCAGCCGGGCGGGGAAAACCTTCGACTCGTTGACCACGAGCACGTCTCCTGCGCGCAGGTAATGGACAATGTCGCAAAAATGCCTGTGCTCCATGGCGCCGGTTTTTTTGTCGAGGACCATGAGCCTCGAAGCGTCGCGCTTTTCTGCGGGGGTTTGGGCTATCAAATTTTCAGGCAGGTCAAAACGGTAATCCTTGAGAAGGGCCATCGATCACGCTTTCTTTTAAATTAACAAAATAACGCAAAAAAATATTTGACATATTTAAAAATTAATGGTAAAATTTAAATAAAGCCCGATATTTGAACATTATAGCACAGATATATGAAAAATACAATATTTTTTTATAAAAAAACAAAAAACTTTGAGGAGATTTTTAAAACAATGAAGAGGAAAATTTTTACGGGCGCGGGGACTGCGATAATCACGCCGCTCCGAAACGGCGAAATCGACTGCGAAACCTATTGCCGGCTCATAGAATTCCAGATAGAAAACGGCATCGACGCGATAGTGGTGTGCGGCACCACGGGCGAAGCCTCGACTTTGACCGACGACGAGCACAAAAAGATGATAGACCTCACAGTCGAAAAAGTGAACGGCAGGGCAAAAGTGGTCGCGGGAGCGGGCTCGAACGACACCGCCTACGCGATAGAGCTCTCCAAGCACTGCGAGAGGGCGGGCGTGGACGCCATGCTCCAAGTCACCCCGTATTACAACAAAACCACGCAAAAAGGGCTCATCCGGCATTTTTTCGAAATTGCGGATTCCGTTTCCACGCCCATCATTTTGTACAATGTGCCGGCCAGGACAAACCTCGGCATACTTCCGGCCACATATTATGAGCTCTCAAAGCACGAAAACATCGTGGCGACAAAAGAAGCGAGCGGCAACATGAAGGCGATCGCCCAGACCATGCAGCTCTGCGGGGACGAGCTGTGGATATATTCGGGAAACGACGAGGACATCGTCCCGATTTTGGCGCTTGGGGGGCTTGGCGTGATCTCGGTTTTGTCGAACCTGCTCCCAAAGGAAGTGCGCGACATATGCGCGCTGTATTTCGCCGGAAAGACGAAGGAGAGCGCGGAGCTGCACATAAAATACATCGATTTGGTGGATGCGCTGTTTAGCGAAACGAACCCGATCCCCGTAAAAACCGCAATGGGGCAAATGGGCCTGGACAGCGGCGAGCTCCGGCTGCCCTTATGCGAAATGGAGGACAAAAACAAAGCCATGCTCGCCGGTGTTCTGAGAAAGCACGGCCTGATTTAGGGAAGGTGAAATTTTCATGAAGATAATACTCGCCGGGCACACCGGCAAACTGGGGCGCGCGGCAATCGAAGCCGCCGCGAAAAAACCGGAGGAATTTTCGATAGCGGCGGGAATCGACATAACCCCTCCGGGGCCGGCCCCGGGTTTTCCCGCATTTTTGCTTTCCCGAATTTGGGACTGCGAGGCTGCGGCCGATGCGATCATCGACTGCTCCCACCACAGCGCGGCCGGAATTTTGTTGGAATACGCAGAGGCCAAAAAAATCCCCATAGTGGTCTGCCCCACCGGGCACACCCCCGAAGAAGCGGAACTCATAAAGTCATGCTCGAAAAAAATCGCGGTGTTCAAGTCGGCAAATATGTCGCTTGGGGCAAACTTGATAGCCGAACTCGCGAAAAAGGCCGCGAAGCTGTTAGGCGGCGATTTTGACATAGAGATAATCGAAAAGCACCACAACCAGAAAGCCGACGCCCCCAGCGGCACCGCGCTGATGATCGCCGACGAGATTTGCTCGGTGTTCGGGGAGGCTGACAAACCCGAATATGTCTATGGGCGCCACGGCATGAAAGGGGCGCGCAAACCTGACGAGATAGGCATACATGCCATCAGGGGCGGGACGATAGTCGGCGAGCACGAGGTGATCTTCGCGGGGGCAAACGAGACCGTCTCGATCTCGCACAGCGCGCAGTCCAGGGAGATGTTCGCAAGCGGCGCTTTGGCCGCCGCGAGGTTTTTATGCGGAAGGCCGGCGGGCCTTTACGGAATGAAGGATCTGATAGGCGAAATCGCAGGAAAGGAAATGTAAAATTTATGCTCAAAGACATAGCGCACATAATAGAAAACGTCAAGCTCTCGCATGGCGTCACCCTTGTCACAATTTACAACACGGACGCCTCGAACAGGGAAAAAATTTTAAGGAAGCTCGCGGAGAACGGCATAAACATCGACATGATCTCGCAGAGCCCGTGTTTCGGCGGGGACATAACGCTTTCTTTCACCCTGCCGGACAAGGATTTGCCCAAAACCCTCGAAACGGCGGCGGCTTTCAAATTGGAGAAAGAAAAAACCGAAGTGAGCATATGCTCGAACAACCTGACCATAGCCTTCTTCGGGGCGCAGATAATAAACACGCCGGGCATAGCGGCGCACATATTCGGCGAGTTTTTGGAATTCGGGATCAACATCGTTTTGATCACCACTTCGGATTCGAGCGTTTCGTGCCTGGTATCTAAACCCGACGAGGTCAAAGCGATGAAAATGCTGCAGGAATTAAAATTTATATAATCATTTATTCAATTTATTCAAAAGAAAGGATGTTATACCCATTATGAAAAAGTTTGTGCTGTTCTTATTGCTTTTCTCTTTTGCGGCGGGCGCCGCATTCGCGCTCCCGGCCTGCGGAAACGCGGGCGAGGAATCGGGCAATGCCCAGACCAAGGAAGCGGGCGATTCCGAAGGCCCCGGGGGCGACGACGGGCAAAGCGGGCAGGAAGCCCCGGAAGAAACCTATGCCCCTCCGGAACTTCCCGAAATCAATCTGCAAGGGACGGATTTTGTAGTGGTGACAAACGACTATTCCATACCGATATGGTCGCAGAGGGACTTTGGGGCCGAGGCGGAAACCGGCGACACGATCAACGACGCGGTCTACAAGAGAAATTCGCTTGTGGACGAAAAATTCAACTGCAAAGTGACCGAAAACAAAGTGGACGATGCGGCCGGCCTGATCAAAAGATTGGTCAAGGCGGGCGACAGTTCGGCCAATGCGGTCTGCGTTCGGCTCAGGAATTTGAGCGACCTTTCCACTTCAAACAACCTCGTGGAATTTGGGCATCTCACGTATATCGACCTGGAAAAGCCCTGGTGGGACCAAAACTGCGTGAAGGACCTCTCCATCGACCACAAAGTGTTCGGGGTGGCCTCAGACATGACGCTCATGGACAAGGATTCCACCACGGCGATGGTCTTCAACAAAAAAATGCAGGCCGACTACGGAATCGAAAACCTGTACAAACTCGTCGATGACGGAAAATGGACGCTCGACAAACTGCTCGAACTGTGCAAGCTCGTCTCGGTGGACGTCGACGGAAATGGGAAATTCGACGACAAGGACGCATACGGGTTGTTGTACCAGAGGGACACCATGACCAGCTTCCTCTCGGGCTGCGGCGAATTCATCGGAGAAAAGGACGCGAACGATTTGCCGGTGCTCACGCTGAACACGCCCAAGGCGCTCGAGGTCTTAGACAAACTCTACGATATTCTGTACGATGAAAGGTACTGCTTCCACGTGATGAAATTTTTCGACCCGACTTCGATAGGCTTCACCGACGGGATGAACATGATATTCCAGGACGACAGGGGCCTTTTCATGTGGATAAGGATGGCGGACGTGGAAAACCTGCGCACAATGGACACGGACTTCGGGATACTTCCCATACCGAAGTACAACGAGCAGCAAGCCGAATACTTGCAGACGGTGAACCCGTATGTGGGAGTGGTCACCGCTGTCCCGCAGTGCGCGGGGAGCTTCGACGAAGCCAGCGCGATTGTGGAATATTTGTCATACGAGTCGAAATACATACTGCAGCCCGCATATTACGAAGTGGTGCTCAACAACAAAATAGCCAGGGACGAGGAAAGCAGCAAAATGCTGGACATCATCTTCTTCAACAGGGCCTATGACATCGGGGATGTTTTCGATTTCGGCGGCCTGGGCAGCGACCTTTTGAACATGACGATGACTTTTGACCGGAACATAGTCTCGAAATACGAGAAAAAGGAAAACAACGCGCTCAAGGCGATCGACAAGCTGGTGGAAAAAATCCAAGAAATAGATTAAATGACGCGGATTCGATTTTGCGTTCATAGGCAAAAGCAAATAAAAATCATTTTATTTGCTTTTTTGTTGAATTTTTTTTTTTGGTGTGATATAATGCCTGTAGCGATAAATTCAAGAGAGGGCGAGATGGAGGAAAAATGGAAAGAATATATGCGGACAACGCCGCGACGACCAAAATGAGCCAGGCCGCCAAAAACGCCGCAATCGAAGCGATGGACGTCTACGGAAACGCTTCCAGCCTGCACAGCTTCGGCAGGGCGGCGGCGGATTTGCTTCAAAAATCGCGCGAAACCATGGCGAAATGCATAAACGCCGAACCAAGGGAGATCTACTTCACCTCCGGGGGCAGCGAGTCCGACAACCAGGCGATAAAAACCGGGATCAGGCTCGGCGCGAAAAAGAACAAAAAACACATCATAACTTCGAAAATCGAGCACCACGCCGTTTTGCACATGCTCGAGCGGCTGCAAAAAGAGGGCTTTGAAGTCACGTTTTTGGATGTGGGGAAAAGCGGGATCGTAGACCCCGGGGACATAGCCGGCGCGATAAGGCAGGACACGGCGCTGGTCACGATAATGTACGCAAACAACGAAATAGGCACGATCCAGCCGATTTGCGAAATCGGGCAAATATGCGCCGAAAAAAAGATCCCCTTTCACACCGACGCGGTCCAGGCGGGCGGGCACATTGCAATAGATGTCGCCCGCGGGAACATAGACATGCTCTCGCTTTCGGCGCACAAGTTCAACGGGCCCAAAGGCGCGGGGATTTTGTACTGCAAAAAAAACATCGTCCCCGAGCGGCTCATCGAGGGCGGCGGGCACGAGCGGGGCAGGCGGGCCGGGACCGAAAACGTGGCGGGGATTGCGGCGATGGCGGCCGCATTCGGGCAAAACTGCCTCGAAATCGGCGAAAATGCGGAATATACCTCGAAGCTGCGGGACAAATTGATTTCCGGGCTTTCGGAAATCCCGAATTCCGTGGTCAACGGGGACACAAAAAACAGGCTTCCGGGCAATGTGAACATGTGTTTTGAAGGGGTGGAAGGGGAATCCCTGCTTTTGATGCTCGACATGAAGGGGATCGCGGCCTCTTCGGGCTCCGCCTGCACTTCGGGCTCCCTCGACCCGAGCCACGTGCTGCTGGCGCTCGGGCTGCCCCACGAAGTGGCGCACGGCTCGCTTCGGCTCTCGCTGTCGCGCGAAAACACGGAGGGGGAAATCGACTACATGATAAAAACCGTGCCCGAAGTGGTGGGCTATTTGAGGAACATGTCCCCCGTTTGGGAAAAAATTCAAAAAAACGAAAAAAAACTATTGTAAAAAGATAAAACTTGGGGTATAATTACAATTGCGCGAGAAGCGACAAAAACAAGTAAGAAACAGGAGGTATACGATGAATTTCAATCGCGACGGCTGGGAAGTCAAAAAATTCAACTCAATGGATCCGAAATCGAGAAAAAAAATAATTCGAATAGCGATCGCCGCAATTTTGATAATCGCCGCAATTGTGCTGGTCTCGTCGAGCTATTACATGGTCAGCGACAAACAGCAGGCGGTGCTCACCACATTCGGGAAGTACACGGGGACGCCCGTCGATGCGGGGCTCCACTTCAAAATCCCCTTCATCCAGCAGGCGTATCTCGTGGACGTCAACGTTTCGCTCAAACAGGCGATAGGCTACAGCCTCGAAAGCGGGTTGTCCATCCCAAACGAAAGCAAGATGATAACAGGCGATTTCAACATCGTGAATGTCGATTTCTACATGGAATACCGGATTTCCGACCCTTACAAATACCTGTTCGCATCCAAGGAGCCCGACGAAATACTGAAAAATATAACCCAGAGCCGCATCAGGGACATTGTGAGCTCATACAAGGTGGACGAAATACTGACCACCGGAAAAGCGGAGATACAGGGCAAAATAAAAGACCTGATCGTCAACGAGCTCGACATCTACAACATAGGCCTGGAACTGTACGACATAAAAATACAGGACGCCGAACCGCCCACCCCCGAAGTGATCGCCGCCTTCAAGGACGTCGAAACGGCCAAGCAGTACAGGCAGACCGTCAGAAACCAGGCGGAGGCGTACAAAAACGAAAACATACCAAAGGCGCAGGCCGAAGCCGACAAGCTGCTGCAAAACGCCGAGTTCCTCAAACGCGACAGAATCAACGAGGCCTTCATGCTCGTGGCGATGTTCAACGCCATGTACGAGCAGTACGCCGAAAGCCCCAACATACACAAGCAGAGGATGTATTACGAAATGATCGAGAATGTTTTGCCCGGGATCAAAGTCTATATAAATGCAGGATCGAACGACGACATTTCGATGATCCTTCCCCTCGACGATTTTATCGGGGCGGACATACCCAACATAGGATAGGATTTTGATTTGTAAAGGAGTTATAAAGTTATGGGAACAAAAAAAATAGCGGTCAGGGCAGTCATAGTCGTCGTCGCGCTAATAGCCTTGGGCGTCGCCTTTTCCGCGTTTTATACCGTTCAGGAAAACGAATACGCTTTGGTCATACGTTTTTCTAAAGTGGTCGAAACGATCCAGACCCCCGGGCTTCATTTCAAAATCCCGGTGATCGACGAAGTGAAATATTTCCCCAAAACAAAATTGTTCTACGACATAAAGCCTTCGGGGTTTTTGACCAAGGATTCAAAGAACATGACCGTCGACTGCTTCATAGTTTGGCGCATCTCGGATCCGTTCGTGTTTTGGCAGCAGCTGCTCGGCTCGGTGAGCAATGCGGAAGGAAGGCTCGACACCGCGACTTACAACGAATTGCAGAAACTCGTGGGCCGGCTGGAGCAAAACGAAATAATCGACGCCACCGACGAGAAAAGCCGCGACAACATAAACGTGGTGGTCACCACCGAAGCTGCCAAAATAGTGGCGCAGTTCGGCATCGAGATATTGGACATAAAAGTCAAGGGCTTTGAGTTGCCGCACGAAAACGAGCAGGCTGTGTTCGAGCGCATGATCTCAGACAGGGAGCGCGTAGCCAGATTTGAGAGGTCGGAGGGCGAAAAAGACGCGAACATCATAAGAAACGAAGTGGACAGGGAAGTGAACATAATAATTTCCAACGCCAAGGCCGACGCGGAAAAAACAATCGCCGAGGGCGAATCGGAATACATGCGGCTTCTGGCCGAGTCCTACAGCGGCCCCGACCGAGAGGAATTTTACAGCTTCATGCGCGGGCTGGACGCGCTGAAAGCTTCCTTGGGGGGCAGCGGCGCCAAAACCGTGATTTTGGATAGGGAGTCCTTACTCGCGCGCATTTTGGTTGGGCCGTGATGAAACTGACAACTATAAACTAAATATGGAGGAGTGTTATGAACAACAGGGAACGCGCAATGGCGATCTTGAATTACCAAAATTATGACAAAATGCCCATAGTCCATTTCGGGTATTGGGGCGAGTTGCTGCAAAAATGGCACGCAGAGGGCCATCTTTCCAAAGAGGAAGCGGACGGCTACGGCGACGGCAACCGGATAGACCGGCAGATCGCCGAAAAGCTCGGCTTTGATTTTTGCTGGACAGCGCAGTACAGCGGGCACAACGGGCTCATGCCGGGCTTCGAACACAAGGTTTTGGAGCGCAGGCCCGACGGGTTCGTGGTGCACCAAAACGGAAACGGGCTTATCGAGGAAACGAGGCCCGGGGCGGGGTCGATACCTTCGACGGTGGGAACGCTGATGACGGGAAGGGAAGCCTGGGAAGAACTGTACAAGCCGAGGCTGCAGCCGGATGGCAAAAGGTACGGAAACCCCGAAGCGCTGGCGGGGGTGAAAGCTTCTTTTGAAGCGTTTTCGGACCATCCGGCGGGGCTTCACGCGGGCAGCCTGTACGGTTCGGCGCGCGACATGCTCGGCGTGGAGGCGCTTTGCTATCTCTATGCCGACGATTTCGACTTGTACGCCGAAATAATCGAAACGATCGGCAACCTGTGCTTTGAAAACATAAAAGCGATCCTCGAATCCGGGGTAAAACCGGATTTCCTGCATTTTTGGGAAGACATATGCTTCAAAAACGGCCCTCTGGTGAGCCCTGCGGTTTTCGCGGAGCTCGTAGGGCCGCAGTACAAAAAAATCACGGATTTCGCCCGCGGATACGGGATTGGCATCGCCTCATTGGACTGCGACGGCTGCATAGACAAGCTCGTTCCGATATGGCTCGAAAGCGGCGTGAACACGATGTTCCCCATTGAAGTGGGGACTTGGAAGGCCGAAATCTCGCCATGGAGAAAACAATACGGAAAAGAGCTGCGCGGCGTGGGCGGCACGAACAAGAACGTGTTCGCACTCGACTTTGCGGCGGTGGATGCGGAAATCGAACGGCTCAGGCCGTTGGTCGATCTCGGCGGTTTTATCCCCTGCCCCGACCACAGGCTGCCCCCCCACGCAAAATGGGACAACGTGAAGTATTACTGCGACAGGATGAGAAAGATTTTTTAGGTAATTTATGTTTTGCAAAGTTTTTTCCTTTCTGAAAAGGCCGCGCATTGAAGAAAGCGCGGGCGAAAAAACCGAAACCGAAACCGATTTCAAGTATCTTCCAAAAAGCAAAAAAAGCAAGAAGCTGAAAGAGATTTTTTCGGCCATACCGAAATTCGAAACGGAAAGGCTTGTTCTGCGCCGCATAGAGGACAAAGACTGCGCGGACATGTTCGAGTATTCCGCCGATTCGGATGTCACGAAATATTTGCTCTGGCAGCCCCACGCTACCCTTGACGAAACAAAAAAACATATAGCCGAGCTTCAAAAAAGATACGACAGCGGGCGGTTTTACGATTGGGGAATGGAATACAAAAAAGACGGAAGCTTTGTGGGGACCTGCGGCTTCACTTCGGTGGACATAGGAAAAAACGAATGCGAAGTGGGATATGTGCTTTCAAAAAGATATTGGGGCATGGGGCTGATGCACGAGGCCCTTGAGCGCATAATGGATTTCGCTTTCGGATATCTCGGCTTCGAAAAAGTCGAGGCCCGGTTTTTGGACGGGAATGCGAGATCAAAAAAAGTGATGGAAAAAGCGGGGATGATTCACGAAAAAACGGAGAACAAGGGAATTTACGCAAAAGACGGTTACAAAACAGTGTACACTTATTCGATAACCAAAGAAGCGTTTGAAAAGCGCCGCGTGTAACGAACGATAAAAGGTAAATTGAAAACATGGAAACGCAAAACACGATCCTGCAGCAGATACAGCAAAACATAGAAGCGCTGCAAAAACAAATCGACAGCATGAAACAAGTGGAGCCGGAAACCGAAATTCAAGCGCAGGACGCCGGCCTTCGCGCCAAACTCAAAAAAAAATCGGAAGAATTGGCGCAGATCATGGAGGAAATGGTCAGCCCAAAGTCGGCGCAGGGTGAAAATTCCGGCGCGTGCGCGTCCTTGCTTTTTTCCATCAGCGGCCCGAAATACGGCAGCACTTGCGATGCCGCTTTCTATTTCGCGGAAAGCGCGGACAAAATCGGAAGCATCGACGAAAACGGGCTCGCCTCTGCGGTCGAGGCTTTCTCGAACCCAAAAAGGATCAACATATTGAAACTGCTGATTTCCAAAAAAAACCTCTCTTCGAGCGAGTTGACCATGAAAACGGGGTGTATAGGCGGGCAGCTTTACCATCATCTATCCATATTGGAAAACACCCGCATAATCTGCAAAAACGGCGGGATGTACACGCTTACCGATTATGGCAGAAACACGGCGATCCGGATTTTCGGGATGGTTTTCGGGGAAACGCTCAAATGACAGCCAATATTTCAAAAATCGCAAACCAAAAAAACATCGTCGCCAAATTAAATATTATAAATTTATGGAGGAAAATTACATGAAAAAACTCGGCATTTTTATCGTTTTCGCGCTTATCTTTTCGAGTTTGGCCGCACTTGTCCCCGTATCGGCAATTCCGCCCACGTACAATTTGACCATGAACAAACTCGTGATCCCGGTCGAACTCGGCAAAGTGAACCCCGCCGATTCTTGGGTGGACGCTTCTTCGTTTGTGCTTGACGCGAACAACGAAGTGATGAAAGAGTTCGGACGCTGGCAGGGCGATCCGGATCTCATATACACCCCCGACGAACTCCAAGTGACTTACAGGCTCAAATGGGACGATTCGTATATCTACATACGCGAAGAACGTTTCGACACGACTTACGTCCCCTTTGACGACAACGCCCTCACGCCCTGGAACAGCAACGGCACGCTGTTCTTCCTCGCCTATGACGACGGCGACCCCAAATTTGAGAAGTCCTATCAGCCATTCTGGATCAACAAGGGCACCGATGGAAATACCCATATGGCCATCCGCTATTGGAGGGACGGCGAATACACCATGTTCGACGATGCGGAAGCGATAGGCAATTGGAAATGGGCGGGCACGCAGGAAGCGGGCAATATGTACATAACCGAGCTTGCGATACCCTGGTCCGATTTGCTGGCATATACCCCCGGGATGCCCGCGGTTTCCGAAGGGATGAAACTCAGGTTCACCCCGGTCGTGGCGAAAAACGACGACGGGCCAAAGGGTTGGAACCAGATGAATCTGCACGACAGGTTCGGCAGGGACGACGCCGATACGGACGAAGCCTCCAACCCCGGCGAGCTTCCCGCAAACTGGGCGGGACTCATCTTGGGCCCGGCCACCTACGCTCCCCCGGCGGAACCCGAACCCGAACCCGAAATTGAAGTTCCCGCCCCGGCCCCCGAAGCCCAGGCCCCGGCTCCCGCCCCGGCCCCGACTCCGGTCGCCCCTGTAACCGGCGACGCGATGGCGATATTCTTTGCCGTGATTTTTGCGGCGGGCGCATTTGCGGCGGCAAGGCGTTTTGCCAAAACAAAATAAGCTGACAGCCAAAAAAACCAACTGAAAGAAGCTGAAAGAAGCAGGGGAATCATCCCCTGTTTCTTTCGCTTATATATTATTTTTGCCATAACCGGATATATTATATAGTTTGTTCACAAATGAAGCGTATACTTATATCCAAAATGTATTACTTTTGGAGACAAGTGAAATTTTGATGAAACCGTTTGAAAACAATATGTCCGAGGGAAATGTGCTCAAAAAACTGATCCTGTTCTCGCTGCCGTTTTTGGCCTCGAACCTCATACAATCCCTGTACAATGTGGCCGATATGCTCATTGTGGGCAATTTTTCCGGGCCGGACAGCTCCGCGAGCATGTCGGGGGTCAACATAGGGGGGCAGGTCACTTTCATCCTCACCAATATCGTGTTCGGCTTCTGTATGGGAGCGACCGTTTTGATCGGGCAGTACACCGGGGCGCAAAAGCGCGAGGCGGTGCAAAAAGTGATCGCGACGATACTCACTTCGCTGATTGCGGTCGCCATCGCCATAACGGCGATTATGCTTGTTTTAAAAGGGCCCGTCCTGGAACTGATCCAGACCCCGCCGGAGTCTTTCGCCGAAAGCGAAAAATACTTGACAGTCACCGTTTCGGGCATAATATTTATTTTCGCCTATAACGCCCTGAGCGCGATCCTCCGGGGCATGGGCGATTCAAAGAGGCCGCTCTATTTCGTGGCTGCGGCCTGCGTAACCAATGTGATACTGGACATGGTTTTCGTGGCGGGATTCAAATGGGGGGCGTTCGGCGCCGCCCTTGCCACCGTGATCGCGCAGGCCATGAGCGTGTTTTTGTGCGCGGCGTACATGGTAAAACGCAATTTCCAGTTCGATTTCAAACTTTCTTCGTTCAGAATAGACAGAGAACAGCTCGCGCTCATATTCAAGATCGGGCTCCCCACAAGCATACAGAACGGAATCACGAGCCTGTCCTTTTTGTTTCTGACCGCGATCGTCAACACGCTCGGCGTCACCGCCTCGGCCGCGGTGGGGGCGGTCGGCAAATTCAACAGCTTCGTGTTCATGCCCACGATGGCCATGAGCGCCTCGGTTTCGACCATGAGCGCGCAGAACATCGGGGCGGGCAAGCTGGACAGGGCGGTTAAGGCCTGCAAATTCGGGATTCTGATTTCGGTGGCCATAAGCTACACGCTTTTCGCGGTGGTGCAGATATTCCCCGAGAACATATTGTCGATTTTTGGAAATGACAGGGCGATGATAGAAGCCGGGGTGCTGTATTTGCGTTCTTTTTGCTTCGATTTTCTCGTGATCCCCTTCATTTTCTGCCTCAACGGGCTCTTCATCGGGGGCGGCCACACCCTGTTCACCCTCATAAACAGCATCATGTCCTCCGTGCTTCTCCGCATCCCGGCCTGCTACATATTGGGCGTGGGCTTGGAACTGGGGCTTGGGGGCGTGGGGCTGGGCGCCCCGATCGCGAGCGCGGGTGCGCTTTTGGTGATCGTCGGGTTTCTGATATCGGGCCGCTGGAAGCACAACGTGGTCAAAAACGCCGTGACCGCAGGGGAATTATAAGACGCATGATTGCTTAGTTTGGAAGGAGTATTTATGGCAAAATACAAAATATTCATCGGCACATACTCGAAAGGCCCGGGAAATGGGCTGCTGTACGGAGAATTTAACGAAAACGGAGGCAAATTGCGGATAAACGACGCTTTGGACATCGAAAACCCGGCATATATGCAGATAAGCCCGCAAAACCAAGATGTGCTGTACGGCGTATCGGAAACTGCGAGCTTCAATTCGGAAAAAGGCGGCGCGCTTTTTTCCGCCGACATTTCAGACCCGCTGAAAATACGACTGATCGACATTAAATGCACGCACGGCAGATCGCCTTGCCATCTTTGCGTATGGGACGATTTTGTCTTCACGGCCAACTATTCCGACGGGAGCCTCAGCATCATGGAAACCGACAAGAGGGGAAATATAGACCCCGCATTCCGGGCCTTGGTTCATTTCGGCAAAGGGCCGAACTTAGAAAGGCAAGAAGCTTCGCACATCCATTTCGCCTCCATGGCCCCCGGACTCGGATATCTCGCAGTTTGCGACCTCGGGCTGGACAAGGTGTTTTTGTATCCTTATGTTTACCGTCGCAACACAGATTCCGGGCTTTCGACAGCTCCAAAAATCGCGCTCTGCCCGCCCGGATCCGGTCCCCGCCATCTCGCGTTTTCGAAGGGCGGAAAATATATGTATGTATTAACCGAGCTTTCGAACATGGTTTTGTCATACCACTTCGAGGACGGCATCATAAGCGACCCTTTGCGGGAAACTCCCTGTCTGCCGCCGCATCGCGCGCATAACAGCCATGCGGCGGCGATCCATGTTTCGCCGGATGGGAAATTGCTTTTGGCCTCCAATCGCGGGGCGGATTGCATAACGGTATTTGCCATAAGGGAAAGGGGAAATCTCGAGCTTTTGGGATATATCGAAAACCAAAAGGAACCCCGGGATTTCAATTTCTCGCCTGACGGAAATTGGCTTGTTTCGGCACACCAAAAAGGGGACAAGCTGGAAATATTCAAAAAAGAGTCGGGTTCCGAGGATGTCGTGTATTTCATCAAAACAGGCGAAATATCCGCGCCCGCTCCCGTTTGCGTTTTGTTCGGAGGGGAGATATAGCCCACATTAAAATGCAATGGATTATGTCGCCCGCCCGGAATTATGGAGGGCGGCGAAATCTCCACTTCTCTAGCCCATCTTCGCCGCGGCGTTGCCGCTATAAATGACGATATTTGTGGAAAGGCTGAGATAACATGATTACATACAAAAAAGTTGGCACCGCATATTTCCCGCAATACGACCGAATACCTATGCTCGTCCATGTGTCGGCGTATTACAGAATAGAAAAGCACAATCGGGGGTTGGGCGGATTCACCCTTGTAGAAACGCCCGTAGCGCCGTATATCAAGGACTTTTGCACCGGAGAAGATGAAAGCGTGGAGCGCTGGAAGCGTTTCGATTTGTCAAAATGGGCGTTTTTCATGGCTTTCGACGGCAAACGGCCCATCGGCGCGGCAACTGTGGCCTCGCGGGACAAAGAGGTGAATATGCTCTCGGGCAGAAACGACCTCGCCGTGCTTTGGGATATCCGGGTCGACGGCGCCTATAAGCGCCAGGGCGTCGGGCAGGAATTGTTTGACATGGCTGTGAAGTGGGCGCGCGGGAAAGGGCTCGCGCAGCTAAAAATCGAGTGCCAGAGCAACAATGTACCGGCAGTCAAATTCTATCACAAGCAGGGAGCCAAGCTATCGGCAATAGATGAATATTGCGGTTACGGCGACGAAAATTCGCCGGATTTTCGGCATGAAACGCAGTTTATATGGATGCTGGATTTATAATGGGACAGCAAAAATGGATTGTTATATTGAGTGGTATAATAAAAAAATGAGCCGGAGGAGGACGAAAGTATGTATATAGGAAACAAGAATTATATAGATATATCGTCAAGCAAATTTTCGGATTTCATAGAAACCGGCAATTTATATGTCGATAAAACCGCGTTCATAGAACATGTATCAAACGACAGGAGCAAGGTTCTGTTGTTCACGCGCCCCCGGAGAACGGGAAAATCGCTCAATATGGATACGCTTGCGACATTCTTGGACTGCAAACAAAATACGGCGCGCTTATTCAACGGATTATATGTGGAAAGCAGTCCGGTATTCAGTCAAATAAATAAACATCCTGTTATATATCTGAGTTTCAGGAAATTAAGAGTACCGGATTATAAAGAACAATTTAAGTTTATGATAAAAGATGGCGCTTCGTATTATTTGCATAAAGAAGAAATTGATTACAAACTGGCAGGTTATTTTGATGATAAAAAAAATTATGATACCAACGCCCTTATGTATCTAACGCAGAATCTTCATGCTGTTTGCGGCGAAAAACCATATATTTTCATCGACGAATACGATAAAATATTGATGGACAATGTATATTCAGGCGAATATGAAAATATCAGAAGATGGATTACGGAAGTATTTGAATCGGCGTTGAAAGATAATGCATCTCTTGAAAAAGGAATATTGACCGGAGTTACCCGGGTATCTAAGGAAAGTATGTTCAGCGGGCTGAATAATCTGGCGGTTTATGATGTTTTTACGACCAGTGTTTATGACAGGGATTTTTCTTTGACAGAAGACGAGGCGCAGGAACTGCTGACGCCGGAAGAATTAAGCGAAGTGAGAGACTGGTACAACAACACGAGAGTCGGCAAAGAAAGGTTGTTTAACATTTATTCAGTTATGTCATATCTCTATTACGGAAAGCTTGATAATTATTGGGCAAAGAGCGGCACGTTGGATATGTTAATTAATCTGATGAATAAAAGCCGCGCCGACGGACTTTTGGAAATGATTGAAAATCGAAACGCTTTTGTCATAACAGAATTACAGCCCCGGCTGTCGTTGAAAAATATTGTGTCCAACCTTTCGGATTCACAGTTTTATTCGCTGGCGATTCAGGCGGGGTATCTTACCTATGATATGGAAACGGAAGCAGGGGCGGGAAGTTCCCCGACTCACAGAGTGTATATTCCGAACTTAGAGCTGCGGAGCGTATGGCGTGAATTTATACTGGAATTTGTCGTTGAAGCGCCGGGCGATGATTTCCGCAGCATATTCAGTAATATCGGCGATACGGAAGAATTCAGCAGCCAGCTCAAAGATTTCATTGATTACCGCTTGTCTTATTACGATACGGATAAAAATGAGCCTGAAAGAATATATCATGTTTTTCTGTTCGGCATGACTTTGGCTGCCAAATATAAAAGCACATCGAATAAAGAGAGCGGATTCGGACGCTATGATTTATTGATAGAGGGCAATGCGTTCAATGCTGTTCTTGAATTCAAAAAAGCCGCTGACGAAAGCGAACTGGGGAAAAAAGCAGAGGAAGCGTTACGGCAGATTGACAAGAAAAAATATTATGCCGGCATCAAAAACAGCAAACCTATCTATAAAGTGGGAATTGCGTGCTACAAAACGGTATGTATGGTAAAAACAATTTTACATGAAATTTAAAACGGCCGGCCGTTATATCTTTTGTTCCAATATCGATATGTGCTTCAAAAGCTCGTCAGTTTCATAGGCGGAAATCAGCTCGGCCAGCCTGTCCGGCGCGCGCCCGTCGGCATAGTAGCTGTCAAAGCTGTCGTAATATTTGTTTTTGTCCCTGAACTTGATATTGATCGGCAGCAGCCCCGCTTTGATCAGCTCCAAATTGAGTATGATCCGCCCGGTGCGCCCGTTCCCGTCAATGAACGGGTGTATTCCCTCAAAACGCAAATGAAACTCGGCCACGGCTTCTATGATGTGCGTGTTTTTTTTCATGCCCCCGTAATCCGCGATCAGCGCTTCCATCTGCACCGGCACAAGGTACGGCTGCGGGGGAGTGTGCGCCGCCCCTAAAATGGTCACGGGGATTCTCCGATATGCCCCCTTGTTGAGGGCGTCAGCCATGAGCACAAGAGAATGAAGCTCCTTTATGGCCCTTTCCGTGAGAGGCTCGTTTTTATCCGCAAGATATACCATGTGCTCAAAAGCGTCCTTGTGCCCTATGGCATCCAAATGCTCCCTGACAGGCTTTTCGGCTATCGTGATCCCTTCTTTGATGATCATAGCGGTTTCCCTCAAGGTGAGCGTGTTCCCCTCGATGGCATTTGAATCATATGTGTTCTCAACCATGAACTCTTCGCGCAGCCGCTTTAGCTCCGTTGGGTTGAGCGGACGCATTGATTTGAGTTTTTCGCGTAATTTCTCTATTCGCGTATAATCCATTGCGTGACCCGCGCGCTCCCGCTTTGCCTTTCCCTGTTAATTGATTTGGATATTTGTTGGAATAAAGCATAACATAAAAATGGCAAAAAGTCAAGAAAAAGTTTTATTTGCCCCCTTGACTCTGCCCCTGGGGCATAGTATATAATAAATTTCAAGGGGGCTTTTTTTATGGCGCTGCTAAAAGAAATGATGCAAAAACGATTCGGATTGGTCATTGCAGCTATTGGGAGCAGAATTATTTTGATATTAACTTCCCTGTGGTGGAATGCCCAGCTAAGCGCGATTATAAATAGCATGAATGCAAAAGATTCAATGCAATCATGCGCAATGGCAATGGCGGCGATGACAATGCTGTTCAGCATGGGAATGACATATATCGGCGGCATATGCCTTGCCTGGACTTCCGAAACGATGGCGCATGACTTGCGCATGGGTTACGCGAATCATTACGCAAAATTGCATATTATCGAAATAGACAATTTGAACGCGGGCGAGCAAGTATCAAAATTGCAAAATGAAATAAACGACGCGGTAAATTATATACGCGGGCCGGTATTTACTATCGCCGATGACATTATACGGTTCGCAGGAACGTTCATATGGCTGATTTGCCTTTCTCCGAAATTAACTGTTTTTGCGAATATACCGGTTGTATTTCTCATGTGGTACACGGCATATTCGAGCAAAATAATAGGAAAAACCGCACAGCAAAGCCAACAGGCAAACACAAATCTCAACGGCTTTGCCGATACGCTGATCGCGATATTTCCCATAATGCGCCTGTTTGACGCTTCGGCTCTCATTCAAGGCAAGTATAATTCGGTTCTCGGCCAATGGGAAAACGCAGAAATAAAAGAAAACCGCAGACGCGCGGGGCTTATGTCTTTTTCTGGATTTTTTTCGCTTATCCCTTTGATACTATTGCTTTTGATTGGCGGAACGCAGGTCATGCAAGGCACATTGACGCTTGGGACATTGTATGTGTTCGTAAATTTATCGGGCAACATATCGGGGGTTATGATAAATATGCCGGGGACAATAGCCGGATTCCGGCGTTTTGCCGTGAATATGGAAAGACTTCGGCCGACGATCAAACTTACAAAGCGGGGGGAATATAAATGAGCATATGCGTAAAAAATTTGACATTTTTTTATGGCGACAAGGAAGTTTTGCATGAGATTGATCTTGCAGTCAAGACAGGGGAAAATATAGGCATAATCGGGGCGAGCGGCGGCGGCAAAAGCACCCTGCTAAAATTGCTTTCGGGATTGTATGCGCCGCAAACCGGAATTATAGAAGTCCAGGGAGCATCAAAGCCGGCGGATATACGCCGCAATGTAGCCATGGTAATGCAAAATGCGATGTTGTTTCCCGCGAGCATAAAAGAAAATATCACCTGCGGCCACGATATGAGCGATGAGTCCGTGGCTCGGGCTTGCGAAGCGGCGCAGTTATCGGACTGGATTTCGAGTTTGCCGGAGGGCATGGATACATTCGTGGGCGAACGCGGCGGCAAAGTATCGGGCGGCGAAGCGCAGAGAATCGCCATTGCCCGCGCCATAGCGAAAAACGCCCCGGTTATACTATTGGACGAAGCGACTTCTGCGCTTGACGGCGAAACAAGCCTCATTGTCGCGGCGGCGCTCGATAATCTCATGAAAGGCAAAACAGTCGCAAGCGTCAGCCACCGCCCCGAAATGCTGACGAATTGCGACCGTATCTATCGCTTGGAAGGGGGGCGATTGCATGATTCGCGATATTCGCGGGTTATTTAAAATCACGGGCGGCGGCAAAAAAGTCATGCTCCTGTTATTGCTGCGATGTCCGTTTGAAGCTGCACGCACATTTATAAACGCAATTTTCTTGCAGTCGGGGTTCGATGCCATAAACAATGGAAATATAAATGGATTATACTTTGCCTGCATGATATTTGTCATTGAAAGTTTGCTGCTTTTCCTGTATAATGGCACTGTGTGGACGATAAATTCGGTTTATGTCGCCAAATGGACGGGAACGCTGCGCAGGAAATTGTTCGGGCATATCTCGACAAATTTATCTTTGCAGCGCGTGGAGTCGCGGACTTCGGGCGAATGGTTCACGCGCCTGAACCACGCCGTGTATTCCGCGACCGCGATTTTGGCCCAGCCGGTGCATCTGCCCTTTTTGGCCGTCGGGACAATAAACGCCGCCGTATCCTCTGTCATGCTCTTTCGCATGAGCCCGGAAATCTTCGGATTGGTGATTTTGTTTGTTTTGCCTCATATGCTGGCAAATCAAATTATCACAAAACCAATACCTGAGCTGTGGCGTTCGTCGCTTATGCACAGTGCGCACAACGCCACGGACTTCAACGCTTTGATAAACTGCGCGGACACGGCGATACTTTATGGCGCTCAAGAGTTTTTGATGAAACGCTTTGAGGCAAGCAGCCTGAACACGCGAAAAACAAATATGAAAATCAGGCGGCGTTTTAGTTTGGACGGCGCATTCGCGTCTCTATTCGGGATGTGCGGTTATCTTGTTTTGCTGCTTGCCGGAAAAGGCTGGATCGACGCAGGAACGATGACATTCGGAATTCTGGCTGCGGCATTTCAATGCAGGGGCGGGATAATCGCGGGAGCCGGAGCGGCTATAACCGGATTCAGGCAGATGCAGTCGTCCGTGCCGGGAATAGGCATGGTGAACGAAATAATGGATACCAGACCGGAGGATTAAATTCATGGAAGAAAAGTTGATGAAAATCGGGGAAATCGCCGCATTTTTTGGCGTGTCGGCAAAAGCAATACGAATATACGAGAAAAAGGGCATAATCATTCCCGCCAAAATCGACCCGGACACGGGCTATCGCTATTATACGGCCGATCAGGTCCAAAGCTTGAACGCCCTGCTTGAACTCAAAAGTCTGGGGTTTTCCTTGGACGAAGTGAAAAATATAATGTCGGGAGCGGTCAGCCACGAAGATTTTATCGCCGCCTTGAAGCGCAAACAGATCGCATTGCAGGAGGCCATATCCGTACTCGAAAATAAAATATGCTCTATCGATAAAATAAGCGAGCGGCTGTATGGTTCGCAGGAAGCAAAAAAGCTGCATGAATTGCCGGAGGAAAAACGCGCATGGCTGCTCGTCAAAATGGCTTGCGTCGAGGATTTGAGGGCGCAAAGCGTTCTAAGCGAAGCGTTGTGGCTATAATGATGTATAATATGAAAGGTATTTGAAATAGATACCTAAACACATTATACGCAGCCGACCTGTTTGCGGTACAATCAGGCAAAAATGTGTATCGCGGCATGAACTTCTGAAATAAAAAAGCGGATTGAGTTTCACCGTAACGGGCGATAAGTATTTTTACGCAATTTCCGTATGCTTCTGTGTCTTTGTCAACTACTTTTTTATATTTTTCAACTTGGCGGCTCATAGGTATCGCCCAAAACAGATTTGTTTTTTCATCTTTTATGCAAAGATATGTCGGACGGTATGCGCCGCCTTAAAAACAACGGCATCGACAGGTATGACGAACTCGTGAAAAAATCTGCCGCCGTGTCCGCCGAATTTAATGAACGGCTGAACAAAATAAAGGCGATTGATACAAGGCTCGGTGAGATTACAGAACTACAAAAATACATCGGGCAGTACGGCAAAACCCGCGAGACTTATGTTCTATACAAAAAATCCGGCTTGGACGAAAATTTTTACGAGAGCAACCGTGCGGACATCACATTAAGTATAATATTTTGAAAATTATATAAATCATATTCATCGGAAATTTGTCAAGTACATTTTCAAGCGGATATTAAAAAACATCTGCATTTTAAGAGGTTACGGCGGTTACAAAACGCTGTAACCGCCGTAATCAAGCCAAAAGCCGCTAATTGTAACTTTTCTGTGTAAAGGCGGCGGGGTCATTTTTTATCAGCCGTAAAACCTTGTCGCTCATTGTTTCCTTGCTCGTTTGGCTGAAATAAACCTTGACCCGATAGGTCGTATTGCCGATACGCTTTTCAAAGTCGGGTTGCTCGGCTCTCGCCGTTGTCGTGGTGCTTTTATCGTTATTCATGGTTAATCCTTTCCGCGCTTTTCGCGCTGTAAAAACGGGAAACGGGTTTACAGCCGTTTGAAACTGCAAACCCGTACCCTACATCGTTATTGAGGTTTCTATCCGTTCCTACGGGGTGTCCCGTCAAACTGCACAAAAAGACCGCCCGAAAACGCAGTAAACACGTTGGCGGCTCTTTGAAAATCGCCCTTAAAGGCTCGTTTCTTTGTGCATTTTAACGGCGTTTTTCAGACCCTTTTCAAGTCTGATTTTTTCGGTCAAATCGGCGTTGAAATCCTTGCCCTGCGGGAAGTCAATCAAAACCGTGTAACCTTTGGCGGCGTACTTTCGCGCCATGTGTGCGGCGGCTTCGTGCCCTGCTTGGTCGTTATCAAGGCACAAGACAATCTCTTTGACTTCTCTATGCTGATTCAAAAAGAATTGTAACGCCGTGTCGCTCGTTCCCGACAATGACAGGCGGCTGTCCTGTTTCCATGCTTCTGTATCGCCCGTAGCGGCGTTTGTGAGCGTTGCGTCACTCATTAGGTCTATGGGGCTTTCAAAGACGTACACGCGCTCACAGGGCGCGAAAACGGCTTGAAAACCGTACCTTTTATCGCTCCCCGAACAATCGCCGCGATAATCGCCGTGCGTACCGCGCAGGGAAGCGAACCGCGCCGTACCCGGCTCGTCATGCCCGACAAATACCACGTTGCCCCGCCTGTCCTCGTATAGCTTTTCTTCTTGAATAAGCGTGTTGACTACATCGCCGTCTATGCCGCGCTTCATGCAAAGGTAATCATACAACCGTAACATGATACCCGCCTTTTCGGGCAGTATCAGCGTTTTCGGCGGCAGCTCTGCGGCTTGCTGTGTCGGAGCTGTTTGCGGTGTTGCTCCTGTTACCACTTCCACCGCTTGACGGAACGCCATATCTTCCACTTTGACAAGGTAATCAATCACGCCGTAGCCGCCTATGCCTTTGCTATGCCAATACCATGAAAGGCGGTCGGCTTTCACGGCAAGGCTTGGGTGTTGCTTGCAACGGTACTCGCCGCCCCGATGGGCAAACGTGTAGCCGTTGTACTTCTCAAAAAAAGCGAGAACGTCTGCCGTCCTCGCCTGCACTAAAATATTATCGTTGATACGCATGGTTAAACCCTCCTTAAAGGTCAATATCATTACTCCGTTTCTTTGTGCGGGTCTGCTGTTGTTCTCTCGGCGGCGGTGGCGGTTCATGCTCACGCTGTAAAAAGTGAAGATATGAATGGACTGCCGCAAACTTTTTCAGTTCCGCTTTTTTAATGGCAAGGCTTTTGTTGTTGGTTACGTTAGCTGTCTTAATCCGCTCTATCTCTGCTTTCATGTCCGACGTTTTCCGCAACGGTCTTTCGTAATCCTCTAAATCCCGTCTTGCGTTTTCGTAGTCAATGATGTCGGCGTTGTTATTACCTTGATTGCGAAATTCCTCTGCCTTGTCTTTGCCGAAAATTGTGATGTTGCCTTTGGCTTTTTTCATATCCCTGTACTGCGTGTAAACAGGTCGGGTGCGGTGGTAGGTGTTGATAACGTCGCATACATAGGACAGCCCTTCTATACGTTTGTTGTTGGCTTGTATGCCGTTGGTTATGGTGTCTACATCGGTTCGACAGTCTGCGTAAAGTTTGTTGAACGCTTCCAACCCGCCGTACTGTTGCATGAGGATAAAAGCGGCGGCGGTGTTTTTAAGATTTTGCAACTTCGCCCATTGTTCCAACCCTCGACTTGTGGCGTAAATCGGATTACCCGCGATGTCGATTTTCGGCTTCAAAGTTTCGGGCTTATCGACTGGCGGCGCGAAGGTCGGCATGGTCGGTGGCGGTGTCGTTTGGCGTTCGGGTTTGGTTAAGATTTTTTGCTTTATGGCTTCCTCTGTGTAGTCCTCGCCTATCGACTTGGCGCGGGTGAAACGCTCCTGACCGGGCGCACAGAATGAAACATATTTGCCGCGCTTTACCTTGTAGCCCTGCGCTTCCATCAGCTTCAACAATTCGTCAAAGTCTTTGGCGTAGGGTATCAAGCTGTCGATGGCGGTCTGTAACTTCTGCCGCCAGCT
>WRJC01000006.1 GCA_009782405.1 Oscillospiraceae bacterium
TACATTTTCGTTGACCCGCACAAAATGGACAAAAAAATCGACCCGAAAAAATTGCGGTACGGCTCTAAAATAGACGATGCCGGAAATTCGCAGAGAGAAGATTACTATACGGTCAAGCATATAATAACTCCGGAGCTTGTCGAATTGAACAACGGCCTCACGATCAGACTTATCGGCATAGCGGAAAATGCCGAGGCCAATAGCTCCGCGACGAAATATCTGTCCGAAAAACTGCTCGGCCAAAAGGTATTTTTGAGGTACGACGAAAAAAAATACGACGAGGAAGACCATCTGCTTTGCTATTTGTACCTGAGCAACAAGACTTTCATAAACGCGCATCTGATAAAAAACGGATTGGTCGATGCAGATTGCCGCTCGGATTACAAGTATAAAAATAAGTTCATCGAATTGGGGAAAAATTATGTCTAAGGACTATTTGGACGGCGCATCCGGGCGAAATATGAAGTTCAAGAAAGAGACGCTGCTAAATTACGCAATGAACAGGTGGGGGCTCAATAAGGCCGCCAGCGTCGGCGCGACATCGGAATTGATTCGCAGCTGCTCTCCTGACACATACAAAGAATGGGAAGATTATTATTTTTTTACGGCGACCCAAAAGAAAAAGAATGGCGCAAAAATAACGCGCGAATATTTAGACGAGTTGGGGCAAAAGCTCTACATGAAGCTGTCCGAAGTGGTGCAAAAGGAAATAGAAACTATTTCAGAGGAAGAATGTATAGACTATGTTTACAATCTCGTTTTGAATAGAACTTACGAGGGTTACCGCACCGAAATAGAAACGATTTATGGCCAATTGCAAAAAGCGTTGGGGATCGAGATAAAACCCGCCCCGGATATATGGGACAGAAAATATTCCGTCGATTTCTATATCGAGTTAAAGGGAAAAAACATCGGATTGCAAATAAAGCCCGTATCCTCGGGGGAAGCCGCTTCCCGGTATAAATGGGAAGATATAAATAAAACGAACCATGAAAAATTCAAGAGGGATTTCGGCGGAAATGTGTTTTATGTTTTTTCCGTGAAGCAAAGCGAAAAGAAGACAATAGCAAACGCAGAAATTATACAGGAAATAAAAGATGAAATCCGGCGTATTGGGGAATTGCGGCAATAACGCTAAATTAAAGGGGGAAATGCATCGATGAAAACAAATCTTAAAACTACAATCGAGGAATTCATAGAGCAGGCCTGCGAAAAAATCCGCGCCGAAGCAGCGGGGCGGCCCGTTTTGTGCGCGCTGTCGGGCGGGGTCGATTCGGCGGTGTGCGCCGTGCTCGCGGGGCGGGCGGTGGGAGACAGGCTCACCTGCATATTCGTGGACACGGGCCTGATGCGAAAAAACGAAGGGGACATGGTGACCGCGCTGTTTGGCGGCGCATACGCCATCAATTTGATCCGCGTCGATGCGCAGGAGCGGTTTTTGGCGAAGCTTGCCGGCGTTTGCGACCCCGAGCAAAAGCGCAGGGTAATCGGCGAGGAATTTGTCCGCGTTTTCGAGGAGGAAGCTGCGAAACTCGGCCGCGTGGGATGCCTTTTGCAGGGAACGATATATCCGGACATAATGGAGAGCGGCGAAGACGGCCACAAACAAGTGAAAGCCCATCACAACGTGGGCGGAATGCCGGACAATATAAGATTCGAAGCTGTGATCGAACCGATAAAAATGCTGTACAAAGAAGAAGTCCGCGAGTGCGGCAGGAAGCTGGGCCTGCCGGAGGCTTTCGCGAGCCGCCAGCCTTTCCCCGGCCCCGGGCTCGCTGTGCGGTGCTTGGGGGAATTGACGAAGCCGAGGCTCGATTTGCTGCGGGAGGCGGACGCGATTTTCTGCGAGGAGATCGAAGCCGCGGGGCTGCAAAAGGAAATCCAGCTATATTTCGCGCTTCTGCCCGGAGTTCAAACGGTCGGCGTGCGCGAAGGCGGGCGCTGCTACGAGGAGACGATTGCGCTTCGCGCGATGGCCACAAAAGATTTTGTCACTGCGGCGCCATTCCGGCTCCCCTATGAGCTGCTTGAAAAGGCGACAAAACGGATAACCGGCGAAGTCAAGGGGGTCAACCGCGTAGTTTACGATATAACGGCCAAACCGCCGGCGACGATGGAATGGGAGTAGTAGGAAATATGCACCAAATAACCTATAAAAACGCCCCCAGCGATTGGGATGAAGCGCTTCCGATAGGCAACGGGCATTTCGGCGCGATGATTTATCAAGATCAGAGCCGGCTGGTCTGCGCCAGCAACCATTATGATGTCCATTACAAAAAGCGCTATATGTACAGCAAAAAATATCACTATGAAAAATTGGCGGAGCAAACGGGGCAATCTGTTCGGGAAAGTCAAATCGATTATTTCAAAAACCTGAAAAAAGAGGCTCTGCGGGTTCATGAAAACAAAGATGACCCGGCCTATTCGTATTATACCGCGCTGATGAATCCGTATATGCGCGAGGGTTACGGCGTCGACCGGCAAGGGGCCGCAAATCCGGTTTCGGGGGAAATCATATATCGTTTTTGCGATGAAATGGCACAAGCGGAAAATTTTGAAAGCCGGCTCGACATAGAGGAAGGCGCCCATTCTTTTGCTGCGGAGCTTGGCAGCCGCCGACTTGATATGAGAACCGTGATTCCAAGAGAAAAGGATGCGGTCATCACTGAAATCGCCCAAAGGGGAAACATGATCAGCAAGATCATATTGTCCCTACCAATCCATTACGGCAGCGATATTTTGTGCGAATACCGAAAGATAAACGAAAATACCGTTTGTTTTGTCGCATCTTTTTTTCCTGACGGAGACAAGGGAACCTACAATCCGTTCTATTTTATCCATGCGCTGCATGTTGACGGATGCAAATCATTATCTGCGGAAGCCGGCGAAAATTGCGCCGCGATTTATGTATCGGGAGACAATTTCAACGTGATCAGTTGTGTTGTGACCGAACTTGGAATGGAAAACACGACAGATGACAAAACGGAAAAAGACGTCGCCAAGTGGCTTGTAGGCCGCGCTTCGGATATTATCGCCGGATGTGTGGATAATATGGATACGCTGATTGGCGGCCATAAGGATTACTGGCGCGGCTTTTTCGATAAATCCGGCATTTGCCTGCCCGATAAGATGCTGGAAAATCTGTGGTAT
Source organism: Oscillospiraceae bacterium (assembly GCA_009782405.1). Next base: position 3,151 of record WRJC01000006.1, read on the forward strand.
TTCAACCTTTACGCGCTATCCTGCTGCAACGGCGAAGGCGCGGTTTTATATGAGCAAGCCTGCGGATTGAATGGTTTGTGGGATATCATGCAGCCCACTCAATGGGGCAGCTTGTGGTACTGGGACGTAAATATCCAGCAAGCATTCTGGCCCATCTACACTGCCAACCATCTGGAAATGGGCCGGCCGTTTTATGACGGGCTGCTTTCTTATGTCGACGAAGCAAAAAAACATTCCGAAAGGGTATACGGCATGGCCGGAATCGCTTCCGATTACCCGCATATTTTTTATATGTGCATATGGCCTTGGTGCGCCCAATTTTTTGACATGCATTACAAGTTCTCCGGCGATACGGACTTTCTGAAAGAAAAAGCCTATCCGCTATATTGCGGGATTTTAGAATTTTATGAACAATATCTGGATTATGACCCTTCTTTGGGCAAGTATTCCATATTTCCGGATATATCGCCCGAACAAGGCCCGTTGACCCGGGATTCCGCCATAACCGTTTCTTGTCTGAAAAAACTGCTCGTCTGCGCGATCGAGGCGGGAGGCGTCCTCGGGGAAAATCCCGAAAAAATCGGGAAATGGGAAGATATTTACGGTAAATTGCCCGCATACGCCATCGGCGAAACCGAAAAACACGGAAAATTCATCAAGGATTCTCCATGGGTGGAAAATGATCAGTATTTGGCCCATGGTTCCGTGCTGATGCCTATATATCCAATCGGCGAGTTCAACCGATTGAGCCCGCCCGAAGTTTGGCAGATAGCCCGCAATACAATAAAATACGCGGATGAAAAGCTTTGTTTCAGCACTCATGCTTTTGCCTGGGAGGCCGCGGCGCTGGCGCGGCTCGGCTTGGGCGCGGATGCGGCGAGGTGTCTGTATGAAAAAGGCATCCATTTCGCCATGCGCGCAAACGGTTTTTTCGCCGAAGAAACCGATCGGTGGATACAGCATTGCTTGGTCGCCTGCCCGCCGGTTTACAACCCGCCTTTGGTGGAAGGAGGCAGCGCAACGGTTGCCGCCGTCAACGAAATGCTGCTGCAAAGCGCGAACGGAATCATGCAAGTGTTTCCCGCTGTGCCCGACGGCAGATTTAGTTTGGATGGGGAAGGAAAAAACAAGCTTGACAAAGTTTACAAAAAAGACGGGAATATCCGCCGCGATATTCATAGGGATTTTAACTGGGACGAATGCAGCTTCACCGGGCTTCTGGCCGAAGGCGGATTTGAAGTGTCGGCTTGGTATAAAAACGGATGCGCACGGATTGAAATATTTAGCAAACTGGGCAAAACGGCGAAAATATCAAATCCGTTCAAAGATGACAATTTTACAATTGAATCGATAAACGGCAGTATGCCAAAGCATATCGTTGCAAATAATGTAATATCATTTGAAACAGAAGCGAAAATGACATATGTTTTGTCGGTTCCCGGGAAACCATGCTCTGCGGCGAATGAAACCCATGATTCTTTGCATGTGTATGTCAGCCCGTCGGGCAGGCGGGTTTTTTTGGGCAAAGACGCCGACACGTCGTATTATCGCGCCCTGGATGATTTCGTGCATGATTATTACCAGGCAGACGCTCCCAGTTCGCGCGTGACCCTGTATAAACTGGATTTCACCGTGCCGGAAAAAATGAAAATGAAAGATTACCGCAAAGTTCTCATGCCGCAATATCACGCTTGCGGAAAAATGGGCTTGGCTTTCAGATGTCTTTCGGTTTCAAACCTGTATTCGCCCCGTTCGGAATTTGGCTGGAAACAAAACGGCAGCCTGATATATTTTGACAGCAATGAAAATATGCCGGATCCTTTGCGGCGCGATGGGATAGGTTCCCGCGAAACATGCACGCTCTGCGTTCATCTCGCAAAGGGAAAATACGCATTATTGGTCGTTTCGGGAAGCCCGGACAAGGAAACAATGACGATCCTTAGAGTCGGCAATAGCGCTTTTGCGCCGCCGAAAGCCCAAAAGGCCGGTTGTTTTGATGTATCGGTTGTTTTATTCGACCATGACAAAAACGGCCCGGCGGAGATTGAATTTTCTGCGGCGGATCAGGTTGGGTGGCAGGTATGCGCGCTCATGATCAATAACCTGCTGTAAAAATATATATTGCCAGGGGGATATGGGGAAAATGAAAACGAAAAAAATCTTATGCGCATTTCTGGTTCTTGCAATGTCAATGTTTGTTTCATGCAAAAGCGGCTCGGGCGATACGGCGCCCACCGGCTCAAATGATGAGGTCGATTCGGAGGTTTTTGAAGAAACGAAAACAGAACCTTCGGAGTTTCAACCGGCGGCAGACATCGATTACGGAGGGTATAATTTCAGGATACTCGATTATGACGGCTCGGTGCGATACGGATGGTATGCCAGCGATGTAAATGAAGTTTCTGCGGAGGAGGAAAACGGGGACCCAATAAACGATGCTATCTACAAAAGGAACAAAGAAACCGAGGCTTTGTACAACATAAATATAAGCGTCGTCCCCACGTCGGAATTTAACCCGCCGGCAGAAGCGCAGGCTTACAGAAAATATGTCCTCGCCGGAGAAGACGCGTTCGACGCGGCTTTTCTTCCCGGAGTGGCGATTCCGACGGCAATAGGCCAAAAAAATATGGCTTGTGATTTGTCGGCCATCATTTCCCTTGACCTGTCGAACAGCTGGTGGGATCAAAATTCCGTGAAAACCATGTCAATCGGCGGCAAACTCAACGCGGTCGTGGGGGATGTGAATCTTTATTCGGCTTTTGCGACCGATGCCGTATATGCCAACAAAAAACTTATGCAGGAGTATTCCATCGGCAATATATATCAAATCGTCAAAGACGGCAAATGGACCTGGGATGCCATGTACGACATTATGAGAAAAGTGTCAAAAGACTTGAACGGGGACGGCGTATTCGATCAAGAAGACCAGCTCGGGCTTGAAACGCAGGATATCCGGCTGTATTTTGCGGTGTACAATTCGGGGGAAAGCTTGATTCAAAAAAACAGCGAAGATATTCCGGAACTGTCTCCGAATATAGACAGGATTTCGTCTGTGGTGAGCAAAGTCGCTTCGATTTTCCTCGACAATACAACCACTTTGATGACGCAAAATATAAAGGGGAATTTCACCAACCCGTATTTCGAATTCATATTGCCCAAATTCATAAACAATGAACTGATGTTCCATATAAACCAATTGATGTTCAGCTTTGAGCTTCGCAACATGGACGCTGATTTTGCAATACTCCCTTATCCGAAATACGACGAAAACCAAAACAAATACTACTCGACAATGAGCCATTGGTGGTCGAGATTCACAATTGTTCCGACAACCTGCGCGGATACCGAAAAAACGGGCAATATACTTTCTGCAATGGGGTATTATTCGCAAAAGTACGTGATGCCCGCATATTACGATGTCAGCATAACCAATAAACTGATCCGGGACGAAGATTCGCTGGAAATGTTAAATTTGATTTTAGACAACAGAACTTATGACCTTGCGTATATATACGACTGGGGGGGCACAATCGGCATTTTCGGCAATATATTGTATTCGGGCCGGGCAGACACATTTGCCTCGGAGTTCGAAAAAAAAGAAAACGTAATAGCGGCTGCTATCCAAAAAACCATAGAGGCGTTTGGGGAAGAATAATGCGAGGATGAATTGCCCTATAAATTTTTTGCAAAATTGCAAAAACCTATTGACACGGGGCAAAAATTGTGGTATAATCAAATCACCTCTGCAGACGGGGTTCTTTTTTGTTCGGCGTTTTTGCCGGCGAGCCGCCTGCGGAAGGGAGGCCAAAATTTTTAAATAACGCGCAACGATACGGAGGTGCCGATAAAAAATGAGAGTAAGGGTTACGCTCGCTTGTTCGGAATGCAAGCAAAGAAACTACGATACCATGAAAAACAAAAAAAATACCCCGGACAGGATCGAAAAAAACAAACACTGCAAGTTCTGCCGCAAGCACACTTTGCACAGGGAAACGAAATAATCGGCAGTCAAAATGCATTATGCATTGAAAAGGGGGTATTCAAGGTAAAATGGCAGAGGAAAAGGAAACCAAAAACGCCAAGCCGGTAAAATTGGACAAAAACGGCAAGGAAAAAGTGAAGCTCGGCGAGAGGATCAAAAAATTTTTGCGCGACTACAAGAGCGAAATGAAAAAGATCGTCTGGCCCACAAGGCAGCAGGTCATCCAGAACACGGGGGTAGTCATTTTCGCCATCATGTTCATAGCCGTCATAGTCGGCATACTGGATTTGGCGTTTGGAACCGGCGTGATAAGCATTCTGGGCAGCATCAGGGATTTGATCAAGAGTGCGTGAGGTAAAAAGTGCGATTATGGACGAAGAGGCAAAATGGTACGTGATCCACACGTATTCGGGCTATGAAAACAAAGTGGCGAAAAATCTTGAAAAAATAGTGGAAAACCGCAAAGTCGAGCATTTGATACAGTCGATGCAAATCCCCACCGAGATCGTCGTGGAAACAAGCGGCGAGGATGAAGGAAAGAAAAAGACGAGGGAAGTGGAGCGCAAAATCTTTCCCAGCTATGTGCTCGTGAAAATGATAATGACCGACGAGAGCTGGCACGTGGTCCGAAACATCCGCGGGGTCACGGCGTTCGTCGGCCCGGGCTCGAAGCCGGTCCCGCTCACCGACGAGGAAGTGGCCAAATTCAACATAGACACGGCCGTAGTCAACGAAGTGAGATTCGATGTGGGCGACAGCGTGAAGATCATAGAAGGGGCGCTCCGGGATTCCATCGGCGTGGTCGAGGAGATAAGCCCGGACAAAAAGAAAGTGAAACTCATGATTTCGATGTTCGGCAGGCAAATGTCGACCGAGGTGGAATCTTCTTCAGTCGCGCCGATAAAGGAAGACTGAAAAAACGGAAAACGCAACAATAGTGGGAGGGGCAAAAATTAACTGAAATTGCCCCGCAATGCATAACATCATTCACCACAAACGGAGGTATTTTGAAATGGCAAAGAAAATCACAGCATATGTAAAACTGCAGCTGCAGGCGGGCAAGGCCACGATGCAGCCCCCGGTCGGGCCGGCTCTTGGCCCGCACGGCGTGAACGGCATGAATTTCGTGAAGGAATTCAACGAGAGGACCAAAAACGACATAGGGCTCATAATACCCGTCGTGATCACGATTTACGCCGACCGCACGTTTTCGTTCATAACCAAAACCCCGCCCGCCGCAGTGCTCATCAAAAAAGCGTGCGGCATAGAGAGCGGCTCCGGAGTCCCGAACAAGGAAAAAGTCTCCAAGATAACAAAAGCGCAGATACAAAAAATCGCCGAGACGAAAATGCCGGACTTGAACGCGGCGTCCCTTGAAACGGCGATATCCATGGTTGCGGGCACCGCGCGCAGCATGGGCGTCGAAGTGTCGGATTGATTGCATTGAACGAAATAAGGAGGTATGATTAAAATGGCCAAAAAAGGAAAGAGATACCGCGAGCTTCTCAAGCTTGTGGACAAAACGAGACTATATGAACCCGAAGACGCGCTGAACCTTTCGAAAGAAACGGCGAAGGCGAAGTTCGACGAAACGATAGAGCTGCACTTGAAGCTCGGCGTCGATTCGAGGCACGCAGACCAGCAAGTCAGGGGAGCGGTGGTGCTTCCCCACGGGACGGGCAAAACAGTCAGGACGCTCGTGTTCGCCAAAGGCGACAAGGCAAAAGAAGCCGAGACCGCAGGCTCCGATTTCGTGGGGGCGGAGGATCTCGTCGCGAAGATACAAAACGAAAACTGGTTCGACTACGAAGTGATAATCGCCACGCCCGACATGATGGGCACGCTGGGCCGTTTGGGGAAACTTCTCGGGCCCAAGGGCCTCATGCCCAACCCGAAAGCGGGCACTGTGACCACGGACATAGAAAGGGCGGTCAAAGAGGCGAAAGCGGGCAAAATCGAATACAGGCTCGACAAGACGAACATAATCCACTGCCCGATAGGCAAGGCTTCGTTTGAGGGCGAAAAACTGAGGGAAAATTTCGAAACTCTGGTGGGCGCGGTGATAAAGGCGAAACCCGCGGCCGCCAAGGGCACATATATACGGAGTTGCACGGTGGCTTCTTCGATGGGTCCGGGCATAAAGATAAACTCGGCTAAATTGGGCTGATTTGACAGAATCGAAAAATTATTTTGACTTTTTTCGATTTTGCTGTTGACAGGTAGCTTTTTTTGTGGTACAATATCAATTGTCGCAAAAGAAGCACCTTTAAGGGAGAGTTCCCGAGCGGCCAAAGGGAGCAGACTGTAAATCTGTTGTCGCACGACTACGGTGGTTCGAATCCACCCTCTCCCACCACCAATAAGCCTGGGCCTGCGCTTTTTAGCGCAGGCCTGATGTTTTTACTCGGAATTTATAGGAGCGTGTGTTTTTATGTATAGGCAGAAATTATTTAAAACGGCATTTGCATTCCTTGCCGCCGCTTTGCTTTTGCTTGTGTCCGCCATTTCCGGAGCGTGCGGGAAAGAAGGAGAAAAAACAAAAGACGGCGACAATCCGAATGCGGGCGACAACGCGGATCCGGCAAATCAAAAAGGCCCGGATGAGCCGGATTTGCCTCCGGAAACCGATATGGGCGGAAAAACCTTCACGGCGCTCGGCTATACGGGCTGGGGCGGCGATGAAATCAAGGAGGACATCGCCTGCGAGGAGCAAACGGGAGATCCGATCAACGACGCCGCTTTCGAGAGAAAAATCAAAATCGAGCAGCGCTACAACTGCCAAATCAAAGTGGTGAACGCGGACGACCACAACGACGCAGTGGACAGAATCCGGACGGCTGTGCTTGCCGGCGACGATTCCTACGATTTCGCGGTGACGGCCTGCGCGAATTTTGCCACGCTGCTCACCGGCGATTTTCTGACAGACTTCAAAAATTTTCTTTGCATAGACATGGGCAAGCCGTACTGGGACAAAAATTTTTATGACTCCATGTCGATATTGGGCAAAAATTTCGCCGCGAGCGGCGACATATCCAAAAGAAGGCTGCAATGCGTCTGGATCATGTGCTTCAACAAAAATATGATAAGCGCAAACGAGTTAGAGTCGCCGTATGAGCTCGTCAAAAACGGGGATTGGACATACGGAAAAATGAACGAAATGGCAAAAAAGGTCGCCAAAGACTTGAACGGGGACGGAAAAATGACGCGCGAAGAAGATTTGTGGGGCATAAACTACACGGGCGACACGATCATGGGGATAATAAACTGCAGCGGCGTGAAATTGGCCGAAATAAATTCAAGCGGAATGCCCGAGCTGACCGTCGGGAGTGAAACCAATTTGGAAAAATTGATGCGCATATATACGGATATGAGGGACAACACATACGCCATAGACACCCTGTTCAAATCCGGAGGGGGAGTCACGGGCCTCAACGACACATTGATTTTTTCGGAAGGCCGCTGCCTGTTTTTAGCCTGCGCCACGCACAACATAAAATCTGCGGAGGGACAGCCTTCGCTGAGGGAAATGGAAGTGGATTTCGGAATAATCCCCTACCCGAAATGGGACAAGGCGCAGGAAAGCTATATGCCGCACACGGCGGGCAATTACCATCCGGCGATAAGCGTGCCGCGCACCAGCGGCGATTTGGAAAATACGGGGATAATTCTCGAAGCCATGGCATACGAGGGAATGAAAACGCTTGTCCCGGCATTCTATGAGAGCCTGCTCAAGACAAAGACGGCGAGAGATGACGAATCCTCCGAAATGATAGACTATATTTTCGGCAATTTGAGCTACGACATCGGCAATATGTATAATTTCGGGGGGATTGGCGGCATTTTCGGATATGAAATGTCCACGAACATGAGGGCGAACATAGTTTCGCAGATCGAAAAAAACTCCGGCGTTTGGGAAAAGGCCATAAACGACATAATCGAAGCGATAGAAAACGGAAATTAAACGCATGATGAAAGTTGTCAATCTCGGGATACTGGCGCACGTGGATGCGGGCAAAACCACGCTGTCCGAGCGCATGCTGTATGTCTCCGGGGCGGTGAGGAGCCTTGGAGGCGTGGATATGGGCAATGCGCACATGGACAACATGGAAATCGAGCGCGAACGGGGCATTTCCGTCAAATCCAGTTCGGCGCAGCTCATATGGGGCGAAGCCGCGGTGAATGTCATCGACACTCCCGGCCACATGGAATTCGGAGGAGAAGTGGAGCGGTCGCTATGCGCGCTTGACAACGCCGTGCTGGTGGTTTCCGCAGTCGAGGGAGTGCAGCCCCAAACGGAAACGATATGGAAAGCTTTGTCGGAACTGAAAATACCGGCGATGTTTTACATAAACAAAACGGATGCGGCCGGGGCGGATGTAGGGCGCGTCCTGGGGCACATAAACGAACGTTTCAAAATCGCCCCGCTGTTTTTTGATTCCCTTTCGCTCGGAGAAGCGGTTGCCGAGCGTCTCGCGGAAAACGACGAAGAGTTGTTTGAAAGTTACATGGAAAGCGGATTGAAAGCCTTTTCGCCGCATGAAAAATTTATCGGATGCCTGAAGAAGCAATACGCGGCGCGCGTGATTTTTCCCGCAGTGGCCGGTTCTGCTCTCGGAAAAAATGAAGACGACCGCAGCGTCGCAAAACTTTTGGACTTGATATCCCAAATCGGCGCGGCTGCGGCGGGGGATCCAAACGGGGAACTCGGGGGGATAGTGTATAAAATCGAACACAGCAAATCCCTTGGAAGGATCGCCCATATGAGGCTCTTTAACGGGAGCGCGGCCGTAAGGGGGACAATTTACAGCGAAACCAAAAAAACCGAAGAAAAAATCACCCAGATAAAAAAATACGACGGGGTGAAGCTGAAAGATTCGCCGATTTTGTCCTCGGGGGAAATCGGGATAGTTTGCGGGCTTTCGGGCGCGTCTGTGGGCGATATATACGGGAACGGCAAATTTGTGCGGCAAGGGTACAAAATGACCACTCCGCTCATTTCAGTGCGCGTATTGCCGGATGGCGAGGATCGGTATCCGGAATTGGTGGAAGCAACAAGCGAGCTTTTCGCGGAAGACCCGCTATTAGACATGGTGTGGGTGAAAGAGGAGCGCGAACTCGTCATCGCGGTCACGGGGCTCATCCAAATGGAAATACTCGCGAACATTTACAAAAAGCGCTTTGGGCTCGAGGTCAAGCTTATTGAACCCTCGATCATATACAAGGAAACAATAGACAAGCCCGGCTATGGGTTTGAAGCCTACACGATGCCCAAGCCCTGTTGGGCCGTACTGAAATTTTTGATGGAGCCTTTGCCCAGGGGAAGCGGCTATGAATTTGTCAACAAGACGCGCACCGAGCAGATACTCGAACGGTATATCTCGCAAGTGCGGCAGGCGCTTCCGGAAGCCTTGAAGCAAGGACCGAAGGGTTTCGAGGCCACAGACATAAAATTCACGCTCGTGGACGGCGAATCGCACGTGATGCACACGCACCCGCTCGATTTCATCGTGGCCACCCCGATGGCGGTGATGAACGGGCTGGCGCAAATCGGGACGATACTTCTCGAGCCGATCTTGAAATTTAAAATAGAGGCCGAAGAAAATCTGAGCGGCAAAATTATCGGCGAAATCCTTGCCATGAGGGGGACTTTTGAGCCTCCGGCCATAAAAAACGGGCAGTTTATAATCGAGGGCCTGTACCCTCTCGCAACCTCGCTGAAATTCCCGGAACGATTCGCCGCGCTCACTTCGGGGCGCGCCCGGCTGCATTCGGAATTTTACGGCTACGAAAAATGCCCGCCGGGCGTCGAGGCATGCAGGCCTTACCGGGGCATAAGCCCGCTTGACCGGGCCAAATACATCCTGCGCGTCCGCCACGCGCTGTAATATTTTTTTGAATATCGGAAAAATGTTGAAAATAATTTGTATATGTAGTATAATATCGTGTAAAGAAGATGAAAGCGACGTAAAGGCGCAATATAATGAATAAAATGAAATTTATCGCCAAAATGGCATTGTCCTTCACGCTCATGGCCTGCTTGATCGCGCTGGTTGCGCTGCAAGTGGAACCCCATCCCGAAGGCCCGCAAAGCGAACCGCCGGAAATCGCTCCGGTGACAAAAGCCCAAATCGTTTTGGAAACCGCAGACGAAACAAAACCTTCCGCGACGGAACCGCCCCGAGAAGCGACGGAGACGACGGCGACGGAGCCGGAAACTGCGGAAATAACAACAAAAGCGGCCGAAACCGAAGCCGTCGAAACGACCAACCCGCCCGCAAAAGCCAAAAGGGAATACCAAATCCAATTCGACCGGCTGAGGGGGATATATTCAAACGAAGACATAATCGGGATAGTGAAAATACCCGGCACGGTGGTGTACTACCCGGTGGCGCACCACGACGCAAACAACGAATATTATTTGGAGCGGAACCTGTACAAAAACAAAAGCTCGGCAGGATCGATTTGCCTCGATTACGAAAACAGCGTGGACAGGCGCGACCCCAACACGGTTTTGTACGGGCACCAAATGTATTCAAATTCGATGTTCCACACGATTAGCTATTATGCCGACAAGAATTTTTTCGAAGCGCACCGTTATGTCATTTTCAACACGATATACGAGGACAATGTATGGGAAGTGTTCGCCTTTTTCAAAACGGACGTGTCCTTCAACTATATAAAAGTGTTTTTCAGGTCGGAGCGCGATTTTTTGGAGCTTGCGGCCCAGATGAAATCGAGGTCGCTGTACGATACCGGCATAGAAATAAAAGAGGGGGACAGGATATTGACGCTTTCTACCTGCACGAACATAGAACAGGACACGCGATATGTGCTGGTTGCGAGAATGGTCAAAAACAAAAGCGAAATACCGGAAGAAATAGCCGAACTGATGAAAAGCGCGGCGATGGATTTCAAGTGAGAAATCGCAAGGTCATAAACAATGGGGAAGGGGATAAGTTGAATGGAAAGTACAAATGCGGAATTTTTCGCGGCGAATGCGGCGGGCGGCGATTATCTTTTTCACATATACACGCTCGGCAGGTTCGAGATATATTCGAAAGGCGTCAGGATAACCGAAACCAGCAAACGCTCCATACGCGTCTGGAACCTTTTCAAATATATATTGTCGCACAGGAACAAAATGCTGTCCGTCGGCGAGCTCATCGATGTTTTGTGGGGAGAGGACGGCTGCGAAAACCCCGAAAAAGCGCTGCAGAACTTGATTTACCGCCTGAGGCACTATCTTTCGGTGAATGTCAAAGCGGATGACTTGATATTGTTCAACCAGGGCTGCTACAAATGGAACGAAAAATTTCCCGTCTGGGTCGACTGCGACTCGATGAGCGATTACATCGATAGGGGCAAAGAACTCATGAAAACGTCGCCGTACAATGCGAGGCAATGTTTCGAAAAGGCGATAGAACTGTACAACGGCGATTTTTTGGGAGACATCATATACGACATCTGGGTACTGCCGATAAGGACAAAGTACAAAAAAATATATTCGGACTGCGTGGCGCTGTTTTTGGAACTTTTGGACGGGGCTGGGGACTATGAAGCGGTCGTCAGGGTTTGCAACGAATTTTTTTGCCATGAGTTTTTGGACGAAAAAAACAACTTGTTTTTTTTGAAGGCTCTGGTTTCGCTGGGCAGGAAGCAGGAAGCGCAGAAGCATTACGAAATGATGGCGGAGATGATGTACAGGGAACTCGGGGTGAACCCCTCGTACAGTTTTGCAGACGTGCTTAAGCAGACAAAGGAAATATCGGCAAAAACCGAGAATGCAAATATCGATTTGGCGTTTGTGAACAGCATCCTGTGGAAAGACGAAAGGACCCAGGGCGCTTTCCAGTGCGACAAGGACACATTTTTGGCCATAAGCAAAATCATGCTGAGAAACCTGGAACGGAGCGGGCTTTCGATCATGATGGTGCTCGCCACTTTCGACGAAGACGGCTCGCCGGATGGGCAGATGGTCGAAGAGGGCGGACACATGGCCAATGTGATCGAAGAGACGCGCAAGCGGTTCGTGCAGGCTTTCAGGCGGGGCGACGCGGTTTGTCACTGGAATCCAAAACAGATTCTCATAATGCTGACAAACCTGACTTTCGAGGACGCGGAAACAGCGATGAAGCGCATAAACATAAAAATCCAAGACGAGATATTGAAAGGCCGTTATGGGATAGGGTATAAAATAATCCCGCTGGAACATGAAATCATATGATTTGCGCATATAATTTATGTACGCATATAATTTACGAAGGAAGACGAAAAAAATGGATGGCAAAAAAAACATCGGGCGCGCCGCCGCGAAAAAGACGCGGACCCAAAAGAGAAACCTCTCGGAATTTGAAATAAAGCTGAAAAACGCCGGCGGAACCCTCGCCGGGGGCCGGGTTACCTGCGTTTGGGACGGCGCCACGTGGGAATTTTCCGACGTGAACGAATTGATGAGGTTCATCGAGGAGCAATGCGACCTCGTTTGGTATCCGCAGTCGCAGAGAAAACTGCGCGGTTGGGACGTGTAACGGGCGTGAAAATAAATCAGGGAGGAAAGTTGTATGAATACGGAAAACACATTTTTGGTAAAAATAAAATATAGGCAAAATTCAAGCTGGCAGGGCAGCGTGCAATGGGTGGAAGCGGGGAAAACGCAAAATTTCAAAAGCTGCCTCGAACTTATGAGGCTCATGGATATGGCTGTCACTTCGTCGGATGAACGAGCGGAAAATAAGTTGCCCGACGATGGCGAAGGGCAAAATTCGGAAAAATAGGCGGCAAATATGAACATATTATTAATTTATGTAATATTTTTTTGTTTTTGTTGACATTTGCCTAAATAACTGATATACTGTTTAGTGTTGATAATTCGAAAGGATTGTCAATGTAGTGTATATTAAATTTTTAAACCAAAAGCGAGGTATTATCAATGTATCAAGACAAAACTATCGTATGCAAAGACTGCGGGCAAGATTTTATCTTCACGGTCGGGGAACAAGAATTTTATGCGGAGAGAGGCTTCCAGAACGAGCCCCAAAGATGCAAAAATTGCCGCGACTCGAGAAAAAGCGCCGGCAAATCCCAAAAGGAAATGCATGTAACCACTTGCGCAAGCTGCGGGAAAGAAGCGAGAGTGCCTTTCTTGCCCAGCTCGGACAGACCCGTTTACTGCAGCGAGTGTTTCGCGCAGATGAAACAAAGCTGATTTTTGCTTATTTAAATGTTGCGGTTATAATAATTTGCCGGGTTTATTTGTGAAGGTAAACATATCTGCGCCCGAAAAATTCGGGATGGTTTTTGATACGTATAATATTTTCAAGTAGGCATCTTATTTGTAAATTGGTAAAATTTTTAAGCAGGAACGAAGCGGAGGCTGTATGTAAGCATACATACGGCCTCCGTTTTTGCGCGAAAGGCCTCAAAAGTAAACAAATATTTAACAAATGTAATATAAAATAAAAATTTTTTATTTTTTTGTTGCATTTTTTATTTTTATGTTGTATAATATTATATGATAAATAGTATTAAATTTTAATTCAATAATTGGAGGTATATCATGAACGATTTTTTGGATAACTTGGGCAAAACAGTAAACGAGACGGCGAAAAAGGCGATGAAAGCTTCAGGGGATTTTTTGGAGCTCACGAAGACATCTCTGGGCATAAAATTCGACGAAGCGAAACGGGACAGTTTTTTTAGGGAAATCGGCAAAATAGTTTATGGCAGCTATAAAAATTCGCCGGAAGGCGTTTCAGACGAAATTTCGGATTTTTGCGAATGCATAGATGAAATCGAAAACTCGATCAAAGCCCAAAAAATCAAAGCGGCGTCGTTGAAAAACAAAAAATATTGCTCGGATTGCGGCGTGATATTGGAAAAATCAGTCAACTACTGCTATTCATGCGGGGCGAAACAACCCGAAATCGAAGCCGAAGAAGAAATATGCTGCGATGAATGCTGCTGCAATGCGCAAAAAGAGCCGGAGTGCGATTGCGAAGATGAATGCTGCTGCGAACCGGAATGCGATTGCGAACCGGAGTGCGATTGCGAAAATGAATGCTGCTGCGAAAGCGGCGAAGAGGAAAAAAACGATCAATAGCAAACAGCAAAAAGAGGAGGCGCCATTTTGGCGCCTCTGTTTTTTGCATATGAACTTCGTTCATATTTGTTCTTTGATTTTATGCAAGCATGCGCATGAACTGCATGATCGATCGGCGTGAACTGCATGTTAACTGCGTTAACATTCGTTACACGTGAACTTCGTTCATATTTGTTCTTTGATTTTATGCAAGCATGCGCATGAACTGCATATGAACGCTTTGCGTTCATATTTGTTCATGTATCTTATATCCAATATTTCTTTTAGTCACTATGGAAAAACCGCAGAGTTCGGATTTTATCTTCTTGCGCAGATAGGACATGAAAACTTCCACTATGTTCACGCTCATGTTGACCCCTTCGCTTTGTTCGCGCCCCCATAGTTTTTGCAGGATTTTTTCTTTTGTCACCGGAGCCTCAGGATTTTGCGAGAGCAGTTCCAATATGCCGGTTTCTTTCAAGGTGAGGGTGACCGAGGAGCTGTAGTTCTTTCCGAAATACAATTCGCCCCTCCTGGGCAAAAATTTCGCCTTTCCGATGGTTATTTCTTCCGTTTGCGCCATCGACACATTGTTTCGCCTGCCAAGCGCGCGTATCCTGGCCATGAGTTCTTCGGTGGCGAACGGTTTTGTGAGATAATCGTCCGCGCCCGCATCGAGCCCCTCGACTTTTTCGGCGGTGGAATTTTTGGCGGTCAAAAACATTATTGGCGTATTTATGCCCATTTCGCGTATGTTTTTCACCACCGCGACCCCGTCGCAGTCGGGCAGCGCCCTGTTGAGGATCACGACGTCGTACAAACCGCCCTTCATCATTTCCTCGCCGGATTTCCCGTCATAAGCCGCATCGGCTTCATACTTGTTTTTTTTGAACAGCAGGAGCAGCGCGACCGACAGATTCACATTGTCCTCGACAAGCAGCAACCTCATTTTGTTTTTCCTCCAAAAATTTTATCTGCGCCCTATTATTTTGCCCTGATTTCGATTGTGAACGGGCTGGATTCGCCTTTGTCGTCCAAGCGCGTGCCGCCGGCGTGAAGTTCGGTGAAATTTCCCTCAAGGTCGAAATACACATTGACGATCGCATCGACAGTTTCGGCTTTCAACGTTAGTGTCCAAACAATTTCGTCGTTTATGATTTCTTTGATTTTTGTTTGCACCGCATCCGGGGTGATGTAGGAAAAAAGCCCGAGAAGTTCCGGCAATCCCACGCTGCTTTCAATGGTTCCGCTTAAAAATCCCGCAGAAAGTTTGGTAACGAACGCATTAAGGTCTTCTTCGGTGAGTTCCTCGGGCTCATCCTCCGGTTCATCCTCCGGTTCATCCTCAGGCTCATCTTCGGGCTCATCCTCAGGTTCTTCATCCGGCTCTTCCTCGGGTTCTTCGTCAGGCTCTTCATTTGGAACTTCTTCGGGTTCGTATATAAAGGCGTTCGCAAGGAAAACCTGTGCGGCTTCCCCGCTGACCGCCCCGTCATCCACGAGTTTTGCGATCAGCATTATTTGCGCGTCTTTTACATCCGCCAGCAAAGCGCTGTACATTATATAGACGCAGGCGGCGCGGGTAAATTCATGTTCGCTGTATGCCACAAACGTTTCGTCGAGCAAATTTGCTTCTGCGGCGAAAATAACGGAATTTTCATATGTGAAGTCCGCCGAATCCCCAATGTCGGCATAACCGAGCGCCCTGAGCACAAATGTGCAGAACATCTGCGCATTGCAAAGATCCTTGGAACCGAACAAATCGGCGCCAATCCCCAAAGTCAGCCCGTTCGCGTACAAATAGCCCACATACGGATCCGCCCAAGCGAAAACGTCCGTAAAAGGGTGCGCGTTGTTTTCCTCTACTGCCTGTGGTTCTTTGCCGAGCAGCCGAACGAGCATCGTGGCGGCTTCATCCCTCGTCGGAGCCCTGTCGAGCTCGTAGCCGCTTCCGGTTCCCATGAACAGTCCGAGAGCTTTGAGCGCGTTTGCGTATGCCTCGAAAATGTCTTCATCTTCCGGTTCTTCATTTGCCAAATCCTCATTTTCCGCGGCCTGGACGCTTGCGGCGAATACCGCGAACAGCGAGGCGAACATGGCCAAAATGAGAACCAATGCCAAAAATTTTTTTGCTTTCATAAACAACAATCTCCCTTTGAAACTTATAAAATTTTAATTGGCGCATCAAACATCAAGCATTTATCAGCCCTATATTCCCGTCGTCGCGCCTGTATACCACGCTTGCCGCTTCTGTCTCGGCATTTAAAAAAAACAGGAATTTGTATTCCAAAACTTCCATTTGCAGTATGGCTTCATCGATGCTCATGGGCTGCGGCTTTCCTTCGGCCTTTATCACCTTGTAGTCAGGTTCGTCGCCGGCATCCGGGGCTGGGCGGCCCATCAGTTCATCGTCGGTGACGATGTCCAAAATATCTTTTTTGAGGCCGCTGCCCTTGACTCTGGATCTGTGCATGCGCGTTTTGTATTTGTCGATCTGGCGTTCGAGTATGTCCATGCATTTGTCGATTCCGCCTAAAATCCCGTCAGCCGTTACCGCTTCCGCGTGTATTTGATAGTTCAGATAAGGCATATCGACGTCAACTCTCGTAAACGGCTTTTTTTCGGATGCCTTTACGACAACGGGCTGATCTTCGCCTTGTTTCTGGCTGTGTTTTTTCAGCCTCTGGGTGATCTTTTTTTCCGCTGTCTGTTCGATGTCCGGGGTGATCCTTATGTCTTTCGAAGTTATTTTTACCGTCATTTTTTTGTCCCTCCTGCAAAATTTTCACTGCAAGTCATAATCGCCATAGCCGTCGCCGCGATTGTCGGCGTTTTTTTCGGCTTTTTTCATGAAACTCTCGATTTCGCCCGCATCCGGCTTCACGCTGTCGTGGCCGGACAATGCGATGGTGAAGGAAAAGGAGGCGACACCGTCCACGAGCCCGTATTCTCCCGAAGAAACGTCATATTCCCAATCGTAGGTTTTCATGTCAAAGCTCACGGCGAGTTTTTCCAATATGCGGTTCTTTGAAACCGTGACCGTGAACTTTATTTCGTTTTCTTCGTCGCTTATCTCTTCGAGGGCGTTTCTCAGGCTGTACGAAGCAAAGTTCAGAAATTCGTCGAGCGTCATCTTCTGGGCGCCCGCCAAATCTTCGAGCAGGGCGGAGATTTCGGGATATTTGGGCACGCTTTCTATGATATATTTCATCAAGGCCTTGATCAGCTTGATTGGGTTTACGGAATATTTATACGTGGTGGAGCCATTTTCCTTGGATATTTCCGGCCCCGAAACAAACTCGCCCAGAACGGCTTCTTTTTCGCATTCGACATACAAAAATTTTTCGAACATTTTGTTTAATTCTTCGCCTATCGCGGGCAGTTTGCCCAAATATTCGGAAATGTCAAGATCGCCTTCGATTCCAAAATCGCCAAAATCCTCGAGGCCGCCGAAGCCGTCGAGATAATCCGAAGAATTTTCCGATATTTTTTTGCCTATCCGTTCAAACTCGCCGTAGTTGATCCGCCCGTTTTTGATGAAATTGTTGGCATCTACGCCAAGTTCTTCGATATCGACGCCCATTTGCGAAAGCATATCGTAAAAATTCCCGAGAATATCCTGAATGTTTACGTATTCGTACAATTCCTCGTCGCCCCAATATTCGGAAACCGACCGGCTGTAAACGCCGAAAAAGCCATTGTGAAAAACCGCCCTGCCATCCATTCGGGAACTATCGTCTTCGATGTCCGCTTTTATTTCTAATATGGAGTTTTGCAAATCCTTGCCGAGGGCCAAAAACCCGCTCAAGGCGAATTTCCCCTCATCGCCTTGGCTTGCCGTTATTTTGTATTCGAAGCTCGACAAGCTGCCCGCATTTTCGATGGCATCCAACATGACGGCCAAGCAGTTGTCCGCTTTGGGCTTGGATCCGGCGAAAAGTTTCGGGATAAACAAGAACCCCGCCGCCCCTACGCCCAGGATTACAACCGCGGCGGCGACTATCGAAACGATTTTGGCTATGGCCGGTTTTTTCGCGGGGGCAACCGGTTCGAGGGTTATCGTCGTTTGGCTCGGCGGAGGCCCTTCATATGGGTTCTGGGCCGGCGAAAGCTTTTCGGGCGCGGCTATCTGCCCGGCCCCGCATTTGGCGCAAAATTTCGCGTCGTCTTTCACTTGCGCCCCGCATTCATTGCAGTACATAAAATCACCTGTTTCTTTCTTCAATTACACTTAAAATCTTTGACAAATCCCACGCTTTCGAATATATATTTCGGGGAATAGGAAAAATTTTTCACGGTTTCAATGGACGAAACGCCGGACAATACCAAAACGGTGTCAATTTCGGATTCTATGCCGGCAATTATGTCGGTGTCCATCCGGTCGCCTATTATCGCCATTTCGGAAGCCCGGCAGTCGAGTATCCGCTTTCCGTTGCGCATCATGAAAGGGTTCGGCTTGCCCACGTAGTATGCGTGCCTGCCGGTGGTGAGCTCGATGGGCGAAACCAAGGCGCGGCAAGCGGGGACTATCCCGTCTTCGGTGGGGCCGGTGAGATCCGGGTTCGTGCCGATCAGCTTCGCGCCGTTCTGTACCAATTTCACCGCCCTGAGGATATTTTGGTAATTGTAGTTTTTGGTTTCTCCGACGATGACATAATCGGGGCTCACGTCGTTTGGCATGATCCCGGCTTCGTAGAGCGCGTTGAACAGCCCCGCTTCGCCGATGACATAGGCGGTGCAGCCCGGAGATTGGTTTTTCACGAAGGCGGCGGTGGCGAGCGCGCTCGTGTAGAAATGAGATTCGTCCACTTCAAGCCCCAGCCGCGCGAGTTTTTGCTGCAGCTCCATCGGGGAGCGTTCGCTCGAATTTGTCAGGAACAGGAACTTTTTGTCTTCCCGCGCCAGCCATTCGACGAAATCCATCGCCCCCGGCAGAAGATTGTTGCCGTGATATATCACGCCGTCCATGTCGCACAAAAAAGCTTTTTTTGACCGGATCGAATCTATGGCTTGATTGTTGATTTTGCATCTCCCCTTTTTTTCAATTGCATGAATTGCATGGCTGATTGTATCCATGCATATCTATTGTATCAGGCAAAATGGAATATATTATTTCCTGGATTTTAATTTTCTTGGAAATATGCAGGCGGCAAGCGCCATAGCGGCAATAAGCGCCAAAGATGCGTCGCCGGTCGGGGCGGCGGGTTCCGGGGCGGCGGGCGGCTCGGATTGGGGCTCCGGTTCCAAAACAGCATCGGGCTCGGGCTCGGGTTCCGGCTCGGGCTCAGGCTCGACGACGGCAAGATCGGCCGAGAGGGTGGCGGGCATGAACACATCGGGGTTTTTGGTCATTTCGGAACCGCCGAGCGCTATGCCGAAAAACGGATCTTGGTCGAATACCCTGTGGAAGTTGCAAGCCAGCGTAAATTTGAAAACGCTTCCGGCCGAAGGGGCGGCAAGGTCTATTTCATCCCATTTCATGGCGATTTCGTATGTCACCACGCTTCCGTTTTTGACCACTTTCGCATTATGGGCCATCACGGCGCCCGCATTTGCCCCCATGAACCAAAACTGGATCGTGTTTCCCGCGCCGTCCACTCCAAAGCCGATGTCGTTGAAGTCGCCGTTTTTGCCTTCATATTCGAACTGGATCCCGCGCGCGTTCCACGAGTTTGCCACGTCGGAATCTTCCATCGCGCCGGAAAAGACATCCACCGGGCTGTCGGTGTACAAGCCGAAGTACAGATATGTCTCGTCCCACATTGCGTAAAAGTCTATTTTCGAATTTTTCACCACATTCATGACGGAAGCCTCATCCGGGTCGTTTGTGAACAGCCAGCCTTCCGAAGACTGGTCCTCATAGGCGCCCAGATCGGTTCCGTCGGAATAGGCATACGACCAAACGGGGTCCCCCCACTCGGCCGGATCCGGATTGCCGTCCATATTGGGGAAAGCGGACGCTTTTTTTATCGTTATGGCCGTGGGCGGGACATATGCTGCTGCCGCGTTGGCTGCAAGAAGCGCGAATAAAAGCGCGAAAATCAATAATGCGCCGATTTTTTTCATGTTGAATGCCTCCCGTAAAATTAATGTTGATGATTTGGAATCTAAGTATATTATAGACCAAAACGATTAAAATGTCAATGGTTTTTCAATTTTTTTGAATTTTCTTTTCTTGCAAGTTGACAAAGCGGAATATATGTAATATAATGTGTGTGGGAAGATGGGAATATTGTAAAAATTAAGGAGGTCAATGCATGGTTTTAAAAACAAATACGCCGGAAAATTTGGGCATTCCGTCAGATGCGATACAAAGGTACATAGAGCATCTCGAACAAAGAAAGCTGTGCCTGCACAGTTTCATGATTTTGCGCCGCGGCGAAATTGCCGCAGAGGGATATTATCCGCCGTTTGGGCCCGACACCCTCCACAGGATGTATTCGCAGAGCAAAACTTTTGTCTCCGTGGCAATCGGGCTCTTGATGGATGAGGGAAAACTCAAGCCAACCGACAAAGTCGCGGATTTTTTCCCGGAATACCAACCGGCGGATATGCACGAATTCGTGGCGGGCATGACGGTAGGCGACCTGCTCATGATGGCGACAGCTTATGATTGGACCACTTACGGCAAAGACGACAAAAATTGGGTATGGACTTTTTTGAACAGGGAACCGTCGCATAAAGGGGGAACGGTTTTTTTGTACGACACTTCGGGGACAGTCATGCTCAATGGAATTGTCGAGAAGCTGACAAAAAAAAGCCTGCTTGACTATATGCGCCCGAAACTGCTCGACCATCTGGGATTTTCAGAGGGGGCGTGGTGCATCGAACGCCCGGAAGGCGGGGCATGGGGTGGTTCCGGAGTCATTTGCTCTACTCATGACATGGCTAAATTCGCGCTGTTCCTGCAAAATGGGGGCAAGTGGGGCGAAAAGCAGCTTTTGTCGGAAGATTACGTCAAGCAGGCCACATCGGCCAAAATAGACAACAGGCTTTCGACTTCAAGCCCCGAGCTGCAATTCGGATATGGCTACCAGATATGGCGCACTCGCAACAACGGCTTTGCCATGGTGGGCATGGGGAGCCAGCTGACCGTATGCGTGCCGGACAGGGATTTGATATTCCTGAATACTGCGGACACGCAAATCATACCGCACGCCAACGATATTATTTTAGACGCTTTCTGGACTGACGTTTATCCGCGCATAGCCGAAGGAAACGAAGTTTTGCCCGAAAACGGGGAAGCTTTCAAAAATTTGAAAAACAAACTCGGAAATCTGGAATTTTTGCCCGTTGAGGGGAACCCCACATCGGAAATGTCCCGCAATTTGTACAGCGGCAAAAAATATGCGCTCGGAAAAAACCGCATGGGCATATCGGAGGCGCAGTTTGTTTTTGAGGGCGGCAAAGGTACCATGAAGTATCGGAACGCGACGGGGAACCATGAAATTGATTTCGGAATCTGCCGCTATGAATGCGGGGAATTTCCCGAGACCCATTATTTCGGCAAAAAGATAGGGGTCCCAAGGGGGAGCGGGTATAGGTACAAGGCGTCGGGCGCGTGGTTTGACCGCGACACATTGGCGATTTATCTGTACATCATCGACGATTATTTCGGCACGCTGAAAATCAACGTGAAATTCGACAGCGAAGAAAATGGGATCACTTTGTCCATGAGCAAGGTCGCCGAATGGTTTTTGGACGAATATGACGGGATAGCCGTCGGGAAACTTTGCCGGGATGGGCAAAATTGATAATTGAAGGAGGGGATGGCATGGAAAATTTTGCAAAAAAAACATGGCCGGTTATTATTTTGGCTGCGATCGTTTCCGTTCTCCTGCATTCGTGCGCGGCAGACAGCGCAAGCGGCAAGGGAGATCCGGGCAATGCGGAAAACGTCGTCCGAAATGACGCGGAAGCCGCCGGCGACGCAGAGCAAACAACTGAAAAAATCGCATACGAAGTGCCGGAAATGGATTGCGGCGGACATACTTTCAGCGTGGTGGACAGGGGAGGCTGGGTGTACTGGAATACCGTGGATGTGTATGCGGAGGCCGAAACCGGGGAACCAATCAACGACGCCGTTTACAGGAGAAACAGGATCATCGAAGAAAAGTTCAACATTTCGATAGCGGAAATACAATTGGAAGACGTCCTGTCATATGTCCAAAAAATCATCCAGTCCGGCGGCGACGATTTCGACGCGTTTTATCCGACTATGAACAACGCGGCCACATTGATCCAAAAAGGGCTCATCGCAAATCTGTACGATGTGCCGCATTTGAGATTTGACAAACCGTGGTGGGACAAAGTGGCAAACGATTCCATGACTATAAGCAAAAAGCTGTACGGGGCGGCGGGCAACATCACCACGATGACCAACGACGCGACATGGTGCATCATGTTCAACAAAGACCTGAACAGGGATTACGGGCTTGAAGATCCGTACAAACAGGTAAAAGAGGGCAAATGGACTCTCGATGCGCTGCATTCCAATTGCAGGGAAGTGACAAAGGATCTGAACGGCGACGGCATATTGACCCCGGAAGACCAATGGGGAGCAGTCAACCAGCACGAATGCGCATATTGCCTTTTCGCCGCCTCGGGGCAAAAAGTGGTCGAAAAAACCGCGGACGACCTTCCGGCCATCGCGCTCGACAGCGACAAATCGGTTTCCGTGCTGACAAAAGTGATAGAGTTTTTGTCCGATGAATATGCGCAGGTGAAAGCCGACGACTACAACGGCAAATACACGAATGTATGGGACGAAGTGAACATAAAATCGTTCAACGAAAGCAGGGCGCTTTACTATATCAGCCCGATAGAATCGGTGAAATTCATGCGCAATATGGAAGCCAATTTCGGAATATTGCCCCTGCCGAAATACGAAGAAGGGCAGGAAAACTATTACAATGCGTTCCAGTACGGAAACGCGACTGTCATGTGCGTCCCCATAAGCGCTTCGGACTTGGAGCGCACGGGCGCGATTCTCGAAGCGTGGGCGGCCGAATCGGTTGACACGCTGACAAAGGCGTATTACGAGATAAACCTGAAAGGCAAGTATTCGAGGGACGACGAAAGCCAGGAAATGCTCGACCTGATATTTTCCACAAGGGTCATAGACCAGGGGATATTTTTCAATTGGTCGGGGATGCTCGACTTTTTTGTGGGGTTTTCCCAAAAGAAAACGATGGATTTTGCGTCGCAGTACGAGAAAATGGAACCCAAATGGATCACGGCGATGGAAAAGACTTTGCAAGCGATCGAGGAAAACAATTAAAAACATATGGGAGGAGAAAATGGCGGAAAGCAAATTTCCCAATGTCCTTTTGATCATGACCGACCAGCACAGGGCCGACTATATTTCGTGCGTCCCGGGCGGCGCATCGCCGGTGAAAACGCCGAACATCGACAAAATCGCAAAAAGCGGGATCAGGTATGAAAACGCCTATTGCGCATACCCTGTCTGCGTGGCTTCGCGGAACGCCATGCTCACCGGGCTGTATCCGCACACCACGGGCGTCATAACCAACAGCGACCGGTTAGATCGGCGCTACAGGACGGTGGCGCACCATTTCAATTCTTTCGGATATATGACCGGGCTTGTGGGCAAGATGCACTTCAACGATTCGTGCTGCCACGGCTTTGAATTCTACACGGGCATAAACGACTGGCTGATGTACCTCGGCCCGAAAGCCGTCCATTACGCAAACGAAATTGCGAACCACCAGCTCACCGGGCATTTTTTTTCCACCATGATCGACGACGGCGCGGGGTTCCCCGATTTGGCCGATGTGTGGGAAGGCGATATATCCCCGTGGGTCGGGGCGGTGAAAAAATACCCCCCCGGCCAGGTGGCTTCCGAATTGGACGAAGAGGATCATCTCGATATGTTCGTGGCCCGCGAAGCGGCCAAATTTTTGGAAAAATACAAGGATCAGCGGTTTTTTTTGACGGCGAGCTTCATGAAGCCCCATACCCCGTTCTACCCGCCCGGGCGTTTCGCCGAAATGTTCCCCATCGAAAGCGTAAACCTGAAAGACCCCGGCGATTTGTCCGCTTATCCCCAATATGTGAAAAATTATTACAAAGGATTTGCAAATGTGCCTGAAATACAGCGCAAAGCGGCTCGGGCCGGCTATTTGGGAAATCTCGCGTTTGCCGATGTCTGCATCGGTTGCCTGTACGAAAAACTGGAGAGTTTGGGCTTGCTGGAAAACACGATAGTGGTCTATACTTCAGACCACGGCGAAATGGACGGGGACCACGGGCTCTACCAAAAATTTTGCTGCTTCGAGCCGGCGCTGAAAGTGCCGCTTGTCATAAGCCGTCCCGGCCATATCCGGGAAAATGCCGTATGCGGCAGCTTGGTTTCGCAGCTCGGGCTGTATCCCACGCTCGCAGAACTCACAAAAACAGCCCCCGCTTCCGCCATGCCGCTCGCCGAAATGGAAAACGCGCCGCAAAAATTGGACGCGGACAGTTTCGCCGAAACCGTAAATGATCCAAATGCCCGGCTTTCCGGCGAGGTTTTCGCCGAATTCAACATAAATGACAAGGCGCGCGGCCAGCATGTGCTTAGGGCGGGAAACTACAAATACATAGCGCACGGAACCGGGGAAGGCGAGCTTTACGATTTGGAAAAAGACCCCGGCGAACTTTCAAATTTGTTCGGCATGGCCGATTACGCGGAGACGGCGGATGTCCTCCGCGAAAAAATAAAAAAATATGTATGAAAAGGGGGAATTTTATGGACAACGGCGGCAATCGCATGAAACTCGCCGACAATTGGCAGATACTCTACGACACCTATGACGCAGGCGAGGAATTGGAACTTTATTCCGGCAAAACGCCCGAAGACGGCTATGGCGTATGGTACCATCAGCTCGACGAATGGCAGCCGATAGACCGGCTGGCGCATTTGCAGGTTTTGCTGGCCGACACGCCTTATTGGGGCAGGGAACTGCGCTGGTTCAACAATGCGCCGTGGTGGTACAAAAACGCTTTCACCGTTCCGGAAACGAAAAAATCGGCGGGCGCGGCCCTGAAGTTCCACGGAGTGGACTATTACTGCAAGGTATGGCTCAACGGGGCGTATCTCGGCGAGCACGAAGGATATTTTTCGCCATTTGAGTTCGAAGTCGGCGATATTTTGAAATACGGCGAACCGAATTTCCTGATTGTGAAAGTATGGTCGCCCTGGGACGTCGAAACATCGTACAAGCCGAGAAACTGCCACAACGTTTACCGCAATATGATCAAAGGGACCTACGAGCACGCCGACACATTTGTCCAGCGCGACTTGAACCCGGTCGGCATATGGAACGAAGTCGAGATATATTTTTGCGAAGCTTTGCGCTTTGAGGGGAACTTGGATATAAGGGCGAAGCCCAAGGAAGATTTTTTGTCGGCGGACATAAAAATTTCGGGAACCGCCTTTGCTGCCATGGATATGGCGGCGCAGCTTACGTGCCGAATCTGCGAATCGGACAGCGGGAAAACGGTGGCAGAGCAAGATTTCAGGCGCGATTTCGCAATTGGGAAAAACCGGGCCGAATTTGCCATGGAAATAAGCCGCCCCCGCCTTTGGGACACATGGGACAGAGGTGGGCAGAATTTGTACGAATTGGAGATATTCATGTCAGGCGTTTTGATTGCTGGCGAAAGTTTCGGGGTGCGCTCAGTCGAACTTGTCAGAAACGAAAATGAGATGACATATATAATCAACGGCAAAAAGCAATATCTCCGCGGGACGACGTATTTCCCCGACAACTATATTTCAAACATGCACGAAAAGCGCTACCTGCGCGACCTCCTTGCCATCAAGTCGGCGGGATTCAATGCGGCGCGCATACACGTGCACGTCGATAAGCCGGCGTTTTACCGCCTTTGCGACCAAATCGGCATAGCCGTCATACAGGATTCCGACATGAACTGGGTACACCCGCAAACTGAGGAATGGAAAGACAGGGCCGTGAAAGTTTTCGGGGACATGATACGCCTGCTTGGCAACCACCCGTCGATCATTTCGTGGATATGCATGAACGAGCCTGCCGGATATGGCGAGGGGCAGATGATGAAAAAAATCCCGGGCCCGCAACTATACGCCGAGGCGAAGAGATTGGATCCCGACCGGCCCGCAATCATGGGTTCCGGCGGGGAAAAAGACCCGGACAGCGGCGACAGCCACAACTATCTCGGCTCGCTCAACGGCGAAAACACGCATTACACGGAGATATACGAAGAACGCTATGAAAAATTGAACACCGAATTTGGTTTCGACGCCCCGCCTTCCGAATACAGTTTGGCAAAACAGCCCTTGCTCTATAAGCGCCTTGAAGCCATAATCGGCGACATACCGCAGATCCAGCATTATCAGTACAGGTACGTGAAGTATTTCATCGAGCATTACCGGATCACGAAATATGCGCCGTGTTCCGGTTATTTCCAGTTCATGTTCATAGACCTTTCGCCCCAGAGCTTTTACGGCGTGTATGATTGGTACGGGGTGCCCAAAGAGGCCCAAAAGGCGCTCGAGGAGAGCAACCAGCCCGTCGGCGCGTTCATGCAGCACAAAGACAAGCCCGAAGCGCTTTGGGTCGTGAACGACAGGGATTATGGGCTGGGGACGTGCAAATTGGCCTACATTGTGACAGACGGGGCGAAGCGGCTTGTCGGCGAAGGCTCATATGAGCTCGAAGTGGGGGCGGATTCGGTTTTGAAGGTATGCGATTTTGGCTTCGAGGCAAATCCCGGGACAAAATACAGGGTGACGCTCACCCTTGCGGACAAATCCGGCGATATAATCGCCAAAAACATTTACGACGACCCCTTTGGCCACCCGCCCCACCCGAAAGGCCAGCCGGGCAATGCATCCCATAATTTCGGCATGCGCCTTTACAACGCATGACGCGCGCTTCGCCATATTCCAAATCTATCTGTACCCGTTGTACATGAGGCCCGCGTCCGTGTCCACCGTGATGGGCACGCCCGAGCGCACGAAATCCACCGCTTTGACATCGGCTGCAAGCAAGGGTATC
Source organism: Oscillospiraceae bacterium (assembly GCA_009782405.1). The sequence continues at coordinate 30,251 of WRJC01000006.1, forward strand.
TCCAAAGCCTTGGCGACCGTTTCCGCGTGGCTTATGTCCACGTTTTCCCAGCTGCCCACCACGATAGCCCCCGCTTTTTTGATGAAACTCATCATCTCGTCGTTGGTCACGGTGCAAATTATGATGTCGCCTTCTTCGAAATATGCGTGTTCGCGGTTTTCCTGCACTTTGAACGGCCGGGCTATTCCGTGCACTTTGCCCCGGTTGTTGCCCTTGCCCTTGACCAGAACGTTTCCCACGGTGCGCACGTTGAGCGAATTTGTCGTGCCCGCCACGCCGACGGGCACCCCGGCCAAAGTGACGATGGGATCCCCGGTCGTGGCCAATCCGAGTTTTATAGCCGCTTCTTCCGCTATGGCAAAAACTTCGGCGGTCCCGTTGATGTTTTCGCTCAAAAAAGGCGTGCAGCCCCAAACCAGGTTCAGCTGCCGGCAAACCACTTCGTCGGCGGTGATCGCCAAGATCGGGCATTTCGGCCTTGACTTCGCGACCATCCTCGCCGCGAAACCCGAATCGGTGATGGGAACGATGCAGGCAGCCTGCAAATCTTCCGCCGTCGCGCAGGCTGCGAAACTGAGGGCGCTTGTGGTTATGCGGTCCACGCTGCGGCGTTTCCGGCGGTCGCCGCTTTCGTTGGCCAAAATATAGTTTTCCGCTTCGAGCGCGATCCTCGCCATGATCGCGATGCTCTCCGCCGGGTATAGCCCGTTGGCCGTTTCGCCTGACAGCATGACCACATCGGAACCGTCGAATATCGCATTTGCCACGTCGTTTGCCTCCGCGCGGGTCGGGCGCGGGTTTTTGCACATGGATTCAAGCATATGCGAAGCCGTGACTACCGGCTTTCCCACCAGATTGCCGGCGTGGATCATCCGCTTCTGCACCAGCGGGACTTCCTCCGGCAAAATTTCCACGCCCAAATCCCCTCTGGCGACCATGATCGAATCTGCAAGCTCGAGTATGCTGTCCAAATTGTCCACCCCGTCGCGGTTTTCGATTTTCGCTATTATCCGCATATGGCGGCCGCCGTTGTTTTCCAGCAATCTGCGGATGTTGAGCACATCGTTTGCAGTGCGCACGAAACTGGCCGCTACATAATCGAAACCCATTTCGATGCCGAATTTTATGTCTTCGATGTCCTGCCCGGTCAGCGAAGGCAGGTTCACGTATATATCGGGGACGTTTATTCCCTTGCGGTTCGAAAGGAAGCCGGAGTTCACCGCGACGCACTGGATTTCCGTTTCCTCTATGGCGGACACTTTCAATTCGAGCAGGCCGTCGTCGATCATGACGCGGCTGTCCACGGCCAAGTCATTTGGCAATCGGTCATATGTCACCGCCACGATGTCTTTGTTGCCTATAATGTCGCGGGTAGTCAGCGTGAACCGATCCCCCTGCTCCAAATAAATTTTGTCGGTGTCGAAGGTTTTTATGCGGATTTCGGGTCCTTTGGTGTCCAATACCAAGGCTATGGGTTTTCCAAGTTCTTCCCTCGCTTTTTTCAGGTTTTCGATGATGGCTCTGCGGGATTCGTTTGTGCCGTGGGAAAAATTGATGCGGGCGGCGTCCATCCCTTTCAGGATCATTTGTTTTATGGTATCCACATCAGAAGAAGCCGGGCCCAAAGTGGCCAATATTTTGGTTTTGCGCATAAATAACCCCCTCAATAAATATTTTTTTTGCTATTATGATAAAATATGATAACAAAATTTTCGGGATTTTGCAAGGCAATTTTGGTAAATTTCTTTTTAAATATTTTTTATTCGCTGTTGAATTTTTGTTGGAAATATGCTATCATAATACATAATGCAAAACTGAAATTTTAGCTGCGGTATTTGGCGCTTTGAGCGGATATATATACAATCTTGAAAAGGTGGTTGATTGCAAAATGAGAAACAAAAAATTATTGGGGGCTTTTTTCGCGGTTCTGGCTATTTTAGCCTCTGTCTTTTCGGCTTGCTCCCCTGCGCCCGAAAATGACGGCGCGGACGCGCCGGCAAAGGACGATTTGGCGGATGCGGGCGAGGCCGATCCGAATGCGGATGGCGGCGATCCGGAAGCGGAACAAAAGTATGAATTTCCGGGCCAAAATTACGGCGGGTATAAAATGCGGGTGCTCATACCCGACCACGACGACTGGGCAATGTCGACAATCAAGGCGATGGCAAGCGACACGGGGCAGGAAGAAGAAAACGGCGATCCGCTGAACGATGCGAACTACAAAAGAAACAGATTGGTCGAAGACGGGCTCGGGGTCGAAATCGAGGAAATACTCGTGTCGGGCCCTGAAGCGAAGGCGAAAAAGGCGATCCAGGCGAACACCGACGATTACGACGTGGTGTTCACGGATTCTTCCCAAGCGGGAATCATCGCAAGCCAAGGGATGTATTTGGATTTGTACGAACTTCCCGGGCTCAATTTGGACAAACCGTACTGGAACCAAAAAGCGAACGAATCCGTCGAGCTTCTGGGGAAACTCTATTTCACCACTTCAGATGCGAACATCATCACAAACGACGCCATATGGCTGCTGTATTTCAACAAGAAAATACAGCAGGATTTGGGGCTTGGCAATCCGTACGCGCTTGTCAGGGAGGGAAAATGGACAGTTGACGCATTTTACAGCATGGCCCGCGAAAGCGCGAGGGATCTCGACGGCGACGGCAGGTGGACGGTCGCCGACCAATGGGGAATATCCACGCACGGGCTCGGCTTTCTCGCGTTTTTCGAGTGCCAGGAGGAAAAATTGGTCCGGTTGGACGAAAAGGGGGAACCCTATCTCGTGAACCCCAACGAAAAATTTGTGAACGCATTCATCAACGCCCATCGGCTGATGGAAAAAGAGAATGGGGTATTCCTCGACGCGCAGGGAAGCTATCCGGGGCAAACTTCGGATCTGAACCACGCGAAAAAAACTTTCATGGCGGATATGTCGCTGTTTTGCGCCGAAGTTCTCGCACATGCGAGGGTATTCCGCGAAATGACCGCCGATTTCGGGCTTTTGCCCCATCCCAAATACGATGAAAACCAAAAAAATTACTATACTTTCATGATCGACACCGTGCCCGCGTTCGGCATTCCCATAACAGCCGCCGAATCCGAAAGGTCTGCGGCGTTCATGGACGCTTTCACGGCGGTTTCAAACGAGGTGCTCATACCGGCGTACTACAAAATTTCCTTGGAGGGCAAATTCACAAGGGATGAGGATTCCATCGAAATGCTCGACATCATACGCGACGGGCGGGTTTTCGATCTCGCCGTATTGTATAACTGGGGCAGCTTCTACAGCGCCGTCATAACTTACGGCACGGGAAAAGAGGGCACCAACCCGATGTCCATATTCGAAAAAAACAGGGGCAAAGTCGAAACCGCCATACAAAAAACATTGGATTCCTTCAACAGCTGGTGATAAAAAAACAAAGGAGGGGTATTTCATGGCAAAAAAAATAGCGGCGATCATATTGGCGCTTGCGCTGGTTTTGCCTTTTGCCGCTTGCGACGGCGGCGGGGAAAGCGGCAAAAATGCCGGTTTGCAAAATGGGCAAGCCGAAAATGGAGAATATGGCGAAACCGCGAAAACCGAAGACCCGGAAGGAAAAGACGACCTCCCCGAAAAGGATTTCGGCGGGGCCGAATTCGTGATCCTCGTGGATCCCGACACTTCGTTTCGGCATTTCTACGATGTGTGCGTGGAGGAAATGGAGGGCGAATTGATACACGACGCGGTATATACGCGAAACCTCGAAATAGAAGAGCGGTTCAACGTGAAAATATCCGACATCCAGAACAACAACGTGTTCGAGGCTATAAGAAAAAGCGTCGCGGCGGATTCTGTGGATTACTGCGTGGCGTGGGCTATGGTGGGCGACTATGTAAGATTGTCGCAGAGCAATATGCTCATCGACTTGCAAAATGTCCCGGAATTGAATTTGGGCAAAAAATATTGGGATCAGAATGTGGTCCGGGATTTCACGATAAGCGGGAAACTATACGGCATAATGGGGGACATAAGCACGTCGGTTTCGGTGTTCACCCATCTTTTTGCGGTAAACAAAGTGATGGCGCAAAACAACGGCATCGATATAGCGGGAATCTATCAAATGGTTCGCGACGGTAAATGGACCTATGACGCATTGTATTCGCTGGCAAAAGATTTGTACAGGGATTTGGACGGGGACGGCACGCCCAACTATGCGGATCAATACGGTTTCGGCGTCACGACGGCGGTGGTCGACGCGATGTTTTCCGCCTCGGGGGAAAAATTGGTCACAAGGGACGGCAACGGCGATTTCATTCTGACCCCGGTGACTGCGAGGATAGAAGCGGTCTTCAACAAGATAGGCGACATTTTGAGCGACAAGACGCTCACCTCCAGCAATTGGAACATAGGCAAGATCGAAGGGGAAATACTCGGAACGGGGAGGGGCGGAGCCGGCTGGTATTCCATCGACCACAAATTTTTCAACAATACCGTTTTGTTCGTGGACATAGACGTCGGGATCATGATGGATTTCAGGTCGATGGATTCGGATTTCGGGGTCGTGCCCGTGCCGAAGTTCGACGAATCGCAAAAAAATTACAGCGTATACGCTTATCCGCTTTACGCGATGCTCACAATCCCGTCCACATACGGCGGCGACGCAAAAGCGCTCGACATGATCGGCACCGTGATGGAGGGGCTGGCCTCGGCGTCGTACAAACATTTGACCCCCGCCTTTTATGACACCGCCTTCGCGACAAAATACACCCGCGACGAGGAATCGATAGAGATGCTGGACATAGTGCTGCGCAGCCGCATTTATGACTGGATGACGATATTCAATTTCGGGAACATATATCAGTCCATCCATTCGCAAGTGGAAAAAAACAGCCTCAACATCGTGTCGCTGTTCGAAAAAAACGAAGCGAAAGCGCAATCCGACATACAAAAACTGATGGAAAGCTATGCCGAAAACGATTAAATATGACCATGTGATATGGGACTGGAACGGAACGTTGCTCGACGACGCAAATTTGTGCCTGAATGTCATAAATGAGCTGCTGTCCAAAAGAAATCTACGGCCAATCAGGGACATTGCGGCTTACCGCGAGATATTCGGATTTCCTGTTATGGATTATTACCGCCGCGCGGGGTTTGACTTCGACAAAGAACCCTTTGAAATACCCGCAAAAGAGTTTGTGCGCCTGTATCACAGCGACGAAAGCCGTTTCCGATTGTTTGGCGGCGCAAAAGAAACACTCGCCGCCCTTTGCAAGATGGGCGCAAAACAGGTCATTCTATCCGCCTCCGAAACAAACAACCTGCGCTCCCAAACGGACTTGTTCGACATCGGGCACTATTTTGAGGACATACTCGGAATATCCGACATATACGCCGAAAGCAAAATAGACATAGGGAAAGCCTACATTGCCGAAAATTGCATATGCGGCAGCAGGGCTGTGCTCATCGGCGACACGGCGCATGACCACGAAGCGGCAAAGGCTATGGGCGTCGACTGCATTCTCATATCCAACGGGCACCAAAACAAAAACAGGCTGCTTGGGCTCGGCGTCCCCGTTTTGGGGGATATAAGGGAAGTTTTGCGCGCGGTAAAATGAATCATAAAATTATTGTTGAAAGTTAATGAGGATTTTCTATGGACAACCGCCAAAACCATGACCGCCGCCCCAATATTCTTTTGATCATGTGCGACCAGTTGTGCGCTTCGGCGCTGGAGGTTTACGGCGGGACAGCCGATACCCCAAATATTGGCAAACTCGCGGCGAACGGCGTGCTGTTTGAGTCCGCCTATTGCCAGACGCCTGTCTGTTCCCCATCGAGGGCATCGATTATCACGGGCCGGTATCCGCACCGCCACGGATTGGTTTCGAACGTCATGCGCGTCGATTATCCCATGGTCGGCGGGCCGGAAACCGAAGAGGGCATTGACAGCCGCGACATCACAACCGAAGGTCTGCTCCACGCCGGCGGCTATCAGACATCCCATAAAGGCAAATGGCATATTTCAGGCGAAAAGCTCGGATGCTACGAATCGATGTACACGGAAAACTATGAGTACGCAGATGAAATGCGGGAAATTTTTGAACGCTCCGCGAAACTGCCCCGTGAAAATTATATGGAATGGTACGGCTGGAAAATCCCGGTTGTACGCAACCAGGATTATTCGGAAAGCCTCGCGAATATCCCCGAACGCTGGATGTCCAACCAGTCCAAGGAACTATTCACAAAATTCGGCAGGCTGGATTTATCTCCCGAAGACACTTTCGATTACCGGATCGCTTCAAAGTGCGCCGATGCGATATTGACGGCAAAGGAGCCGTTTATGCTGACCTGTTCGTTCAATATGCCGCACGATCCGAACGTCGCACCGTCGCCCTATTACAAAAACGTGGATATGTCGCATATCAAAGCCGACGCGTCGCTTTATTGCGACGCGGCTTATCTTGGCGATCTGTCAAAAGATATTCCCGCCCACGCGGGCGACGCTTTTTTGACGGAATTTTTGCGCGTCTATCATGCCGGCCTAAAACTCGTGGACGACCAGATAGGCCGGCTGTTCGAAGCGTTGGAGCAACGCGGAATAACAGGCAGCACCGTGGTCATCTTCACGGCCGACCACGGCGATATGGCGGGCGGACACGGGATGTTCTGGAAATCCACGCGCGCGTTTTATGAAGAAGTGGCGCGGGTTCCGCTGATTATATCCGCTCCCGGGCACAACAAAAACGCGCGTTACTCAAAACCCGTGGAGTCAGTGGATATAATGCCGACCATACTTGGGTTGTGCGGCGTGAAAACGCCCGAAAATACCGACGGAGCAAATCTTGCCCCGGCGCTTTCGGGCGGGGAATCCGGAAAAAATACGGCGCTCTGCGAACGCTTGGGATTTGGTCCGGGCAACATAAGATACCGGCACACAAACGATAGAAATTACAATTTCATGCTGCGTGCCGGCAAATTCAAATATATAATCCACCATACGGACAACAGTGGCAATCCGGAAGACGCACGTTTGTTGTTCGACCTTGAAAATGACCCGAAAGAATACGAAAACTTGTGCAATCGTCCCGGCTTTGAAGCCAAAACCGCCGAAATGCATTCGCTTCTGCAAAAACGGCTGTCGGAAAGCGGCTATGAATTATAATAGCCAAAATTTTCGGGCTTCACCTCAAAACTATGTTTTCCCCGGTCAAGCCGACATAAGCCCCGTTTTTCGCTTCGTTCGTATCGGCGTGCGCCAACAGCCATTTGTTCGTGGCCTGCAGCCTGCCGTCTTCGCCGTTGAGCTGCCCGATTTCCGGTTTTCCGACGTTCGTGCCTCTCGGAAGACCGACCACAGTCCGGAAATGGTCGCTGCCGTCGGCGGTGCAGGGCGCGTAATGCAGCGTCGTTTCATAAAGCGCCACGGCTTTTCCGGCGGGCACCAAAAACGCCTCTACTTTGGAAGTGTCGAGCTTGCCGTTTTCGACGTCGCGCAAATCGGCGAGCAGCAGGACGTAAGGCGTGCTCGCCACGATAAATTCGCTCCCCCGGTGATATTCTAAGCAATTGAGCCGCACGTTGTGCCCGTTGCAATAGCCCAATTGAATCGGCAGCCCGCCGAACAGATTGTTTTTGATCTGTGCGCAGACAGACCGGTTTTGCAGGGTAGGCTCCTCCGCTTTGTAAACCACGCTGTCTTTGGGACAAGGGGTGCCGTTCAGCGAATCGAGCAGGCTGTCGAAGTCGTAGCCTGTGACCTCGAATCCGTAACGCTTGAACGCTTTTTCCGAATAATTCAATGTGACCATGTGTGCCCTCCTAAATATATTTTGATATCATATTATCATGGTTTTATAGTATCACGAAAATATCAATATTGTTTGTGTTTTAATTGGCTGAAATGTGAATAATGACAAACAAATTTTGTCATTATTTGAAAAAAACCGCGTTAAAACGGTTGTAAAAACAAATGAACCGGAGGAATCAATTATGCCAAAATTACTTTATCAGGGACACGGCAGTTTCAGATTGACCGCAAACGGCGGATTAGTTGCCTACGTTGACCCATATGCGGGCGGGGGCTATGATGTGCCTGCAGAAGTTATACTCGTCACGCACCAGCACGGCGACCACAATAGGATCGAATTGGTCCCGCAGAAAGAGAACTGCCGCATTTTCTCAAATCGCGAAGCAATCGGGGCGGGCTGTCGCATGAATTTGCGCCTTGACGGTTGCGGCGAAGAAGATTTTTTTGTCGAATCCGTCGAGGCGTACAATAAAAACCATGATCCGAAAGAGTGCGTGGGCTTTATCATCACGCTTGACGGCGTCAAAATTTACGCGAGCGGCGACACTTCGAAAACCGGGCAAATGGAAACATTCGCAAAAATGGAACTCGACTACGCCATACTCTGCGGAGATGGCGTATATAACATGGATTTGGATGAAGCCGCCGAATGCGCGAGGCTCATAGGAGCGAAGCATAATATCATAATTCATCTCAAACCCAAAACGTTGTTTGACCGCGAGAGAGCCGAGCGTTGGGACGCGCCAAATAAAATAATCGTTGAGCCGGGAGAAGAAATTGTTTTGTGAAAAAAGCCGATTGTTTGGCTGTTAGTTGGGCGAAATACAAAATATAACAGGAATTATTTAAGGTTTGAATTGCGAACGCAGTGTGTTCGTAATTATATAAATGTGTTTTGAATTATGCACGCATGCGTTCACAATTTGGATTATGTTTCACTTTCTATATGCAAATACTCTTTCAAGCCGTTTTGCAATATCTGCGAAAAATTTACACCGTTACGTTCCGCTTCTACATTCAACCATTGCGGTATTGTCAACGTCTTTTTTACTACCCTGTTATTTATTCTGTCCCGTACTGGCGGCATAAATACTTCGATCAGCATTGCCGCTTCGTTTTCTTCAAGTTTTATATTTTTGATGTTTGACGGTTCGGGAATCGTTTCGTTGTCCTGCTCCATGCTCCAAAGATGAAGTCCCAAAACTTCTTTTGCCATTTGAGAAATTTCATCTTCCGTTTCAGCGCAGGTAAAACAACCGTCCAAATCCGGAAAATTTATTGATATGCCGTCGTCGTCGAAACTTATTGCCGCTATATAACTATATTTATCTTTTTTTATTTTCAATTCAGCCTCCTGTAATATATATTTATTTGAATTTTATTCCCGATTGTTGCTCTATGCGCTTCAAAGTTTTTATCGGTATATCTTTCTGCGGGTGTTTTAATGTAACTTTTCCTTTTTTCGTGGAGTGTTTGAATTGGTGGTGACTTCCCTCGCTCATTTTATCGCTCCTGTATTATTATAGCACGTGTGTTTGTACGTGTCAAGCGGATTTGGAAAATATTAACTTTAAAATATTTATAAAATATATATTTCAATTATTTGTTTAATAGCTTCAATATATAAATTATCCGCTATTTTATAAGGTTTATTATAATCATCTTCATTATTTGATATTATATATTTTCCACGTTCACGCCGCTCAAAATCGGAATCGTTCAAAAAATTTTCAAATAAATCAAATTTTACGAAATCAACCACAAAGTAAGCGATTTTAGACATACTCTGTGGTTGATTTGATATTATAATATAATTACAATACTGCTTTTCCTGTCCGAATCCCCTATCCCCTGTCGATGAATATGGGTTCGTCCTCTATTTCCAATTCGTTTTTGTCTTTTTCCGGGTTTTCGGCGTAGTATGGGTCGATCATGTATTTTTTTACGTTCGGGTAGGCGGCGAAACAGGCGATGAACGAGCCGTTTGATATGAGCAAAAAAAACGGCGCGATGATCCCAAACGGTATCGAAAATATGAAGACGACCACATAGAGCAGCATGAGCGCCGCGATCCCGAGTATCGCCATGAAATTCCGCTTGATTCCCAGCAGCGCGAGTATGAGCGAGTTCTTTATCAGCTTTATCGGCGAAAGCTTGAAAGTTATCAAAAGGATGTACAGGTAAAACCTCATGATGAAATATATGACGCACATGGCGAACATCAGCACAAACAAAGCGGTATTTGAACCTCCGGGGCTCACATAGTAGACATACGTCGAATATCCCAAGAGGATCATCAGCGCAAGGTCGGCGAAGCCCAACAGTATCGAGCCAAAGAAGTTCTTTTTTATGGTGTGGAAAAAATCGTGCCACAAATAGGCGAAATCGCCCCTCGTGTACGCCCTTAGGATATACGTCATTCCGGCGTTTGCCGGCCCGAAGGTCAAAAACACGGTCAAGGCTATGGTGTATAGGACTGTGGTCGCGGTGTTGCCCGCAACCACGATGCCCTGCGATCCGAAAACGCCCACGAGGTTCGCCGTGCCGGGTGTGGGAAAGCACAGATGCGCACCGTAAACGGGAGCATAGAATATGTTTGAGGGTGCGGGAGCCCTCGTGGAAAAAATCCCGGTGTAGGACAAAATCCCGCATATGACGGGGGATAGCATGAGCGCGAATATGAGGTTCACGATTATGAGGTTCCAGAATTGCGATTTGTAGGCCGAAAAGAAACCTTTTAGGCTGTAGCGCTCTTTGTCCGTCACTTTTTTGTTTTTTGCGCCTTTCCCGTCTTTGGTGTTGTAACCCGAAAGAAAGGAAAAAAACTTTTTGCTGAAATTGTTTGCGGGGGAATTGTTGTTATTGTTGTTGTTTTTGCCCGCCATTTTTATCCTCCGCCGTTTTCGGCGGCATCCAAGGGCATATCGACGGAAGTCTCGTTTGCCGCGTCATTTTCGGCTTCCCCGGGTTCTTCGGCTGTTTTTTCTTTTTTGAATATTTTCGTGATTTTTTCGATCATCGAAGGCGCTTTGTCCACAAGCCCGCTTATCGTCCCGATCAGGTCCTTGTTTTCGGCGGGCGCGTTCACGCCGAGCAAACTGACATCGCCGCTTTCGCTTACCACGAGAAAGGCGACGGGCGAAATGGTGAATCCCGAACCGGCGCCTCCGCCGAAATTCGGGGGCTTTTCGGGCGCGGCCTTGCTGTTGTAATCCATTCCGCCCGAGGCGAACCCCACGGATATTTTGGATACGGGAATGATCGTGGCGCCGCCCGGGGCTTTTATCGGCTCCCCGACCACGGTATTCGCGTCGGTCATCTTTTTGAGATTTGCGAGCGCGGTTTCGATCATTTGGCTCAAATTGGTTTCCGGCATATTTTTCATCGCTCCTCTTTCATTGGATTTTTGTGTTTCATCGGTTGGTTTTTTGGGGATTTAGCCAAAATTTCAGGAATTTCATGATGGAGGCGATTCCCAGGGCCGCAATATGCGCCGCCCTCACGCAAAACTTTACATCTATTCTGTACGAGCTCCGGGTTTTGGAAAAATCCGGGATTATTTTCACGCTGTCCGTTTTCTTCCGGACCCGGAAGTTGCGCTCCAAAAATTCGTTCAGGCAATATGCCGACGCTATAGCCTCGCCGTACAGCATGGCGGTTTTTTCGGCTTCGCCTGCGGCCAATATCAAATCGATTTTGTATATTTTCGCTTTGAAATGCTTTTTGAACCTTTTGAGGAGCGCTGTGCCTATCGCTTTTATCAAATCGAAAATTTCGCCTATTTCATGTTTCTTTTTTTCTTTCGGCGGTTCCCCGCCGGTTCTCTTTCGCTTTTTTTCTTTTTCGCCTTCTTTAAGTTTTTTTTGCTTTACGGGCTTTTTTGGCTTTTCCTTTTTTTGCCTTGCGGGAATTATGCGGATTTTGTAAAACCCTATTTTGGCGAAGACCCTCACGCTTTCCTCAGCGGACGAATCGAAGCTCACGCGCACGGAAAGGTTTATCGACAATATGGCCGCGAAAAGCGCGGATACCCCCGCCATGACGTATAAAAAAACCATAAAAGGCACCTACTTTTTATCCTTCGGATTCCGCCAAAAAGCCGATCCCGCCGATTTCGCTTTTGAAGTTTTCTATTTGCGGCAGTTCGGAAATGTCGGAAAGCCCAAACAAGCTCAAAAATTTTGCGGTGGTTCCGTATACATACGGCTTGCCCGGCAGGTCGAGCCTGCCCTTTTCCTCCATATAGCCTTTTTCCATCAGGGAGCCTATCATGTACGCGCAATCCACGCCCCTTTGCTGCTCTATGTAATTTTTGGTCACCGGCTGGTTGTAGGCCACCACGGCGAGAATTTCGAAGGCGGACTTCGAAAGGCTCCTTATCTGCCTGGCGTTCGACTTCAGCACTTTTCTTATGTGTTCTATGTGCTCCGCCCGCGCCACAAGCTGGACATATTCCCCCGCGACCACGACTTCGAGCCCGCTGTTTTTGGCGTTGTAAGTTTCGGCGAACTGCAAGACAATGTTTTTGAAATCGGGTTTCGCGAAATCCAGATCTTCGGCCATATCCAAAATATCCTTGAAATTTATCGGTTCCCCCGCCGAAAACAACACCGCTTCGATTATATTTCCTATTGAATCCGTTGACTTTATACCATCCATCGCCTTTATCGGTTTCCTCGCTGTTTGTTTAGGGTGAAGCGGCAGTCCAATATGCCGCTTCCGGAAATTTCGATCCTGTTTGTCTTCAAAAGCTCGAGGATCGCCGCGAATGTGGCTACTATGTCGTCGCGGCCGCCGGCGTCGCGCTCGTTTTTGAGCAAGCCCAAAAAATCGAGGCTTTCATTTTTGTACAGCCGCCTGATTATCGAAATGATCTTTTCCGCCATGGTAACGGTTTTTTTGTTTGCGAAAATTTTTATCGACTCTATCGTCGGGGGAAGCTGATCCCTTTTTCTCGATGCGATTTCCATGAGTATCCCGTACAGCATCGCGGGATCCAAGGTCTGTTGGGGAGCGGTTTCGCCCTCTTTGTCTTCGTATATGATTTTGTCCTCGGGCTTTTCGTATCTGTCTTTATAGGCGCCGAAACGCTCGGACAAATAGTCGGCTATCTTCTTTATTTCGGAATAATCCAGCAAAATCTTTACGAGTTCTTCCCTCGGGTCGGGTTCGTTCTCCTCCTTTGGCAAAAGCAGCTTGCTTTTTATGTACAATAGCTTCGCCACCATGTCGATAAATTCCGAGGCCACGTACAAATCGGATCCTTCCATTATGAAGATGTATTCGAGATATTGTTCCAAAATCGAGGATATGGGTATGTCGAATATGTCTATCTTGTTTTTTTCTATCAGGTGCAGCAACAAATCGAGCGGCCCCTGGAATATATCGAGTTTGTACTCTATTTTGTATTCCGCCATAAATCCCCCAAATCCCCTATTTCAAAAGCAGAAAAGGCAGCAAATTCAAAACATGGACGATTCCGTCTACTATCAATCCCGAAAAAAATTGCAGCGGAATTCTCAGTATCCCCGTATACAAAAGCAAAATCAAGACCAAAAAGCTGTAGCGCTCGATATAGTTGTAGTAATAGCCGAGCCGGGGAGGCAAAAAATAGCTTACCAGCCGCGAACCGTCCAGCGGCGGGACGGGTATGAGATTGAAAACTGCGAAATATACGTTCAAAGTCATGAAATATGTGAAAAAATAGCGGGCCATTTCCACAAAATTCGAAACTTCCCCCGCGAAATTGAAATAGAAATAATTGATCAGCCCGAGCGCGAAAGCCCCGAAAATCGCCATCAATATATTCGAGGCGGGCCCTGCGAGCGCGGAGAGCGCCATGCCTTTTTTTGGGTTCCTGAAATTTCTGGGATTTATCATCACGGGCTTGGCCCAGCCGAAGCCGAGCAGCATGAGCATGATAAAGCCTATTGGATCCATATGCTTCAACGGGTTCAGCGATAGCCTGCCCATGTTTTTGGCTGTGGGATCCCCCATTTGGTAGGCTATATAGCCGTGGGCGCATTCATGGATTGTTATCGTTATCAAAAATATGGGCAGAAAATACAAAAGGTCGATCAAGTCCTGCGAACTAAAATTAAGCAAATTTCTCAGCAATTCAAAAAACCCCCAGTTCACGCCATTCGTTAATCATGCCTTTATTATGCTCCTTTTATATGAACTGTCTTTAAACTTTTTGCTTTTTTTTGTTTTGCTTCCGGTAGTATCTCTTCAAAAACGGCTTTTCCATGAGCCGTTTGAGCCTGAAAAAGACGCTTTCCGCAGGCTCGATCGGATCCACGAGTATGGCCGTGATTTTGGCCCTTTTGGCGGCCATCACGTCGGTGAATAGCTGGTCGCCCACGAACGCGGCGTTTTTGGCGCTCAGGTCCATTGCGTCCAGCGCCTTTTTTATGGATTTCGCCGAGGGCTTTTTTGCTTCGGGGTACGAAAAAAAATTGAAATCGGAGTTGAATGTATCTACCCTCTGCCTGCTGTTGTTCGAGACAAAGCATATCAGAAAGCCTTCGCTTTTCAACTTTTCCATTAAAACCGAAACTTCCTCGGTGGGCCGCGCCTGCCTGTATGAGACAAGGGTGTTGTCTATGTCAAAAATCAGGCCCTTTATGTCTTTTTTTTTCAGCGAGTCAAAATCTATGTCGTATATTCCGGAAAAAACGAAATCGGGGGTGAAATATCGGAACATTTTTAATCCTCAAAAGAATTGTACCGCATCATACGGTACAATTCGGGCAAAATTTCGGCTGTTCGCTATTTGTCCAATTCGCTTTGGACCTGTTTCCATTCCCAAACGATGCTGTCTCCCTCTTTCACATTGTCGCTGATTTCTTTTTCTTCGCCGTTCACAGTGCAAACCCAGTCATAATAATAGTCGCCTATCACATCTTCGGGTTCTGTTTCTTTTTCCTCTTCGGCATTCTCTTCCGCGGGAGGTTCTCCCTCTTCTGCGGGCGGTTCCTCCGTGGGGTAATCGTTTATGAAAAATTTGACGATGTCGGAACCTATCCGCTTGACCGTGTTGAGCTGCAGGTCGTAGTCGAACTCGATTTCATAGACTTCATCGCACATCTTTTTCGTGGCGCGCAAAACCGTGAGTTCGCTTGCGGTGCCGGTAACCATCAAATCCATATCGCAAATCTCGCCCTCGGAACCGGTTATTTTCATATGCACCTTTATGTCTTTTTCCGCTTCCGACTGGTCGCACGACGCGAGCGCGGCGACCGATAAAACCATCACGGCGACCAGGGCGGCTGACATGATGCGCTTTATTTTTGTGTTCATAAAATGACCTCCGTAAAATTATAATTTTCATTTACACGCATATTACATTATAGTTAAAATTTTCGGCGTTGTCAAGCGTATGTTGAAATAATTTTCCATAAGTACAATTTAAATTAATAAATCTGACATAGTTTGCCCGTTACGGCAGCTCGCGCGCCGAAATATTTTTGAGGTTTCCGCTTGCGCCAATCTCGTACATGAGCGCCCCGGCGACCTCCCCCCTTCTTTTCAGGTCGCGCAAAACCAAATACACAAATCCGAGGCTGGCGCCGGACGCGCCTGTTTTGGGAATTTGAAAACTCGCTTCCTTTGGGTAATACGCATCCGCATTGGAAGCGCAGTTCAAGGCGCCTACCATTGCGGGCGTCCCGCTTTCGTAGGCGTAGATATAGGTTTCGGCGAGATAGCCCGCCGGTATTATGTTTTTTTGGCTTACGCTGATGCTCACCGAATCTTTCAGATTTTCGGCGGAGATGCTTTTCGCCTGTTCGGCCAATATCCGTTCCGCTTTTTCTTGTTTCAATACCGGCGCGCCGTCTGCGGGGGAAAGGAAGTAGTCGCCTTGGCCGATGGCGCACTCTTCCGGCAGTTCGCGCAAATCGCTTCCCCGAAGTTCAAAATACAGCACGGAGGCTATGATTTTGGCGAGTTCGCCCCTTTTCAAGGTGCTTGTCGGCGAAACTTTGCCTTTTTCGTCGCCCCTGATTATCCCGTTGTAGAAGCATTTTTGAAAATACTCGCGGTATGGATCGGGAATTTCCGAATAGTCGGCAATCGCGGTTTTGATTTGTCCCAAGATTTCCCGGTCGTACCCGCCGCCATTGATGAATTCGTTGCCGTTGCCGCCTATTTCGCTTTTCAGGAAGTTTGTCCTGGTTCTGCCTTTTTTGATTTCAAACGATTTCGCTATGAATTTTGCCGCATCCATTCGCTTTATCGGCGCCTCGATTGCCAAAGCCGCGCTTTCCGATATCGCGGCGCCCCCGCCGCCCATGAGCTTTATCCCATAGAAATCGAGTTCTTCGCCGCCGAAAATCCCCAAGTCGCACATCAGCTGGATATATCCCGAATACCACAACCCGGCTCCTTCGACTTTGTTTCTCGCCAAAAAATCCCTGCTTTTTTCCGCCATGTATTCGAGGCCGAGGTATCTCGCGACAAAGGCGGCAATCTCGCTTGTCCTGACTTCGGCGCCGGGCGCGTATGAGCTGTCCGTCATTCCCTCTATTACGCCGTCCTCATACAGGCGTTTTACATAGGGATAATACCAGTCCCCCGGGGTTACGTCCCCCAAGGCTCCCACGTCGCGCCGAGGCGCCGCGCCCCCGCAAAAACAAAACGGGAAAACCAGCGCCGCCGCAACAACCAAGGCGGCGAATTTTTTTGAATGCAGGTTCATCATTGGACAAAATCCTCCCAGTTGGGCTGGTTGTCGTAGCCGCCCAATGTCGGTTCTTCCGTGGGAGGCTCCGTTATTTCTTCGGCGGCGATCGTTTCCGGTTCGGTGAATGTCTCTGCGGTGGTTTCGGCGACGGTCAAAGTCGGCTCGATGTACTGGCTTTCGGGTTCCGTGTACGGCGGCATAATGTTCGTGTACGGCGGCGCTATGAGATCAGACCAAGTTTCGGTTGCGTATTTGGAGTTTTCATCGGTTTCGCGGGTATCTTCGGAGGTTTCCTCGATTTCTTCCGTTTCCGTTTCTTTTGGCGGGGCGGCATAGCACATTTTGCAGATTTCCTTGGGCTCGCTGCTCTTGGAATAATATCCGGTATCCGTCGAACCGCAATTCGGCCCCGGCGCCAATCCCGACCTTTTGCAATATTTGGCCTCGACAATGGTCGGAAGTTCCGGGAATTTTTTGGGATCCCCGTATATCGGTTCGTGAATAGTGTCCATGACGTAGTTGAAAAGCAGCATCGGGGGGTTTCCGTCGCCTGCGGGCACGTTCATGTATTTGGGCAAATCGTAGCCAAACCAGCAGCCGCACAGATAATACGGGGTAAACCCGATGAACCAGCGGTCGTATTCCTCGTTGGTGGTTCCCGTTTTGCCGGCCACTTCGATTTTGTTTTTCATCTTGAGCCCTTTCGCGGTGCCGTCCTCCACCACCCCTCTGAGCAGTTTGGTCATTATCCAGGCGGTTTCCTCTTCGATCACCATTTTCCTTTCGGGCGCATTGTCCAAAATCACGTTTCCGTCTTGATCCGTCACCAATGTGAATGAGCGCGGCTTCGTGTATATGCCCTCGTTGGCAAACATCGCATAAGCGGCCGTGAGGTCGTAGACGCTGACCCCGTTCGTCATGGCGCCCAGCGCCAGCGGGGCATAGTCCACATCGCTCATCACCCTGCCGCTGGGCAGCGTCATTTCCTCGACAAGCGACCTTATATTCAATTGGTCGTACATGAACCGGAACGAAACTTCCGGGGTCAGCTGCATGAGCGTCCATACCGCGGTGGTGTTCTTGGAAACCGCTATTGCCCGGCTGAGGCTTATCATGCCCTCGTTTCCCGCAGGATAGTTCGGGGGCCAGGGCCTATTGTTCAGGGTCATCGGAGGCGAATCGTTCATCGGGGTGCCCCAGTTTATGATGTTTTGGTCGATTGCCGGCGCGTAGACCGAAACCGGCTTTATCGAAGAGCCCGCCTGCCTGACCGAACCGGAAGCCCTGTTTAGCCCCCTTTGGACTTTTTCGTCCCTGCCACCCATAATGCCGAGCAAATACCCGGTGTAGGGGTCGATCACCACCATGGCGGACTGATATTTCAGCGCCCCTTCGGGCTGGGCGGGGAAATATTCGTCGTGCGAATACACCCATTCCATCACGCCCTGTATGTCCGGGTCCATGCAGCTGTATATTTTAAGCCCGCCGGAATACAGTTTGTTGGAAGCCTGCTGCCTCGTATAGCCGTATTTTTCCATGAGCGCCGCCATCACGTCTTCGATTATCTGGTCCACGTAATAGGATTTGACAGTTTCCACATACGACTTTTCGGGCCGGTTTATCGCAAGTTCCTTGTCATACGCCCCGTCAAATTCTTCTTTTGTTATCAGCCCGTAGGACAGCATATTTTTCAGGCACTCGTCGCGGCGGTCCTTGTTTCGCTCGGGCCTGGTTATCGGGTTCATCTTGGTGGGCGACTGCACGATCGAGGCGATGGCGGCTGCCTCTATGAGGTTCAGGTCGCAGGCATTTTTGTTGAACAAGGTGTTGGCGGCGGACTGGACCCCGTAACAGCCGTTTGACAGCAGCACGGTATTCAGATAATTTTCCAATATCTCCTCTTTGCTCGTCCTGCTTTCTATGTACATCGCCCTGCGGATCTCCTGTATTTTCCGCTGGATCGTCTGGTCGTCGTCGTCCGTCATCAGTTTCACGAGCTGTTGGGAAATGGTCGAGCCGCCGTACGTGGCGCCGTCGCTCGGCATAAAAAAGTTGCTCGCCGCGGCGGCGGTCCGAAACCAGTCGACGCCCTTGTGCTCCCAAAATCTCCTGTCTTCGAGGGCGACGAAAGCATCCACGAGGTATGTGTTGTTTTTCGTGATTTCGCTGTACTTGACCCAGGTGCGGTTTTCCGAGCCGTGCAGCTGGTCCATTTCCACCAGCTGGGGGTTTGTTTTCTCGAACCTGTCGTCGTACTTGTAGTAGTATATGAAAGTGGTGAGTTTGGATTCGCTGGACATGGTGACCAAATCGGGCATAGTCGGGTCTATGTAATTCACAATGTAGAAAAAGAAAGTCCCCGCCACTATCCCCCCGGTGATTATGACGATCAAAAGAATGGTAAGCACTATGTTGATTATATAGGAAAATATCTTGAAATTCACGAAAAAAATGGTCTTGACCGCTTTGACCGCTTTCGAAGGCTTCTTTTTTTTCGTTTTTGAAACGCCGTTGTCGTTCATTTTCATGGCTCCTTTCTCATTGGTTTTGTTTTTGCCTATCTTCCCAAGGCGGCGTTTATGTCTTTTTCATATGCGGAGAACGTGCCGCCGCCCGCCCCGAGGTATATTTCAGTTATTATTCCGGCAGGGTCGATGATAAGCGTGTAGGGCATCACATTTGTGGGATATTTTTTTTGGATCGCCCCGCTTTCGTCGAGGCCGATAAAAAAACCACAGCCATTTTCGGCGGCGAAGGCTTCCACTATTCCCTTTTTTTCGCCGCAGTTTATCGCCAGAACCGCAAGATCCCCCCCGAACTCATCAGCAAGCGCCCGGAGCCCCGGCATTCCGTCCGTGCAGGGGGTGCACCATGTGGCCCAAAAACTGACGAGCGCCGCCTTTCCGCGGCAATCGGAAAGTTTCACGGTCTCTCCCCCGAGAAGAGCGGCTTCGAAATCAGGCGCCATATATCCGATTTCGACTTTTGTTTCGATTGTTTTTTCCGCTTCTTCCGTTTCGCTTTTTTCGCTTTGCGGCGCGTTTTGGGTTTGCCCAAAGCCGCAGCCCGCGAATATGGCAATGGCGGCCATCGAAGCCAAAAGCGCCATGCCAATAAACCTACTCATCGCCGCCAAACTCCATTTCGCTCAAAATTTGCGTGATTTTGGCCGCGTTTTCCATTGAATGATCCGATATGAAGTTTAGTTCCGGGGTGTTTCTCAAATTCAGCCTTTCGGCAATTTCGCGCCTTATGTAGCCTTTGGCCGAAATGAACCCCTTTTTCACATTCTCGAAATCGCCGTCAAGCACGCTGTAATATATTTTCGCGAATTTCAAGTCCCCGCTCACCTCGCAGCGGGTTATGGTCACAAGCCCGGAACTCACGCGTGGGTCTTTTGCCTCGCGCACTATCTGCGACATCTCCCTGCGCATCCCTTCGTTTATTTTGTCCATTTTATGCGATGGCATATGCCCTCCCTAAATCCGGTCGGCTGCGGGGTTCTCCCCTATTGATTGCCGACCAATATCCCAATGTATTTTTCCCCCGTGTTTTTTGCATTCGGGTTATATGCGGCATCCGCTTCGGCGCTTATCCCTGCTTCGCTTATGTTTTTGTCCAATATGTCCTTGTATTTCATGGCAACGACATAAAACCTGCCGCCCGGGTCGGCTTTGTATGTTTCGATGCCTTTCAAAATGGCGTCGATGTCAAAATGTGCCATCCTGTACAAAAACTCGATGTCCAAATCGAAATTGGCCTCCCAGAATTCGGCGTTTGACATCGCGCCGATAACGCCGCCGTTTTCATCGAAGGGGGCTTCTGCCGCAGGCGCGGGAGCAGGAGCGGGCGCGGGAGCCGGTGCAGGGGCCATGTCCATTTCAAAATCTCCGGGCGCCGCCGCTTCGTCTGCCATTTCGTTTTCCCCTTTTTGCGCTTCTTCTGCTTCCGGCGCCGCCATGATCGCCGCGCCGTAACCGTCATCTGAGCCGCCTGCGGCCGGGATGCGGTTTTCCGAATTTTTGTCGTTTAATTTCGCGAACATATCGAGCATCCCGCTTTTTGAGGCGGCAAAAACCATCAAAATGATCGCCGCGGCCGATATGAGCCCGAAAGGCACATATATTTTTTTATGCGGCTTTTGCTTTTCTATGGCGATTCCGCCTTCGGCTATCTTAGCCGACACATACCCGGAAATTGAAGGCTCGGGGGCATATGCCGCTTGCGCCGCGGCTTCGAGATACCTGCTTTCCGATTCGATGAAATCGCAGCAGGCGGCGCATTCCCCGATATGCCTGTCGATAAAACTTCTGTCGCCGTCTGAAAGCTCCAATTCCCGCGAATTTTCATAATCGCCGAAAACGATCAGTTCGTCGTGAAGATATTCGTCCGCCAGCGATTTCACCTTTTCGCAGTCGCTTTCGTATGTTTTTGGTTGGATTTTTGATTTGGGCACGCCGACAGCCCCTTTCGTTTTTTGTATTCGATCATGTGTATAAGACGGATATAAATCAAAAAAGTTCGCCGTTTTCGTTATTTTTGAGTATATAGTTTTTGAGTTTCTCCCTCGCGCGGTTCAACCTGCTCTTCACCGTGCCGATTTCGAGCCCGAGCATATCGGAAATCTGCGCGTAGCTGACGTTGTTCAAGTCCCTCAGCGTTATGATTTCCCTCAGGTCGCCGGGGAGGGAATTTATGATTTCGCGGATCTTTTTTATTTTTTCCGCCCTGATAAGCCGCTCCGAAGGGTCGCCGGCGAAGTCCGGAAGCTGGATTTCCCGAGGCTCGCCGTATTCGTCCGAGGAGGAGAGGGAAACTGTCTTTATCTTTTTTTCTTTTCTGTAGAAGTCGAAGATCAGGTTTTGGCATATCCTGTAGATCCAAGTCGAAAATGCGCTGTCCGTCCTGTAGCCGGCCAGCATTTTGTAGGCGCGCAAAAAACATTCCTGGGATATGTCCCGGGCGTTTTCCCTGTTGTTTAGCTTGGACATGGCGAGGCTGTATATCATTTTTTCGTATCTTTTCACGATGATTTCAAATGAGTCCGCATCGCCCGACAGCACCCTGCCGATGATTTCGGCGTCTCCGGGCGCATCCGGTCTGTCGCCTGTCATACCGTAAATTCCTCCTTTCCGCGAGATGGCGGGGAAAAAACGCAGCTGCGAACTACCTCGGTTCGACTATGAGCTTTATCGAAGTCCTTATCTGGTCGTCTATGGTCAAATCCACGAAGGACGGGAAACACACCAAATCGGCTTCGGCGAGTATGTTGCGCGTTATGGCGACCGCTTTCACGGCTTGGTTTATTGCGCCCGCGCCTATGGCTTGAAGCTCGGCTCTTCCCGACTCTTTTATCGTGCCCGCTAAGGCCCCTGCCAGCAAATTCGGATTTGACTTGGACGACACTTTCAAAACTACATCCATGATTTTTTAATCTCCCCAATAATACAAATATTTTTCGCCGGGTTTTTTCGCTTTATGATATATTATACTATCCCCAGATTGATATTTTTATAAAAATATTTTAACTTTCCGTAAAATTTACCCTTTTTATATCGATGCATCTAAAACAATTTGCCTCTATTTTGCATATGGCCCCCGAAAGCGAAACTTCACCTTCGCCCACTTCGAACCTGACCGGCATTTTCGTGAGGAACTTTTGGATTATGAGTTCGTTTTTTATGCCCAGAACAGAGTCCGTGGGCCCGGTCATCCCGATATCCGTTATGTATCCCGCGCCGCCGGGCAGTATCTTCTCGTCGGCAGTCTGCACGTGGGTGTGGGTACCGAAAATCACGGCCGCTTTCACGCCTTTTTGGTCGATGTATTTCGCCAGGGCGTTTTTTTCGCTTGTGGCCTCGGCGTGTATGTCGACCACTGCGAAATCGTAGCTGCCCCACTCGCGCGAAAATATCCTGTCAGCCGCCGAAAACCCCGATTCGATCCCGGGTTCCATGTAGACGGTGCCCAACAGGTTGGCAAAGAGTATCCTGTATCCTGCTATGTTAACTATGTTGTAGCCTGCCCCCGGGGATGAACCGGGGTAGTTGGCCGGCCTCAGCAAATAGCCGTTTTCGTCCAAGAAAGCGTAGATTTCCTTTTTTTGCCAAACGTGGTTGCCCGTGGTTATCACATCTGCCCCCGCTTCGAAAATCGCCTCGGCGGATTTGGGGTCTATGCCGTTGCCGCCCGCCGAATTCTCCCCGTTGGCCACCACGCAGTCTATGGCGTGTGACTTCCGTATGCCCCAGAGGTTTGCTTTGACGAACTCGACCCCGGGGACGCCGATTATGTCCCCCACGCACAAAATATTGAATGTTCCCATATGTCCCTTTTCTTGATGAAGTTTGTTTCCTATGGCAATGATACCACATTTCCCGTTTTTTGTCAATAGAAACTTCGGCAGATTTCATATATGTCATGCATATTCGGAAACGATGCATTCGAATGACGATAAAGTATTGCGCTTTATCAAGAATGAAACAAGCGGAAATGCGGCGGATAATTCAAAAAAATTTACAAAATGGCGATGAATTATTCAGCCCGTTGAAACGGCGAGATATATAAAGGAAAATTGCCCCGAAATAAAGGGCTTTGACCGTCGCGGACTTTACAGAATGAAGCGATTTTACGAAACCTACAAAAATGAACAAAAATACGCAAAGGGACGGTCCGCAAAGCCGGAACCGTCCCCGTCCATTTTCGAATTTGTTTTCTTTTCGGCTACCTCGCGTAGTCTATTATCCTGCTTTCCCTGACGAGAAGTATCTTTATCTGCCCGGGGTATTCGAGTTCGTCCTCGATCTTCTTCACTATGTCGCGGGCCAAAAACACCATTTTGTCGTCGCTCACTTCATCCGGATTGGCGATGATGCGCACTTCGCGCCCCGCCTGCATCGCATAGGATTTTTCTATCCCGGCAAACGAGTTTGTGATTTCCTCGAGCCTTTCGAGGCGTTTTATGTAGTTTTCGAGGTTTTCGCGCCTTGCGCCGGGGCGGGCGCCGGATATCGCGTCTGCGGTTTGCACGATTATGGCCAACATGGTCTGGGGCTCGACGTCCCCGTGATGGGCCTCGATGGCGTGGATCACGTCCTTGTTTTCCTTGTATTTCTTCGCGATGTCAAGCCCTATCTGTATATGGGAGCCTTCCACTTCGTGGGTCATCGCCTTGCCGATGTCGTGCAGCAACCCGGCGCGCTTCGCCATGTTCACATCAGCGCCCAGTTCTGCGGCCATCAGCCCCGAGAGGTGCGCCACTTCGGCGGAATGGGCCAGCACGTTCTGCCCGTAGCTCGTCCTGTACTTCAAGCGGCCGAGAAGTTTGACAAGTTCGGGGTTGATCCCGTGGATCCCGGTTTCGAACGTCACCCGTTCGCCCTCCGCCTTTATTATCGCGTCCACTTCCTTTTTGGATTTTGCGACCATTTCCTCGATCCTGGCGGGATGTATGCGCCCGTCGATTATCAGCTTTTCGAGCGTGAGCCTTGCGATTTCGCGGCGGACCGGGTCAAACGACGAAAGCGTCAGGGCTTCCGGAGTGTCGTCGATGATCAGGTCGACTCCCGTAAGGGTTTCTATCGTCCGTATGTTCCTGCCCTCGCGCCCGATGATCCTGCCTTTCATCTCGTCGTTTGGAAGCGGCACGACCGAAACGGTGGCTTCCGAAACGTAATCCGAGGCGTACCTCTGGATGGCGAGCGACAATATGGTTTTGGCCTTCTTTTCGGCGTCCTCCTTGAAGCGCTGTTCGTATTCGAGGATTTTCATCGCCGATTCGTGGGTGAGTTCGGCTTCCAATTTTTCCATGATCAGTTCTTTCGCCTGTTCTTGGGTAAATCCCGATATTTCCTGCAATATTTGATCCTGTTCCCGGATTTTTTTCTGGGCCTCCGCTTCAAGCAGCGAGAGTTCCGCCGCCTTTTTGGTTATATTTTCGTCTTTTTTATCCAAGGCTTCGGTTTTTTTGTCCAAAGCTTCTTCTTTTTGAGCGATGCGCCGCTCGAGTTTGGTGATTTCGCCCCTGCGTTCCTTGGCTTCCCTGTCCGCTTCGTTTTTGATTTTGATCACTTCTTCTTTGGTTTCGAGCAGGGATTCCTTTTTTTTCGTTTCGGAAATCTTGACGGCTTCGCTCACTATCCGCTTGGCTTCCTCTTCGGCGGAACCGATCTTGGACTCGGAAATCTTCTTTCTGAAAGCGATCCCGAAAAAACCGCCGGCGGCCAACCCGACTATCAAGGCCGCGGCGGCTATAGCAATAACTATGCCAATACCAAAATTCAAAATATGCACCTCCTTATTCATATTTTCGATTATGCGATATCTATATTCTAAATTCAAGATAAATTTCTGCACATGATAATTATACTATAATTATCTCCGCCATTTATTAAAAGAATTAAAATAATTTCCGTTATTTTATGTATTTTATACAAACTTTTTTAATTTTTGGCTTTACATTTCAAACTCTTCGAATTTCAAGTCAAATGCGTTGCCCTCGGCGCCGGCTTCCCCGGGGCTTTCGGCGGCGTTTTCCTCTTGCTCGGCGGCTTTGGCGGAGCTTTGGGAGGATTGGGCGAATGCGCCCTCCTCCCTTTTGAGTATTTCCATGAAATTTGCTTCGGGGTTTTGGTAGAGTATGTCGAGCACGGTAAGAAAATCGCGTATTATTTCCCTGGGCGTTATGTACATGTTCGCCCCGACCTTGGACATGTACTCTTTCAGGAATTCGAGTATTTCGCTTTCGCCCAATTTTTTTTCGTATTCGTAGTATGTCTGGTGCAGAAGGCAAATCCTCAGCGCCAGCGCGAAAATCTCCTCGTCCGAAAGCCTTTCGAGGCGTATTGTCGGCCCCATGAGGTTTTTGTATTTCGAGGAGACGAATTTGCCCTCGGTCAGCCTCGATTTCAGCGCTTCGTAGCTGTAAAGCCCCCGCCGGTTGTCTTCGAGGAACTGCGGGGTGCCGCCCAAAAATATACCCAGCCCTTCGGCTTTTCCCTGCAAGGTGTCGTTGAACATGGACAAAATTTTCTCGTAATTGTTCTCGCGGGATATTTTGTTCGTGATTTTGTACAGGTTCACGCATTCGTCGATGAAGATCACGAGCCCTTTGTAGCCGATGAGCCGCGCGAAGACGGCAAGCAGCTTGACAAAATCGTACCAGTTCAGATCGTCGATCACGGAACTCACGGAAAGGTCGTTTTTGGCCTCGGTTTTCGTGGAGTACTCGCCGCGCAGCCATTTTATCGCGGAACTTTTGGTTGTTTCGTCGCCGTTTTTGTAGGCGATGTAGTATTTGAGCATCACCGCCGCAAAATCAAAGCCGCAAACCAAATTTTCGAGTTCGTTCGAAATTTTGAGCACTTCGGCCGACATCGCGATTTCGAGTTCCTTTGAATCCAAGGCGAGCTTTTCTTTTGCGATTATATTCGTCTGAATCGAATTGAGCCAGCGCGAGATGATGGGCACGAGCGCATTGCCGTCGGGGGAGGATTTTGCCGCGAGGTTTCTCATCAGCTCCCTGTATACCGCGAGCCCCTGCTTGTTCGTGCCGGAGAGCCTCCTTTCCGGCGAAAGGTCCGCGTCGGCTGTGAGAAATCCGCGCTCGAGGCAGTGGCCGCGTATCAGCTGCAAAAGGAAACTTTTGCCGCTTCCGTAGCGCCCGATGATGAACCGGAAGGCGCTGCCGCCCTGGGAGACAAATTCAAGGTCGTTTGTGAACGCGCCTATTTCTTCTTTTCTGCCTATGGCGATATATTCGAGCCCAATGCGCGGCACTACGCCCGAGCCCACGGAATTGAGCAATATCCCGAGTATGCGCTTTGGGATTTTCGTTTCGTTTTCAATCATGGTTTTTTGCTCCGTTTACTTGTTGCACAATCTTAATCAATTCTTCACGGTAATCTTCGATGATTTCATTGGATGCCATATCGAACACGACGTCGCCGATAAAGTCCATTGCTTTTTCGTTGGCGGCGTCGATCGCCGATTCCAGCATTGTCCCCTTTTGCGCGAAAAATTCGGCGCATATCGAATCAAAGCCATTTTCGCCGGATTCCAGCAAGGCCGCAAGCGCCGCCCGCTCCAAATCGCCGAGGCTCGCCGCAAACTCGCCCATTCCCGCAAGTTCCGAACTATCGGTGTGGACTGCATGTGAACTATCGTTCACATTCGTCTCACGTCGATTGGTGTGGACTGCATGTGAACTGTCGTTCACATTCGTCTCACATTCCAAAGCATCTAAAATGTTTTCTTCGCTTCCCGTGTCGATGGCGATGAAATCGCCGTCGTCGCCCCCCGGTTCGGCCTCATGGCGCATTTCGGGTTCGGCATCCCTGTTTTGCAGCTCGACCAAAGTCATCGTGGTGTCCCATGATTCCTTTTCTATCGCCGCGGCGGCGCCCATGTCCGGCTTGAATTCGGGAGGGGGAAGCGCTTCTTTTTCTTCCGGCGCTTTTTTTTCTTTTGCCTTTTTTGCCGGGGCGTTCAAATGCGCGCTTGCATAGCGGTCTATCGCTTCTTTCAATTGCTCCGGGTATTTCGAAAGCGTTAGCCTCGATTTTATGCCGAGGAATTCCCTTAAGGCGTTTTCGGCGCACCGTGCGGTATCTGTGATGCACTGCCTGATGTAAAAATTTTTGTACATGCTTTTGTACTCGACGGTTATCCTCTTTTTGTTTTCATATGCGCAGACGGCTCCCATGTAGCTTTCGCGGGTGGTTTTCAAGCTGGCGGCGCCCTCTTCAATTTCTTTTTTGACCAAGGAGTCGAATGCCGGGCACGACAGGACTTCGCGGAGCATCATGGGCATGTGGAGGTCGAAAACTTCCTTGTTTTTTTCGATGCAGAATTTGCTTTTTGTGTAATCGTACACCGAAAAATCCCTCAATATCGTTTCCGCGCCGCTGTTTTTGAAAAATCCGTCGGGCATATACATTTCGGGTATGGTGGCAACGCCGGTTATTTCCGGCAAAATTTCCGCTATGTCGCCCAAATTTATCTTGAAGTTTTGTATGAACGAAAAGTCGATGAGCCATTCGGCGATATATTTGTCGATTCTGGGAAATTCCGCGCGGTAATTTTTCCATATGCCGACAATGTTGTCATATGCTTTTTTGCATCCGACCACTTCCGGGAGGTTCAGCTGTTCGTACAGGTACAGAAAAATGTATGAAAGCCCGGTTTTCGGATAGATGCCTTCCCTGACCTTTGAGCGCCAATAGAGGTACCAGCAAAGCTGTTCGTGGGACAGCTCCTTGTACATGGGCCTGTATGAAAAAAAATACACATAATCGGCGTTTATGCAGGTTTTCTTGTAATATTTTTTTGCGTCCTGCACAAAATCGCCGAAAAGCGTGAAACCCCTGCCCCAATCGTCCACTTTCCAATTGATCGGGACATCGCCGCCGACGCTGCGAAAATAGGCGGCGCCCCCGGTTTTTTGGTTTTCCTGCGCCCCGTTTGCTTCGCTGTAAAGTTTTTGTATCGGAGAAGATTTTTGCTGTTCGGGCGGCAAGTCGTCGCCAAACTCGATTTCGAAACTCTGGAAGCGGCTTTGGCTGTTTGGATTTTTTAAATCGTATGCCGGCATTTAACCCCCCCATGCTATAGCTCGATTTGCGTTCATGTTCGTTACACGTTCGATTGGTTTGACATGAACTAATGTGAACGAAAGTTCATATGCCGTTCATGCGCACGCTTGCATCAATTATGTACATGAACTGCGTTCATGTTCGTTACACATCTTATTATTTTACCACTAAATGAAAACAATGTCAATAGCTACAGCATTCTTTTCGGCGTAAATTTTTTTGGGTTTGCGGGGGCATTCTTCGAATTTTCGTGCCTTTCGTAAGCCAGTATTATTTTTTGCACGAGTCTGTGGCGCACCACGTCCCTTTCGGTGAAATAGTGCACGGCTATGTCGTCTATGTTCCTTAAAATTTTCACCGCCTCGATGAGCCCGCTCTTGGTGTCGCGGGGCAGGTCGATCTGGGTTATGTCCCCTGTGACTATCGCCTTGGAATTAAAGCCCAACCGCGTCAAAAACATTTTCATCTGGGCAGGGGTGGTGTTTTGCGCCTCGTCCAATATGACAAAAGAATCGTCCAGTGTGCGGCCCCTCATATAGGCCAAGGGCGCGATTTCTATTATGTTGCGTTCGGTGTACTTTTGGTAGCCTTCATAGCTAAGCATTTCATAGAGCGCGTCGTACAAGGGCCGCAGGTAGGGGTCTATCTTGTTTTGCAGGTCGCCGGGCAGAAACCCGAGCTTCTCGCCCGCTTCCACCGCCGGGCGGGTCAGGATGATTTTGGCGACTTTTTTGCTTTTCAGGGCGGCCACCGCCATGGCCACCGCCAAGAAGGTCTTGCCGGTGCCGGCGGGGCCCACGCCGAAAACCACGGTGTTTTTCTTTATGGCTTCCACGTAGCTTTTCTGGCCGACCGTTTTGGCTTTTATCGGCTTGCCCCTCGAGGTTATGCATACGCAGTCGTTGTCGAGGCTCGCCAGCTCGCTTTTTTTGCCGTCGCAAATCATCGACATCGCATAGCTGATATTCTGTTCGGTCAGGATTTCGTTGAAGCCGAGCAGGTTCATGAGATAGTCTATGGTGCCCGCCGCCTTTTTGACGTCTTCCTCGGATTCGCCCAAAATCTTTATTTTCCCGCCGTCCTGGTTTGAGATTTTCACCTTGAACTCGTTTTCTATCGCCTCGGTGTTGCAATCCAGCTCCCCGAAAAGGTAGGGGATTTTGTCCGGATGCTTTACATCTATGTATTGTTCCGTCATTATTGTTTTACTTTGCCTCCGTAATAAATTTTGTTTTCCACAAGTATATTATACAGATTTTTTGCAAAATTGCAATATCTTTTTTGCCATTATATTAATTGTTCTAAAAAAATTCAAAAAACCGAAAAAAATAGGGTGTACAATGGAAACCATGAAATATAATTCAGGAGGCGGAGGATTTTATGAATGCGAACATCGAGAGCGTGATAGAGGAAAAATGCTGCTATTGCGAAAACGCCTCGCCCATACGCGAGACGAGCGGGTATATATGCAAGAAAAAGGGGATTGTCAGCTATAATTTCAAATGCAGGAAGTTTGCCTTCGACCCGATCAAGCTTTCCCCCATGCTGCCCGCCAGCCCCATGGAATTTTCCCCGGAAGATTTTAAAATATAGGTGGAGGAGATGAAAAAAATGTTCGACGATTTCAAAAAATTCGCATTCAAGGGCAATGTGATGGACATGGCGATCGGCGTGATCATAGGCGGGGCATTCGGGAAAATAGTGACCTCCCTGGTAAACGACATGATCATGCCGCTGTTGACGCTGTTGACGGGGAAGATAAAGTTTGAAAACCTCTTTGTCGCGCTCAACGGGGAAAGCTACGAAACGGCGGAGGCGGCCGCGGAGGCCGGGGCCGCGACGATCAATTACGGGATGTTCATTATTTCCGTGATCGATTTCCTCATAATCGCCGCGTCGATATTCATCGTGATGAAGCAGATAAACAAAATATCGAAGAAATTCGCAAAAAAAACGGAGGAGGCGCCCCCCGCCGCCAAGGACTGCCCCTTTTGCAAAAGCCCGATTCACATAGAGGCCACAAGGTGCCCGAACTGCACCTCGAAGATAGAAGCGGCCGGGCCGCCCGAAGGAGCGGCAGCCGAAAATGCAGAGTAAGCCCGTAAAAAACATTGCGGTGTTCGTCTCGGGCGGGGGCACGAACCTCGGGGCGCTCATCGAGGCGATCAAAGCAGGGAAGATAGCAAACGGGCAAATATCGCTCGTCGTTTCCAGCAAAAGCGACGCCTATGCGCTGATCCGCGCAAATCAAAACGGCATTCCGGCAAAAATCGTGGAACGCAAAAAATATCCCGACGAAAAGCAGTATTCGGAAAAAATCCTCGAAACAATCAAACCCTACGACATAGACCTGATCGTGCTCGCGGGGTTCATGTCCGTTTTGTCCGGGGATTTCGTGAAACTCTACGAAAACAAAATCATGAACACGCATCCGACGCTGATCCCGGCATTTTGCGGAAAGGGATGGTACGGGCTGAAAGTCCACGAAAAGGTTTTGGAGAGCGGAGTCAAGCTGAGCGGCGCGACCGTGCATTTCGCCAATGAAATCACCGATGGAGGGCCGATCATCCTGCAAAAGGCGGCTGAAGTCAAAGAGGACGACACGCCGGAAAGCCTGCAGCGGCGCATCATGGCGGAATGCGAGCATGTAATATTGGCCGAAGCGGTGCACCTGTTCTGCGACGGCCGCCTCGAAGTCAAAGAAAACAAGGTGTATATAAAAAGCGGGAGGGCAAATCAATGAAAAAAAGGGCGCTGATCAGCACATCGGACAAAACGGGGATAGCGGAATTCGCGAAAATTTTGGCGGATTTAAACTACGAGATAATATCGACCGGCGGCACGCAAAAAGCTTTGGAAGAGGCCGGCCTCGATGTCACAAACATCTCCGAAGTCACGGGGTTCCCGGAATGCTTGGACGGGCGGGTGAAAACGCTCGACCCGAAGATCCATGCGGGGATTTTGGCGATGCGCGAAAGTCCGGAGCATATGGAGCAGCTAAAAAACCTGAACGTCAAAACCATCGACATGGTCGTGGCGAACCTGTACCCTTTCAAACAGACCATAACAAAAGAGCCGCCGGTTCCGCTCGGCGAGGCGATAGAGCAAATAGACATAGGGGGGCCCGCCATGCTGCGCTCCGCCGCGAAAAACCGGCAGGACGTGGTTGTCGTCGTTGACCCGAAAGATTACGGCTTGGTCGCCGCGCAGATAAAAGAAAACGGGGAAGTGGGCAAAGAGATGAAATTGCAGCTCGCATACAAAGTTTTCGAGCATACATCGGCATACGACGCTTTGATCGCCGAATATTTGCGCAAAACCTCAAATTCGGACAAATTCCCGGAAAAATTGACGTTCACGTACGAAAAAGCTGCAGAGATGCGCTACGGCGAAAACCCACACCAGCGCGGGGCTTTCTACAAGGAGATCGGCGGGCTTTCGGGCAGCATCGCGAGCGCAGTCCAGCTGCACGGCAAGGAGATGTCTTATCTGAACTACAACGACGCGAACGGCGCGATAGAATTGCTCAAAGAATTTTCGCCGGATGAGCCCGCCGCCGTCGCAGTCAAGCACGCCACTCCGTGCGGGGTGGGAACCGGCGAGACGATTTGCCGGGCGTATGTAAACGCATATGAAGCCGACCCCGTCTCGATTTACGGGGGCATAGTGGCGCTAAACCAAGAAGTCGGCGAAGAAGCCGCAACCGAAATGGCAAAAACCCCGCTCGACATAATAATCGCCCCCGCGTACAGCGAGGCCGCATTTGAAATATTGGCGAAAAAGAAAAATGTCAGGATACTCAGACTCGAAAACATAGCTAAACCCAACACAAAGGATATGTACGACATGAAAAAAGTGCCGGGGGGTCTTTTGGTGCAGGAATTCAACGCCGATTTTATCGACGAATCGCTGCTTGAAACCGTGACGAAAAGACCGCCTTCGGAGGATGAAATGCAAAAATTGCTGTTTGCCTTCAAGGTGGTCAAGCACACAAAATCAAACGCCATAGTCCTGGCGCAAAAGAACGCCACAACCGGAATAGGCCCGGGGCAGACCAACAGGGTGGGCGCGCTCGAAATCGCGGCAAAATACGCGGGCGAAAAAGCGGCGGGCTCGGTTATGGCCTCCGACGCTTTTTTCCCGTTTTCGGATTGCGTGGAACTCGCCCATAAAATCGGGGTGACAGCGATCATACAGCCGGGAGGTTCGATACGCGATCAGGATTCGATAGATATGTGCGACAGCTGCGGGATCTCGATGGTGTTCACCGGCATTCGGCATTTCAAACATTAAAGCGGGGGTTTTTTTAATGAAAATATTGGTGGTCGGCGGCGGCGGCAGGGAGCACGCCATAATCAAAAAATTGTCCGAAAGCAAAACTAAGCCCGAACTGTTCGCAGTCCCCGGAAACGGGGGGATTTCAAAGATTGCGAAATGCTTTGATTTCAAGGCGACCGACATAAAAAACATAACGGAGCTGACAAAAAAAGAAAAATTCGATCTGGTTTTTGTGGCAAGCGACGACCCGCTGGCCATAGGGTTGGTCGACGAAATCGAGAAAATCGGCGCCCGGGCTTTCGGGCCGGTGAAAAAGGCCGCGGAAATCGAATGGAGCAAAGTGTTTTCGAAGGCGCTGATGAAAAAATACAATATCCCGACAGCCGATTACGAAACTTTCGGTGATTTCGAAAGCGCGGCGAATTATGTCAAAAGCCGCGTAAAATTTCCGCTCTGGATAAAGTCCGACGGGCTGGCTTTGGGCAAAGGGGCGATCCGCGCGGAGGACGAAGCCGGGGCGGTCGGCATCCTGACGGAGATCATGCAAAACAAAAAGTTCGGGGATTCGGGAAAAAACGTGATCATCGAGCAAGAATTGACCGGGCGGGAAATCACCGTCCTGGCGTTTTGCGACGGAAAAACGTTGAAGCCCATGGTTTCCTCCCAAGACCACAAAAGGGCGCTTGACGGCGACAAGGGCGAAAACACCGGCGGGATGGGCGCCTTTTGCCCATCTGAAATCTATACGAAAGAAATCGCGGACGAGTGCATGGAAAAAATCTACCTGCCCACGGTAAGGGCGATGCAAAAAGAGGGCAGAAAATACAAGGGCATAATCTATTTTCAACTGATATTGACCCCTGAAGGCGCAAAGGTGATCGAATACAACTCGCGTTTCGGCGACCCCGAGGCGCAAGTGGTGCTGCCTATGCTCAAAACGGATTTTTTGGACATCATCGACGCGATAATAGACGAAAGGCTCGATGAAATCGAGATAGAATGGGAAGACGGCGCGGCGGTGTGCGTGGTTTTGGCGTCGGGCGGCTATCCGGGAAAATACGCGAAGGGATATCCGATAACGGGAATAGGGGAAGCCGAAAAAATCGACGGGATCACGGTATATCACGCGGGGACCGCGCCCGATGGGGACGGCGGCTTCCTGACTTTTGGAGGGCGGGTCCTGGGCGTTGGCTCAGTTGACAGAGATTTGCCCTCCGCGATAAAAAAAGCATACAGGGCAATCGGCAAAATCAGCTTTGCCGATATGTTTTACAGGAAAGACATAGGGGCAAAAAAATAGGGATGGGCAAAAAAATCGCGGTGGTCGGTGGCGGGGCAGCCGGGCTCATGGCCGCAGGCGAGGCCGCAAGGGGGGGAGCGGAGGTCACGCTCTTCGAAAAAAACGAAAAACTCGGCAAAAAGCTGGCGATAACCGGCAAGGGCAGGTGCAATGTCACAAACCTTTGCAAAACGGGCGAGTTTTTGGAAAATGTGGCGACCAATCCCAAATTTTTGCATTCGGCCATAAACTATTTCGGCCCTGCCGACTGCATAGATTTTTTTGAAGGCCTCGGGGTGGAGCTGAAAACGGAGCGCGGAAAAAGGGTGTTTCCAAAATCGGACAGCGCCTTTGAGATCGTGGATGCGCTGAAAAAGTTCGCCGGGAAAAGCGGGGCGAAAATGACTCATGCGGCAGTTGAAAAACTTGAGATCCGAAATTCAAAAATCGCCGGACTCTCTGCAGGCGGCCAAAAATATGATTTTGACTGCGTGATTTTGTGCACCGGCGGAGTTTCGTATCCAAAAACGGGTTCGACCGGCGACGGCCACAGATTGGCCAAAGAAGCCGGGCATGATATAGTGAAGCTGAAACCTTCGCTCGTGCCGCTCGAAATCGAAGAAAAATTTTGCGCCGACGCGATGGGGCTGAGCTTGAAAAACGTCATACTGCGCGTGTACGACGGCGAAAAAGAAGTTTTCGGGGAGATGGGCGAACTGCTTTTTTCGCATTTCGGAATTTCAGGGCCGCTGGCGCTCTCCGCTTCCTCGCATATGCGGGAAAAAAACGGCGGATACAAGATAAAATTGGACTTAAAGCCCGCTTTGGGCGAGGCGCAGCTCGACAAGAGGGTACTTGCGGATTTCGAAAAATACAAAAACAAAATGTTCAGGAATGCGCTGGATGACCTGCTGCCAAAAAAGCTGGTTCCCGTTTTCGTGGGAATATTGTCGGATTTCATAAATCCGGGGAAAAAAATAAACGAAATCACGAAAGCCGAGCGGGCAAAACTTGTCGGCCTCTTCAAGGATTTTCCCATGACTTTCAAAGCTTTCAGACCCATGGGCGAGGCGATAGTCACCTGCGGAGGCGTGAACACAGGCGAGATCCATCCGGGCAAAATGGAATCGAAATTGGTCGGCGGCCTGTATTTCGCGGGCGAGATAATCGACGTGGACGCCTATACCGGGGGGTTTAACCTGCAGATAGCGTTTTCCACCGGAAAACTCGCGGGAAAATGCGCCGCAGAAAGTTGATTTTGCATCAAGGACGGCAAAATTTACACTAAATTAACAAATTTCTTATTTAATATCACTTTTAATGTGTAAATAAATAATGTATATTATAGAACGGCGGCGTTTGTTTTAATCGCCTGACATTGTTCGGCATACCGGACGTGGCATAAAGGAAGAATGCAAATGAATGATCCCCTCAGCGGCAAAACCGACAAATTCTTCGCCATTGCGATAGATGGCCCTTCCGGCGCGGGAAAAAGCTCGCTTGCAAAAGATCTGGCAAAGAAGCTCGGTTTTTTGTATCTCGACACCGGGGCGCTGTACCGGACAGTGGGGCTGTATGTCTTTTTGGCGGGCGCGGGCGGCGGAGAAACCGAAAAAATCGAGGAATTCGTCGATAGCGGGAAAATAGGGATAGAAGTGGCCTATGACGGCGAAGGGCAGAAAGTTTTCTTGAACGGATCGGACGTTTCCGGAAAAATCAGGGAAAACATAATGTCGCAGTATGCCTCAGACGTTTCCAAAATACCGCGCGTGCGGGAATTTTTGCTTGAAACTCAAAGGCGGGCGGCAAAAAAAAACAACATCATAATGGATGGCAGGGACATAGGCACGGTGATATTGCCGGATGCCGATGTGAAGATATTTTTGACCGCCGCCCCCGAAAAAAGAGCCCAAAGAAGGTGCGTGGAACTCGGAAGGAAAGGCGAAAAAGTCGATTGCGCGGCGATTTTGCGCGAGATAAACGATAGGGACGCCCAAGACTCGAACCGCGCGGCGGCTCCGCTGAAACCGGCGGCGGACGCAGTCGTATTGGACAATTCCGAACTCGACGCCCTCGGCACTTTGGAAGAGGCGCTCGGCATAATAAAAGGAAAATTGCCAGATGTCTGTATTCGGTAACGTTCAAAAGAGCTTTGTGGCCGGATTTTTAAGGAAACTTTTCAGGGTCAGGGCCATAAATCCCGAAAACGAGCCTCCGGAAGGCGATGCGGCCGGGTATGTGGCTTGCATAAACCATTCATCAAACTGGGACCCGATAATAATAGGTGCGTGCATGCACCGCCCATTGCGGTATATGGCGAAATCCGAACTTTTCAAGGTTCCGCTCCTTGGTTCCCTGATCCGGGTTTTCGGGGCCTACCCGGTAAAAAGGGACACCGCCGACGTTTCGTCGATAAAGGCCACGATAGCCATGCTCGAAAAAGGGGAGCTGGTGGGGATGTACCCCCAGGGCCACAGGGCGAAGGGCGTCCATCCGGAAAAAATCACCCCGAAGAACGGGGTCGCCATGGTGGCGTTCAAGGCCAAAACCGGCATATTGCCGATCACCGTCATATCAAAAGGCTACAAAATAAGGATGTTCCGCAAAACCATAGTGGTTTTCGGAAAATATATTCCCTTTGGGCAATTGGAAGAAATGGCGAAAGAAGAAGACGTAGGCGGCGTCGAACTGTATAAAAAAATAACGGAGAGGGTATACGGCGAAATTTTGGAAAACTACAGAAAATACGATACTTTGAATGAACGGGAATAATATTGAAATAACCGCGGCGAAAAATTGCGGGTTTTGCGCAGGGGTCAGAAAGGCGGTGGAGCTGCTAAACGGCGAACTCGAAAAAAACGCCGCCAAGATTTACCTGACCGGCAAAATCATACACAACAATGCTTTTATGGAGGAAGTCGAAAAAAAGGGCGCGGCCGTTGTGGGCGACGACTTCATCGATTTTGAAAAAGATTCGACGGTTGTGATAAGGGCGCACGGGATAACGAAGGAGCATTATGGCCGCCTGTGCGAAATAGGCGGGCAAAAAAATTTGAAAATCGTCGACGCGACTTGCGAATGCGTAAAAAGGATGCATAAAATAGCGGAAAAAAACACCGGGGACGACACTTTTACGCTGATAGTGGGGGATGCCTCCCACCCCGAAATCATAGCGCTTGGAAGCTATGTGGACGGCGGGCGGCAAACCGTGAAGGATTTTGAAGAGCTTGCAACCGGATCCGGCCTTGAAGGAGCATTGAACAAAAACTACAAAAAAATCATCATATTGGCGCAGACCACGCACAACAAAGAAGACTACGGCAAATGCGCAGGCTACGTAAAACAAAAATGCGCCAAAACGGAAACGGAAGCGTTTTTTTTCGACACCATATGCAAAGCGACCGAAAAAAGGCAGGCGGAAGCCGAATATTTGTCAAAGACAAGCGACGTGATGGTCGTGGTCGGGAGCCAAACCAGCTCAAACACAAAAAAACTCTACGAGATATGCGAAAAAAACTGCGCCAATTCTTTTATTGTCGAAACTTCGGAGCAACTGCCCTTAAATATATTGAAAAATCTTTTCGGGAAACTAAAAACGGAAAAAAAAGGAAAGGATGCTGCGCAAGTTAGCATAACTGCGGGGGCTTCAACTCCTGACAGTATAATTATGGAGGTAAAAAAAATTATGACGGAAAACATCGAAAATGGCGAAAACATCGAAAATGGCGAAAATGGCGAAAATATCGAAAGCGTGGAAAACGCCGGGGAAATCGGGGATGTTGCCGCTGCAGCCGCCGCTACTATTGAAGAAAGGGGTATTGGTCCCGCAGAAGAAAGCGCCGGAGAACCGGAAGATTCGGGCATGGGGGGCGAACAGGGCAAAAAAGAGATAAATTACGATGAAATGAGTTTTGCCGAACTGCTTGAGGAAACATTTGTGCCGGTAAACAGAGGGGACAGGGTAAAAGGCACGGTTTCCTCTGTTTCAGACACTGAGGTTCACGTAGATGTGGGCTATAAATATACGGGGGTGCTGACCTTTGCGGAAATAACAGACGATTCGTCGGTCGATTTAAAAGAGATGTTCAAAGTCGGCGATGAAATCGAAACGCAGATCATAAAAACAAACGACCAGGAAGGCATAGCGCTGCTTTCGAAGAAAAGGATAGACTCGTCGGACAACTGGGACAAAATCATACAGTTCCATGAGAGCGGCGCAGTAGCCGAGGGCAAAGTGGTGCAAGTGGTGAACGGCGGGATCATAGTGGTCATCGATTCCACGAAAGTGTTCGTGCCCGCTTCCCACGCGGACGTTTCCAAAGACACAGACCTCGCGACTCTCATCGGCAAAAAAGTGAAAATCAAGATAATCGACATAAACACGATGAAACGCAGGGCCATAGCTTCCATCAGGAACGCCTCGATGGAGGAAAGAAGGGCGAACGAAGACAAAGTCTGGAGCGAACTCGAAATAGGCAAGAGATATGAAGGAATCGTGAAATCCATCGCCAACTACGGGGCATTCGTCGATATAGGCGGGGTGGACGGGATGATCCATCTGAGCGAGCTTTCGTGGAACCGGATAAAGCACCCCTCGGAAGTGGTCGCCTTGGGGGACAGAGTCGAGGTCTACATAAAAGATTTCGACCGCGAGAGGAGGCGCATAGCCTTGGGGTACAAGGCCGAAAACGAAAATCCGTGGAATAAATTCATGGAAGCCACGAAAGTGGGAGATGTCGTGGAAGTGCGAATATTGAATTCCATGACTTTCGGGGCTTTCGCCGAAATTATCCCCGGCATCGACGGGCTCATCCACATATCCCAGATAGCAAACAGAAAAATTTCGAAGCCGTCCGAAGTGCTGAACATCGGCGATGTGGTCCAGGCGAAGATAACGGGCATAAACGCCGAGGCAAAACAAGTCGCCCTCTCGATACGCGCGCTGCTCGAAATCGAACAAGCGCCTGCCCCCGAACCGGAAGCCGAAATTCCGGCAAACGAAAACAGCGAAGTTGAGGAAGTTAAGGAAATTGAGGAAATTAAGGAAGTTAAGGAAATTTCGGAGGAATAAGGCATATGTCAAATTATGAAAAAGAAAAAGCGGTTTTGCGGGCGCTCGCCAAAGAAGTGGCCCAAATAAGCGCGTTGCCGATCCAGGAAAGAACTTTCAAGGCTTGGAAAGGCTTGAATTCGCTTGCTCCCACGCGCCCCATGTTCATGATCGACCAGCTCCCCTGGGGCGAGCTGAACAGGGACGGCGAAATGAATTGCGAATGCGAGGACTGGCTCATGCGCCATTTCGAATGGCAGCTGCGCGAAACCCTGTACAGATGGAATCACATACCCGACGACAGGGTGGTCGCCGCTGTGATAGGGGTGCCCAGGGCGGTGAGCAACACCGGCTTTGGCGTCGCAGTCGAAGAAGACAGGATACCGGGGCAGCCGGGAAGCGCCGCAGACAGCCATGATTACAAAGCGGTGATAAAAACCGAAGACGACATAGAAAAAATACAGACCCCCAAGATCGCGGAAGACAGGGAAACCTCCAAGAAATGGCTCGAAATCGCGGAAGACGTTTTCGGGGGGATTTTGGAGACGATCCCGGGCAGAGGGAGCGGATTTGGCACCAGCGGCCACGTTTGGGATGTGATAAGCACCTGGCGCGGGGTAGAGGAGTGCATGTACGACATAATCGACAAGCCGGAATTCATGCACAAGCTGCTTGAAAAAATGTTCGGGCTGTACCACTATCAAATGGACGAATACGAAAAGCTCGGGCTGCTTGACGCGGGGGCGCCGCTTATCCACTGCACGGGGGCGTATACCGACGAGCTGCCGGGATTTGCCGGCGAGAGCGAAGACCAGCTCGAAAAATACAGGCATTCCACCAAAAATGTGTGGACGATGGGGGCGGCGCAGCTGTTTTCTATGGTTTCGCCCGAAATGCACGACGAGTTCGAGATCGCCTACCAAATGAAATGGTACGGGCGTTTCGGGCTGGGGTATTACGGCTGCTGCGAGCCGCTGGATCTGAAAGTGGACGTGATAGCCAAGCTGCCCAACGTCAGAAAAATTTCGATGAGTCCCTGGGTGGACATGGAGAGGGGTTCGGAGGCCATGGCGGGGAGGTTCGTGTTCTCGAGGAAACCGAACCCGGCGTTCTTGTCGAGCGGCACAGCCTGGTTGCCGGAGCTTGTGCGCCGCGACCTGGAGGATGCCTGCAAAGCGGCCGCAAAATACAACAATCCATGCGAACTGATACTAAAAGATGTCAGCACTACGGGGAACACGCCCGAAAGGCTCTGGGAATGGGCGAAAATCGCCGCTGAAGTTTGCGGGAGGGCGTAATATGGCGCAATTCAAGGTCATACTCGCGGGGTGCGGGGGAATGGGAAACGCCTGGATGTCATATATGAAAAAGCGCGACGACGTCGAAATCGTCGGGCTGTGCGATATTGTCATCGAAAGAACGGCGGAATATGCAAAAAAATACAATTTGAGCTGCAAGGTTTTCGATGAAATATCGAAGGCCTTGGCCGCTTGCCCGGAAGCGAATCTGGTGGTGGACTGCACCACGCCCGACGCCCACGAGCTGATTGTCACTTCGGCGTTGAATGCGGGCGCGGACGCCATCGGCGAAAAACCGATGGCGGAGACGAGGGAGCAAGCGCTCCGCCAGATCGCGGTTTCCGACAAAACGGGCAGATCCTACGCGGTTATGCAAAACCGGATATACCTGCCCGGAATGAGGGCGATAAGGAAAGCGCTGGGCGAAAATATCTTAGGGCGGGTTGGTTCTGTGAGTTCGGATTTTTTCATTGGTGCGCACTTCGGCGGCTTTAGGGACTTGATGGACAATGTCTTGGTTTTGGATATGGCGGTGCACACCTTCTATCAGGCGAGGTTTTTGATAGGGGCGAACCCGAAATCGGCGTACTGCCACGAATTCAATCCGCCCGGATCATGGTACAGGGGCAATGCTTCCGCAATCGCAATTTTCGAATTTGAGAACGGGGCGGTATACGATTACAGGGGATCTTGGTGCTCGGAGGGATTCAACACCTCGTGGGAGTGCGATTGGCGGATTGTCGGGGAGAAGGGCACGATCAAATGGGACGGCGGCCAAAAACTCGCCGCGCAGATAAAAAAAGAGGGCGAATCGGGATTTGTGATCCCCGCCGACGAAATCAAGATAGCTTTCGCCGACGACGGCATGCGCCACGGCCACGAGGGATGCTTCGACGAAATGTTTGCCGCGCTCTCCGAAAAGCGCCCAGCGGAAACCGACTGCCACGAGAACTACCACTCCATGAACATGGTCTACGGCGCGATAGAAAGCGCGAAATACGGCAAAAAAGTCATGTTGTAGGTTGTTTTGTCGATAAAAAAGCGCATCTTAAAATTGCAAGATGCGTTTTTTTTGGGTCTGAATCAATATTTCGCCCAATTTTTCCAAACGTTTCAGCGCCCTTCCAAATCCAGCAATACCGCCCGGAAATGCGGCTTTACCGCTTTCACGAGATCTGCTTTTTTTCTTGCCGCTTCGTCGATTTGCCCGCTTGGAAATTGCAGCCTTGCCGCTTCTCCCATGACCCTGACGCGGAAATCGACAAATCCGAGGGCGGACAAAGCGTTTTCCGCTTCTTCCACCCGCTTCAGCAATTCGCCGTCTATCGGATGCCCGACCGGTATTCGCGTGGCAAGGCAGGCGTAAGCCGGTTTGTCCCATGTGAAAAGCCCGGCTTCTTTTGAAAGGCGGCGCACCTCGCTTTTTGTTATGCCGCACTCCCTCAGCGGGGAGCGTACGCGAAGCTCCGACAGGGCTTTTGTCCCGAGCCGGTCGTTTGCGTCGTCGGAAGCGTTGGTCCCGTCGATCACAACCGGGATGTTTTCCTCGCGCGCCTTTTGGCACAATGCGCCGAAAATGGCCGTTTTGCAGTGATAGCACCGCTCAGGCGGATTGG
Organism: Oscillospiraceae bacterium; assembly: GCA_009782405.1. Next base: position 71,839 of record WRJC01000006.1, read on the forward strand.
AGGCGATGTGCTCCTTATCCAAAACGCCCAGTTCCAGCACATTTACCTCGGCTCCGACTTGTTTTGCCAGGCGGTAGGCATCCGAAAGCTCGAACTCCGGCTGAAATTCTGTTTTGACGTAACAGGCCTTTATTTTCGCGTTGCATTTACAGCCCGCATACAGCAAATAGGAAGAATCGGCGCCGCCGGAAAATCCGAGCAGGACTGAAGGGTTTTCTTTGAAAAATTGTTCCAGCATGAAAAATATTCCTTTCGAGCGTGTTTTGGGTTATAATCATTCGCATTTGGCATCGTATCTTATTCTTTCGCGCCCGCTGTATTTTTCGTTGATGACGTCGATGTCGTAGGGAGTGTCCTGGTACACGAAATAGTTGAGCCAATTGGAAAAAAGTAGGTGGGCGTGCCCGCGCCACACGTTTTTTGGCGTTTGCGCGGGGTCGCCGCCGGGATAATAGTTTGCAGGGGGCTCTATGTCGAGCCCTTTGTTTTTGTCCCTGAAATATTCGAGCGACAAAGTGTCGCAGTCGTACTCGGAATGCCCGGTCACGTAAAACTGGCGCATCTTTTTCGAGGCGATTATGTGAACGCCCGCTTCGGGGGACGAAGCGAGGATTTCGAGGTCGGGCATTTGGTCTATGTCTTTTTTCCTGATTTCGGTGTGCCTCGAATGGGGCGCGTAAAATATTTCGTCAAAGCCCCTGACGAGCTCGTGGTCCGGCTTGTTGACCATATGGGCGAAAACGCCGAACAGCTTTTTTTCGAGGGGGTGTTTGTCTATGCCATAATGGAAATACAGCCCGGCCTGCGCCCCCCAGCATATGTGGAGCGTCGAATAGACATTTGTCTTCGACCATTCCATTATCGCGCAGAGCTCGTCCCAGTAATCGACCTGCTCGAAGGGCAGCGTTTCCACCGGCGCCCCGGTTATTATGAAACCGTCGAATTTTTCGTTTTTCACCTGGGAAAAAGACTTGTAGAAAGCGCTGAGGTGTTCGGCGGAGGTGTTTTTGGATTTGTGCGTCTCGGTGCCGAGCAAAACTATCTCGACTTGCAGGGCGGTATTGGACAGCAGCCTGATGAGCTGGGTCTCGGTGACTTCTTTTGTGGGCATTATGTTCAGTATCGCGATTTTGAGCGGGCGTATGTCCTGATGCTCGGCTTTGAGGTCGAACATCACGAAAATGTTTTCCTTCGAGAGGATGGCTCCTGCGGGAAGCCGGTCGGGTATTTTTATGGGCACGGCCTTCAACCCCCTTTGTCTGGCATAATACAATAACGCGAAAAATTTTTGTAAAAATATGCTATATATTCTATCACAAAAAACAAGCAATGTCAATTGTAAACAATTATAATTTCAAAAAAATTTTTTAAAACCGCCGCGCTTGGAAACTTCCCGTTTCCCCTGCGAAAGGGCTCTCCGGGCAAAAATCGATTGTGTAAAATGCCCAAAAAACACGACGCTTTTTTGTGAATTTAGCCCTTGACAAACTATATCCGCTGTATTATAATAATAGGGCGCCTAAAAGTTTTGTCACAACATATTGTATCATACTCGATTACAATATACTATATACAGTATTTCGAAGAAAAAAAGGAGCTTTTTTGCAATGGTTACGAAAATAATCAAAAGGGACGGGCGGGAAGTCCTGTTCAACATCGAAAAAATCGCCAACGCGATATTCAAAGCGGCCAAGGCGATCGGGGGCAGCGACTACGACAGCGCGCTCGATTTGGCCTACAAAGTGACCGAGGACATAGAGAGGGAATACGAGAAGACCAAAAAGCTCCCGACCGTAGAGCACATCCAGGACACCGTGGAAAGAGTGCTGATGCAGACCGGCCACGCCCGCACGGCGAAGGAATACATACTCTACCGGGCGGAGCGAAACAGGATCAGGGAAATGAACACCCGCCTGATGAAAATATACGAGGACATCACTTTCACGGCCGCCAAGGACAGCGACACCAAAAGGGAAAACGCCAACATCGACGGGGACACCGCCATGGGCACCATGCTCAAATACGGCTCCGAGGGCGCCAAACAGTTCTGCGAGATGTTCATTTTGGACCCCAAACACTCCAAGGCCCACCGCGAGGGCGACATACACATACACGACCTCGACTTCTATTCGCTGACCACCACCTGCTGCCAGATAGACATAGACAAGCTGTTCACCGGGGGGTTTTGCACCGGGCGCGGCGAAAATTACGGATTTTTGAGGGAACCCAGCAATATAGCCAGCTATTCGGCGCTCGCCTGCATCGCCATACAGTCGAACCAAAACGACCAGCACGGCGGCCAGTCCATACCGAATTTCGACTACGCGATGGCCAAGGGAGTGGAGAAAACTTACAGGAAGTTGTACAAGACAAATCTCGCGAAATATCTCGAAATTGCGCTCCGGTCGGAAAATTTGGCCGACACGGTGGAGAACGCGGCGAAAAAAATAAAGCAAGAGCATGATGTCGAGCCGTCGCTTTCAAACGATGACGATTACTGCAGATATGAAAAAGACGCGCTCGCGAAATTCTTTGACGCCGGGGAAATAGAAAAAGCCCAGCAGTTCGCCGTCAAATATGCGCTCAAGGAAACCGACAGGGCCACGTTCCAAGCCATGGAGGCGCTCGTCCACAACCTGAACACGATGAACTCCCGCGCCGGGGCGCAGGTGCCGTTCTCCTCGCTCAATTACGGACTCGACACAAGCCCCGCCGGGCGGCTCGTGATCAAAAACATACTGCTCGCCCTCGAAGCGGGGCTCGGAAACGGCGAGACCCCGATATTCCCGATACACATATTCAAAGTCAAGGAAGGCAAAAACTACGGCAAAGAAGACCCGAACTACGATCTTTTCAAGCTCGCCATGAAAATCTCGGCAAAGAGGCTGTTCCCGAATTTCTCGTTTATGGACGCTCCGTACAACCTGAAATATTACAGGGAGGGGCGCCCGGAAACGGAAGTGGCGTACATGGGCTGCCGCACGAGGGTCATAGGAAATTATTTCGACGATTCGAAAGAGGTCACTTTCGGCAGGGGCAACCTCTCCTTCACCTCGCTGAACCTGCCCCGAATCGCGATAAAATCAAAAGGCGACATAGAAAAGTTCTATGCGGACTTGGACGAGAAAATAGATATAATAACGGCGCAGCTGTTGCACAGGTTCAAAGTCCAGTGCGGAAAAAAAGTCAGAAATTTCCCGATTTTGATGGGGCAGGGAATATGGCTGGATTCCGACAAATTGAAACCGGACGACGAAATAGGCGAAGTTTTGAAGCATGGGACGCTGACAATGGGGTTCATAGGGCTTGCGGAATGCCTCGTGGCGCTATGCGGCGCCCACCACGGCGAAAGCGAAGAGGCGCAGAACCTCGGCCTTGAGATAGTTGGCTATATGCGCAAAAAAATGGACGAAGCCAGCGTGAAATACGGGCTCAACTACACGCTGATCGCCACGCCCGCAGAGGGGCTTTCGGGCAGGTTCGTGAAACTGGACAAAAAACTTTTCGGGGAGCTGAAAAACGTCACCGACAGGGACTTCTACACGAATTCCTTCCATATACCGGTGTACCACAACATATCTGCCTACAAAAAGATCGAACTGGAAGCTCCGTACCATGTGCACACCAACGCAGGGCACATCACATACATCGAAATGGACGGCAATCCGTCGGAAAACCTCGAGGCTTTCGAGGAAATCATCAGGCACATGAAAGAGTGCGGGATCGGCTACGGCTCGATAAACCACCCGGTGGACCGCGACCCCGTGTGCGGGTATACGGGGATAATAAACGACGCGTGCCCGAAATGCGGCAGGGACGAAAACGACGGCAGGGGAAATTTCACGCGCATACGGCGGGTCACGGGATATTTGGGGACTCTCGACCGATTCAACGATGCCAAACTAAAAGAGGAAAAGGCGAGGGTGAAACACGGGTGCGACACGAATTACTCCGACATACGGCTCATATAGGCATGGAAAGGGATGAAAAACGATGGAAGCGGCTTTGAATTTCGCGAGGGAAAAGGAAATACGCAAAATCGGCGCACCCGAACCGATACGGCTCGCCGGTATAGTGGAGGATTCGATAGTCGACGGGCCCGGGGTTCGCTTCGCGGTTTTCGTGCAGGGATGCCCGCACGGCTGCGAGGGCTGCCACAACAAAAAAGCGCAGGATTTCGACGGAGGCTTTGCGGCCGACCTATACAAGCTCGCCGACAAGATAATACGGGCGAAAACGACAAAGCTCACGTTTTCGGGCGGCGAGCCTTTCTGCCAGGCCCATGAACTGGCCAAAATCGCGCGGCTCGTCGAGCCCGTGAAGCGCGGGCTGGAAATTGTCACCTATACCGGCTACCTGTATGAGGAACTTTTGGAGATGGCGAAGGGCGACATCGGGGTAAAAGAGCTGCTGGGCGTCACCAATTTTTTGGTCGACGGCAAGTTCGAGCAGGACAAAAAAACGCTGGACTGGTTTTACCGGGGCAGCGCGAACCAGCGCATTTTCGACGTGACTTGCTACCCCAACTCGACGAAAGCGAGACAGATAGAGCGCCGCGAAGATTTGAAATGAAAAAGGGGAGCCGGCGCGTCAAATGATAATCTTCGCCCGGCTGCTGCCGTTTGCTTCTTTGGTCACGGCGATTTTCCGCTCTATCTTTTCATCGAGCCCCGCGACGTGCGAAATTATGCCGACAAGGCGGTTCGCCTGGGATATGCCCGTTAGAGCCTGTATGCACTGCGAAAGCTTTGTTTCGTCCAAAGTGTCAAAGCCTTCGTCGACGAACATGGAATCGAGGCGAATCCCCCCGGAACTGCCCTGGATTTCATCGGAGAGCCCGAGCGCCAGCGCCAGCGAGGCCATAAACGACTCTCCGCCAGACAGGGTTTTTGCATCGCGCTCAGAGCCGTTGTGATGGTCGACCACGTTCAAATCCAAACCGCTTTTGCCCCCGCCCGCGCCAAAGTCTCTCCGCTTCAATTCAAACTGCATTCCCGACATTTGAAGCAGCCGCAAATTCGCGCGGGCGATTATCCTGTCGAAATAGGCGGTTTGTATGTACGTTTCGAGATTTATTTTTTCCTTGTTTTCTTTTTTGCTGAGTTTTCCGTTGGCGGTATCGGACAGCTCTTTCAGCCATTTGAGCCGCTTTTCGGTATCGGACAGATTTTTCGCCGTCTTTTCGATATTTGCCAAGGCTGTTTTGTTCGCCGAGCAGCGCGCCTCGATTTTGCGGTTTTGCCCGTTCAGGTCGTTTTGCAGCTTTTCCGCGCTTTCTTTTTCTTTTTGCAGGATTTCCAAATCGAGCGGTTCGGCCTCTGAAAAACCCGCTTTCAATGTTTCGATCTCTTTTTTTGTACCGTCAAATGCGGATTTGGCCGCGTCAAATGCCGATTGCGCGGCGGCTAATGCGTCTTCGCGGGATTTTTGTTTCGCCGATAGGGCGGATATTTCTTTTTTTGCCTCTATTTCGCTCCCGAAACGAATTTCTGCCGCTTGATTCTTTTGGCTTTCCGCGTCGGAGGCGATGGTCGCGGACAGCGAGGCGATCGATTTTTGGATGTCTGCCATATTTTCGCCTGCCGCGGCGAGGTTTCGCTCCACTGTGGGGATGTGTTTTTCGAACGCCCGCTTGCGGGCGAGTTTTTGTTCTTGGGCGGCAAGATGTTTTTCTGTTTTGGCGATCTCGTCCAAAACTTCGTTCATGGCATTTCGCGCCGCAGCCGGTATATCGGCAAATGCCGCATCGCCCAAAAGTTTCGCCGACAGAGATTCAAGTTCGTTTTTTTTCGTTTCGATCCGCCCTTTGAATTTGCTCGCCGATTCGCTGGCCGCTTCGGTTTCCTTTTCGTCGTTTTTGGCTATTTTTTCAGCTTCTTCCAAATCGCTTTTGGAAGGGGCATTCGTCGAAAGCGCGGCGGGATTTGGATGCTCGGTCGATCCGCAGACGGGGCAGGGCGCATCCGGCTTGAGTTCGTTTGCCAGTATTCCGGCTTGCTCGTCGAGGTATTTTATTCGCATCGATTCATGCCCGGCTTTTGATTTTTTCGAGATTGCGGCTTTGTTTTGGTAATTTTCCTTGGATTTGTTGTACGACGCGGCAAGTGCATTGTAATCGTCGATCGAGCTTTGCAGCGATTTGAGCTCTGTCTGCCGTTTCGCAAAATTCGCCATTTTGCCGCGAAGCCCTTCGGCGATGGCGCCTATGTCCCCCATGGAAGCCAATTCCGCTTTCGCGGCTTCGAGGGCGGCTTTGTCGGCGTTCTGCTTTTTTTCCAGCGACGCCGCTTTTTCTTTTTCAGCATCGCGCTTTTTTTTGTTTTCCTCTATTGCATCGGCCAAAGATTGCAATTGCCGATATTTTGGCAATGTGCCGTCAAGTTCGATGATCTGCCTTTTTATTGCTTCGCATTCGGGTTGCCTTGATTTTTCCGCTTCAAGGTTGTTTATGGCTTCGCCGAGCGCGGATTTTTCTTTTGGCAGGCGTTCCTCTGCCTTGGAAAGGAAATCGCGGGATTTTTTGACTTGTTGGGCTTTGCCCAGCTTTTGGTTGATTTCGGCGAGGTTTTTTGCGGCGCTTCCAAGCATTTTCGCATTTTCGCCGAACTTGCCGGAATCGGATTGTATAAGCGCGGAAAGCCATTTCATTGTTTCGTCTCTCGAGTATAGCCCCGATTTGGCGCCGCCCAGTTTTTCGGCGCTGTCGGCGTCGCCGTCGTCCAATTGTATGCTGTTTGCCCACAAGCCGTAATCGCGTTCTTGAATTCCTTTTTCGGCATTCGACCTTTTTTCGTCCTCGTTCACCATTTCCTGAAATGTTTTGTATTTTTCGGTATAAAAAATCTTCCGGAATATCGCTGTCCTGTCTTCGGTTTTGCAATGGATGACTTTTTTGAAATCGCCCTGTGCGATCATCGCTATTTGCACGAATTGCTGTCTGTTGATGCCGAGTATGTTTTCGATTTCTTTGGTTGCATCCCTATCTTTGATGCGGCCGTCGGGCAAATGCAATTCCGCTCTGGCCTCTTCTGCAGTTGTTCCTTCGCCTTTTTGTTTTGGGCGTTCGTATTTCGGGTTTCGCCTAACCATATATGTTTTGCCGTGATATGAAAAGGTGAATTCGACATAGGTTTCAGCCTCGGGCAGGGCGTATTTGCTCCTGAGCATGGACGGTTCTTTGTGGTCGCCGCTGGTTTCTCCGTACAATGCGAACGTGATGGCGTCGAAGATCGTGGTTTTGCCCGCGCCGGTGTCGCCGGTGATGAGATAAAGCCCTTCCGCGCCGAAATCTGAAAAAGGCAGCTCGCATTTTCCGGCATAGCAGCCAAACGCCGAAATGACAAGATGCAAAGGCCTCATTTTCCATCCTCCCCCCATATTTTTTCAAACAAGCCCCGGACATATTCCGCCTGCTCCGCGTCCATTGGGCGCCCGTTCTGGGCGACGAACAGATCGCCAAACAATTCTGCCGGCTTTTTGGTATCCAAATTGATTATTTTTTCTAAAACCGAGTCGGTTCGGGTGCGCGTGTTGTCATATGCAAAACTGATGATGTTTTTGTACACATTGCGAAGCTTTGCGAGCGCGTCGGGCTCATCCCGCTCATCGGTCAGCACGACATGGAAATAGTCGTTTTCAATGTCGAGCCCCAAGTAATGGCTGCGGCTCATGAGTTCGCCGTATTTCCCGCGTATTTTCCGCATTTCGCGCAGCGGCGCGAGCAAAAGCTGCGATATGGATATATCGCCTTTGTTTTTCATTTCGACCACGGCGACGGATTTTTGCTGGTTTGCCTCGGAGAGCGAATATTTCAGCGGCGTGCCGGAATAGCGCATCGTTTCGCGCCCTATATTTTGCGGCCGATGAATATGCCCTAAGGCCACGTAATCAAAGCGGTCAAACAGCGAGCCGTCTATATTTTCCAGGCCCCCCACGGCCAATTCTTCGGATCCTTCGCTCAATTGGGCGCCTGTCACAAACTGGTGCGCGACCAAAATGTTGCGCGCCTCCGAGTCCAATTCGATGTTGCCAAGCGCGGCAAACACCGCGTCTGAATACGATTCAATCGCCGTTTCGGGAAAAAACGGCCGGACGGACGACGGTTTCAAATATGGCATCATCCAAATGTTTATGCAGCCGAATTCGTCGCCGAGCCTGACCGGCGACAGGTTTCCGTCGTATGACTGCGCGATATGCACATTGCCCTGTTTTAACAGTTCGGCGGCGAACGAAATGCGCTCCACGCTGTCGTGGTTTCCCGAAATCATGAAAACGGCTATTCCCAGCTTGGCGAGTCTGACCAAAAATCGGTCCAACAATTGCATGGCTTCTACCGTCGGCATGGATTTGTCGTAAACATCGCCCGCGACAAGGACGGCGCTTGGTTTGTTTTCTTCTGCAAGCGCCGCGATTTTATCCAATATGTCGGATTGATTTTCTATCATGGAAAATTCGTTGACTCGCTTTCCGAGATGCAAATCGGATATGTGAAAAAACTTCATGGGGCATCGCTCCGTTTCCGAAATGATTTTTGCAAACGCGCTACGGCAGGGGATGGTAGAGCAGATACTCCACGATCCTGTTGTAGGCGGATATGGTCAGGTGGCAGTAGGCATCCGATGAAAATTCGTCGTACAGGTTGTTTTGGCTGTCCCTTATCGCCGCCCCGTAATCGATGAAGGGGATGGAATTTTCCCTCGCGAAAATCAAAAGGGCGTTGTTGGCCCGGGAGATCGCATCGTTGTTCAGCCTTGTTTTCTGCGCCGCGTAGACAAGCGGGGTCACCGACATGATCACGACGGTTTTGCCGGGGCTTTTTTCTTTTATCCTCGCGACGAGCGCCGAGTAATTTTGCACATAGTCTTCAACCGGCATCAGCCCCAAATCGTTCAGCCCGAGGCATATGAGGACATATTTGGCGTCTTTGGCGGCAATTATGTCTTCGGGGCGGGCCTGCGCGCCGTTTTGGAGCGGATGCACGGAATTGGCCGATACATCCCTCAGCGCATTGTTTATGCTGTAGCTGCCCACTGCGACCACGCTTGCATCTCTTAAAACCGCTTCTCCCCCGAAAGTTATTTTCCCCCTGTACACGTCAAAGCCCATGGTGACCGAATCCCCGAGGAAGATGAAATTCTTGAAATATCCGTATGGCTCGGGGATATCGGAACTCAATGGAACGGCGCCAAATTGCGTTTCGATATTTCTTCCGGCGGGGGGCGGCTCGATTCTTTTTCCGGTGCCCGGTATTTCCACCGCTTGCTCGAACATCATTTGGATAAATCCGGATTTCGGGATTTCGGCCAAGTGAACCGGGGGCGATGCGGAGGTTTCTTCGGGGGGCACAGGAGGGGATGTGGCCGTAGGCGGCGGATCCGTAGGTTCAGGCGGCTCCTCGGAGCGGGGCGGATCCGCGGCGGCTTCGGTGGGATAGACATAGGTGCCTTCGCCGGTCGGCTCGCCGTCGGCGAATTTGCCCGTATACACGATCCCGTTCGCCCAGGTGTATGTCCCGTGCCCGGACCTTATGCTGTCGACAAAATCTCCCACGTATATGTCGCCGTTGTAGTATATCTGCTTGTAGCGGCCGTTGAGCGGGACAGCGGAAATTTCCGCCTTTTCCGAAACGGCGGGCGAAAGCGGCTGAGATTGCCCGTTTTCTGCGGCGCCTGCCGATTTTTCCGGCTCTCCCGGCGCCTGCGCGCGCATGGCCAAAAAAAACGCGAACACGGCGATCGCCGCGCATATTTTGGCTATATGCGACAGGCAGGCATATGCGCGCATTGTTTCCGGTTTTGAAAACATGGCAAAATTCCGCATCCTTTGTAAAGTGCATATAATCATTATACACGAAAACAAAAATAAAATCAAATAAATATTTAAAAAATTTACATAATGCTTGAAATTTGAAAAAATATGAAGTATAATATATGGCATAACTGCAATTATGGGCAAAACACATAAATATGCGCGATCATCAGGGAGGATATTATATGATTTCCACAAAAATTACGCGGCTGATGGCTGCGGCGCTGGCATTTTTGCTGTTGGCATCGGTGTGCCTGGTTTCCTGCGGCGAAAAATCGAATGAAGAAACCGGAACCACCACAGAGGCAAAAGCGGGCGAGAACGCCGCGGGGGAAGACGGCGAAACGGAAGATCAGGAAGAATTCAAGCTCACTTCGCCGAGTTTGCCCGATATGGACTGGAACGCGAGGGAAATAAACTTTTTGGTCAGGGGCCCTGAATACAACGAATGGCAGTCGCAGGACATTTATGTCGAAGAGGAAAACGGCGAACCGGTGAACGACGCGGTGTACAAGCGAAATGCCATACTCGAGGACAGGTACAACTACAGGATCAAAGAAGTGGAAGGCACGGGCGCCATCCAATCAATGGCCGAAAAATCGATACTTTCGGGCGCAGATGCTTACCAAGTGCTCATGTGCAACACGCAGGAAACCAATAATTTGGCGATGAAAGGCTATTTGGCCGACCTGAGAAAAGTCGATTATATCGACTTGAACCGCGAATATTGGGATCAAAACTCCATATACGGTTTTACCGTGGAGGGCAAAACATTGTTCATGACGGGCGATCTTTCGATTATGGCCAACGACGCCACCTGGATATTCATGTTCAACAAGAAGCTGCTGCAGGAACTGCAGATCGAAAACCCGTACGCATTGGTCAAAGAAGGAAAATGGACCGCAGACAAACTCTACGACATAATGAAGGGCGTGGCAAAAGACCTTAACGGCGACGGGACTATGAAAGGCGCGGACGACCTGTTCGGGTTGGCCACGCACGACAGCACTTTCGACGGCTTGTTTTTTAGCATGGGAATGCGAGTCTCCGTGATTGGGGATGGCGGCGTCCCCGAACTTTCTATGAACAACGAAAAAATATCGCAGGTCATGGAAAAAACGGGGGCGATCATGAATAAAGAGGTCACATTCAACGGCGATTGGCAACTCATAGCGAAGTGCTTCGAGGAAGACCGCGCGCTTTTCTACGGCGAAGTTTTGCAGTGCGTGATAAGGCGCAGGAGCATGGACACCGATTTCGGCGTTCTGCCGCTGCCAAAATTGGACGAGGCACAGCCCGACTACGCGCACATGGTCCACGTGACCGCGTGCATGGTGGGGGTGCCCAATACGTTAGGCGACGATGAAACCGCGTTTGCGGGCTTTGTGCTGGAATCGATCACGGCGGAATCCAGAAACTGGCTTGTTCCCGCATATTACACCACGGCGCTGGAGGGCAAATTCATGCGCGACGAGGAATCCAAGGATATGCTCGACATAATCCTCCGGACAAGGCGATATGATTTGGGATATGCCGCAGGTTGGGGAGGATTGTTTGGGGGATTTGTGGCCGCGGCCAAAAAAGGGAGCAACGATTTCGCCTCCGTCTGGGACAAATACAGCGCGAAAGCCGAAGCGGCGATGGAAAAAGACGTCGAAAATTACAGGGACATATCTTAAAAATGGGCAAAAAGACAAAAAACAACGGGGACAAAATAATAATCGCGGCGGGAGTGCTCGCGCTGGTCATATTGTTCGCCTCCGCTTCTGCGGCATTTTACATAAACCGTGATGCCATATACAACTTTCTGCGCGGCGGGGCGCAACAAAGCGCCCCCGCCCGGAATCCGCGGAATCAAAACCCGTTAGACCAAAACGACATCGAAAATCTTTCCGGCCCTTCGGAGTATTTCAAAAATATAATATTTTTGGGCGACTCGATAGTGTCGGGAATCGAAATCTGCAAAGATTCGACGCAGGTGAACGGCGAAAAAGTGCTCGAAGACACCACGGTGGTGGCCGCAGTCAGCTACAGCCTGAAAAACGCGGTTTCCGAAATTTCGGAAAATGCGATCAATCTGACCCACGAGGGAAAAGCGATGAAGCCTGAGGACATAGTTTCGCGCTTAGATGGCAAATATGTGCTAATATGCTTGGGCCTCAACGACCTTGCCTGGACGCCGATGGACGAATACATAGAAAACTACGGAACGCTCGTGAAAAACATACAAACCAAAAACCCCGACAAAACCATAGCGATACTCTCCGTGACACCTGTGGTGGCGGGGGGCGCGACCCTGACAAACGCAGTCATCGCCGAGGCCAATGGCAGGCTTAGGGGATTTGCCGCAGAAAAAGGCCTTTCTTTTATCGATTGGGCGGCGGCGATACGCACCGAAAACGGTTCCCTGCACGAAAGCCTGTCCTCAGACGGCTATTGCCACTTGAAAGCCGAAGCGTACGGCCGCCTGGCCGAATATTTGGTGAATGTCATGGTAATCCAAGGAAGCGCATGAAAATGAATTCGTTTGAAACCATAAAAAGGCGGCGGCAAGAAGATGGGCTTGCCGCCGCTTTTTTTATTGAAATTATTGCAAACTTATGGTTTTTGCGGTGGTTTATCCGACTATTTTCTGGAAGGCCATATATTCCATTTCGAAATCGCCTTCGGCCACCATCGGGTCGAATCTCAGTTCTTTTATTTTGCCTTCCCACAAATCGCACTCGTCGGTGTAGAATGTGAATTCTTCCCAATCCTCGCCGTCCGAGTTCCAGTAGTCGCCCCTAATCGACATCGCTTCGCTCCAGCCGCCGTCTTCGTAGGTTATGAAAAAAACCTGGCATCCGAAAGCGGAAGAGCCGTTTTTGACTTTGACCTTGATGTAGTCCACTTCGCCTGCGTCCATCTGGAGATCGTTGTTGATGCTGTACATGAATGGGTCTCCTCCGATTGAAGTCAATTTCAGAATGTTGCCTTCGACCCTGAGGTTTTCGATGTGGTTGCCCGCCCTGAACACGGGGTTGTCTTCCGCAAAGGTCCACACGGCTATGTCCTGCGTTATTATCGGTGGCTTCTCGGTGGTGGGGGGCGGCTCCGTGGGTTCGGGAGTAGGCGCGGGAGTGGGCGCAGGGGTGGCTTCTTCTTCTCCGCCTTCGCCACCGGCCTCAGTGGCCGCTTCGTCCTTTTTTTCTTCTTCTTTTTCGCCGCAGGCACTTGTCATGAGCAAACCGCAGGCCAAAACAAAGAGCAGGAGAATCACTGAAAGTTTTTTCATTTTGATTTTTTCACCTCGTTTTAAATTATTATAATAATATTTTATGTCATATTATTGTCAGTTGAAGAAAAACTCTTTTATAGTCTCGATTTCAGCTTCGGCCTTTGCCGTGAGCTTTTCATAAGTGGAGACAAATCCCCTGTCGCCCCTGCCGATCACGTTCGCGTTGAGCGTGTTGTTGAAGGCCTCGAGGCCGTAGCGGTAGGTCCTGTGGCCCCAGATATACTCGAACATATCCGCCGAGTCGTTGTCGCGGGTCAGCTTGGTCATCAAAAGCACCTCTTTGTACTCCGGCGAAATCGTCCTGTAGCCCTCATAGGCCAAATCCTCGAGCAGAATGCTGGTCATCTCCAGGCGCGTGTTGGTCACGGGAACGGTGGTCACGGTGACCACGTTGTTGTTGACGAGCTGTGTGTAATAGGGGGTTTCGAGGTCGAGCTTGGGGTGCGGGATCATGCCGAAATCGTCCTCCATGGAGCGGAAGTCATAGCGCTCTATCTCGAACATTCGCACATCCAAAAAATACAGCCGCCGCTCCTTGAACATATTCCTGTCGTCGCCGTAGTTTTTGTTGTTGTAGAACCCGCCGTAATCGCTGAAGAGATCCAAAATTTTGTCTATGGCCGCTATCGATTTTTCGCTGAAAATGTCTATCTCGGGGTGGCCGTCCTTGTTTTTGATCACTTCGTTCCCGCCCAGCACCGTGTGGAAATTGTACGGGACTTCATACTGCCAGCCCGCGATGGTGAACAGGTCTTTTTTGTAGTCCATTTTGCCGTCGCCGTCGAGGTCTCGGGCCAAGTCCTTGATAATCCCCACAAACTTGTCGTAGGTCCAAGTCCCGTCTTTTACCGACTGGTACGGGTATTCGAGGCCTTGTTCGTTGAACAGGTACTTGTTGAAAATGAGCAGCGTGGTATAACCCAAAGTGGAATGGGTTATGTCGCCCGAAACGAAATACACCTTGTCGCCGTAGCACACCTCGAGTATCCCGCTGTCCCACCAGGGCTTGGCCAAATCCACATACGGCAGGCTTTCGTTGTATTCGACGTTGAGCCCCTCCATCGAATCCACGAGCGAATACTGCTGGATGCCGAAAAATGCGTCGTACTCGTCGGACCCCGATCTCGCGGCTTTCCTGTACGAGTCGCTCGAAGGCCCGAAGACGTCAAAGTTGTCCAAGCGGACGGTTTTGATCACGACGTCGTATTTTTCCTCGAGGTTGAGATTTCGCAGGTATATCGCATCGTTGAGCCGGTCCCCATCGGACTCCTCCTCGCATTCGAAATCCACCCCGGACCAGCCCGACAAGAGCAGCCGAAATTCCGCCCCGCCGAAACTCATCTCCGGCAAATTTGGCGCATCCTGCGTTTTGCCTCCGCTTTCGTTTGCGCCTTCTTCCAAGTCCGGCGAGCCGTCGCCGGATGCATTTTGCGGGCCCTCTTTTTTTTCGCCCGCGCAGGAAAACATCAGCGCCAAAACGGCGGACAAGATGGCAAGCGCCAAAAATATTTTTATGGCCTTCATTGCAAATCAACTCCCAAAATCACGCGGATACCGCATAAAATCTCATATTGTTGAATTTCATAGCTTAGATTATAACATTTTGGCATAATTTTTTCAAGGCTAATTTGTTAATATAAATATAACTTTTTTATTTGACTTTTTTTCGTTTTTTATGTATAATTGATATTGAAATAAAATGAACCGGGAGGGAAAATAAAAATGTCGCTTGAAAATCTTGTGAAAATGTCGCATAAATACGGATCAAACCCCGAATTTGTGCTCGCCGGGGGGGGCAACACCTCGTATAAAACCGGCAACCTGATTTATGTAAAGGGTTCGGGCACCTCGCTTGCCACGATCAAAGAGGAAGAATTTGTGGTGATGTACAGGGACAAACTCGCTTCGATGTGGGGGAGGGAATATCCCGAAAATGACAAAAAAAAGGAAGCCGAAGTGCTTTCCGACATGATGGATGCCAGAATTCCGGGCTCGGGCGAAAAGCGCCCCTCGGTCGAAACCCTGCTTCACGACCTTTTCCCGCAGGCATATGTTTTGCATCTCCACCCCGCGCTGGTCAACGGGCTGACCTGCGCAAAAGGGGGCGAAGCGGCGGCCGTGCGAATCTTCGGCGAGGGTGCCGTTTGGGTGCCCGCTACAAAACCGGGCTATACCTTGGCTCTTTTTTGCAAAAAGGCGGTCGAGGAGTATAGGGAAAAATACGGAAAAGACTGCGAAGTGGTGATTTTGCAAAACCACGGCATATTCATGGCAAACGACGACATGGGCGCCCTCGATGAAATATGCGATGGCGCAATGCAAAAAATCAAAGACAATTTGACGCGCCTCCCGGATTTTTCACTCCCGGGTTTCGACAGGCAAAATCCCGCCGAGTTGATACCGGCCTTGCGGATGCTCTACGCGAAAAAAACAGGGAGCCCTGCGGCCTGCGCGAAATTTTTGCTCAATGCCGAAATCGCTCCCTTAATAGAATCTCCGCAAAGCTTTGCGCCGCTTGCCTCCCCGTTCACCCCCGACCATATAGTCTATTACAAAGCAAAGCCGATTTTTTTTGAATTTGCCGATAGCACGGAAAATTTGGAAGGCGCCTTGGACACATTTTTCGCGGCGAACAACTATTATCCGAAAATCGCGGCGGTGCAGGGGATGGGATGCTTCGCGCTCGGAAGCACAAAAAAGGAATGCGACACAGCGGCCGCTTTGTTTTTGGATGCGGTGAAGATCGCGGTCTATGCCGAGTCCTTTGGCGGGTACCTGCACCTATCAAAGGAACTCACGGATTTTATCGTGAACTGGGAGGGGGAGAGTTACAGGCAGAAAGTTTCGCTGTCCCCGGAAAAAGCAAAAAGGCTAAACGAAAAAATTTGCATCGTAACGGGGGGCGCGCAGGGCTTCGGCAAAGGCTTCGTGGAGTTCATGCACAAAGAGGGCGCGAACGTGGCAATTGCAGACATAAACTACCCCGGGGCCAGAGCTTTGTCGGAAGAACTAAATCAAAAATCCGGACAAAACAAGACGATGGCAAAAGAAGTGGATGTGACAAGCGAGGAAGCGGTGAAAAACATGGTCTATGACACAGCGCTCGAATTCGGGGGAGTCGACGCCATAGTGCACAGCGCGGGGATCGTGAAGGCCGGATCGCTCGACGAAATGCAATTGAAGGATTTCAACTTGGTCACCGCAGTGGACTACACTTCATATTTCCTGTGCGCGAAATACGCCTCGCAGATCATGAAAATCCAGCATAAAACAAACCCGGAAGCCTACTTCGACATCATCGAGATAAACTCGAAGTCGGGGCTCTCGGGCTCAAACAAAAACTTCGCCTACGCGGGCAGCAAGTTCGGCGGAATCGGGCTCACGCAGTCGTTTGCCTTGGAGCTCGCGGAGTACAATATAAAGGTGAATGCGATATGCCCGGGAAACTTTTTGGACGGGCCGCTTTGGAGCGATCCGGAAAGGGGCCTGTTCGTCCAATATTTGAAAGCGGGCAAAGTGCCGGGGGCTAAAAGCGTGGAAGACGTGAAAAAGTTTTACGAATCGAAAGTCCCCCTTGGCAGGGGGTGCCAGATCGAGGACGTGAGCCTCGCGATACTGTACGCCATCGAGCAAAAATACGAAACGGGCCAGGCGATCCCCGTGACCGGCGGGCAAAATATGGTAAAATGAAAAATAGTGGGGGAATAAATTAATGGATACAAAAAAGCTCATAGCCGCGCTAAACGATAAAACCAAGGAAAACAGGCTGAATGCGCTCTCCGGCATCAAAAAGAAAATAGACGCCGGGGAAATCCCAAGGCCCCAAATCACCGACAATGTGAACAACCACATACACACCACGTATTCGTTCTCGCCGTATTCGCCCGCGAAAGCCGTATACATGGCGTATATAAACGGGCTTGGAACCGCGGGGATTATGGATCACGACTCGATCGGCGGGGCCGCGGAATTTGTCGAAGCCGGCAAAATACTGGGCATATCCACCACAATCGGCGTCGAGACCAGGGTGGACATGGCGAAGACAAAATTAAACGGCAAAAGAATCAACAACACCGACCAGGACAGCATAGCCTATGTGGCGCTGCACGGAATACCGCACCAATACATCGGCGCCTTCGACGGCTATTTTTCCCTGTTTCGAAAAAACAGGAACCAGAGAAACAAAAAAATGTGCGAAAACATCTCCGAAATCATGAAACCGCACGGCATCGCGCTCGATTTCGCGGAACACGTGCTGCCCCTCTCGGAGCACGGGGAGGGCGGCTCGGTCACCGAGCGGCACATAACCTTCGCGCTCTCGAAGCTGATCGCGGAAAAACACAAAACGCCCGCCGGGGTTCTGGATTTTTTGAAAAACAAGATGAAGCTACCCACGACAAAAAAGGCGGAGGCCGCCTTGCTTGAAAACAATCCCGAGTATTATCTCTACGATATTTTAAACGTATTGAAATCCGAAATGGTTGAAAAATTTTACGTTTTGGCATATGACGAATGCCCGGGCGCGGAGGACTTCATAAAAATATCGAAAGCGGCGGGGGCCGCCGCCGCGTATTCTTACCTTGGCGATATCGCGGATTCGGTCACCGGCGACAAAAGGCCGCAGAAATTCGAGGACGATTACCTCGAGCTGCTGTTTTCGGAAATTGTGCGGCTCGGTTTCAACTCGGTGACATATATGCCGACAAGAAACACAAAAGAGCAGCTTTCGCGCGTGATCGCCCTGTGCGAAAAAAACAACCTGTTCCAGATAAGCGGGGAGGACATAAACTCCCCGAGGCAGCGCTTCATATGCGAGGCGCTGAGCGACCCCATGTTCTCCCACCTGGTCGATTCGACCTGGGCGCTGATAAACCACGAGGCCGCCGCCACCAAAGACGAAGAAAAGGGGATGTTCTCCGATCAAATGATAGAGAGGTATCCGAACATAGCGGAGCGGGTGAAGCATTTTCGCGGCCTTTCAGATTTCGTGCTCTGAGCGAAGGATGATCTCCTCCTGCATGGATTTCGAAAGCCTCGTGAAATAGTCGCTGTATCCCCCGATCCGGACCACGAGATCGTTGTAGAGCTCGGGGTTCGACCGGGCTTTTTCGAGGGTCTCTTTGTCGGTCACGTTTATCTGGAGTTCAAAGCCGCCGCGCTCCATGAAAGTTTTGACCAGCGTCAGCAGCTTTTTTTTGCTGTCGCCGCCAAAACTTTTTTTGGAGAATTTCATGTTCACCGCTATGCCGCCGATGAATTTGTGGTGATCCCATTTCGTGGAGGACAAAATCGAGGCGGTGGGGCCGTTTTTCTCGGATCCTTGGGCGGGCCCTGACCCGTCGCCCAGCGGGAAGCCGGCGAGCCTGCCGTCCGGCGAGGCGATCGTCTGGGTGCCCAGATGGTCGTGCATGATCCAGCAAAACAGGCTGGGCACGAGCCTGCCGCCCCGGCAGTTCTCATACCCCTCGCAAAATTCGGCTATTTTTTCCGAAAGCTCGGCGATCAGCCCATCGGCGCAGTCGTCGTCGTTGCCGTATTTGGGGACGCGGTTTTGTATATATGCGCGTATGCTCTCATAGCCCTCGAAATTGCCGAGCAGCATTTTTGCCATTTCCCCCAATGTCAGCCGCTTTGAGGAGAATACAAGATCGTCGATCACATTGAGCGAATCGGCCAAATTCGCCAGCCCCACAAACGAGGGCATGATCCAGTTATACCTCGCCCCGCCCCATTCGATGTCGAGCCCTTTTTTGAGGCAGTCGCCCACGAAGCATGAGAGCAGTGGCTGGGCGAACGAGCGCGTGCGTTCTATCATCGCCCTGTTGAAATCTACGAAATTGTTTTTTATATGTTGCCTAAGCCGCTTGTAATACGCTTCTTTTATCTGCCCGATGTTTTCAAATTCGGCCGGCGGGCTGTCTTTTTTTATGCCCAACACATCCAGGAGCAGCGCTACCAGATTGGTGTACGGCGAAGCCACCCAGACGCCGGAAGAGGCGATCGGGGTTATCTCGACGCAGGTGCTGTGTATGTAGCTGCACGCCTCGCCGGGCGGCAGCCCGTAATGCCTAAGCCCTTTTTGGATTATGTCGTCGTTGAACAGGGCGGGATGCGAATGGGAATCGCCGAGCGTTTGGACCGACAGCTCGAGCAAGTCCGGCGGGGTGTCCTCGTTGTAGCACAGCCCAATGCCGGGGTATATCATCGCGGTGTGGGATATGCTTTCAATGAACATATATGAGAGCTCGTTTGAGGTGTCCTTTCCGTCTTCGCCGCGCCCGCCGACCATGAACCCGCAGGCGAGCCCCCCGTGCACCACCTCGTTGTACATGACGCACATGCAGTCGATTAGCTCCTGCGCCTCGTCTTTTGTCAAAATGCCGCTCTCGATGTCTTTTCTGTAATAGTCAATAAGATACCTGTCGGGCCTGCCGAGCTGAAAGAGCGCCATCGGGCAAACCGAGACGCAGACCATCGAAATCCAGGCGCACTGCAGCGCCTCGTAAAAAGTCGAGGCGGGATTGGCCGGGATGCTGCCAAAAATGCCGGCGAGGGCCAAGAGCTCTTTTTTTCTTTTTTCGTCGCCGCATTTGTCCGCCGCCTCGTTAAGCGCAGAGACATAATTTTCGGCGTATTTGAGCATCCCGTCGAGCGCGGTTTTGCAGGCATTGTAAAATATCTGTTTTTCCAGATCGCCGGAATTTGCGGGGTCGAGCCCCCCTATATATCCGTCGATGTCGGCTTTTATGCCCGAAATGCCCTTTTTGAGGATATACTCGTAGTCGATTGCCATATGGCCGTTGTTGAGTATGGAATTTAACAGCGGCAGCTCATACTCGCGCATCAGCTTGTACTCGGCCTCTTCCGTCTCGGTGAGCGGGCGGTTTTTCGGCCTTCCGAGCACAAGCTCGTGCTCGCCGATGGCGGGCTCGACGTTTTTGAGCATATAGTTTGCCGCCCAGGCGTATTTTTCGACTGTCGAAATGGTTTTTTTGCAGGCTTCGAGATAACCTTTGTAATAGAGATACTGCCATTCTATGTTGTTGAGCTTTGGCGTAAGCGCCCTCTCGCGAAGCCTCGCTATTCTCGGTGTCCTCATTTTGTTTTCTCCTCTTTTAGTTTTTTGCTTGACAATCATAATAATATATAATATAATGTGTATTGTGAATAATGGATTTTCAAATTGTAAAAACAGGAGGAAATTGCTATGGCAAAGAGAATATTGTATTTTCTGCTCGCGCTGTTTATGTCGGGCATGATGCTTTTTCTTTCCTCGTGCGGGGGAGAAACCGCAGAATCCGACGATGCCAAGAATCAAAAAGAGGAGCAGGGGGAGGAAGCTTCTGGCGAGGACGCGCCCAAGGAAACAATCGACCCGGGGTTTTCCGACGAGCTGCCCGCGCTGGATTTCGGCGGGCAGACTTTTAAGTTCCTTGTGGATTCCGACCCGGCCTTTAGGCATTTGTACGATGTGAACGTGGAGGGCGAAACGGGCGATATCGTGAACGACACGGTATACAAAAGAAACAGGACGGTCGAAGAGCGCCTTGGAATCGTGATAGAAGACACCGAGAGCACCAACGCGCAAAAAACGATAACAAATTCGGTTGCGGCGGGCGATACCGAATATACCGGCGTCTGGCTTTTGGTGGACAGGTTTTTTTCCGCCTCGCTCACGGGACCGTTTGTAAACCTGCACAATGTGCCGTATTTAAATCTCGGCAAAAAATACTGGGATCCGAACGCAGTGGACGACATGACCATAAGCGGCAGGCTGTACGGGATGACGGGGGACATAACCACCGCGACCAATATGTTCACCCATTTGCTGCTCTACAACAAAAGCCTCGGAGCCGATTATGGTTTCCCGAATCTGTACAATCTGGTTCGCGAGGGCAAATGGACTTTCGACAAATTCGAGGAGCTGACAAAAGACATATACAAAGATTTGAACGGCAACGGCAAAAAAGATGTCGAGGACTTTTTTTCGGTGTACATAACCCCTGCGGCCTACGAGGCTTTCTTCTCTTCGGCGGGCGAGAAGTGGGTGGAAAAAAATTCGGCGGGGGAAATCGTTTTTTCCGAACTCAACGAAAAAAAGATAGCGGTGCTGGATAAAATCGAGGGGATGTTCACAAAAAAAGAAAACGTGTGGTGCGGATATGAACAGCCCCATCCCTTTGCCAACGAACGCGCGATATTCTACGACGGCGACCTCGGCATCATGAGCGAGGAATTCAGGGATCTCGACGTCGATTTCGGGATTGTGCCCCTGCCGAAATTCAGCGAGCAGCAGGACAGGTATTATGTCTACGCCTATCCCTTCTTCCCCTTTTTGTCGATACCCACCACGATAGCGGGGGGAGATCTCGAAATGGCGGGGGCGGCGCTCGAGGCCTTAGCTTCGGAATCATACAAAACCCTGACCCCCGCGTTCTATGAAGTCGCCCTCGCAAACAAATACGTGCGCGACGAGGAATCATACGAAATGCTCGATATCATACTGCGGTCAAGGGTATATGACCTTCTGTACTGGGGCCAATGGGACAGTTTCAGAAACTGGGGCAGCGGGCTCGTGTCCGCGATGCAAAAAGGGGATGCGGCATATGCTTCCACATACGAAAAGAACATCGACAAATCGGTGAAAAAAATCGACGAAATAGTGGAGATATACGCAAATCTGGATTAAATCGGGCTAAACATCCAAAAAACGGCAGTTTGCGCCAAAGTGGCCGAATATTTTCGGTATTTCCTTTGGCGCGAAAATTATCGTGGCGGTGTTGTCGTTCGGATGTACCCCGATTTTTTCGGTTTCATGGATTTCGCTGTCTATCAGAAAAGCCACGTCCGTTTCCGGTTTGCCGGCAATGTTCAAAAACGAAACCGAACCGGGCCTGATGTTCAATTTTTCAAGCAGTGCCGCCTCGCTGCCAAAACTCAGGCGCGATTCGCCGAGCGATTCGCGGATTTTTGCCAAGTCGGCGCGTTTTGCGAGCGGGAGTGACAGCAGATAGTACCGGCTTTTGTCGGCATTGCACAAAAATAAGTTCTTGAAAATTTTTGCGCCGATGTCCACTCTGTATTTTTCGCTGTCCGCTTGCGAAAAAAGCGGCGGATGTTCCACGATGCTGTATGAAATGCCGAGCGCGTCAAACAGCGCGCACACATGGCTTCTGCGGTCGTTTTCCATTTTTTGTTTTTCTCCTTTTGGGATAGGTGCCATGCGGTTAATTATATCCGTTATTCCGCATTTTGTCAAGTTGATTTTTTGAAAAGGGATTCAATGGCCTGAAACCGCAAAGTTTATTGTTGACAAATGGCCGATTAAAGAGTATAATTAAGGGCAAGTGAAATAAATCAGGAGATAAAAAACCGAAATGAAAAAAATATTTTTTGGCGTTTTATTCGCCGCTTCGATATTGCTGGCAAATGCGTGCGGCACAGGCGATTCCGGATCTGCGGCAAAAGACGGTTTGGGACAGGCAGAAGAAGAATCGGCGGCGTATTTTGAACCTTCGGATCAGACGGAACCCAAAACCGAAAAAACCAAACCGGGCGACGAGTCGAAAGCGGCGGAAAAATCCGCAAAGCCCACTTTGATAGGCAGCACCTTTTTGGCAAAAGACCGCTACTGCATAGCCGGGAAGGCTGCGGAACACGCGGTGATAACGGTCGAGGGCGCACTGAACCAAGTCGAAACCAAAGTGATAGGCGGAATGTTCGTGCTCGAGGTATTCCTCGAAAAACAAAAAACCGAAGATGTCGAGCTTTTGGTGTATGCGAAAAACGCCGGAAAAGATATAAGCGACCCGCTGGTGATCAATGTGAGCAAAGACGAGCCGAGGGATTCCAAGCCCGTATATATAGGCAAGAAAAACCATTTGCAATACGAGCCCACGCTCGACGATTATCTCGGCATAAACTTGTTTTCGGAAGACCAGCTCGACGATATGCGCAAGGGAGCGGAAAAACTGCAAAAAAAATTGGCGGACGCGGGGCTCAAAACGGAACTGATCATTTTTATCGCGCCAAATCCGGCTACGATATACCCGGAGCATATGCCCGATTTTTTGGCGGATCAGAGAGAAAGCGACGATTCGCGCTCGAAGCAGATAGTGCGGGCATTCGAGGATTCTCCAATCAAAGTGATCTTCCCGTATCAAAGGCTCAAAAAAGAAAAACGCGACTATATGCTGTACTTTTGGGCCGACACGCACTGGAACGATCTCGGCGCGTATTACGGCTATTGCGAACTGTTTGAATATATTGGGGAAAAGTTCCCCGACGCAAAGCCGATCCCGGAATCGGAGATCGACATATCCGAAACCACGATGTCCGGGGGGGACATAGTTTCGAATATGCTGTTTTTCGACAGCTACGCCTATACATCGACCACCACCATGGTCCGCGTCAAAAATCCCAAGGCGGTGCAGATGTCGCTTGTCGGCGACCCCGGCATGGGAGCTGAGGTATGGACAAAAGACGACGGGAAAAATCGGCCCACGGTGATGATGTACAGGGACTCGTTCAGCGTGGCGATGATGCATCCCATATCTGAAACCGCCGGCAAATTTATCATCAACCCGATGTGGGATTTCCGGATAGACATGGATTTGCTGAAAAAGGAAAACCCGGATTACCTCATAATCGAAAAAGTCGAGCGGGAAGCGCAGGGGTTCCCCGCAGTTCTGAGGTAAAAAAAGGAAAAAAGAGGGGCTCCGCCGAGCCCCTTTTTTGGTTGCAATCTACTTTTTTTCGCCTTTTTTCTTGCCCGAGCCGACAATTATCAAAATTATCACAACCACCACCACGACGCCCCCGGCGACAAGCGCGATTATCAGCCCGGTATTCGCGCCGTTTTCATCCGAAGATGAATCCTCCGCGGCGGTGTCGCCGGCGGTCGTCTGCGCTGCGGCTTCTTGGGCAAGCGAGGCGTCGATGCTCGCCTGTTCGCGGCTCGCTTCCTTGCTCGCCTCCGCTTCGGCCCTCGAGGCGACCCGGGATTCCTCTTCCAATCTCGCGGCTTCTTCGGCGGCCTTGAATGCGGCTATTTCCTCGTCCGTAAACACGAGCATTTCCAAAGCGACCGTGGTAAATCTGGTGGTATTGCAGGCAAAAGCGGTATTTTCGGGCCAATCCGCTTCATCTTTGAATATGACGAGTTTGACTTCGCCGTTGTTTGTTATCACTATGTTGTCGTATAAAATCACGCAGTGTTCTTCGATTTCGTCATTTTCGGGATGGCAGGCGAGCTGTATGTACGTGATCGTGGCTCCGACGTTGATGTCGGGCAAGGCGAGGTTGATTATCCTGTGATACCAGTTTTCGTAGGCGTATTCGGATATGTCCCTGCCGCAGTGCATCGGGATCCCGTTTTGGTCTTCCATGCCCGGGGCATCCCTCAAAGTCCCCCCTTGGCCTCCCGTGACGATTCCGTCGATATGTCCCCAACCCGCTTCGTCGAGCGAAATGGTGACGTCATACTCGAGCATATCGCCCTCCTGAATCACATAGTCGATTTTTTTGAAATCGAGCAGATTGTAGGCGAGCCTTTCCCCGTCCTCCCTTTTGACGTCCACGGTATGCTTGAGATAGGCTCCCGAAGGATCCGCTTTGGGTTCGTTTGCCGCATCCGCGCCGAAAAGCGAGGCGAAACACATAACTTGCAAAATCGCAAGTGAAAAGAGAACAAAGGCAATGGTTCTTGTTTTTGTTTTCATATTCATTTTACCGCGATTTTCTTTTTGAGCAGCACAGCGGCGGCGCTTATCAAAGCCGCGAAAATCGCCATGCCGGCATCCCCAGTTTCAGGGGCGGATGCCGGAGGAGGGGCAACGGGTTGGGCTTCCGGAGCGGGAGCCGGTTCAGCCGGCGCTTCGGGAGCGGCTTCCGGTTCCGGTTCGGGTTCCGGGGCGGCTTCTTCCCATACCACGGGCTGCCCGTTTATGCTCTTTATCAAAAGCTCATAGGCGTGGTCTTCCTCGCCCGAACAATAGGTGGTTATTTCCAAGTAAGCCATGTCGTCGGCGAACAGAGCCAGCAGGTCTTCGTGCGCCCCGGGATGTTCTTCGCCATTCATGTAGAAGTAATAGCCGTCGGCCTGTCTTTTGATTTCCAGCACGATGGAACAGTTCGTAACGTCGTCGACTTCCACCGCCAGCCTGCCCGTGCCCGAAAACGTGTTGTCTATCGTGCTCTGATAACCCTCAAAGCCGAGCTCTTCTTCGTTGGCCGGGCGGATCAGCGAAATGAAGCCGGCTGTATCCGTCGGGTCGTCATGGTGCATCGGCCTGGGGTTGTCAAAGAAGTTTACGGCGATCCAGGCGTCACCGCCCACGGGGGATCTTCTCACGTCGAATTCGATTTTGAAGCCGTCGAGTTTTATCTTTTCGTTGTACACTATGCCAAATCTAAAAGTCTCGTCCGAATCTTCATCGGGCTTGTGCGTGTAGTTCGCGATGTTCACGATAAGCCCCTCGGGGCTCTCGGCGAGCATGGGCATCGTCTGCCGGTCTTCATGATAGAATGTCAGCCATTTTTCGATGCCCGCGGCGCCGGCTGAAACTGTCAGGGAGGCGACGAGCAGTACCGCGCAAAAAACAAAAAATACCTTTTTCATAAATCTCTCCTTGATAAAATAATGTTTTATATGAACTTTTTGCATATGCCCCCATTATATACTAAAACGGCGGGCTTTGTCAAGGGCGATTTGATAAAAAATATACATATTTTTCAAGCTTCAAAAAGCTTGCACCCCTGCGACTTGAAATCTTCGATTTTGGCGAGCAGTTCCTCCACGGTGACTTCAAGGGTTTCCGCAAGGCAGGCAAGGCAATAGAAACGGGTGACTTTGCGCCCGTGCAATTTT
>WRJC01000007.1 GCA_009782405.1 Oscillospiraceae bacterium
ACAAAAAGAGGCGAGGTTACGGTTATAAAGCCCCAACCGGAGTATTGGGCGTATAGGCGCGGGTTCGACACGATAGTAAAAGAATACGAATGAATAAATCTAATTGATTCCAGCAATTCAGATTGCCGAAGTGGTTCCCGATAAAATTGCTCGTTTTTGCCGTTTTGATAGTCGGCATGCTATTGATGCTACGTTTTGTGCATTTGCGCAACGGCTCAAAAGTATTGATGTTGGGGATATACACATCGATATTGTTTCACCGCGACTTGTTCCCGAGGCCCTTGTTTTACACGATCATCGCAATAACCGCGATAAATTTTTGGTCGTGGGGGGTAATGCACAATTTTGTATACAACCCGATGAGGAATAGAACTGATGAGATACCGGATTTCGTGGCCTTGACGAACATGATTTCGAGTGCAGGTATATTTGTCATGTTTGTATTGGTCGTTTCTTGGACTATTGTGGACATATTTACGTAGCTAAAACAAAAAAAAGCGCCGTCTATTGGGTGCCGAACGGGAAAGTGTACCATGCGACGCGAAGCTGCCGGTCATTGGCAAACTCAAAGGACATACGCTCTGGCACGATAGCGTAGTCGGGGAAGCCCCGGGGGTGCAAGCTCTGTTTCGGCCAAAACAAAAAAAGGCCCGCCATGGCGGGCTGCAAGGAAGGGGGCGCAATATGCCGAGGGAAGCGTTCAGACGCGCCAATCGATAAGAATTAACGCAGGAAAGCCCACAGTTATCAACGCTGCGGGCTTTACATATCGCGATGTTGGAACAAACACGGAGGAAATAGATGTATGATAACGCTTGAAAACATCAACAAAACCTTTCGCGTAGCCAAAAGGCAAGCAGGATTTGGCCGCGCTGTCAAAGCGCTTTTTTCGCGCGAATATGAGCTTATCCACGCGCTGAACGATGTCAGTTTCACGATCCGCGACGGCGAAATGGTGGGCTATATCGGCCCGAACGGAGCCGGGAAAAGCACTACCATCAAAATCATGTGCGGCATTTTAACGCCGGACAGCGGCTCATGCGATATTGATGGCAGAACGCCGTGGAAAGAGCGTACCGCCCATGTCCGCGAAATCGGCGTTGTGTTCGGGCAGCGCAGTCAGCTTTGGTGGGATGTTCCCATCATCGACAGTTTTGAATTGATACGTGACATTTACAAAGCGGACGAAAAAATATTCAAGGATAATTTGGAAGAGTTGACCGAACTTCTCGGCTTGCAGGAACTGCTTAAAACACCGACGCGCAGTTTGAGCCTCGGCCAGCGTATGCGCTGTGAAATCGCCGCGTCATTGTTGCATAGCCCGCGAATACTTTTTCTTGACGAACCGACTATCGGGCTTGACGCGGTTTCCAAAATTGCTGTCCGTCAATTCATAAAAAAGCTGAACGCAGAGCACAAAACGACGGTTATATTAACCACGCATGATATGCAGGATATAGAAGCGTTGACCGAACGTATTTTGCTCATCGGCAAAGGTAGAATTTTGCTTGACGGAAGTCTTGCGGAACTCAAAAAACGCTCGTCGGAACACAAAACGCTTGCAGTCGAATACAACGGAAATGCACCCGAAATATGCGAGGGAATGGCGCTATCCGAAGCCAAAGAAGGGAGGCTTGTTATTTCTCTTGACCCTGCGGTTTTGTCTGTTTCTGACGCTATCGCCCGTCTTGCCGCGCAAACGGAAATTACCGATGTATCCGTTTACGGCGTCACTGCCGAAGAAATGGTTGCCGCACTGTACGAGGAGTACCGAATATGATATGAAAAAGTATTTGGCGTTGTTTCGCATTCGATTTATCAATGCGCTTCAATATCGTGCGGCGGCGCTGGCGGGAATGGCCACGCAATTCGCCTGGGGATTCATGGAAATTTTCGCTTTCGCCGCTTTTTATCGCGCCAATCCCGCTGCCTTTCCGATGGAATTTTCGGGTACGGTTTCGTACATATGGATGCAACAGGCTTTTCTTGCCTTGTTTATGATGTGGTTTTGGGAAAACGATATTGCCGCCGCCATTACGGAAGGTTCGATTGCCTATGAAATGGTTCGCCCGATAGATTTATATAGCCGTTGGTTTTGCCAAGCCGCCGCTAATCGTTTGGCGCGGGCTATGCTGCGCTGCGCCCCGATTTTGATTGTCGCGTTCATCGTGCCGGAACCTTACCGAATGTCCCTGCCCCCGAATGTCGGGCAATTATTCTTGTTCTTGCTGTCGGCGACGTTATCGCTCGGCGTTGTCGTTTCGTTTTCGATGCTGATGTATATTTCGATCTTTTACACGCTTTCGCCGATGGGCGCAAGAATTATCGTCGCCGTTTTATCTGATTTCTTCGCGGGTGCGACGATACCGCTGCCCTTTTTCCCTGAGCCGGTTCGCGCTGTTGCTGAACTGTTGCCGTTTGCTTCAATGCAAAATATGCCGTTACGGATTTACAGCGGCAATATAGCCGGAGCGGACGCTTTTCGCGGTATCGTTTTGCAAGTTTTTTGGCTTGTGGCGTTGTTGCTGATAGGACGGCTTGCCATGAACCGCGCATTGAAAAAAGTAATTGTGCAGGGGGGATGATATGCGGCTGTATTTAAAGTTTTTCGCCATGCACCTAAAAAGCCAAATGCAATATAAAATTTCATTTTTCTTGACCGCACTCGGGCAATTTCTTGTTTCGTTTACGGCTTTTCTCGGAGTGTATTTTATGTTCTCGCGCTTCAACGCCGTTGATGATTTCGCTTTTGAACAGGTTCTCTTGTGTTTCGCCGCTGTTCTGATGGCTTTTTCAACGGCGGAAATGCTTGGGCGCGGTTTCGACTTGTTCCCGCGCATGCTCGGCAACGGCGAATTTGACCGCGCCCTTGTCAGGCCACGGAATATCATCTTTCAAGTCCTCGCGTCGAAGATGGATTTCACACGGCTTGGCAGATTGTTTCAAGCCATTCTTGTATTTTGTTATGCGATTCCAAACAGCGGCATAGTGTGGACTTGGGATAAAATTATTGCCCTTTGCCTGATGGTGATTTGCGGAAGTTTGGTGTTTTTCGGATTGTTCCTTGTTTATGCGGCGTTTTCGTTCTTTACCATCGAGGGATTGGAATTTATGAACGTGTTTACTGATGGCGGGCGCGAGTTCGGACGTTACCCTTTCTCGGTATATGGCAAAAATATTTTGCGTTTCCTCACGTTCGTCATTCCGTTGGCGCTGTTCCAATACTATCCGCTGTTGTATCTGTTGGACAGGGAACAGGGCGCATTTTTCATGTTTGTTCCGCTGATAGGGGCATTGTTCTTGCTTCCGAGTTATGCGTTTTTCCGTATAGGGCTGCGGCGGTATAAATCAACGGGTTCGTGAGGCATACCGGCGCGGCGGGTCAAATCCGGCAGTACCGGGGGTAAAAGTTTTTGATTCGGTTATTTCACAAATCCCTTGTATTGTTTTTTCACTTTCCCTTTGAGATAAACAGATATGGCTTTTTGCGGGCATTTATTTATACATCGGTAACACATATAGAATGGCATACGGCATTCATTTGTTTACAAAATAATTCTGCTATGTATTTTGAATTTCCCGTGCCGGAAAAATATATCATTACCATATTTGTCACCTAATTTTTTCTTTTATAATTATATATCCATTTCAATCTTTTGATGATTTCAAATACCACCGGACATTCCTCTGAAAACGATAATAATCCATACATATTGTATAACCTGTACGGCCTGTCTGTGTATGGAAAATCCTTGCAAACAGACGGTCTGATTTCATAAATCCGGCATTTTCCGTCCGTTTCTAAAAAACAGCATGGCTTCTCTTTTATTTTATAGCATTCACCATCCGCAGCAAGATATTTTTCAATGAAATCATTTTCATGCAATCCAAGATATGCAGATATTCTTTCAATATCATTTTCATCCAATAATATATCGTATAATTTACAGCAGTTGCCGCATTCGCAGCAGTCATAAACAGCAAATATCTCATTATGAATCCGCAGAAAATGCGCGTCCAACTCATAATCGATTGCGTTTTTCTTCAGGAAGAGCCTGAATTTTTCATTTTGGTCTGCGAATTTTTTATAGACTTCTTTGATTTTTGACGGGTTAATCACATGATACCGTTGTAAAAACTTTATAAAACTCTATAAGAGGATATAATAGTTAATTCCTTGTTCATCGCGCCCCATTTCAAACGGCGAACCGCTCTAATTTGGTTTGATGTGACGCTCCAAAGGCTTAATTTCCCGTATCAACGAACGGTACATATAACGTAATTTCTTTTAAGGTGAAATTTACGATATTTTGTAATTTGATAAATTCAATGCGGCTTGGTAGTCCCTGTCTATCACATTCCCGCATATCTGACATTTATATGTTCTGTCGGATAGTTTCAAATCTTTTTTGATATTGCCGCATGAAACACATTTTTTACTGCTCGGATAAAATCTGTCGGTTTCTACAAATTCAATGCCGTAAAATTCGCACTTGTATTTCATTATTGATTTGAAACTATATAACCCTTGTTCTCCGATTGCTTTGGATAAATGCCGGTTCTTCATCATTCCCTGTATGTTCAGGCTTTCCATCACGATGCGGCTCGGTTTGGTTTTCACTATCGCCGCTGTTGCTTGATGTATATGATTAAGCCTGATGTTCGCGAGTTTCCGGTTCACTAACTTTATCTTCTTTTCCAGTTTTACAATATTGCTGGTTTTTACGAACTTTCCACCTTTCTTATTTTTTTGATATTTTCTTGATATCTTGCGTTGCAACCTGCGCAGTTTCTTTGTTTGTTTTTTAGTCTTCTTTGATTTGTTTATATTTTTTGCCCTATATTTATCTGAGCAGACTGCTAAATCTTTTATTCCAACGTCGATTCCGATACTTTTGTCGTTCAAATCTACATCAGGTTTTTGAATTTCAACACCAACGCTGATGTACCAGTATTTACCGTCATGTTTTATATGCGGATTAGAAAATTTTGGCGCGGTTATTCTTTCAGGCTCGGAAATTCGTACCCAGCCTACTTTCTCTATCAGAATTTTATCCCCTTTAAATTTCAGTTTTATCGGGTCGTTGTAGAAACTCGGTTCACTTTCGCGTCTGCTCTTAAATTTCGGCTTACCCGCTTTACCTTTGAAATATTTCAAGTAAGCATTACAAGCGTCTTTTATCGCCTGTTTTGTTATGTTATTGCTCGTTTCGTACAGCCATATATATTCCGGTTGTTTCTTGAACTCCGTGAATATGCGTCGTAACTCCATATCATTGATAAATTTGCCGCCGTTTTTATAATTGTCGTCCTGATATGCCAAAGTCCAGTTGTACGCAAACCGCGACACTCCCGCACTCTGCCATAATTTTTTAGTTTGCTCTGCTGTTGGGCGAAGCCGTACTTTAATATTTTTACGCAGTACTCACTTTTTTGTTTGGCAATATGGACAATAAGCCGTGACTCCTCCAGTTGTGTTCTTTTCCAAGCCCCCGCCGCAGATTGGACATTCCCCGCCGATATGTTTACGCTCCGCCATCGCCGTATAACCGCCTTTACGCCCATATAAATCATATTCACTTGTTCTTCCACCCTGAGCATTCGCAGACGTTATAATTTGTTTCATCGTTTCATATATGCGTTTATGTTCAATATCACTTAATTTATTGAGCGGCGTTGACGGATATATTCCGGCGTGTAACAAAATCTCTGCGGCAAACGTACTCATTATTCCTGCTATTTTATTGCTGAGGAATAGTTTTACCGCCGTTTTTTCCTGCGTTTCGTCTTTTTTTATGAAATTTATATAATCTTCATAGGAACTATCGCCGAGCGGATCGAATTTGTTGCTGCTTTGCTTGCGATTGCGCCAATCTTCATGCGATACCGCATAAATCCCCAGCGTGAACAGCGACATCGTATATGTCAGACTGCTCCCGTCCGTGAAAGTAAAAATAATATTGTAGTTCTTCGGAATATCAGATTGCGTGCTGTTATACAGAATTTTGCCGCCGCTCTGACAAATCATTATACCGTAACCGTTATCCAATTCTATATAAATATCAGGCGCAAGGTAATCAATCTGTGCGATTATTCCGCCGTTTACCAGTCTGTATTTCGCGGCATCGTTTTCACCCATGAACATGT
The DNA here is from genome assembly GCA_009782405.1 of Oscillospiraceae bacterium. The sequence continues at coordinate 6,148 of WRJC01000007.1, forward strand.
TGCCGTTTTTCTTTGTCAATTTCCCCGATTCAACAGTTTTGCCGGGCAATTCTGTTCTCATTTGTTTAACTATCGTGTTTATTTCAGGATATTCAAGCATATTACCCCTCCGTTTTTATTTTTTCCCCGGATAAAATTCCGAAAACAACCCAATATAATCAGGCAATTTATCTAAGTCAGGTCGCCAGAATTCAAACACCATGCCATTGCATTTCTCATAATCGCACCCTTCAATAATATATATTTTTTTGAATTTACATGGTCCTTTTGTCCGGTGTCCGTTTTCGCAGTTTTTACAATTCCCATAATCGCCTGTAAATACGCTCTTGATATGCTCAGATGCGTTTTCTATGTAGACGCGATGCCTGTCAATATTAGAAAAATAAAGCCGCAGGACAATATCGCCGTCCGAGTTTATATAAATCCGGGCGATTACCTGCGGCGTTTTACCGCCGGTTTTGGCGTAAGCAATCATATACGGGCACCTGCCAGCCCCGGAACCGATTGCTCTTCCGCAGTCATACCCTAATTCGTTTATCGCTGCGTCAAATGCGACGATAAACTTTTTATCAGGTTCGGATATTATATTAAATCTCCGTTCGGACAACAATTCCCCTATATTTTGAGGTTTCGTCGGATTAAAATAGTCTTCGACAGTTTCTTTGAGGGTTTTGCCGATTTGCGTAAACAGCCATGTTTGGAAATTTTTGTCGTTTGCAAATTCTTCGCCGATTGCCTCTTTGAAAAACTTGCGGTATTCGCCCACAGGAATATTGCCCCAAACGATTACCGTATTTTTTTCAAGAATTTTTTTATCTTTATCCATAAATATTCTCCTCTTTTATTTATTTTGCCGTCGCTTCTTTTAATTCCTGTTCGGTTAATTCGATGATACGGCGGAAATCCGCAACATCAAGATTTATAAACGTAAACGCGCCGCCGATACATTTATAGTATGACTGCCCTTTGCTAAGAAAGTGTACGAGAATCATTTTCGTGACCATGTTTACGCTCCTTTTTTATTAAATTTACATATACGGTTGACATTGCGGGCAATAATACAATTTCGTACCGCCGCCGGCGACAAACTCTATCGGTGAGCCGCATTTCGGGCACGGTTTGCCGTAATTGCGTGATGTGAATAACGTCAACGTTTCGTCGTCCTCTCCGCAAGCCTGCCCGAATATATCTGTGTGGAAGCATATTCGTTTGCCGATCAGGTATTCGTCAACAAGACGCACCGTGTTGTCGTAAACGATTCGTATTTCATTTTCCGTGAGTTTGTTCACTTTCTTTTTTGGGTAAACGCCGGACTGCCACAGTATATAATTCATCATCGAAGTGCGTATGTCCGTCGCGCCTTTCGCAAGCGCCATCGCTTCGATTATCGACATTTTATTGTTGTTCGAAAGCCACTTTGCGTAGTTTTCGTACGTGAAATCGTTTTTGTCGGCAACTTCGAGAGGAAATTTGTTTCTGAACGGGTATGCGTTGACCATAGGCTCGATACGGCGTATATTAATTAAGTATATTATAATACATCCGGTATCATTTGTCAAGAATGATTTTCCTTGTTGAAGAAAATATTTTAAATATTAAGTAAACGCAAAAAAGACAGGCACGATTTCTCGCTCTGTCATTGCTTAATGCGTAGTGAATTGCAAATGATAGCGAATTAAAGCAAATCATATCATGTCAGCAAAAAAACAAGCCCCACATCCGGGATATTTCCCGAAACTGCTGGGCTTTTTCGCTGGCGCGCCAGAAGGGATTCGAACCCCCGGCTTATTGCTTAGAAGGCAATTACTCTATCCGACTGAGTTACTGGCGCAAATGTAACAAAATTTTCACGTTACAATGATACCACAAAACTAAAACAAAGTCAAGCCCATTTTTGCACAAGGCAAATATTTTTTTATTTAGTATTGCAAAATTCAAAATAATATATTATAATATTGCCATGGTGATTTTATATATATGGGAGGCTCGCTTTTATGGATGGTATGGCGGAAGCGGAAGTCACGGAATCGTATTCCGTGAGTTTGTCGTCGCTTGTCAAGTTTTTGCGCCTGACCGAAATATTCATGCCCGAAAACAAGGAAGGCATAATGATAACCTGCAAGGACGTAAACCGCCCCGGCCTCCCTTTCGCCGGTTTTTTCGGTTCTTTCGAATCCGAAAGGATACAGATAATAGGCAATGCGGAACATAAATACCTGTTGGCGATCGGCGACGAAAAAAGGGCCGAATGCTTGGAACGCTTTTTTTCGACAAAACCGATCTGCACTGTTTTCACCACCGATCTCTATGTTTTCGAAGAAGCGCTGCGTTTCGCCAAAAAATACGATGTCCCGATAGTCTCCACTTCCGAAACCACTTCCGCTTTCATGGCCGCCCTGATACCGAAACTGAACCTGGAACTCGCCCCGAGGATAGGGCGCCACGGGGTTTTCGTCGAAATATACGGCGAGGGGGTGCTCATACTCGGCGAAAGCGGGATAGGCAAGAGCGAAACCGCCATCGAACTCGTGAAAAGGGGGCACCGCCTGATCGCGGACGATTTGGTGGAAATAAAAAAACCTTCGGCCATAACGCTTTTTGCCAGCGCCCCGGAGAACATAAGGAACTATATCGTGCTGCGCGGAATCGGAATAGTCGACGTGAAGCGCATATTCGGGATGGGCGCCGTCAAGATGACCGAGAAAGTGGATTTGATAATCAAACTCGAGGACTGGATCCAAGGGAAACCGTATGAGCAGTTCGGACTCGACGGAGATTACACGGAAATCATGGGCATAAAAGTGCCTTCGCTCACCATACCTGTCAAACCGGGGCGAAACCTTGCGATCATACTCGAAGTGGCGGCTATGAACAATAGGCAAAAAAAGATGGGTTATGACACCGCCGCCGAATTGGACAAAAAATTGTCGGAAAACAATGAACAATAAAATCAAAATTAAAACAAAGAGAGGTAAAATTCATGTACAAATTGGGCATAGACCTTGGCGGGACGAATATCGCGGCGGGCATAGTCGACGAAAACCACAAAATCATATCGAAGGGGAGCGTACCCACAAAAGCCGATAGGGACGCGGAGGAAATCATCAGGGACATGGGAGCGCTCTGCGACGATTTGATGAAAAAAGCCGGGCTCGCCGCAAAAGACATAGAATATGCCGGAATAGCGACCCCGGGTACGGCGAACAGGGACGAGGGCATCGTCGAATATGCCAACAACCTGCCCTTTGTCAGGTTTCCCATAGCCGCGACTTTGCAAAAATACGTCGATGTCAAAAAAGTATACATCGAAAACGACGCGAACGCGGCCACCAAGGGCGAAGCCATCGCGGGAGCGGCCAAAGGCTGCAATCACGCGGTGATGATAACGTTGGGCACGGGCCTTGGCGGCGGCGTGATAATCGACAAAAAAGTATATTCCGGATTCAATTTCGCAGGGGCGGAACTCGGGCACATGGTGATCGAATACAACGGGAGGCCGTGCACCTGCGGGCGCAGGGGCTGTTGGGAAGCGTACAGTTCGGCGACGGGGCTGATCAACATGACAAAAGACAAGCTGGCCTCAACGCGAGACACGTCAATGCACAAATGGGTCGAGGAAAACGACGGGAAAGTGAGCGGCCGGACTGCGTTTGTGGCGGCGAGGCGAAACGACAAAGCCGGACTCGAAATCGTGGCGGAGTACATCGACTATCTTGTCTGCGGCATAACGAACATCATAAATATATTCCAGCCCGAAATTTTCTGCATCGGCGGCGGGATATGCAATGAAGGCGACTATCTGATAAAGCCGCTTGCCGAAAAAGTGGACAAAGAGCAGTACACGCGCGACAACGCGAAGAAAACCCAGCTAAAAGTGGCTTCTCTGGGAAATGACGCGGGAATAATCGGAGCGGCCGTTTTGGCTGAATAATTTTTAGCACAGTGAAAAAATAAATAAAATATCCCCTTCAGGAGAGATAAAAATGTCAAAAAAAATACTGCCCTTCGCCCTCGCGCTCATATTTTCAATCATTTCCCCCGTCGCTGCGCTTTCCGAATCTCTCGAGGATCAATTGCCGGATCATCCCGGTTGGACCAAAGCCTCCGAATGGGCGCTGCCCGAACTAAAAAAAGCCTATGATGTCGCTTTGATCCCGCGCACTTTGCTGGGCGCCGACATGACAAAAAACATAACGCGCGCGCAGTTCGCCGCCCTCGCCGTACAACTATACGAAAATCTGACCGGGAAAACCGCCCCTTCGGCGCCTGCGGACACGTTCAGCGACACCGGGCTCGATTTTGTGCTGCAAGCCTATCAGCTCGGAATCGTAAAGGGCGCCGGGAACGGAAAGTTCGACCCATTCGGCAACGCGACCAGGGAACAAACCGCTACCATGCTCTGCCGCGCCATCGAGGCTATTTCGGGCATGGACACCGATGGCCCCTATTCGGATTATTCCGAAAGTTTTTCGGATATGGGCGATGTTTCGGAATATGCGGAGGCTTCCATGATGTATATGACAAACAGCGGTTTTATTGTGGGCACGGGCGATATGCTCCTGCCAAAGAGCCCATGCACGAGGGAACAGGCGATTTGCCTGACCTACCGCATTTATGAAATGCTTGCTTGAACAAAAACAAACGCACAATTGCATGTATATTTTTTGGGAGGAAATAAAAAATGGCAAAATTCTGCTCCAATTGCGGGACGCAAATCGCAGAAGGCAAAAAATTTTGCTCCAACTGCGGGACAAAAGCCGAAGAAACAGAAAATTTGCAACAACCATCGCAGCAACAATCCGCAACACAAACGCCTCAGCCGCCCCAGTATTCCGACCCCCAGCAGACCCAGTATTACCAGCAGCCGCCTTATGCGGCTATGTATGCCCCTGTCCAAAAGAAAAAAAACTTGCTCCCGCTCATATTGATCATCGCCGGGGTTTTGTTTGCCGGAATTGTCGCGCTTGTGATATTTTTGGTCATTCCGGCGCTCACGGGCAATTCGGCAAAAAAGGACTCTCCCGAACTTGCCCAAAATATGATAAATCCGAAAAACGGCGAGACCACGTCGGAAAATGCCGATGGGCCGATTAAGGGCGAAGATTTCAAGTTGTCCATGGACAAACCGACCTATGAGCCCGGGGAGGCAATAGCCATAAGCGTTTCCGGTAATGTCAGCGGGCAGATGATCGAGGAACACGCCTTCATAATCCTGATGAACGCAGGGGAGAGCCACGGCGCCGTGGGTTTCTGGTATATGGATTTGGAAGCGAATGTGGGGCAATATTTGGCATATGCCCCAAACGCCCCCGGGAATTACGAGGCCCGGCTCTACAAAAACGCCGCTTCCTCCGAATCGAGTTTTCTCGCCTCCGCCAGTTTCAGCGTGGCCGGTTCGCCCGCCGTTGAAAACGAGATAGCGGGGCTTTGGCGCAATGTGGACGACGAAGGAAGCGTCGCGCTGTACCACTACAGAAGCGACGGCAGCTTTGATTTGAGGGTGTTCTATGCCGATGGTTCGGAAATCGTGCTGACGGGCAGATACCGCATATCTGGCGAAGACATATATATGTCGAACCGCATATACAACGGCGAGAGATTGGACGGCGAAGTTTCGCAGTCGTTTGATGTCAGCGGCGATTTTATTTCGATCAGCGGAGAGATATGCCAGCGCGTGCCGGACGAATATGTGGATGCCGTGCTTGCAGACCCGAAGGGGCCTTATCCTCCCGGAAGCGATGATTTCGACTGGGAAAATTTTGATTGGGAAAATTTCGACTGGGATTCGCTTTTCGGGTGAATGTTTTATCCCGACGAAAAAATCCCGGCCATGCCGGGATTTTTTTGTTGCTTGCTTGTCGATTATATCATGCGGGCCATGATTTCCGGGTTTGCGCTGTAGGTCATGGCCGTGTCTTTTGTTATCGCGCCTTTTTTTGCCAGCGCCGCAAGGCTTGCATCCATCGTCTGCATTCCCATGTCCCCGGATGTGTGGATCACGGAATTTATCTGGTGCAGCTTGCCTTCGCGTATCATGTTGGCAATCGCCGTATTGTTCATCATCACTTCGAACGCCGCCGCCATTCCTTTGTCCACGGTGGGGACAAGCTGCTGCGAAACCACCGCTACGAGGCTCATGGCGAGCTGGACTCTTATTTGCTGCTGCTGCGAAGAAGGGAAAATATCCACGATGCGGTCAATGGTGTTCGCCGCCCCCATCGTGTGCAGCGTAGAAAGTATCAGATGACCTGTTTCGGCGGCTGTCAGCGCTATGCCTATGGTCTCTATGTCGCGCATTTCTCCGATGAGTATCACGTCGGGCGACTGCCTGAGGGCGGACTTTATCGCCTGTAGGTAACTGAGCGAATCCGTGGGTATTTCCCTTTGGCTGACTATGCTTTGCTTGTGCCTGTGTATGAACTCTATCGGGTCTTCAAGGGTCATTATGTGCCCTTTTCTGTTCGTGTTTATCGCGTCGATCACGCAGGCGAGCGTGGTCGATTTGCCGCTTCCCGTGGGCCCGGTTATCAAAATCAACCCTTTTGTTTTCGTATGGAGTTCGATGACCGCCGGGGGTATCCCGAAAAAAGCCGGATTGGGCAAGTCAAACAGGACTATACGCAAAACTGCGGCGAGCGAGCTCCTCTGCCTGTAAGTATTCACGCGGAATCGCCCGATATCCGGCACGGAAAATGAAAAATCGGAATCGCCTGTTTCTACAAATTTGTCGAAACTGGCGCTTTGGGCTATGCCGTATATCTCTTTTATCACCGCCAATGTGTCGTCGGGCATGAGTTTCGCCTCGGTCACCGCTATTATTTCGCCCTTTATTTTCATGGAGAGCGGAAGCCCGGCCACGATGAATACATCCGATGCCTTCTTTTCGTTCGCGCTTTTTAATATTTCGCGGATATTGATGTCCATTTTCCCGTATCCTTTCTAAGGCAAAAAATCACTCATAATAGCCAAAATTTCCATCCCAGACATCCACTCGGCCTTCATCGTAGTCAAATCCCGAATCCATCGAAACTCTCCACCCGTAAATCTCATAGCTCAGCTTTCCCGTGTTTTTGTCGCGGTAAAACGTTATTTCGCAGTCCAAATAAAAATTCGCTTTCGCATCCCCGGAGGCCGCGCCCATTTCGACGCGGTAACGAACCTTGGCCGATTCCATATTTTCATCCGCTTCGAAAAGGCCCAAATCCACTTCGAAATCCATTTGCCCGGCCGCAGACCGCACAGCTTGATCTAACGGGGTTCCGCCGCCAAGCCCCGAATTCACCGCATCGCAGAGCATGGCGAGCCTCTCTTCGGCGGCAAGATCCGCATCGTAATACAAAGAAACATTCGCCGAATTTTTGTCGGCGAGTTTTTTGTCGGCAAAAGACGTGGCAAACGACAAAAGCCCGAATATGGTCAGGCACAAGACCACGAAAATTATTATTATGATCGCCCCGCCGGCATTTACCGTTCCTATCCCGGATTTTTTTTGGGAACCCCTGTTTTTTTTGAAGTTTATTTCGATCCCCGGGGGTTTTTCTTCATAGGGGTTATATGGATCGTACATGGCCTTTTTGTCCCCTTTCTATTTCAATATGAACTTGCCCGTCTCGAAACTCACAAGCCCGGGGATGTAGTCCATGTCCTTTTCGAGCTTTTTGTCGTCGATAAACGGGTAAGGCTCGGTTTTGCATATCTCTATTTTGAATCTATACAACCCGCCGGATCCGTATCCGCTTTTTTCTTTGGTTATTTTCAGGTTATACGCAGCCTCTTCCGCATTTTCGGTTTTTTCCCATTTGCCGTCGTAATAAACGGCGCCGCCTCCAAGCTCGCCGGAAAAATAATCTTCTATTTCGGCTTCGGTTCGCATCGCCTTGATATTTTCCGCGACGCCTTGGGCTTCAAATATCGCTTTCGCGGTATCCGAAGTCTTGTTGCCCAAAAATTTCGCGAGCAGAAACAGCTGCAGGCTCAAAACGACCGCGATGGCGAATATGCCGATAGACACAAGAATCTCCACAAGCGGAAGCATAGATTTGGAATTTCCCCCACCCATTCGATACCCCTCTTTTATTGTTTGTCAAATTTATGTTTAATTTCATTTTATCCGCCCGAACGCAGATATACTTTCGTGGATTGGACTTCCCCGCTTTGGTCGGTCAGGCTCATTTTTATCTCGTTTTTGTTTTCGTCGAAATCGAAATCGAACCCGCCCGCTTGTATTATCCCTTCGCCCCAGTCAAGTTCGAATGCCGTGTCGTCATCTACGAAAAGTTCCCTCACATATCCGTCGAAATAGTATATGTATGTAGTCTCGCTTTCGCTTTCTTTTATTGCGATCATGTCCACGCCGTGTTTTTTTTCGACAGATATTATCCCCGTTTTGTCGTTCTGCCGGATTTTGGTCGCGAAATACGAAAACGTGACCCTTCTTTCGTAGTTGGCGTCCATATCCGCCGATATTTTTTCGTGCACCGCGCTGCCCGCCATTATGACGGAAACCGAAAGCGCGGACAAAAGAAGAAACAGGGTGAGCACGAATAAAACCGGTATGAGCGTGAATCCGCTCACATTTGATTTCGTCAGCATTTTTTCATCACCTTAAGTTTCATTTTTTTCATTCAGTACAAAACTTGTATTCCGGGAAGGTTGTTTCCCGAAAATGCCTTGTACTCCACTATGTATTTGGAATCGAGGATTATTCCGTAATGGTCCGCGAGATATTTTACGTCGGGCGGGTAAAACCCTTCGATCGCATAGCATTGCACCGCCGCTCTTTTTATGGCTTTTTCAAGCGTGGCCGCCGAGGAGGAGTCCGCTTTTTCCGAAGCGCCGTTTACCGCGGCGAAAAAGAAGAAAACCACCGCCGCCAATATGGTAGCTGTAAAAACTACGCCTTTTGCGTCCCGGATCAGGTTCTTGATTTTGTTGAAAAAAGAATTTCCTTCATGCATATTGCATATCCCCGCTCAATTATAAGTTATATTCACGATATGCCGGACATCACCTGGACAAGCGGTATCATCACCGAAATCAAAATTATGCCGATGACCACGGACAAAATCCCCACCAGCAGAGGCTCTATCACTGAGGTGGCGTTGTTCAGCGAAGTGTCGGCCTCGCCGTCGCATATGTCGGCGATTTTTTTCATGACAGCATCGGCTGTCCCGGTTTTTTGCCCTATTTCGATGAATTTCACGTACATCCCCGAAAAGGCCCCGGTTTTTCCGATCGCCCCGGAAAACGATCCGCCCTCTTCGATTTCCTTGACGCATTCCTTGAATTTGTTTTTGTAAACGGGATTTTCAATCAGGTTGGCCGACATGTTCAAGGCAGAATCGATGTCCATTCCGCTGGCCAATGTCATCGACATGGCGTTGGCGAAACGCGAAGCGGCGATCTTTTTGTTTATGTTCTTGGTGAGCGGGAAAACGGCCGCGAGAAGCCCCACGATGTTCTTGCCCGGTTTCGTTTTCGCCAAAAGCGCGATTGCTACCGCCAGCGCCGCGAGGCCGAGGATTATGTACATCGCGTAAGTCCCCGCAGCCAAGCTTCCGGCAAATGCCGAAACCGCTTGCTGAGATTCCGAAAGGGAACCTCCCATGCTTTCGATCATATCCGAAAATATAGGGAAAACCCTGCTGACAAGCAGCACGATCACCACCGACATTATGGCAAACAAAAACACCGGATACATCATGGAATTCCTGATTTTTGCCTTCACGTACTGATCCCTTTCGTAATAGTCGCCCAGCGCTTCCAATACATTGTCGAGCTTTCCCGTCCCCTCCCCTATTTCGACCATGTTGACCAAATATCCGGGGAAAACGCCTTCTTTTTTCATCGCGTGGGAAAGCGGGTCGCCGATTTCGACGGCAGATGCCATGCTCCTTATCGTTTTTCCCAGCATTCCCCTTATTTTCTGCTTGGATTCAGCCATTTCCGAAGCTTCGTCGCCAAGAGTGCTCAAGCCTTCGTTTAACGGTATCCCCGCTTTCAGTACCAAAGACAACTGAAAACAAAAAACGGACAAGTCTCCCGAAGGCAATTTTTTAAGTCGCTGTTTTGCTTCTTTGTTTTCGTCCATCACAAATACCCCTCCCTACATTATGGTGATATTATTATAGCAAATAAATTTTTGCTTTGCAATACTTTTTGAAAATTTATTTTAATAATTTGGCGCATTCTTTGTTGACAAACAAAGCATAAATTGATATAATTTAATATGAAATGATAACGGAAGGAACATTTGCCTGATGAAAAGAGCAAGGATTTATTATTTTTTCGCGTTTGCGCTCTCCGTCTTTTTCATAATGACCCTATACCATAGGATAACCATAGTTTTTTTCGCGGCGGTCCTGGTTTTGCCGCTTTTGGCGTATCTGCTGCTTCTGGCAAATTACTTTTTTGTGAAGTTCGAAGTTTCCGTGGACAAGAAGGTGTACGACAAAAGGGAACAAGCGGCCACCTTGATCCGGATATCAAACGAAGGTCTGCTCCCCACTCCATTTATAAAAGTCAAGATAATACAGATAGACGACAACGGCAAAAGCGCCGATGAAAACGTTTTCGCCCTGAGCCTGCCCCCGATGAAGTCAGTGGATTTCAAGAGCAATATCGTGATGAAACGCCGCGGGCTCTACGAAGTCGGCATAAAAGAAATCGAGCTGTACGATATTTTCGGGCTTTTCAAATTCAAGCGCTCCGTGAACATAATAGAAGAAATCTTGGTGCTTCCCAAAAGGATTTTGATGTACGGCAGCGTGGGCAAAAACATACTGGCCGATGACGGCGAGGAAAAGAACAGGCGCAAAATCGGCGAGGACAGGACGATAATATCCCACATACGCGATTATGTGGAAGGCGACAACATAAATGCCGTGCATTGGAAACTATCGTCGAAAAAAGACGATTTGATCGTGAAGGTTTATGACCACCCGAACGACAACAACATAATGATAATCGCGGATATGCAAGCCCACGAATTCGAGGATTCCGAACTTTGGGAGGACAGCGGGGATGCCGTGGTCGAGGCTTCGCTCGCCCTCGCTTTGAAATGCGTGTATGAGGGAAAAAGCTGCGTTTTGTACTGGTACGACGCGCTTCAGAGCTGCATCGTCTGGTACGACATATCGACGCTTGCCGAATTCAACACCGCATTCAGCCATTTGGCGGTGACGCAAGTTTCTTTTGACGGCATAACGGCTGAGACAATCCTCAAAAATCAGGAAATATGCGACACCCACACGAAAATCATATATGTGGTGAACCAAGGTTTGGACATCAACACCGCCGACATCCTGTCCTCGCTCGCCGCTTTCGACGATTGCGACGTCAACTGCCTCTGCGTGGATCTGAAAAACCAAAAGGAAACTTCAGATTTCGTGAATGAACTCTGCCTTGCCAACGTGGCGGCGGTGAAATTTACGGGCGCAAGCGCGGAAAATTATACGGGCAGCGGGATCGAGGGGTTTTTGAACGAAGTATATTCAATAATTTAACTGATTCATTTTGGATTATGAATCAAAAAACGGAGATTTGAATGAATATGGATAATGTCGATTTTAATAATTTTAACAATCCGAAAAAAAACGCCCCGGAAAAAAACGCAGTTCCCGCAAAGCCCGCCGTGAAGACGATATATCTCGACGCGAGCGGGAATATGGGCCGGGTGGGGGCTTTTTTCGGAATGGCGTTTTTGTTTTTGTGCATTTTCGCCGTCTGCACGGGGCTGATTTTGTGCGTGGCCGGTTCCTTTGAGTTCGAACTCGATATGCCGGGCATCTTTGCCGCTTTGATTTTTTCCATTTTGTTTTTTACGCTCATATATTTTTTGCCTTCGAGGATTTTCACCGCGCTCGCCTTTCTTTTCGGCGCGGGAGGAGCCGCGCTGTATTTGGGCTTGAATTACGATATACCGGAAGCAGCCTACTATTCCCTGAACTTTTGCCTTTACAGGATACAGGAAGCGGGATACCGGATCGTGGTGGACAACGAGCTTGCCAAAACCGCAAACGAAACCACGGCGGGATATTTGAACGTCACGGCGGTTTTGCTGTGCGTTTTGCTCGCGGCTGTGTTTTCGTATTTGGTATATTCCAAAAAAAATATAATATATTCCTTGCTTGTCTCGATCGCGGTGGTTTTTCCCGGATTTTTTTACGGGCTTATACCGCCTTACTTCGCTTTTTCCCTTGTGGCTTCGTTCTGGGTTTCTCAATTTGCGATAAATATATTTGAATCGGGCCATATGGCATATCTGATATCCAAGGAGAACACGATCCCAGACAAAAAGCTGGTCCGAATCAAAGTGAAAGCTTTCAAAAAGCAATACCGGGAAAATATAAATTCCATAAAAGCAGAAATAAAAAACATCGTGAAATCGCCCAACAGGAACGAAAATTCCATAAGGCTGGACAAATTGACGAGGCAGTTGAAATCCGTTTCCCCGAATGAACGGTTTTTCTTTGTGTTTTACGGCTTGAATGATCCAAAAGGCCCATCCGCCAAAAGCAAAAAAAATTCCAAAACCGGGAAGGTTGAAAATGTAGTCAAAGCGGCGAAAAAAGACAAATTCCAAAACCCGGTCAAAACGGAAAAAACACGGCTTGAAACAGAAGCGAAACATAAAAGGGCCGAAACCAAATTGCAGAAACAATCCGAAAAAAAAGAATTCGCCCAAAAACCCCTTTCCCAAAGACTCAAAGCCAGATTTAAAAACAATATGCAAAACAAAAGAAAGTTTTCCATAAAAAGCGGTTATGCGGGAATGTTCGCTTTTGTCACGGCTTTTTTCGCGGTTACGGCAGTCCAGCCTTTCATTTCGCCGCAGGCAAAATTCGATCTGTCGATGCCGGAAAAAGTGATGGATTTTTTGACTTCTACGGTGGAATATACATTGGTGGGTTCCGACGCGAGCGTTTACGGAGGCTACAACGGAGGCATGGGAGGCGGATTTTTGTATCGGCCGGGCGGGGCGAAATTCAAAGACAAACCCATTTTGAAAATCACTTCTCCCACAGATTCAAATGCGCTGTACTTGAAAAGCGGCGCGATATACCTCAAAGGCTGGACGGGAACCATCTACACGGGCAATATGTGGCTCGAAGCGGACAAAAAACAGATAGAAGCGTACAACGCCCTGGCCGCTTCTTCCCCATTGCCGAGGTTTTCATATTTGGGCGAACAAAATTTTTTCAAAGTTTTCACCGAAAGCATGCAGAATGTATTCGGCGCTTCCTACCAGAGAAGGGGTGCGGAACTCAAAGAGGACAAAATAAAAATCGAACATCTTGTTGCCGGGGGCAAACGCTCGTTTTTGCCGTACTTCCACGAACCTAAAAGTTACGGGGGCGGTCAGTTCAAATTCAAGGAGAACGCCGATTTGTACGTTCAGATAACCAATTCCCTTTTCCAATATCCCGTATACACAGTCGAGTTTAGTTCCGCGGACAATGTGCTCAACAGAGCCGGCGCGGTCGCCACAGAAGATTTGAAGCAATATCTCGATTATTACCGGATGCACATGGATACCTCTTCGGATACGGAAAACTTCCTGTCGCTGCTCAATCCTTACGAATTGGAAAGGTCGATGCCGGACGCGCAGTTTTTTTCCAGGAGCCAGTTCACCACCATGTCGGAGCGCAGGTTCGATACGCTCAATGAAGAAGGTTCGTTCATCGCATATTCGGCGCCTTCGCCGGAACTGGCGGATGAGCCCCAATACCACGGATATATCCACATACCCCATAAATACGACGATATAATCGACATAGTAAAAGTCCGCTACAATATATACAGCACGGACAGCGGAAATTTCATAAATTCGGATTTTTTGGATTCCGAAGTCTTGTATGGCAGTTTCGCGCGCGAATATTATTTGGGCCTCCCCGACGATTTTCCGGAGGAAATAAAAAATTTGGCGCTTGAAATTACAAAGGGGCTGTCAACCGACTACGAAAAGGCGCTCGCAATTGAAAAATATCTGGCGCAAAATTACACCTACACGCTAAACCCGATAATACCAACAGATCCCAAAGCGGATTTCGTATACAACTTTTTGTTCGACCAAAAAGAAGGCTATTGCACCGCTTATGCAAGCGCCATGGTCACGATGCTCCGCTTTTTAGGCATACCCGCCAGATACGCCGAAGGATATTTGGTCGACACTTCCAAAAAAATCCGGGAAGAATCCGGAAAGGAATATATCATAATATACGACTACAACGGGCACGCCTGGCCCGAAGCGTATTTCCGGGGAATCGGATGGCTTCCCTTCGAGCCCACGGTTTCATACAGCGACGAAGACGCCCCGGAAGAAGCTTATGTCTACAACCCGCCCGTCCGCCTGCCCAGCTACGACAGTTCCATGATGGCCGCGGAAGAAGAAGAGGAAGAGGAAGAAGACGATCTGTCGGATGAGACAAAAGCGAGCGTGCCTTTCGGTTTTTGGGTGGTCGCCGCGCTGATATTGGCTTGCGGTTGCGTATATGCCGCAAACATCATAATAAATTCGAGCAGGTTCAAAAATTTCAAAGCGGCAAAAACAAATACGGCTGTTTTGAAAATGCTTTCCTATCTATTGATTTTTTTGAAATACTGCGGGTTTGTGATGCACAATGAAGAAGGGCTGAAGGATTTCGCGGCGAGGGTGGCTCCGAATTTCGCGATGATAGACCCGGAGGGCTGGAACCGCATGGCGAAGATAATGCAGAGGGCGCGTTACAGCGCGCATGAAATAACCGAAACCGAAAGACTCGAAGCTTTCGATTTTATCGAGGCGCTCAGAGGCGAATGCCTGAAAAAACTGAAATTCAAGCTGAAATTCAAATTGCAGTTTGTTCATTTTGTATTATAAAAATTTTAAAAAATTTTTATTAATCTATTGACTTTTGTTTACGGGTGTGATACAATATGTATTAAAATTATACATACATTTCTGTATGTCGAAAATATTATAAAAGGAGTAAAAGTCCATGAAAAAAGCAATCGCATATTTAATACTGGCGGCAGTCCTGCTGGCAATGCCGGCGCTGGCAATCGATTTTGGGGCGAACGACGAAAACGAAGGAGGGCCGGGAGTATTTTACACATTCCAGAGGTGTTATGAAAAACCGGCGATCGACGGCAAATTTGATGAATACGCTTACGCGAAAATCGATGTGCAGCCGGGCGACGTTTCCTATGAGTACGGCGACGACGACACGAGGAAAGCCTGGTCTTATGGCCTGAAATATGACTTATACGCTTCATACGACGACGACTATCTCTATTTCTTCTATTCGCTCGAAGCGGACAGCGAAGCGAGATACTACAACGAAATGGACGACGGGGACGGCAGCATCTGGCAGCGTTCGTGCATCCAGGTGAGTTTGGCCAACTTGGCCGACGAAGGCGGCGACAGATTCGAAATTGGTTTGGGCAAAAACAATTTCGGAAATGGGGATTTGCAGTTTGTCGCCTGGGCCCAGTACCCTGACGCAAAAGCCGAGTTCGAAGCCGTTGGCGGCACGGATTTCCAGATAGTGCGCGACGGCGGCAAACTCAATTATGAACTCCGGATACCGGTTTCGGCATTCTATTCGGGCGACAAATTCGCAGAAGGCGGAAAATTGCGTTGGAATCTCGTCATGGCGCAAGGCGACGAAGGCTTGCAAGAGCATATCCACACCCAAATTTCATCCGGCTGCACGGGCAACGGCAAAAACGCCCAGTATTTCGCCGAAATAACCCTCGGCGGCATAATGGCTGGCCCTCCCGCCCCTGAACCCGAAGCCGCTCCGGAAGAGCCGGCGGCCGCCCCTGAAGAACCGGCCGCTCCAGCCCCGGCCCCCGCTGAACCTGTCACCCCTGCCGCGCCTACCACAGGGGACTCGGGCGTTTGGTTTTTTGCGATAGCCATGATAGCCGCAGCTTTCGGTTTCGTCGCCATCAGGAAAAAAACAGCCAAAAAATTCTGAATTTGAAAAAATGATGAGCCTGTCGAAATTTTTTTCGGCGGGCTTGTTCAATAAAAAACAAAAAAGGAGCAAAAAGTATGAAAAAAATCATGGCAATCGCACTCATATTGGCATTGTTGGCAATACCGCTGGCAGTGTCGGCGGAAATCGAACTCGTCAACGAAGACATCAGGGCATCGGTTAAAAAGGCGGCGGCGGCGCCGGTCGTCGACGGAAAGCTCGACGTAGAAACCTACGCCAAAATAGAAACGGCGCCGGGCGACTTCTACTATTACACGGACGAGGAATACGACGCATGGCTCACATCGAACGTCCCGGAACTGTATATGTCATATGATGCGAACAACCTCTATGTGTTCATATCCGGAAATGCGTCGCAATACTACTACTGCGACCACGAGCCGGACGACACGGGCAATATCTGGAATCAATCATGCATACAGATTTCAGCGGCCACAGCGGACGCCGAAGGCGGCGACAGGCTGGAAATAGGCCTTGCGAGGAACTCCACGTCGGGAGCGCAGCTTTCCAACATATGGGCGCAGGGTTCGGATTCGAACGGCAAGGACGAATACGAAATGGTCGAGGGGAAAAATTTCTTTATCCTGCTCGACGGCGGCAAGATCAACTATGAAGTAGTCATACCTTGGACTACGTTCCTGCCGGCCGCGCCTTCTGCCGGCGGTTCGTTCGGTTTCAACTTCATGTTCGGAATTTCGGACGATGGCAACAGGCAGGGATTCGAGTATTCGGGCGGCTGCAACAGGAGCAAAGCGGCCGAATTGTTCGCCAAATTCACCCTCCTCGACGAGCTTTCCTATGTCGCCCCTGAACCCGATCCTGAACCGGAACCCGAACCGGAACCTGCAGCCCCCGAAGCGCCGGTTGCAGCCCCTGAAGAATCGGTCGCGCCTCCTCCCCCCGCCGCCGCTCCGACCACCGGCGACTTTGGCATGATAATTTTTGCGGCTATTGCGGCTTTCGCGGCTTTTGGCTTGCTAAAGAAAAAAATGGCGCTGAAATAAAACAAACACCAACAAAAAACCCCCGGTTCGGGGGTTTTTTGTTTGGATTCAATTATTTTTCAGTCAAAAATCGGGTTGATCTTGAAATTCACGAATTGTTCGTCTTGTGCGTCGGTTTGCCCATGAGTCAAATCGCCCGTTGTTCTGTACTGGCCATTTGGAGCAATTTCGCGCGCTTTTACGTTGTCGCGGAAATACAGATCGAATATGGATTCAAGCTCTGATTTTATGTGTTCGTCGAAGATCGGGGCGGCGATTTCGAGGCGCCTCGAAGTATTCCTGGTCATCAAATCGGCGGAGCTTATGTACACGCCGCTGTTTTTGAATATGAATATGCGCGAATGTTCCAAAAATCTCCCAACCACGCTTTTAACTTTTATATTTTCGGTTTTTCCGGGAATCCCGGGCAAAAGGCAGCATATCCCCCGAATCAAAAGATCCGTCTTCACTCCGCTTTGGGAAGCCTTCACCAATTCTTCTATTATTTCTTTGTCTGTGAGGGAATTCATTTTCAATTTTATGTACCCGATTTTGCCCGCCGACACATTTTCGGCCTCGGCGCGGATGAATTTTATTATTTCGCTTTTCAAATGCAGCGGTGCGACGAGCAAACACTTATAATCGTCGATCGGATTGGCCGTTGTTATCGAGTTGAAAAATTTCATCGCGTCCTGGCCTATGTTTTCGTCAGAAGTCACAATGCCCACGTCGGTGTATAGTTTGGCGGTTTTTTCGTTGTAGTTCCCCGTCCCTATGTGGGTGATGTATTTTATTTCGTTTCCGGATTTTTTGGTGATGAGCGTTATTTTGGAATGGATTTTGTATTCGTCTATCCCATATATGACGTTGCAACCCGCTTCTTCGAGCCTTTTTGACCAGTTTATGTTGTTTTCCTCATCAAAGCGCGCCTGGAGTTCTACCACCGCCGTGACGTCTTTTCCCTCTTCGGCGAGCCGGCACAGATAGTTTATAATCTGCGAATTTTCGCCGAGCCTGTAAAGAGTTATTTTCACGCTCACAATTTCCGGATCGTAAACCGATTCCTCCAAAAGCTTGAGGTACGCTTTGATCGTGTGGCGGGGAAAATGCAAAAATATGTCTTTTCCCGATTCAACCGTTTTTATAAATGAATTCGCCCCGTCGATTTTTTTCGGGAATATCGGGGTTATAGGCCGATACGACATATCCTGGCTCACGATCTGCCTGTCCGTTTTTTCTATCTTGTCCTTGAGCCGGAAAATGAAACTCAAGTCCAACGGGGCATTGGTGACAAAAACCTGCTCCGCGCTCAAGTTCAATTTTTGGCACAAATATTTTTTCAGGGCGTTTAACCTGTTTTTATAGGCGTCGAATACCTGGAGCCTGACGGGGGCGAGTTTCCCTCTTTTTTTCAATATTTCGTTCATGTACGCCCTGTAGTCGATGTTTATGCCCGAGCCTTCATAGTCGGCAAACGAATTTTCGACGGTCATGTCGGCGTTGCGAGTTATCCTTATTATGAATTTCGAAATGATTTTATGCTTTGCGAAAAGCTCTTTGGCGTAACGGTATATGAGATCTTCTGACAATATGTATTTGTAGCCGGCTTGTTTTTCACCGGGATCGCATGGGATCTTGATTATCCTCTCTATGTTTTTGTTTTGGGATATTATGCCGTATGAATTTTTTTCGTTGCGGGCCATTTCCAAAATTATGTATATCTGTTTATTGAACAAATGGGGGAAAGGGTGTTTTGAGTCTATTATCTGCGGGGAAAGCAGCGGCATGATTTCCCGCCTGAAATAATTTTTGAGCCACTTTTTTTCGCTGTCGTTGAGGTTTTCAAACTTGCAATATTTAATGTTTTTTTCTTCGAGCAAAGCGGTGGTTTTCCAAAACGTCAGGTCTGCTTCCGCGCATGGGCTTTTTGTGGCGGCGAAAATTTCCCCGAGTTGTTTTTCGGGGCTCCATCCGGTTTTGTTGTCGTTGAGGGCTTCGTCGCAGAGCAGGGATTTTTCATACAGGCTGCCCACCCTGATCATGTAAAATTCGTCGAGGTTGGAATGGAATATGGCGATGAACTTATATTTTTCCAACAGCGGGACTTCATTGTCATTCGATTCCTCCAGCACCCTTTTGTTGAAATTCAAAAAAGACAATTCCCTGTTGGCGAAATAATCTTTATGGCTTTTGTTATCATTTTCTTTCATTTTTTGACATCTCTTTTAATTGGCTTGAGTATTATTTTTTGTTCTGTTCGGCGTACAACTCCAAAATTTTGGAGCTGTACAGGTGAGCGTTTTTGTAATCTTCGGTTTTTACGAAAACCTTTTCGAACATCTTGTACAAATCCCTTTTGTAGGGATGCTTGGCAAAAATTTCCAAATATTCTTCGGCTTCGCGCAAATAGTTCAAAGCTTCCTGCGTTTCGCCCGTTTTTTGCGCCCTGTTAGCCGCGAGTATGTTTTGCCTGCATATCCCGTTTTCGTCAAAGCTCTTTTTTGCGAAATTGTCGGAACTGAGTCCGTTTTGTTTCGCGGACTTGTATTCTTCACCGTTTTCCGCAAAAACGGGCTGGCACAAAAATTTGTACAGTTCCGCCTGGCGCCGAATTTGCTTGCCCGCAGCGAATTCGCCCAAGACATTCGCGCCGGATTCGGATTTTTTGCAATATTCAATGCATTTGCCTTTTTCCCCGTTGGAAAAACATTCGACCGCCGCTTCCATGCAAGCAAACCCAAAAAGCATGGCGTTTTCCTTTTTTTCGATTATCTGAGGGTTGTTTTCGGCTATGTCTATGTATTTTTGATAATCTCCGTCGAAATATACTTTCCTCGCCTTGATGCTTATAGTCTCGATGTCGTCGAATTCATAATTTTTATTGAATTTTTCGTCATTTTCCCCCACCATGAGAAAAGAAAGCGGCACTTCGAGGCTATCGGCTATTTGCTGAAGCGTTTTTATGGACGGGCTTGCGATATCGTTTTCGATCTGGCTCAGCATATTGCGGGTTATATAGTCACCCACGAGTTCCTGCTGGGTTATTTTTTTGTCTATCCTTATCTGGCGTATTTTTTTGCCTAAACTCAATTCTTTTATTCTATTTGCGTCTCCCATAACAAATCCCCTGCCAAAATTAAAGTAAATACAACTTACTTTAAGTATATGCGATATAAATCAAAATGTCAAGCGCATTGTAACAATTCATAAAAAATTTACAGATTTGATTATAGCGCGCAGTATATTTCAAGATACCGTTCCATTTTGTCCTTTTGTTCCAGATCCAATATTATTTTTCCGTCTATCTCCCTGTTGTACAAAAAATCTATTATTTCGCGAACATTTATAATCGAATGGACTTCAATCCCGAATTCTTCTTTTATTTCCTGCGGCGCGGTTTTTCCGTTATATCCGACTTCAAGCCGGTCGGCCAATATGAACATATCTTTTATTGTGAGGTTTGCGCTGCTTTTCAAAAGCGGGACGATTTCCCTAACCTGCGTACCCGCAGTGACCACATCCTCGATTATAACCACCCTGTCGCCTTCCGACATAGAAGCGCCCACGAACATCCCGCCTTCGCCGTGGTCTTTTATTTCTTTCCTGTTAAAGCAGTACTGCTTGTTTGCGCCGTATTTCCGGTAAAGCGCGCCTGCGGCAGAAATGCACAGGGGTATCCCCTTGTAGGCGGGCCCGAACAAAATATCGAAATCTTCCTTCACGGTTTCGGTGGACATAATGCAGTCGGCGTAAAAATTCCCCAAAATCTCGATATGCTCGCCGCTTTTAAAACTTCCCGCATTTATGAAATACGGAGATTTGCGGCCGCTTTTCGTGGTGAAGTCTCCGAATTTGAGCGCCCCGGCCCGAACTAAAAATAATATGAGATCTTCTTTGAATTTGAGCATTGTTCTATCCTCCATTTGTTTTGTCCCAAATATTATATTCCGAAAAAATGACAAAATTAAAAAATAAAACTTGACAAAATGTATACAATATTTTAAAATATAATGTATGTGATTTATTTTTTGGCAGGTGAAATTTATGCAAAGCAAAAAACGGAACAAAAAATTCAAAAACAACGATTTATTGATTTTGGTCAGCGTCATAATATTCATGGCATGCGTGAGCCTGCTTGCGGGGATCCTTCCAAAAAACGACAAACCAAAGCTAATCGGGTTTTCATTCATGGAAAACGACAAATTCGGCTTTATGGACAAAACCGGAAAAATAAAAATCCCGGCAATGTACGACGAGAGGATATATTCCTTTTCCGAGAAGCTCGCCGCCGTGAGCTTGAATGGCAAACACGGATATATAGACAAAACGGGGGAGCAAAAAATAAAAATGGAGTTCGATTCGGCCCGGAGTTTTTCGGAAAAATTCGCAGTCGTGTCAATCGATGGAAATTACGGCTATATAAATGCAAACGGAAATTTCGAAATCCCGGCGCAATTCGAAGACGCCCGCAGTTTCCACGATGGATTGGCCGCCGTAAAAATCGGCGGAGTGTGGGGATACATAGACAAAAAGGGATCGATAAAGATAAATCCGCAATACAGCGCCGCGGCGAATTTTTCAAACGGATTGGCGGCGGTGGAAAAAGACGGTTTTTGGGGTATCATCAATAAAAAGGGCGCAATCATAGCCGAAATCGAATATCAGGAAATATCCAAATCTTTTGCCGATTCGCTTATTTTGGCAAAAAAAGGCGAATATTACGGGTATATTGACAAAAAGGGGAATTTGGCCATCGATTTCAATTATGGGGATGCGGCTCCCTTTTCGGAAAATTTGGCCAAAACAAGCCAAAACGGGTTGTATGGCTACATAGACAAAAAAGGAAATTTTGCAATATACGGCGCATATTCTGAATGTTCCGACTTTTCGGAAGGGCTGGCTTTCGCCGCGGCTTCCGGGACGGAAGGGATTCCTTCCTATTTTGTCATAGACAAAAAGGGCTCAATAATCATGAGCGCGCAGTTTACCGGTTACAGAAATTTCAAAAACGGGTTCGCGGCGGTTTCCATCGGGGATAAATGGGGAATAATCGACAAAAAAGGCAGTTATGTCGTAAACCCACAGTATTACGCGATATCGGATTTCGAATCGGGGCTGGCGATCGTGAGGCTTGAAAACAAAGTCGGGGTTATCGACAAAAAGGGGGGCATAGCAATAGAAATAAAATACGAAAACAACGATTCGCTAAATTATTACGGCCTTTCGATGGTGATGGAATGAAGGTTGCAAAAACAAAAAGACGCGCTGATATGTGCAACAAACAGGCATCTTTTTAATTTTTGCGTCCGGCTTTTGAAAACGAAAGTCAAAGCGCCCTTGTCACGGTCCCGTCTGTTTTTAGGCAGCGGGCGCAAACGCTGACTGTTTTGGGCGAACCTTTTACAAGCGCTTTCACTTTTCTTATATTCGGTTTCCAGGCTCTGTTTGTTTTCCTTTCGGAATGGGAAACATTGTGCCCGAAAGAAACGCCTTTCCCGCAAAATTCACATTTTGCCACGATAAAACAACCTCCCCTCTGAAGCTAAGATGTTGATATGGTTACATTATAGCACACTTTGGAGCAAATTGCAAGTGATTATTATTCGTCGTAAAGATTTTTTTTGTTTGTTTTGAGGATGTCCATGACGCTGTCAAAATCTCCTATGTCGTCTTCTTCGGGTGAAGAGCTGTCCTTCTCCTTCTGCGTGTTTTTGGGTTGGTCGGTTCTTTGCGGGCTCTGGGGCATCGAACTTTTTTGGGGGCTGCTTGTTTGAATCGGCTGATAGGATGGAACGTTTCTCGGCTTGTCCAGCCCGGAAAGCGAGTTTGAGCCAAGATCCGTGTCGGCTTCATATCCCCCCTCTTCAAACCCGGTCGCTATTATGGTGATTTTTATCTCGTCTTCCATTTCTTGGTCAAACGCCACGCCGAATATTATATCGGCTTCCGGGTTCGCGTCAGTTTTGACTTTTGTCATTGCGCCGTCCACATCTTCGAGATCTATGTCCGGCGCCACGGTTATGTTTACCACTAACCTTTTTGCCCCTTTTATCGAAGTTTCGAGCAACGGTGACGAAGTCGCCATAGCAGCCGCGAATTCCGCTTTTTCTTTGCCTTTGCCGTTTCCAAGCCCCATATGGGCGATTCCCGCATTTTGCATTGCCGATTTCAAATCTGCGAAATCGAGGTTTATGTGTCCTCGGACGGTTATCAAGTCGGATATGCTCTGCACTCCCATTTTCAACACGTCGTTGGCTTTCTGGAAACCGTTCAACAGGGTGATTTTTTCTTGAGAGGCGATTTTCAGCCGTTCGTTGGGGATGACTATCAGCGAATCCACATGATGCTTGAGTTCTTCGATGCCCTTGTCCGCCTGCTGGGCTCTTTTTTGCCCTTCGAAAGCAAACGGCCTCGTGACTATCCCCACGGTGAGTATGCCCTGTTCCCTGGCCAGTTTCGAAACCACAGGCGCAGCCCCGGTTCCAGTCCCCCCTCCCATCCCGGCTGTGATGAACACCATATCGGCGCCCCTCATCGCAGTCGCTATTTCTTCCACGCTTTCCTCCGCCGCTTTTACCCCGATTTCGGGATTTCCGCCCGCTCCGTGGCCTTTCGTTATTTTTTCGCCTATGGCTATTTTTTCCGCGGCTTTGGATTCTATGAGCACTTGTTTGTCGGTGTTTATCACCACGTAATCCACCCCGCGCACATTTTGGCCGATCATATGGTCTACCGCGTTGTTTCCCCCGCCACCTATTCCGATGACTTTTATTTTCACTCCGCTTTCATAATTTTCCTCTAATTCAAACGACATATATGTTTCCCTCCCGAATTATTTGCTTTTGAATTGCACCCGTATACTATATTAATATTTTTTTTCAAATTTTTCAACTGTTTTTATGAAATTTTTCATTATTTTTTTCGAAAATTTATAAAAAATTAATCAAATGTCTTGTTTTTCCCAAATTCAAGCAAATCTGATATGTTTTCAACGTATTTGAAAGACACCGCCTTGCCGTCTGTCATGTCGATTATCCCTTTGTCGTCGGCCGCAAGCTCGTTCATTATTTCAAAGGCGTTCATGATTTTCGGCGCTATATTTTCAAATATGCCAAATTTTACCAAAAACCTATCCCCGTAATTCATCGCGACTTTGAATTTGTCGCTTATGTCTATGTTTTTTATTTCCGAGAGTGCGCCGGATTCATTTTTTTCGAAAAGCTCAACTATCCCCTTCAAAAAATCATATATGTCGCCGTCCGAAAATTCGATCTTTTCGCCCAGATAGCATTTTTTTATTTCATTCGCTTCGACTGTGATGATTTCCCCGGGCAAGCCGGCTTCCCCATTTGCGGGAACTTTTATTTTGTCCATGACGTCAAATGTTTTTGAAATGACATAATAGTCCCCCCCGATCATTATCGCAAAAAAACCCCGTTCAATTTCAATTTCAATATTCAGGGTCGATGGGGGGATTTGCGTTATGTTCACGCTTTTTGCATAAGTGAGCTTCTTTTTTATCTTATTTTCCGTTTCATTCAAATTCACGCCGTACAAATCTTCCCCTATTGAAATTCCGCTCGCTTGCAAAATATCGTCGTATGAATATTTGTCGTTTTCGCTTATCTGTATGTTTTTTATTTTGAAAAAATAACTGTTGGCTAAAAACAAGAACAACGCCATCACAAAAGCGAGCACGAGAGCCGTCAAAACAACTTTTTTGATTTTAGACAAAATTATCCTGATTTTCATTTTTGCTCTTTCACATCCAAAACATCCATTATTATTCCGCGTATTTTGCTTAGCGTGTCCGGAAAAGCGAATTTGCCGATATTTTGCTCCATATCCGACAATTTTTCCGGACTTGCCATGAGTTCCTCTATTTTTCGGATCAGAATTTCCGCCGTCAGGTCTTTTTCCTCTATTATCGCAGCCGCGTTTTGCCGCTCCAGCGCTTCCGCGTTTTTGTACTGGTGGTTTTCGGCCACATGAGGCGAGGGGACCAATATCGCCGCCTTTTTCAAAACGGCGAGTTCCGCCAAGGTCAATGCCCCCGCCCTGCATACTATGATGTCTGCCGCTGCATAATATTTGCATATGTCATATATGTATTCGTACAAAAACAAATTATCGCAGACGCCCAAGCCTTTGTCCGCAAAAATCCGTCCGTACTGCTCATATCCCCGCGAACCTGTCACGTGGTAGTGCGTCAAGTTTTTGTTTTTTGAGTATTTGTCCATAAAATCTATCAGCGCTTCATTTATTTTTTCCGCCCCCATGCTCCCGCCAACCGACAAAATCATGAATTTTCCCGGGCTCAGCTCTTCTTTCGCTTTTTTTTGGTCTATGGAAAAAAATTCCGATTTTACGGGATTTCCGGTAAGTATGAATTTTTCGCCCGCGCCGCCCTTGAAATATTTGCGGCTTTCTTCAAAGCTTATCATCACCCTGTCGACGAGCTTGGCGAGTGTTTTGGTCGTTATTCCCGGGAGGGCGTTCTGCTCGTGAATGACAGTGGGGATTTTTTGCTTTGCCGCAACCGCCAGTACGGGCCAGCTCACATATCCGCCGGTTCCCACGACCACATCGGGCCCAAAATCCTTTATTATTTTTTTTGCCGCAATCTGGGAAGTGAAAGCTTTCACCGCCGCATCCAGATTCGCGAGCGAAAATTTCTTCTTTCTGCTGAAAGGGCGCACTTTCAGATGATGCAGCCTATATCCTTCGCGCGGCACCACTTTGTTTTCCAGCCCTTTTTCGGTGCCTGCGAATGCGATTTGCACATCCTTGCCCTCTTCGCGCAAATGGTTGGCGATCGCGATCGCGGGGCTGGTATGGCCCCCCGATCCGCCCCCGCTTATGAGCACGCGCATATTTCTCGCTCCTTTTGCGGCTTTTCGATGGAATATTTCGAAATAGACAAGATTATCCCCATTTCCGCCATCAATATGATGAGCGCAGTGCCGCCATAACTGAAAAAAGGCATGGTTATACCCGTCGCGGGGAGGATATTTGTCACAACCGCTATGTTCAAAATCACCTGCAGCGCTATTTTTATTATTATCCCCAGAACCAAACACGACGCAAATTTGTTGGGCGCTTTATACGCTATCCAAACCCCGCGGAATATCAGCATGACAAAGGCGATAATGATCAAAATGGCCCCTACATATCCGAGCTCTTCGCAAACTATGGCGAAAATGTAATCGTTTTGAGGTTCCGGCAGATACAAAAATTTTTGCTTGCTTTGGCCGAGGCCGAGCCCCGTCCATCCTCCCGAGCCTATCGCATACAGGGACTGGATTATCTGGTGCCCGGACTTGAGAGGGTCTATATACGGGTTTTTCCATACTGCGAGCCTTTTTGCCACGTGCGAAAGAGGGGTATTGTTGAAAAAATCGACGATTGCCCCGGTAAAATTGACCAGCGCGGCTACAGCCGCCGCAGCCCCGCCCGCCACAATCCAAAGAAACCAAGCCGGAGCGTCGCCGATAACCAGCATCGCGACGCACAAAACCCCGATGATGATAAACCCCGAAACGTGTTTTTGCAAAATCAGCGCGAACATGGCAAAAGCCATGATCAAAAGGGAAACTCCCACGCCCCATTTCGCTTTTTTCATTTTTTCGGCTTTGTTCTCTATGCAATAGGCGAATACCATCACCACTGCGAGTTTCAAAATTTCGGATGGCTGAACCGAAACGTTTATGATCGGAATGTCAAACCATCGGCGCGCGCCGTTTTTGAGCGTTCCGAAAAAGGCCGTGAGGTAATTTGCGACTACCGTCGCCGCGAAAAAAAATACCGTGACCCTTTCCAGGCGAATATAATCGGCCACATAACTCATTAAGATCATGGCGGCAAGCCCGATCGCCGCCATTACGAATTGCTTTTTGATGAAATAATAGCTGTCGTTGTTATATTCCAAAGAATTCGCATAGCTCGCGCTGGCTATCATGATCGTCCCAAGCAGCATCATTACGATGACGAGAGCCAAAAATATCCGATCCACCCCCGCGCAGTACCTTACTACCATTCCCGCAGTTTCCTTGGGTTCGTTTTTTTTGGGTTCGTTTTTTTTTGCGGGCCAAATCGGCCTGCGGTTGTTTTTGTTAATCCCCTGACGGGATTTTTCCACCATTTTTCTCCCCTGCCTTTTTTATTGCCGAAGCGCCGCGCAAAACACCGAAAAAACCGACATCGCGGCGGTTATCGAAGCCGTGACTGTCACGAGCTTGTATTCGCTCCAGCCGCAAAGTTCGAAATGGTGGTGTATCGGCGCCATTTTGAAAAACCTTTTGCCTTTTGTGAGCTTGAAATATCCCACTTGTATCATCACCGAAAAAATATCGATGATGTAGACTATGCCAAAAAGCGCGAGCAGCATCGGCACATCAAGCCAAACCGCGATCCCCACGACCATCCCGCCCAAAAACAGCGAGCCGGTGTCTCCCATGATGATTTTTGCGGGGTGCCAGTTATACCACAAATACCCGATAAGCCCCCCAAGGCACGCGCCTGTCAGCGCCATGCCGGTTTCGTTTTTGGCGACAGCGAACATGATCAAATACATGATCATGATAACCGAGCTCACCGTACCGCACATACCGTCTATCCCGTCGTGGATGTTCACGCTGTTCACGATGAATACGATGCCCAGAACCACGCATATGTAATAAACAACCCCAAGATCCGCGTTTATGTTCGCCAACGGGATCCAAAGCTTTGTGGTTATAGTTCCGCTGAAATGCATGGCGGCGGTATAAACAATCGCTACGGGAAACTGCAAAGCCAATTTGCCGATTGCGCTCAGCCCTTCGTTTTGCTTTTTGATCCGCTTGGTGTAATCGTCGAAAAAACCTATCGCGCCATAGCAGAGCGCCATGGCAAACGTGTATATATCGGCAAACCCCGCCGCGCCACTTTCCCTTTTTGCGGCAAAACCGAAAGCCAAAACCGCCGCGAGCGTTCCGGCGATAAACAAAAGCCCGCCCATATACGGCGTCCCTTCTTTCGATTTGTGCCATCTCGGGCCTATGTCCAATATTTTTTGCCCCATTTTTATCGATTTCAGAAACGGTATGAGAAACCTGCCGAGCAAAAGCGCCACGGCAAAAGAGAGCGCGAGCGGGGCGAAAACATATAAATACATCATTTACCTCCGGCATGATTTGAAAAGCTCCAGAACCGTCTCCATCGCCATCCCGCGGCTCGCCTTGAACAGTATGACGTCGCCATTTTGCACCTCGGAAAAAAGCTGCAGCGCGATCGCCCTTTTGTCATTCCCATAACAACAATCGTATTGCCCGCCGCTGTGTCTGACGATGGAATCGTATGTCGCTTTTGAGTTTTCGCCGAACAGATACACGCTGATGTTTTTTTCCACCGCTGCAATTCCGATTTTTTCATGTATCTGTTTTGAATATTCCCCCGCTTCGAGGATGTCTGAAAGCACGGCTGCGGCATGCCCGTTTTTTTTGGCGGCCAGCCCCGAAAGCGTCTCGAAAGCAGCCAAGGTCGATTCCAAGCTCGCGTTATAGCAATCGTCGATTATCGTCAGGCCGTTATGCTCATATATGTTTTGCCGCATTTTCGCATTTTGGAAGTTTTCGAATCCGTTTTGTATCTGAGCGTCTGTCAGCCCGTAAATTTTGCCGACTGCCAGCGCCGGGAGCGCATCGCGCACCATGTGGGTCCCGGCGGTCGGTATTTTAAATTTATAATTTCCCGAAACAAAAAATGAATTGTTTTTTTCATAATCAATATCTATTTTTTCCGCCCTGAAATCCGCGTCGGCGTTTTTTATCCCGAAAAAATATTCTTTTTTGCCGGTTTTGCCTTTTTCGGAATACAGTAGCGGATCGTCCGCATTCAAAACAATGTTGGAGTATGGCTCCATGCCTTCCAAGATTTCGAATTTCGCTTTTTTTATTCCTTCCATCGAGCCCAAACTTTCGATGTGCGATGTGCCTATATTCGTTATGGCTGCCGTTTCCGGATTTGCCGTTTCGGAAAGCCTTTTTATTTCGCCGAATCCGCTCGTGCCCATTTCGAGCACCAAAGCCTCGGTATCTTCAGCCAGCGAAAACAAAGTGAACGGCAGCCCTATCTCGGTGTTGAAATTCCCCTCGCTTTTTTGGGTTTTGAATTTTGCGCCGAGAACCGAATATATGAATTCTTTTGTCGTGGTCTTCCCCACACTCCCCGTGACCGCAACGGTCATATTTAAATTTTCAAATAAACTTTTGTAATATTTCGCCGTATCCAAAAGGGCGGCGCCGGTATCGCCGACTTCTATGATGGCCGCTTTCCCGAGTGACCCATATTCCCCGCCCCTGCCTTTTTGCACCACAGCTCCGAGCGCTCCGTTTTCAATCGCTTTTGCGACAAAATCATGCCCGTCGCCATTTTCGCCCCTCATCGCGAAAAACAAGCTGTCCTTCAAAATTTTCCGGGAATCCGTGACGATGTTTTTCACCTTCGGGAGATTGCAAACGCCGCTCCCCTTGATTGTCCCTTTTGCGGCTTTTGCGATTTCCGCGATAGCCAGTTCCATAATATACCTGCTTTTATTTTAATCTGTCAGCGCATTGTGCCGAAATTCAACTTCGATTATTGTCCCTATTGGAACCGTCTCCCCCGCGCCGGGTTTCTGGCTCCGCGCGATCGCCCCGGAATTCATGTCCTCGGCCCCCGTTATGTTTATGTTCAGCCCCGATGCGGCCATCCGGTCGTTTGCCTGCCGCGCGGTCAGCCCGGTTACGTTTGGAACTTCCGCCGTTTCTTTTTGCTCGACTTCATCCATGTACAGCACGACGGTTCCGCCTTTGGGCAAGTTGCTTCCTTTTTTTGGCATTTGTTCTTTTACGGTGTCCCCATCGCCGATAATTTTGAATTGTAGGCCTTTGGATGATATCCTTTCTTGCGCTTCGCCCGCTTTCTGCCGTTCGTAATTTTCCACGTTGATGTAGCTTTCAATTATTTCCGCATAGGCGGGTTCAATTCCCAAATACGGCAAAACTTCCGCCAATATTTTCGATATGTACGGAGCCGCTATGACGCCTCCGTATATGCTGCCTACAGTAGGTTCATCGACGATTATTATGACCGCTATCTGCGGGTTGTCCGCCGGGGCGTAGGCCACGCACGAGCCGACGTACCATTCCACTTCCGCATTCCTGGTTTTTTGCGAAGTGCCGGTTTTGGCCGCTACAACATAACCCTTTACATATGCGTTTCTCGCCGCCCCGTTATTTGCCACGCCTTCGGCCAATATCGAAGTCAGCGTCTTGGAAGTTTCTTGCGATATCACCATGCGCTTTATTTCGGGATCGAAATTTTTCACGACATTGCCTCTGTCGTCGATTATCGATTTTACGATATGCGGCGTGACCAATTTTCCGCCGTTTGCCACCGCCGCGATTCCCGCAAGCTGCTGGATCGGGGTGATTTTGAATCCCTGCCCGAACGAAGCCGTCGCGAGTTCGACGCTCCTGAAATCTTCGGGCGAATGCATTATGGATGAAGCTTCAAATGGCAAGTCTATGCCGGTTTTTTGATTGTATCCGAAAGCGGCGAAATATTTCAGGAAAGCGGCGCCCCCCAGCCTTTCGGCCGTCTGCATTAGGGCGGGGTTGCAAGATTGCTGGAGTCCGATTGCAAACGTCTCATGGCCGTGGCCGCCCGCCAAATGGCAGGGTATCGGAATGCCCCCCACCGTGTGGCTCCCCGAACAGTAAAATGCATCTGAAGGATTTACCGCTTTTTCTTCAAGCGCCATCGCCGATGTCAAGACTTTAAAAGTAGACCCGGGTTCGTATGGTTCGGTTACCGCTTTGTTGTTCCAAAGCTTATACAATTTTTGTTTGTCAATTTCGTAAGCTTTGTCCTCTTCCGATTCATATTCTTTGCTTTCTATATGCAGCATGGCATTCGCATCCAAATTTATGTGCCGGAGCACGTCGGGGGTTATCTCGTAGGGGTTGTTCGGGTCGAAATCGGGCTTTGTGCTCATTGCGAGAATTTCGCCGCTGTTTACGTCCATCACGATTCCCGTCGCCCTTTCGCGAGGCTGCGATTCGTTGAATGCCTGTTCCAAATTCTTTTCCAAAATTTCCTGTATGTTTATATCCAGCGTCAAAACGAGGTTGTTACCGTTTTGAACTTCCCGAAAAGTGGATTCCGTGTTTACAGATTTGCCGAAGGCGTTCTTTACCGTTATGATTCTTCCCGCAACGCCGCTCAACGTTTCGTCGTATCGGGCTTCCACCCCGAATATCCCCTTGTTTTCCGAACCGGTGAAACCGAGAACTTGGGCGGCGCTGTTTGAATGCGGATAAATCCTTTTGGCCTCTTCCCTGAAATATATGGCTTTTATCGCGTTGTCCGCTTTGAAGCGCCGCACTTCGTCGGCCGTCGATATTTCGACCCCGTGTTTTATATTTTCGTCTTTTCTCTCTTTTTTTGCGGTTTTTGCGTATATTTCGTCATAATCTACATCGAGCAGCTCCGAAAGCCCCCGGGCTATCAATTCGGCTTCCTCTTCGTCCTTTATGTCCGCCGGCGAAATGAAAACCTGCTCCAATTGGATGTTTTCAGCCAAAACCGTCATGTTCCGGTCGTAAATAGCCCCCCTTTGCGGGGTTATGGGGATATCCCCCGTGCGCTGCGCCGTGACTTTTTCTTGATACAGCTTGAAATTTACCACTTGTATGTCGTAGAGTTTCAAAAGCAAACCGGCAATCGAAGCAGCCGCCAGCAAACCTATTATGATCATGCGCGTTTTTTTGAATTTGTAATCGACCCCGCTCAAAATTTCGTTCTCCCCGGCCTTCCACCTTGAATTTCTTTATTTTATTTTTTTTTGAATATGGTGGACATAATTTCCGGAAATTCGATGAACGAGCCTCTTTTTTCCGCAAGTACTTCCGCTTTGTCGCTCGATTTCCCGTAGATATAAGTTTTTTTGATCGAATTCGATTCTTCCTTCACCATTTCCAACTCGTTCACTGCGTATTCGATAAAAAAGCTGAAATCGTTTTTGGTTTCGAGTTCGTTTTTCAAGTTTTTTTCTTTTTTGTCTTCGGCATTTATTTTTTCGCCCCATTTGTTTATTTTGTCATTTTGCTCGTTGAGGGCATTTTGCGTCATAACCGAGGCGAACAAAAAAGCCGAGGCGATGACGAGGCCAAAAATGACATTCAGGGGAAACCTGTTTTTTTCGACAGGAATGGTTTCCACTTTTATTTTCGCCTTTTTCGCTTTTTGCAAGCGGACTTTTTCGATTTTCTTTTTTCTCGCCAAGGGAGTGGTCAATTCTTTGCCTGTTATTATCCGTTTGCGCCTGTTGGGATATTTTCGGTCTTCGCGGAGCCGTTCCCCGTATCGGCCTGCATCCCTTGTCCGCCCGGGAATGCGAAGGGCTCCGGCGTTGGCCATGTTCAAATTCGGCCTATTTTGAGCATAGGCCACGCGGCCCCCATTTTTACGAACCGGGGCGTTTGCCCTCATATAATTGGAAGAGGCATCACTATTGCCAACGCTCCGCGCCTGTCCGGTCTTTTTTGAATTTGACGAACGGCCGATGCCTTTTTTTTGCGTCATACGATCTCCCCCTATCGTTTTCGCGTGTATTTATTTTTATTTTCTGTATGTAAACGAGATTGGCTACAACTTTTCCAATACTCTCAATCTGGCGCTTTCGGAGCGCGGGTTTTCCCGCTTTTCTTTTTGGCTCGGATATACGGGCTTTTTTGTTACGGCTTTCGAAGTTGTCCTTTTTTCGCATATGCAAACGGGAAACTTTGGCGGGCACACGCAATTTTTTTCGTAATATCCGAAGCATTTTTTGGTGATCTTGTCTTCATCTCCATCAAAGGAGATCACTACGAGCCTTCCGCTTTTGTTCAACATCTGCTCGATTGCATCTAACGCTGTTTTTATCGAATATAATTCGTCGTTCACATAAGCCCTGATGAAACTAAACGATTTTTTCGCAGGATGCCCGCCGCTATATTTCACGTTTTTAACCGCACATTTTATCGTTTCGGAAAGTTCCAGCGTGGTTTCGAAAGGTTTTGTTTCCCTTCTTTTTACGATCTCCCCTGCGATGAGCCCGGCGTATTTTTCATCTCCATCGTTGGAAATTATTTCTCTTAATTTTTCTTTTTTGAACGTGTTTACCAAAACGGCGGCGGTAAATTCTTGATTTTTATCCATCGTCATGGCTAGCGGCGAATCTTTCATGTAGGAAAATCCCCTGTCGGATTCTATTTGATAAGAGGAAACCCCCAGATCCATTAGCGCCCCGTCTATTTTTTCATAGCCCAACCCGCTTGCGATGTTTTTTATATTCGCGAAATTGTCGTTGACAAAATATATTTTGTCCCCGTATCCCTTCAATTTATCCCTCGAATATTCGATCGCGTCCGGATCCCGGTCTACTGCTATCAATTTGCCGCCCATTAGCTTTTTCGCTATTTCTTCCGAATGCGACCCGCCACCCAGTGTCAAATCGAAATACACGCCTTCGGGATTTATTTGCAAATATTCGATCGCTTCGGATTTCATCACGGGGCAGTGATTGAATTGCACTTGTTCCATAATTCAAATAAAATCGATGTAAAGCCGTTTCGCTTACGCCATCTTTGCCATTTCCCTTAAAATCGCATTCGAGTGATATTTCTCTCATTATACACCAAGAAAAAAAGAATGTCAACAACTTTCTGCGTTTTTTTAAAATTTATTAAAATTCGCGAAAATTGTTAATACATTCTTCATTTTTTGGCGATTGCCTGTCAAGCATATGGGTTTACATCGCGTAAAATCTCGCGGATTCGCAAATGTGCTTTTTCAGGGACAAAACCGGATATTTCTCGGCCATATGCGATCATTTCCCTGACAAAACTCGAACTCAAATGCGAATGTTCCGGTTTTGCGGGGAAAAGCAGCGTATCTATTCCGTTTCCTATCTCCCTGTTTATTATCGATTGCATATATTCGTATTCATAATCGATTGCGTTGCGAACCCCTTTCACGATGAAGCCCGCGCCTTTTGAAGCGGCGTAATCCGCCAACAGCCCGTTTGTGGCCTCCACGGTAATTTTATCACTCCCGCAAATTTCCCCGCAGGCGAGTTCAAGCATTTTTTTCCTTTCGTTTGAGGAGAACATGGTCTTTTTCATCGAATTTTCGAGGGAAACCACATAAATGGCCCCAAACAGTTTCGCAGATCTGTCGATTATGTCGATGTGCCCGTTTGTCACGGGATCGAAAGTTCCGGGAATCACGCAAATGTTTTCATTTCCCATCGCTTTCCCCCTTTTTGCCCGGTACCTCCGATATTATTTCTATCGTCAATATCGTTATGCATATTTTCCCGTATTTGTATATCCGGCTTTTTTTTATTTTTTCCGACATTTCTTCGCTCAAATCCAAACTTGCCTGTTCTCCGTCTCCCGTTTCGCAGATTATGAGGCCGCCATTTGATATGAGTTCGTTTTTCATGATTTTTTTCACGCATTCGCCCATCAGCTTTTTAGCCAAGTTATACGGGGGATCCATGAATATTATGTCGAATTTCTCAAAATCCCTGCGTTTTTTCAAAGCAGTCAAAAAATCCGCATAATCGCTTTTTACTATGCTGCATCGCTCGTACAGTTTCGCTTTCTGCGCGTTTCTCGCCATGATTTCAACGCATCGCGAATCCGAATCAACGAACACTGCCTCCCGCGCCCCTCTGCTCAGCGCTTCGAGGCCGAGCTGCCCCGTGCCCGCGAATAGATCCAAAACTTTCGCGTTTGCCACTTCAAAATTTATCGCGTTGAAATAATTTTCCTTCACTCTTTCAAGCGTCGGGCGGCTATCTTCGCCTTCCAATGACTCGAGGATCGTGCCGCGCGATTTTCCCGCTATTATCCGCATTTCATACCTCTTCTTTCTTTTCGCCGGCGGAATTGGGGGATTGGGCAGATTCGGATTTGAAATAATTTATTATATTCCCCGCATCCGTTTTCGTTATGCTTTTGATTTTCGCAAGTTCTTCTTCTGCGGCGTTTTTTATTTCGTCAATCGACTTGAAGCGCTCGAATAAATTTTTGATTTTGGCGGCGCCAAGCCCTTTCACGTTCTGTAAAGCGGATGCCTTTACGCCTCTCCTGCGTTTTGTGTCCATGCGTTTCAATGCGTATCTGTGCACTTCTTCCTGTATTTTATAAAACAAAACAAACACCGTCTGGTCTTTGGCTATGTTGATTTCCATTTCCCCGTCGGTCAATGTCCGGGTTTTATGAAACTCGTCTTTCACCATCCCGAAAACCGGAATTTCGGAAATTTCCAAATGGTCTTCCCGGAATTCTCCCAAAACTTTTTTTATCGCCGAGACATGCCCCTTGCCTCCATCGAGCAAAATCAAATCCGGCAGATTCGCAAATCCGTTTTCCGTTTTTTCTTCCGGGGCGGCGTAACGCATAAATCTTCTTTTCACCGCTTCGCCCATCGAAGCGTAATCGTCCTGCGCGTTTGCTATCGTTTTGATGTTGAAGCTTTTGTAGTCTCCTTTTTTGAATGCCCCATCTTGCAAAACTATCATTCCGCAGGTTATATTGTCCGAACCCGAATTTGACACATCGTATGCTTCTATTCTCTGCGGCAAAACTTCGAGGCTCAAAATTTTAGCTATCGAAGCGAGCTTGTTTGTGTCTTTTGAATATTTTTCTTTGTACAGACGCTGGTTTTCTTTTGAATTGGTGACCGCAAGCTCAACCGCCGTTTTTTGTTCGCCTTTTTTGGGGCAAATGATTTTTATTTTTGCATTCGCCTTTTCGCCGAGCCAATCCTGCAGCAAATCTATGTTTTCCGCGCTTAGGGCGACGCTCGAAAGAATCTGTTTTGGGACAAAATTTCGGTTCATATAATATTCCTGCAGATACTGCATGAACCCCCCTTCGTCCAAAATCTCGTCGTAGGCGAAATGTTCGGTTATTTTATCGACCATTATCCCGCTTCGTATGACGAATGCGGAAACGCACGAACTCGTGTCCCCCACATACACTCCGAAAACGTCTTCGTCTATATCCGGGGCGGCGACTATTTTTTGCTTTGAGCGCAATTTTTCGAGGGCGAATTTTTTGTCCCTGAATTGCGCCGCTTTTTCGAAATCCATATCCTCCGAAGCTTTCGCCATGGTTTCGCCGTAGCATTTTATCAGCTTTTCATAATCGCCTTTTATGAACATGACCACGTCGTCTATTATGCTTTTGTAATTTTGCGCGTCCACGCTCCCCGTGCATATCCCCATGCATCTGCCAATCCTCAAATTCAGGCAAGGGCGCCTCTTACCTATGTCTTTGGGAAATTCGTTTTTGCAGGCGGGCAGCTTGAAATGCTTGTCTATCTCGTCTATGAGCTCGTATATGCTGCCTTTGTTAGAGTACGGTCCGAAAAAAAGTGATTTGTCGCCCGGGGCCCTGGCTCTCGTGACTGAAAGCGAAGGGTATTCGCTATGTATATTTATTTTCAGGTATGGATAATTTTTGTCGTCCTTTAGTTTTATGTTGTATTTCGGCGCGTGCAGCTTTATGAGCTGGTTTTCCAAAATCAGCGCTTCTATTTCGTTTCCCGTGATTATGAAATCGAAGTCGCTTATATTTTCGACGAGCTTGTTCGTCTTGAAATCCCTGTGCGGGTAAAAAACAAAATACTGCGAGACCCTGTTTGACAGAAACTTGGCCTTGCCTACGTAAATTATTTTGCCTTTTTCGTTTTTCATCAGATACACCCCGCTTTTTGGCGGGAGCGACTGGGCCTTTTTTTTGAGCGCTTTTATTTGGGATTTTATTTCTTCTTCTTTTTTTTCCTCGGTTGCCGGAATTTCCTCGATGACTTCGATAACATCCATACCTACATTTTTCTCCGTTTGCTTCCACGTGACAAAACGACACAAAACACGCCACGCGCCCGCTTTTTCCGCAAACCCGCCTCGTTTATGCCGTTTTTTGCCGATGCCGATATTTTGGACCGAAGCGTTCACGCTCGTTGCATGATTATTCGCTTATCCCTTTTTGGATCAATTCCACGAGCCCGCTGAGGGCTTCTTCTTCGTCCACCCCGTCTGATATCAGGGTTATCGTAGTCCCTTTGCCGATTCCGAGGGAAAGCACTCCGAGCAAGCTTTTCGCGTTGACCCTCCTGTCCCCTTTTTCGACCCATATCGAACTTTTGTAGGAATTGGACTTCTGGACAAAAAACGTAGCGGGCCGGGCGTGCAGCCCCACGCTATTATGAACTGTAACGTCTTTGGAAATCATTGTTCACCGCTCCCGTATAATAAATAAATCGCCGATATTATATTTTAGCATAATTTTCGTTTTAAATCAATAGTTATTTTTTTGTTAATAATAATTTAACAAATGGCGGATTGTCATTCGTCCGCCTTTTTTATGCTTATAATCCGAACCCATCCTTCCAAATATCCGGTATGTATCAACATTTCTTTGTTTGGAGCCACGAAATAATTTCCATTTATCATATATTCCCCATCCTTAGTGATCCTCCCCGTGCTCTTCA
Organism: Oscillospiraceae bacterium; assembly: GCA_009782405.1. The sequence goes on from WRJC01000007.1 coordinate 43,679, forward strand.
TCACGCCTATCACGTCGATTTTCCCCGGCAATTCGGTTTCCACTATGTTGCCGTTCAAATCGGTCACATAATCGATCGCGGGATTTCTGATGTCGAGTATTTCCTTTATCTCCCCGATTTTCACGCTGTCGATGTTTATGTAAAAAGCCACCCCGGGTTCAAAATATTTCTGGGAGGCTTCCTGTATGGCCCAGCCCGAAATGAATTCGATTTCGAATGTTTCGCCGTTGGCGTTGAGGTTTATCGTGTCGGCGAGGTTGTACCTCATAGCGATCCCCACGAGAGCCGCGGCTATGAACAAAATTATGATCAAGTCTATTATGTTGAATCTCGGTTTTTTTTCTTTGTTATTCATCGATCGGATTCCCCTCCTCGTCTGTTTCCACAAGGGATGTGCAGGTTCCGTAACTCACGAGATACGGAGTCCTGAAGTTTATCTGTATGCCCACCATGATGGTTTCGCCGTTCACCACAAATTTTATCTTGTCTTTTTTGCATTTGGCCAATACCGTTATCACCACTTTGGAAAAATCGGGATACAGCGTTTCTTTCACGATTCCCGTTTCCAAATCGGTCGTGAGCGAAATGGCATCGGTTATTTTTATGTCCTGGATTTCGCCCAAATCGTTTGTCCTGATGCTTTCTATTATTTTCGTCCCCTTCGTTATCAGATGCGCGGAGGAAAGGAAATCGTTTTTGATCGGGTTTATTTCGATGGTGTACAGTATATTGGACGTTTCGCCGCCCCCGAAAATATCGTTTCCGAGCATGATATAGACAAGCAGGGAAACCGCCGCGATGATTATGGCTATGAGCACAAAATCAATGATGTTGAATCTGTACGCCTTTTTTTGCGGCGCACGCGCCTGTTCCGAAAATTTTCCGCTATTCATTTTTGGCACTCACCTCTTTAATATTTACATTTCCGCATTGCTTTTTTATGGCGCACACTACCATTCTCGTAAAAAATTCTTTCAAAACCGGAATTTTCGCAAATTTCTCTTCCCTGTAGTATTCCATTTCCAAATTCAAATCCGCGATCAGTTTTTTGAATTTTTTTATCGTCATTTTGTTTATGTACGAAAAATATTCTTCGCCGTTTTCCCGCTTGGATATTCTGAAGCTGATCCGCTTTTCGCCGTCCGGCAGTTCCCCCACCAATTTTTTGTATGCCCGTATCAAGGATTTCTGCCCGAAAAACAAATGTACCCAGGGGATCCCGATCGCATCGGACAAATGCGCGCCATACGGGTGGTTATACGGCGGAAAATTTACATACAGCCGCCCCCCGCCGGCCAACACCCTCATGCATTCGCGCAAAACGGCGGCAGGGTCGCCCACGTGCTCCATCGCGTCGTTGATAATTATCGAATCAAAACATCCGTCACCAAACGGCATTTTGGCCGCATCCCCCGGCGCGAACTCGAACTTTCCCGAAAGGCTCAGTTTGTCGGCGAGTTCCGCAGAGTCCTTTGCATAGCTTTCCATGATGTCCATTCCTGTCACGCGCTTCGCCCCGATTGAAGCGTAATACAGCGACTTGCCTCCCGCCCCGCACCCGACGTCCAAAACATTTTTGTCTTTGAACATTTCGTCGCGGGTGTAGCGTTTCAAATAAAATGCGATTGTGCGCTCCCCATTTTCGAATTGCCACTCTGCATAGGTTTTTTCTCCGTTTTGCTGCATATTGAACGGGTGCGCCGGCTTTTTGAACAATTTGTTTATTGAAAGCAGCATTTCCCCCCCTGCGTCAAACGCGATCGCCATCGGCGTTATCCGGGATTTGGTTTTTTTGCCCGAAACGGCAAATTGCGGCAGTTATGGAAACGACCAGCCAAAACATCAGGTAAACCCTGTAGTTGTACCAAACATAATCCGTGAATCCGTTGAGCAAAAACCCGGCCACCGCGCAAAGCCCCCCCGCCGCCAGCAACTTGATATATTTTTCCTCCGTTTTTTTTATCGCTGTGAAACAGTATTGCAAAATGAAAAATGCCGCAAGCAAAAAGACGGCGAGGCCGACAATCCCGAGCTCGACGCAAATCTGCAAATACAAGTTGTGGCTGTGGGGCGCGTTTTCGATTCCCGCGAGCGAATATTCGGGATATACCAGCTTGAAAGCCGGCTGCCCTACCCCGATGCCCCAAAACATATGGTCTTTTATCATTTTCATCGTGGCTTGCCATATAGAGACCCTGTAAGAAGTGGAAGTGTCCGCGATGTCGCCTATTGTGGCGATCCTTTGTACGATGGAGTTCGGCAAAACCGCCGGGGCGAAGGGCACAAGAAGCAAAATTCCGAGATAAGCCACTATCGCCTTCTTGTTCATTATGACGAACAGCATCAGCAAAGCGAATATGATCCCGATCCACGAACCCCTAGACCAAGTATAGATGAGGCAAACTGCGGCAAGAAGAGTATAGGCCGCATAGGGCGCGGCTTTTTTGGCGCTGCCCGCGATAAAAATCGAAACTATCATGAATGGTATCACGAGTATGAGGTATTCGGCCAGCACGTTCGGATTTTCGAGAGTCGAAACCACCCGCCCCGAAATATCCGAAAACATGCTCGAGTCCTGCCATGTCCTGTCCGCGACCCCGAAATAATTCTGGTATATCCCGTAAGCTGCCACTATCACCCCCGAGAACATCAGGGCGGACACGCATCTTTGTATCATTTCTTTTGACCTTATCATGTTGACTGCCGCGAAATATATCAAAGTAAAGCACAAATACATCAACGCGGGCCTCAAGCTCCCGCTTTTCGCCACGGAAACCGCCCCGCCGAAAAATATCAATGCGCAAAACAACAAAACGAAAAAATCCAAGATCCCAAATTCGAACGTGCGCTTTCCCCTGATCAGCTTCAAAAAATAGCAGAGCGAAATCAAAACGCAAGGCCCCCCTCCGGTCAGGACCAAGCCTCCGGGCGGCAAAAACGGCACCGCCGCCAAAAACAGCAGGAGCCCCGCTTCGGGACAGCACAAAACCGAATAAAGCAGGGCCGCGGCCGCGAATGCGGCGCACAAGGCCGTGAGGGAACCCAGCGGAGTTTTTATGAAGTATGTCATGATCCCTATCGCCATGCCGAGCGAAAAGCATATGATCTTTATCGTTCTCGGATTGCGCCCGGAGGCAATTTTCGGACTTTCGCTTTTTTCGGGAAACCTCAAAAACTTGAAGAAAAGGGCGTTGCATATAAAACTGCCGTACAGCGAGTCGTACAGCGACTGCTTGCCGAAGATGACAAGCAAGGCGGAAAAAGCCGTCAGGGCGATTCCCGCGATCAAATCGATCAACATAGTACCCGGGTCTTTTTGCACATATACTTTGATCAAATACATGAGCGAAGAATAAAACCCAAGGGATGCAAAAAACATCCCGACGGTGCCCAGATTCGCGGACAATATCCTGTCGACCGCTTTTTTTATCCCGCGTATGGCCACGCTGCGTTCGCATTTGCCTATTATCGATTTCTTCAATTTCCTCACCGGGATTTTTACCCGGCTCGGCTCATATCCCTGGAATGTTTTGTAAAAAAAAGATTTTTCGTAGCGCTTCATGGAATTTTCATATCCCGTAAACATAAAAGCCGCAAAGCCCGCGCCTATTTTTCTGTGCATCCAGTCCGCGACAAAAAACAAGAATTTTAAAATTATGCTGGTTTTGAATATATTTTTCTTTTTTTTCTTAGGTTCATTCGTCAAATTTCAAATCAGCTCCTGTTCTTTTTCAAAATTTTCATCAGCATTTTCGCTTCTTGCGTTCCCAAAACCAAATTGGAGCCTATATAAAACACCGCCCCTGCAAGCGTAATCCCCCCCGCAACCGCAATATTTTTTAAAATATCCGATTCGAATGCATTGTTTCCTATCAAATGGTATAATGCCTGGACAGCTGTTGTCATTATGCACGAACTCAAAAGTATTTTTGCGGCATTCGCCAAAAATTTTTTGTCCAGCGCCCCGCTTACCTTGATTTTCAGCGCAGCAAGCAAAATAACTGCCGCCACGCTTTGGCAGATCAAAACGGAAAGCGCGATATAGGAGGGCGCAAGCCCCAGATGCGATATGAAAACCCTGCACATCAAAAAATTTGCCGCTATGCCCGCAAGCGCCGCAATCATGGGAAACTTGACTGATTTTTTGGAATAGAACACGCGGTTTGTTATTTCTATCACGGAAAACATAACCATCGAGGGCGCGAGCATGGAAAACATTTCGGCAGTCGACGCCGCGAGTTCCGGCGTAAATTTCATGCGCATGAAGATGACCGCTATCGCCTCCCTCCTGAGCCCGTAACACAGGCAGGCCACCGGGACGATCACGAAACACGCCGCCGACAAACCCGTTTTTGCGATTTCCGCGAATTTTTTTTCGTTTTCGGCGTTTTGCGCGAGTTTCGGGAATATGTAGTTGCATATCCCATAAGTCAGAATCCCGGTGATTATCAAAAACAGCTGCCACGAATTGGTGAAAGAGGCCACCGCCGCATCGCCGTTTTCGCACAAAGTCGAAAAATGGAGCCCTATCTGTTTTCCCAAAGGCACAAGCCAAGCGCCCGCCATAATCGGGGGGGCCAATTTCAAGCACTTTGCCAAAGCCGGATTTCTGAAATCAATTATTATCCTATACTTGTATTTTTTTTTGGCCAGCGGCGCGACGAGAGTGAGCAGCTGGACCGCCCAAGAAACCAAATAGGCCCAAGCGAGCCCGTAAACCCCGAAATGGTTGTTCAAAAATAAAAAATATGCCACCACTCCGAAATTCGAAACCGCCGAAACCAGCGCGGGAGCGATGAATTCGCCTTTCGATTGCAAAATCCCCGTCAGGCTGTATACCGCCCCGGTAAATACGATCATCGGAAACAAAATTTTAAGCAAACCCGAAGCCAGCTCCAACGTTTCGTCGTCCACTCTGGCGACTATGCCCACTATTTGCTTTGAGAACACGATGCCCAAAAAAGCCAAAATCCCCGAAGCGAGCAAAACCGTGTTGACAAATATGCCCGAAAATTTTTCGGCTTCTTTTTCCGATTCCTCGTTATTGAAATCAAAGGAATTGTACGCGGGGATGAAAACGCCCAAAATCGCCGCTCCGAACAATATATCGAAAAAATCGAGCGGTATGTTCAACGCCACCGAAAAAGCGGTGTTTTGCCTTGTGCCGCCATAAAGCGCCGCCATTAAAACCTGTCTCGCGAGCCCTAAAATTTTGGAAAAAGCGGTCGCAGCTATAATCAAAGACACCGTTTTCGCGGCTTTTTTGTCTTCGTCAATCATATAAAACCATTTTCTTTCAAAAATTCGATGCCGCTTTTGTCCAAATTGCCGAGATTTTTTTTCAGCCACGCCTCAAGCAGGTCGGGCCGGCGCAGCGCAGTCAGCAAAACCGATTGCTCCCACCGCCACTTCTCTATTTTTGCGTGGTGCCCGGAAACCAAGACTTCCGGAACCGTCCTTCCCATGAACTCAAATGGCTTGGTGTACTGCGGGTATTCCAAAAGCCCCGAACTTATGCTTTCTTTTTGATGGCATTCGGGATCGCTCAAAACCCCTTCTGCAAGCCTGGCCACGCAGTCGGCCAAAATCGCGCAGGGAAGCTCCCCTCCGGTCAAAACATAGTCACCTATGGATATTTCCTCATCTGCCACTTCGTCCAGCGCCCTCTGGTCAACTCCCTCGTAGCGCCCGCAGATTATTATCAAATCCGTGTATTTTACCAGTTCTTCGGCTTTTTTTTGCGTCAGAAGGCTCCCTTTGGGGGACATGTACACCGTCCTGATTTTTTTTTCGCCATCCTCGCCGCCGATTTTTTCGCAAATCGCCTTCCAGCAGGAATATATGGGGGCGGCGGTGAGCAGCATGCCCATGCCCCCCCCGTAAACCGTGTCGTCCACGGTTCCGTGCTTGTTGTCCGAAAAATCCCGAAGCTGGCTATAGTCTATTTTGATGAATCCTTTTTTTTCGCCGCGCCCGATTATGCTCTCGCTCAAAACGGATTTTATCATTTCGGGGAAAAGGGTTATAATATGAAACCGCATATATTTTAGAACATTCCCTCTATCGGAGCCACGAATATGCCTTCGGCCAGGTTCGCCTTTTTTATGAAAGCCGGGACGTTTGGGATCATGACTTCTTTGTTTTTGTTGTTTTTTTCGATGGTTTCGGTTTTGACCACGTAAATGTCGCCGGCGCCGTTGTCGAAGACATCTGAAAGGGTTCCGTATTTTTCGCCCGTTTCATGGTCAAATACGGGAAGCCCTATCATGTCGCTCACGAAATAAGTGCCTTCGCCGAGGTTCGCGTCCTGTTTTTTCGCGTACAAAATTTTGTTTTTGAGCGTATTTACGGCTTCCTCGCTCTCAACCCCCTTGAAGGAAGCGATCAGCATATTGTTTGCAACTCTCATTTTTTCGACAAACAGGCAGTTTTCGCCGTTTTCATCGAGATAAAAAACCTCAAACCTCAGCAGGAATTCGGGAGTGTCGCACCAGCTTTGAATTTTTGCCTCTCCCCGGAAAGAATGCGCCGAAGTTATTTTCCCCGCTTTTATATATTCGCCCATATCGCTTACACTATGTCGATCGAAACTTTTTTGTTTTCAATGTTCGCATATGCTTTGACCAGCACCCGGATTGCCTTCGCTATCTTGCCTTTCTTCCCGATCACTTTTCCCATATTTTCCTTGTTCACGGAAAGTTCCAAAATCGTCACTCCGTCTTTTTCTTTCTCGGTTATGTCTATCCTCGAATCATCCCCGATTATCGCGGCTATTATATCCCGTAAAATTGCTTCCAAAATTTCTTCCCCCAAGCGTCATAAATTTTTGCGGATTACTGCAGGACGCCGCTTTTTTTAAGCAAGCTTTTGACCGTTTCGGTGGCCTGCGCGCCGCTTGCGATCCATTTTTTCGCTTTTTCCCCATCCACGTTTATCTCGGCAGGCTCCGACAGAGGGTTGTAGAAACCTATTTCCTCGATGAACCTGCCGTCGCGGGGATACCTCGAATCCGCCACGACTATCCTGTAAAATGGGGCTTTTTTCGCGCCCATCCTCCTGAGTCTGATTTTGACAGCCATTTTTGTTTTTTCCTCCTTGCAAAATAAATCCAAATTTTTATATAATAAATTTTCATTTATTAACTTAATTTAAAAGGGCATCCCGATTTTCCCGAATTTTTTCTTTTTGCCTCCGCCGAGAAACTGCTTCATCATCTTGTTCGTCTGGTCGAATTGCTTGAGCAGTTTGTTCACTTCTTCTATGTTCGTGCCGCTTCCCGCCGCTATCCTTTTTTTGCGCGAAGAGTTTATTATATCCGGGTAATCTTTTTCTTTTTTAGTCATTGATTTTATTATCGCCTCCGTTTTTGCGATCTGCCTTTCGTCGATTTTCGCGTCTTTGAGCGCGCCCGGCTTTATTCCCGGCATCATGGCCAAAATCTGTTCCATCGAACCCATTTTTTTTGTCTGCTCGAACACATCCAGATAATCATCCAAGCCAAACGACTGTTCCCTGAGTTTTTTTTCAAGCTCTTCGGCTTTTTTTTCGTCGATGGCGGCCTGGGCCTTGTCCACCAGCGTCAGTATGTCGCCCATCCCGAGTATGCGCGAGGCCATCCTGTCCGGAAAAAATTCTTCGAGCGCGTCGATTTTCTCCCCCATGCCCACGAACTTTATCGGTTTTCCGGTTATGTACCGCACTGACAGCGCCGCGCCGCCCCTCGTGTCCCCGTCGAGCTTTGTGAGCACCACGCCGGTTATGTCCAGCATGTTGTTGAATGTCTCGGCCACGTTTACGGATTCCTGGCCTATCATGGCGTCGATGACAAGAAGTATCTCGTGGGGATTTACCGCCGCTTTCATTCTTTTCAATTCGTCCATCAGGGTTTCGTCGATTTGCAAGCGGCCCGCCGTGTCGATCAGCACCATGTCGTTTCCGTTTTGTTTCGCGTTTTTCACGCTCTGCTCCGCGATTTTCACGGGGTCATTTTCCCCCGGGGCCGAAAAACACGGGACTCCCGCCTTTTCGGCTACGATTTCAAGCTGCCTGACCGCCGCGGGCCTGTAAACGTCACAAGCCGCGAGAAGCGGTTTTTTGTTTTCTTTTTTAAGCATGAGCGCGAGCTTGGCCGCGTGAGTGGTTTTCCCCGCCCCGTTGAGCCCCACCAGCATGACCACGGTGGGCGGGTTTGAGGCTATTTTTATTTTTTCCTGCTTTCCGCCCATTATTTTGGTCATTTCCTCGTCCACTATTTTGACCACTTGGTGGCCGGGCTGGATGCTTTCGAGCACTTCGGCGCCCACCGCCCGTTCGGTCACGCGGTTCACGAATTCTTTTGCCACTTTGTAATTCACGTCGGCTTCCAAAAGCGCCATTCTTATCTCGCGCATGCCTTCTTTCACGTCGGCCGCCGTGAGTTTGCCTTTGTTGCGGAATTTTTTGAATGCCGCGCCCATTTTTTCCATCAATCCATCAAACATACGCAAAAAACCTCCGGTTTTTTAGTTGTCAGTTTTCAGTTGTCAGCGGAACGAAGGAAACGAAAACTACTAACTATTAACTGACAACTACTCCCTGTCCACTGATTTTACCGTATCCGCTATTTTATTCACGTTATCTTCGTAAATTTTCATGAAGCTTAGGGTCGATCTCGCCGTCCTTATGTTTTCGACGCATTTTCCTATGGTTTCGAAGGCTTTTTTGTATTCGCCGAATTTTTCCGCAAACCCGAGCTTTTCTTCCATCTCCACCAAAATCTCTTCGCCGCGTTTTATCGCGTCGCGCACCCCTTGCCTGGTTATTCCCACGTGCTCCGCGATTTCGGCCAGGGAAAGGTCTTCGTTGTAGTACAGATCGATGGCGTCCTTTTGTTTTTCTGTCAGTATATTTCCGTAAAAATCAAGCAAATAACTCACTTTATAGTTCTTTTCAAACATTTTTTTGACCCGCTTTTTTATGAAAAATCGCCCCATTGTAAAGCGCGCAGCTTTACATTTATATATTATACTATATTTTTTTCCAAAAGTCAACACTTTTTTCGTTTTATTAAATGTTTACAGAATGTTAACAAAATTATTTGCAATGCCGCGCCGCCTTGTGATATAATATACAAGTCAGAGCCGAAAATAGCAGAAAGGTAAAATTGCAAAATGCAGGGCGTAAATTTGAAAAAAGAGCATAAGCAGCTGAAAATCGATTTCGTGGGGAAGAAAAAAATATTTTTCGTCATAATGGGAATCATATTTGTCGCGGGGCTGGCGTCATTTTTTGCCAGAGGTTTCAATTGGGACATTGATTTCGTAGGCGGAACGGTGATGGAGTACAATATAAACAAAGAAGTATCCCAGGACGATTTAAGCGAAATTGGGCGCATGGTGGCCGATGCGATAGGTTTTGCCCCTTCTTCCGTGGTGAAATCGGGCAACCCCGCGCGCCAAGTCGTGATAAAAACAAAGGATATATCCTCCGAGCAGAGGAAATCGGTTTTTGAGGCCCTCGCCGAAGTGTACGGCATGACCGAAGACGACATTTACGTTTCAAACAACGTAGCCCCAACCGTGGGGCAAGCGCTGGCGCGCAACACGGCGATCGCCGTAGGGCTCGCGGTTTTGCTGATGCTCGTTTACATAATATTCAGGTTTGAGTTTTATTCCGGGATAGCGGCCGTTTTGTGCCTGATATTCAATATGTTCGTGATGCTGACCTTCTACTCGCTGTCGCAGATAGCCATGAACATGACGGTCATAGCGGCGTTTTTGACCATTTTGGGATATTCCATAAACGCCACCATTATAATTTTTGACAGGATACGCGAAATCAACAACTTAAAAAAAGGTTCAACCGCGAAGTTCGCCGACGCGGTAAACGAAGGAACGAACAAAACGTTTATCCGCTCCGTGAATACCACCGTGACCACTTTGCTGACGATTACTTGCGTGTATGTTTTGGGCGTGCCGTCGATCAAGGCGTTTGTCATGCCTTTGATCGTGGGCATTTTCGCGGGGCTGTTTTCCTCGGTGTGCGTGGCCGGGCCTTTATGGGATTTGATCAGGCCCAAGAAAAACAAATGAGTTGTCACTATTGCTTGTTTTCATCGTCATCGTTTCCGTTTTCCCGTTTTTTTTGGTTTTTGTGAAATATTTTCGCTATGTTTTTCGCGGCAAAGTCCAATATCTTTCCGAAATAGGCGGGTTTGTCCCCCGCTTTTTTTGTTTTCGCCTCGGGGATTTCGGGGTTTCTCACGTAATGCTCGGTTTCTTCGGGGAACCCCTTTGCCGCCAGTTTGTTTTCCGCGAATTCCTTTATCAAAACATAAACCACCGCGAATACCGGGACGCCGAAAAAAATTCCCGGGAGCCCGAAAAACCCGCTCATCACGATTATCGAAAAAATCACCCAGAATGCAGGCAGCCCCACTTTCGGCCCCAAAACCTTCGGGCCGATGAAATTTCCGTCGACCTGCTGGAGTATGACTATGAACACCAAAAACCACAAAGCCTGCCATATGTCGTTGATCGCCAAAAAAAACAAGGAGGGAACGGCTCCGATGAACGGCCCGAAAAACGGTATTATATTTGTAACCGTGATGATGACCGTGATTAGCGCCGTGTACCGTATGCCGAAAATCGACATCACCGCAAAGCATATGGCGCCCACGATCAGCGAATCGAGTATTTTCCCTATTATGAACCCCCCGAAAATCTCGTGCGTTTTTCTCATTATCCCCACCAGCTTGTATGAAAATTTCGCGGGGAAAAGCGCGAAAAACAATTTTTTTACCTGAGCTATGAATTTGTCTTTGCCGATAAGCAGGTAAATCGAAAGCAAAATGCCCAAAATGACATTCAAAATGCCCGAAAATATTCCGTAAATCACGTTTATCGTGCCGTTGAGCGCGGTCACTATATACGACGAGAACAAATTCAGCGTGTCATTCGCCAAATCGTTGAATGTTTCGGCCACATCGATCTTCAGCCCCAATCCGTCCGCGTAATCTTGGATGGATTTGCCGAAATCGCCCAAAAACACCCCTATTTTCGAATTCGCGATATCGATCGCGCCCGCTTCTTCGCCGGATTCGTCCGCATTTTCAAGCCCTTCATAAGGGCTGAGCCAGTCCGTGGCCCTTCCCGTGAGCTGCTGCACGCTGGCGATGACCTGCGGGATAACCATCAAAAGCAGCAATGTGACCAAAATCGCCGTGAAAAGATACGTGGCCAAAATCGAAAATATGTTTTTTAGCTTTTTGCCCAGCTTAAAAAACGCCTTGTCCCGGAAAAACATCAAAAGGGGATTTAGCAGATAGGCGAAAACAAAACCGTATATGACCGGGGACATCACTTTGAAAAATCCGAGATACTGCCGCTGCAGCATGAAATCCCGGAACCACATTATGACCATGATCGCAGCGAAGCTCACCGAGATGACTATAAAGGAATATATGGCTATCAGCGTATATTTTTTGTTCCAGTTTTCCCCGTTTTTGTTTTTTTTGCCTTCGTTTTCGTTATTTTCGCCGCCGTCGAAATCGTCCTTCAAAAAAACCGCCCCCTTTCGCATTTGCATCTTTTATGATAACAAAAATCAAAGAAAAAGTCAACAAAAAAAATGTTGCAAAAAACAACGGTTTGTGGTATCATTCCAAAGAGCAAAAAAATCTTGCGTCAAAATCATATATTAATCAACAAAATAGGAATATAGGACAATGCAGGAAATAATCGTAAAAAAATCGCGGTTTGCCGCCTATGCCGCAAAAATCGACTCCGAGGACGGGGCTAAGGCATATATCGCCGAAATTTCGCGGCAGAACAAAAAAGCCCGCCACGTCGCATTCGCATATGTGCTGCCCGGCAGGGAGCGGCACAGCGACGACGGCGAGCCATACGGAACGGCAGGGCTTCCGATTCTAAATTCTATCCAGAGGCGCGAAATGGAAAACGTGGCCGTAGTCGTGGCGCGCTATTTCGGGGGGATACTCCTTGGCAAAGGCGGGCTGATCCGAGCCTACGGCAAAGCGGCGGGGGCGGCGTTAGAAGAAATGCGTAGCGCTTCTTCATAATCCGAACGGGTAATCGCGCCCTCGCCGTTTTCATAGACGAGCGCATTTACGATAGCATCCATTCCGGGGCTGTCGGCCATATGCCATATCGCCGCTTGCGCCACTTCGTAGCTGCTGCCCGTATCGCGCAAAATCCTCAATATTTTCACAAACGGCGAACTGGCGTCGAGTTTGTCCACGGTAAAATAACTTTTTTCGCCGGGTATGTCTTTATATATGTTCATGCAAAGCGCGTCTATGTACAAAATGCCGATTTGGTTTGGTTTGACGTAAAAAGTTTTTTCTTCTCTGGCAAGCATATTCTGCACGTTTCCGCTGTTGGAGGCAAAGTACGTCCCAAAAGGTATCGTCACTTCGAGCTTTAAATCCGTTTTGTTTTGAATCTGGACTATATTGCGCATTATCGATTCTCCGACGGAAACGGCTGCGATCAAGTCTTTTCCCATCATTTCGTGTATAGTCCCGGAAAAATTCTTCCTTAACTCGTATGCCATGCCTATGTCCTTGTGCCCGGGGAATTTTGCAATGAATTCATCGATCAGATCAAGGTTGGGTTCTGCCAAGTATTTTTCCGAATATGAAGGGTCTTGCCTTGTTTTTTTCAGCAATTCCCGGGTTTCGGGCAAGAATTTCGAATCCGGATGCGATTTTATGAAATCGATAAGCCAAACCAAACCCTCTTCGAAACCGTTGCTCTCCAATGCCATGTTCCATTCGAGCTCTTCTTCGTCGATTGGTTCCGTCGGTTCTTCGGTTGCGGGGATTTCCGCCGTTTTTGTGAAATTTTCCGTTGAGGCAGGTTCGCTTTCAATCGTCATGCGCCGGTCTTCTTCTTTTTTCAATTCTTCCGCGCGTTTTTCGTTCGACGCGAAAAAAAGCGGGAAAACAAAAGCCAAAATAGAAAAAAAACAGACGACCCGCAAAAATTTGATGCTTTTTACCATAAAAACCCACCAAATGTCATTTCAAATCATAACCTGAGTTGAATGCCGGAAGATTCGCCTCGAACAGCTTTGGTGCCGATTCCCGGAGCGCCTCGACATATATTTCTTTTTTTACGCTGTCTTTTTGCAGCTTCGCCAAAATCCCGATCAAAACCACATTCGAAGCTTTTTCGTTTCCCGCCTTCTGCGCCACGGCAAAAGCGTCCGCATCGATCACTTTCACGCCCATTTCGGCAATTGTGTTTATTATCCCCTCCGGATATTTTTCCGCTCCCATCATGACCGGAGCGGGATTTATCTTGTGCGTGCTCGCGATTATCGTGCCGCCGGCTTTGAGATACGGCAGCCACCTGAGAGCCTCGAGTTGCTCGAAAGCGAGGATTATATCCGCTTCGCCCCTGCAGATTACGGGAGAATATACCTTGTCGCCGTATTTCACGTATGTAACCACGGAGCCGCCGCGCTGGCTCATTCCGTGGACTTCCGAGACTTTTACGTCGCAGTTTTGCCTGAGTGCGGCGTTTCCAAGTATCTTCGAGGCCAAAAGCGTCCCCTGCCCCCCCACGCCGACTATCATTATGTTTGTGGTATTTCCGATCATTTCCCCGCCTCCTTTATGCAGTCGAATTTGCAAAGCTTTTCGCATATCCCGCACCCCGCGCAAATCGACGGGTCTATTTCGGCTTTTTTGTCTTCGAATTTTATGGCGGGGGAACCCGCCGATATGCATGCCTTGCACCCTCGGCAATCATGCGCTTCATATTTTTTTTCTTTTTTTACGTATTTCAAAAGCGCGCAAGGGCGCCTCGCAATCAAAACGCAAGCCTCGTCTTTTGCGAGCTCCTCTTTCAGGATTTTTTCCGCAGAGGCGATGTCGCACGGGTCGAATAATTTTATATTTTCTTCTTTTACGCCCGAAGCCGCGCATATCTTCTCAATGCTTATTTCCGGAGCCGCTTCGCCTTTCAGCGTGTATCCGCTGTTCGGGTTCTGCTGATGGCCGGTCATGGCCGTGATGCTGTTGTCCAAAATCAACACTTTCGATATGCCCTTGTTGTACGTTATGTCTAAAAGTCCCGGTATGCCCGAATGCAAAAAAGTCGAATCGCCTATCACCGCTATGCTTTTTTTTGCGGATTCTTCCCCTCTCGCCTTGTTGAAGCCGTGCAGAGCCGAAATGGAGGCGCCCATGCAAAGCGTGGTATCCATCGCCGAAAGCGGCGCGTTTGCGCCCAAGGTATAGCAGCCTATGTCCCCGCTCACGAATAGTTTCAATTTTTTCAACACGTAAAATATGCCCCTGTGCGGGCAGCCTGCGCACAAAACCGGTGGCCTTGCCGGTGCGCTCATGCCTTTTGTTTCCAGGCAATCGGCTTTTTCGCCCAAAAATTTTTCCCGCAACAGCTCCTGGGAATATTCGCCGACAAGCGGCAGCATATTTTTGCCGTCTGTTTCAATCCCGATCTTTTTGCACCACGACTCGATGATGTCGTCGAGTTCTTCTATCACGATTACCCTGTCCACATTTGCCGCAAATTCCAAAATCGATTTTACGGGAAGCGGGTTCACGAGCCCGAGTTTGAAATATGAGGCGTTTTCGCCGAAAGCTTCCTTTGCGTACTGGTAAGCTATGCCGGAAGTTATGATGCCGGTTTTTTTGCTGTTGTACTCGACTTTGTTGAAAGCGCAGGTTTCGGCGAATTCCGAAAGTTTCGCCATTCGCCCTTCCACCGCCGCGTGCCTCCCCCTTGCGTATGAAGGCATCATGACATATTTCGAAGCGTCTTTTTTGTATTCAATCAATTCGTTTTTTTTTGGCTCCCCGAGTTCGACCGCGCTCTGGGAATGCGATATTCTCGTGCTCAGCCTCAGCATGAACGGCGTGTCGAATTTTTCGGAAAAATCAAAGGATAGCCTGGCGAATTCCAAACATTCGCCCGAATCCGACGGTTCGAGCATGGGCAGTTTAGCCGCTATCGCATAATGGCGCGAATCCTGCTCGTTTTGCGAACTGTGCATTCCTGAATCGTCCGCCACGCCTATCAATAATCCGCCGCTTGCGCCGACGTAGCTCGATATGAACACCGGATCCGAAGCCACATTGAGGCCCACGTGTTTCATTGCGCAAAATGCCCTTGCCCCGCCTATGCTCGCCCCGATCGCCGTTTCTGCCGCCACTTTTTCGTTTGGCGCCCATTCGGCGTATATTTCCTCGTACCCGGCGGCACATTCCGTGATTTCCGTGCTCGGCGTGCCGGGGTAGCTTGAAACGAACCTGCAGCCCGCTTCATACAACCCCCTGGCCACCGCCGCGTTTCCGAGCATCAATTTTTTTTCGCTCATAATATTATTTTTTCCTTACTGTAATTAACTGTAATTATTTTTTCAAAATTTCCTTCACTTTTTTTGCTATGTCCTCCGCCGTTATCCCAAATATCTTCATGAGTTCCTCGGCTTTCCCCGAACGCCCGAACACATCCTGTATTCCGACCCTGCCTAACAGGCACGGCGAATTTTCGCACAATACTTCCGCGACCGCGCTTCCGAGCCCGCCGATTATGTTGTGTTCCTCCGCTGTCACAATTGCCCCGGTTTTTGCCGCCTTGATTATTATATCCTTGTCTATGGGTTTGATCGTGTGCATGTTCACTACTGCGGCGTCTATTTTTTCTGCGGCGAGAATTTCCCGGGCCTTCAAGGCTTCGCCTACCATTATGCCCGTGGCGATTATCGAAGCGTCCTTGCCTTCGCTTATCTGCATTCCCTTGCCCATTTCGAATTTATAGGTTTCCCTGTCAAATATGACCGGGACTGCCAAACGCCCGAAACGCAGGTAAACCGGCCCCTTGTACAGTATCGCGGCTTCGACTGCGGCTCTCGCCTCCACCGCGTCCGCCGGGCTTATGATCGTCATGCCGGGGATTGTGCGCATGATCCCTATGTCTTCGCAGCATTGGTGCGTTGCTCCGTCTTCTCCCACTGTCATCCCCGCATGGGTCGCCCCGATTTTCACGTTCAGGTGCGGGTAGCCGATCGCGTTTCTTATGGGCTCGAACGCCCTGCCCGCCGCGAACATGGCGAAGCTCGAAGCAAAAGGGATTTTTCCGGTGGTCGCGATGCCTGCGGCGACCGATACCATATTTCCCTCCGCTATTCCGCAGTTTATGAATCTATCCGGGAATTTTTTCCCGAAAATCGAGGTTTTCGTGGCCGACGAAACATCCGCGTCGAGCACGACCAAATCTTCGTATTTTTCGCCGAATTCGGCGAGCGCGTTTCCGTAAGCTTCCCTTGTCGCAATTTTTTCCGCCATTTTTTTACTCCTTTTTCAGTTATATTTCCATAATTTCCATATTTCAATTGATTTCATACAATTTGGCCAAGTTCTTCCATCGCTTGCACGTACTGCTCTTTGTTCGGGGCGGCGCCGTGCCATGAACTTTTATTTTCCATGAAGGAAACGCCTTTGCCCTTTGTCGTGCGGCAGATCACCGCCGTGGGTTTGCCCTTGCAGGCGTCGGCCTGTTTTGCCGCGTTTTCGATTGCGCCCAAATCGTGCCCGTCTATGTTTATCACGAAAAAGCCGAAAGCTTCGTACTTTTTGTCGATGGGAGTGGAATCCATCACTTCGGTTATCGGCCCGTCGATCTGCAGCCCGTTGAAATCTACGAACAAGCATAAATTGTCGAGTTTGTAATGCCCGGCGAACATCGCCGCTTCCCAAACCTGGCCTTCGCCGAGCTCGCCGTCGCCCAGAATCGCATATACCTTGTAATCTTTGCCGAATATCTTCGCCGATTTCGCCATGCCGCAAGCCGCGGAAACCCCGAGGCCCAGCGAACCTGTGGTCATATCCACGCCTGGTGTCCCCTTCATGTCGGGATGCCCTTGCAAATAAGAATCGCTTCTCCGGAATCCCTTTAGGTCTTCTTTCGGGAAGAAGCCCTTTTCCGCGAGCGCGGCGTAGAGCGCGGGCGCGGTGTGGCCCTTCGACAAAACCAACCTGTCCCTTAGGGGATCGTCCGGTTCATTTTTGTTTATTTTCATCTTTTCAAAAAAAAGATAAGCTAAAATCTCCGCTATGGAGAGGGATCCGCCCGGGTGCCCGGAACTTGCGCTGTAAACTTCGGTCAGGATGCTTTTCCTTATTTCGTTTGCCATCCGGGACAAAAATTGTTTTTTTTCGCTGTCCATGTCAAATAATCCTCCAAAAAAATTATCGTGAAATTTATCGTACAAGCTATATTATATCATTTTTGATTAAAATGTCAAGATTTTTTTTGTTTTTGTTGTTGCATTTGTTTTTTATGTATGATATAATCGTTGTGGGCGAAAGCCGAAAATAATAAAGGAGGCAAAAT
Organism: Oscillospiraceae bacterium; assembly: GCA_009782405.1. The sequence goes on from WRJC01000007.1 coordinate 61,042, forward strand.
TTTTATGAAAGCAAAAAAACTGCTCGCTTTGCTCATAGTGTTCGCGCTTATGGCGTCAACCTCAATTTTCGCGGTATTTGCCGCAGAAGACATTTACAGCCCCTGGGCCGCTTGGCAAGGTTTTATGTCGGAAAGCGTATACGGGCTCGGAAATGCCGGGGTCTATTCGGATTTCACGGAAAGTTTCGCCGAAGCGAAATTTTTGCCGGTTTATGAAAGCCTGAAGGCGAAATTCGGCGCAGGGGCCAGCTTGGATTTTGAAAACAAAGATGCAGTGACAAGGGGCGAAATCGTTTCGGCCCTGTACGGGATCATCGCCGAAGTCCTCGGCGCCGCCCCCGGAATATCGCCGATCGGCTATTTTGTCGAAAACGGGTTGATAAACGGAAGGGCGAGCGGGGATTACCAACTCGACCTCATATGCACCGCCGAAGAGATGATCGCATTTTCCGTGAGGGTTTACGAATTTCTTTCCTATGAGCTCGGGCTGGACTCGAAGGGGCTGTTCTGGAAAATCACGGGCGAAGGGCTGCCGAATACGGTGTATCTTTTGGGGACGATTCACGCCGGGGACGCTTCGATATACCCGTTCAGCAAAATCATGCTGGAAGCGTTCGACAATTCGGCGTATCTCGGCGTAGAAGCCGATATATACACCATGAGCGAAGAAGATATGGATTATATAATCCAAACGCAGATGATCCAAGATGGCCGGACGATAAGGGATTTCATCTCCGAGGAAACTTATGAGCTGTACGTCGAAGCAGCCGAAAGTTTCGGAATTCCCCCGGAGATATACGATTACATCAAGCCTTGGGCCGCTTCGAACGCCATTCAAAACGCCATGACAACCGACGAATCGATGGAAAATTCCGTGAGCGCCTATCTTGGCATAGATATGTTCTTTTTGGCAAAAGCTGTAAATTCCGGCAAACCCATCGTCGAAGTCGAAAGCATAAGATACCAGATCGATATGTTGGATTCGTTTTCGAACGAATTGCAAGAAATGCTGCTTTTGTCGGTCATAGCGCCGCCTTCCGCCGAAGAAGGGGAAGAAGCGCTTTCCATGGAGGAAATGGCGGAGTACGCGCGCATGGTTACAGCGTATCTTTTGGAAGCGGTGAAGACGGGTGACGAAGCCGCCCTGACCGAAATGCTGATGGCCGGAAGAGATTACGAAGACCCGCTCATGGCGGAATACAACACCAAGTTTTGGGACATAAGGGACGCGGCGATGGCGGCGACTATAGAAATATTTTTGGCCGACGAGGACGCCGGGGGCGACTTTTTCGTGGCAGTCGGAGCGGGGCACACCGTCGGGGTGACCGGAATCGCCGAAGTTTTGAAAAACAAGGGCTATACCGTTGAATTTTTGGGCGGCGGTTAAAGGATTAAAAGCATAAAAACGAGGGCAGGCACAAGATGCCTGCCCCCCGCTTTACGCAAATTTTACATCAACCATACATTTTACTGATATTTTACCTTGTTTTTTTCGGTTATAATATATGGCGAAACCAAAAATCGAAATCAAAAAATTACAAGGAGTATCGGTTATGAAAAAAGCATTTGCAATTATTTCTTTGGCGCTGGCCCTGGCGCTGGTTTTGGGCGCGTGCGAAAGCGGTTCGTTCGACAAGACAAAAAACATCACCGTTTTGGCGCGCGAGGACGGCAGCGGAACAAAAACCGCTTTCATGGAACTCATCGGGCTCAAAGGCAAAGCCGACCCGGCGGGCGTGATAATACAGACGGGGACTGCGGGGGTGCTCGCCGAAGTAAAAAGCAATTCGGCCGCGATCGCATATGAGAGCCTCGGTTATGTCACAAGCGACGTGAAAGCGCTTAAAGTCGGAGGAATGGAAGCCACGGTCGCCAATGTCAAGAACGGATCGTACAAAATCTCCCGCCCGCTTTCCGTGGTTTACAAAGAATCGTCGCTCGGCGATGCGGCGAACAAAGCGTTCTTCGAATTCCTTCAATCGGACGATGCGCAAAAAATCATATCATCGGATGGATATGTTTCGATCATTGACCAAGCGAGCGCATACACGGTGGACGGTTCTCTTTCGGGTCAAATAGACGTGAGCGGCTCGACTTCTTTGCAGCCCTTGATGATCAAACTCGCGGCGGAATTCGAAAATCTCCAATCCAACGTAAAAGTCAACGTTTCGGGCGGCGGCAGCGGAACCGGTTACCAAAACGCTGAAGAAGGCGTGTCGGCGTTTGGCATGATAAGCGAAGAATTTGCCGCCGAAAAAGCCCCTTCCTGCACCCACAGCGTGGTTTGCAAAGACGGAATAGCGGTGATTGTGAATAAATCCAATCCGCTTGACAATATAACGATGGACGAACTCAAAAACATTTACGACGAGGAAGCGGACTCAAGCGCCATAACAAAATGGGACGAACTCATAAAATGATGAACAATGCATATCGCTTCATCAAAGCCAGGGATGGCGTCATGCGGGGCATATTCCTGTTCTGCGCGGTTTTTTCGGTGATTGCGCTTGTTTGCATCTGCGTGTTCCTTTTTTTGCGGGGAATGCCTTTTATCGCAAAAGTCGGGATAGCCAATTTTTTCGGTTCAAGATGGAACCTGCACGAAGAAGCTTACGGCATTTTGCCGATGATCGTCGCTTCTCTGTATGTCACGGCGCTGTCGACGATCATCGGCGTCAGCATCGGGTTGCTTGCTGCGATTGCCTTGTACAAATTTTGCCCCGCGAAAGCCGTGCCGCTAGTTAGGCAACTGATAAACTTGTTGGCCGGAATCCCATCGGTAATATACGGCTTGTTCGGCATGATGCTGATTGTGCCTTTTTTGCGGGACAGCATATCGCCGGAAGGGATCGGCTACGGGATACTTGCAGCGAGCCTCGTGCTTTCGGTCATGATACTCCCGACAATCGTGAGCGTTAGCCTCGACGCGCTGAACGCCGTGCCCAAGAGCTATTACGAGGGCGCTCTCGCCTTAGGGGCCACAAGCGAACAGAGCGTGTTTCGGGTGATGCTCCCCGCCGCCAAAAGCGGGATATTGGCCGCCGTGGTGCTTTCGATCGGTCGGTCGGTCGGCGAGACGATGGCGGTGATCATGGTGATTGGCGGTTCCCCGGTGATGCCGAAAAGCGTTTTCCAATCGGTGAGGACGATGACTGCCAACATCGCAATGGGAGCCACCGAACTTTCCGGAGATGCCGCCACCGCGCTGGTGGCAACCGGCGTCGTGCTGTTTTTTTTCACTTTGCTTTTGAATATCAGTTTTTCGCTGTTGAGGGGAGGCGCCAAAAATGAAAAAAAAGGCGCATAAAAAAGAAATCCTGAAATACGGCACCTATAGGATCCTTGCGCAGTCTGCACTTGTTTTCAGCCTTTTGGCACTCGCGGCGGTCATCGTATTCATCCTTTTGCGCGGGCTGCCCTATGTGAGCATGCAACTGCTTTTCGGCGACTACGGGCCTTACCCTTCGATCAAACCCGCTCTCGCGGGCACTCTGTATCTGATATCCATCGCGATTTTTTTGGCTGCCCCGCTTGGGATAGGGAGCGCGATATTTTTGACGGAGTACACGAGAACCCAGAGCCGGCTCTTGAGAATCATCCGAATCGCCACCGAGACCCTTGCGGGAATACCTTCCATCGTTTACGGCATTTTCGGCTATCTTGTCTTCGTCGTGGCGCTTGGCTTCAAATATTCGCTCATCGGCGGCGGCATAACGCTCGCCATCATGATATTGCCCGTAATCGTCCGCTCGACGGAAGAAAGCCTTCTCGCTGTGCCGCGCTCGCTGCGCGAGGGGAGCTTCGCGCTCGGCTCCTCGAAAGTGCGGACAATTTTTTCGGTCGTGCTCCCTTGCGCGGCAAACGGCATCGTGACTTCCCTTATTCTGGCAACGGGGCGCGTGATTTCCGAAAGCGCGGTTCTGATTTTGACTATTGGGATGGTAGTCAACAAAATTCCCGAAAACTTCGCTTCGCCGGGGACGAGCCTCGCGCTCGATGTGTACTATTTCGGATCCCACGGATATCCGGAGCAAGCGGCCGCCACCGGGGCTGTGCTTTTGGCGCTGGTTGTTTCCATGAACATCCTGGCAACGGTTTTGGGGAAGATATACGGCAAGGGGGAACTTGCAAATGGATAGCGGATTCAACATAACCGTCCGCGGCTGCGATCTTTATTACGGCGATTTTCACGCCTTGAAAAACGTGAACATAGACATCGGCGAAAATGAAGTCACAGCTTTGATCGGGCCGTCCGGCTGCGGCAAATCGACTTTCATAAAGATTTTCAACCGGATGAACGACCTTGTCGAAGAATGCCGGATCACGGGCGATATAAGGATAGGCGGCGAAGATATTTTCGCCAAAGGCGCCGATGTGAACTTGCTGCGCAAAAATGTGGGAATGGTCTTCCAAAAGCCCAACCCTTTCCCCATGAGCATCTACGACAACATCGCTTTCGCGCCGCGGACATTCGGGATCAAAAAAAGGAACGAACTCGACGGCATAGTGGAAAATTCGCTCAAGCGGGCGGGATTATGGGACGAAGCCAAGAACCGTTTGAAAAAAAACGCAATGGGGCTTTCCGGCGGCCAACAGCAGAGGCTCTGCATAGCCCGCGCGCTCGCGGCCGATCCCAAGATACTGCTCATGGACGAACCCACGAGCGCGCTCGACCCGATTTCGACGGGGACAATCGAAGATTTGATTTCGGATTTGAAAACCGAATACACGATAGTCATCGTCACCCACAATATGCAGCAGGCCACGCGCATATCCGGCAAAACAGCGTTTTTTTTGTTGGGGGAGATAATAGAGTACGGCGAAACGGAAGAGATTTTTTCCAAGCCCAAGGACAAACGCACCGAAAATTACATAACCGGGAGATTTGGCTGATACCAACAAGGAGGGAGGAAATTGCAATGCCCATACGCGCAAGGTACGAAAAGGAATTGAAAAACGTTTTCGACAATTTTGTTTTGATGTGCCGCTACATCGAAGTGGCGATAGAAAAATGCGTGAAAGCGCTCACCGACCGCGACTTCGACCTCGCCGACGAGGTGTGCAAAGACAACAAGCTGATCGACAAAATCGAGCGCGAAATCGAACAGTCGTGCTTGCGGATACTTCTGATGGAGCATCCCGTCGCCAACGATTTCCACGAAATAACGGCGGCTTTGAAAATGATCACCGATCTCGAGCGCATAGGCGACCAAGCCCGGGACATAGCGGAGATAACCAGGCAGTTCGGCGATGAGGAATACATAAGGAAACTGGAACACATCACGCAAATGGCGGCGATCGCCATACAAATGGTAAAAGACGGCATACAGGCATATATCCGGCGTGACTTGGAGCTCGCCCGCTCGCTCGATGAAACCGACGACAAAGTCGACGACCTTTTCAACACGGTGATGGCGGATCTCACCGAACTCATAAAGAACAATCCGGACAACGCCGAGCAGGCGATTTTGTTCATGATGATAACAAAATATCTGGAACGCATAGGCGACCACGCCGTGAACATCGGGGAATGGGTCGAATACGCCATAACAGGCAGCCGCCCCGAAAATTTCGAAAACAAATGACTGCCATATATTTTATGATTATTACGGTTAATTGAAAAATATTTTTATGAAACAAACAATTTTCGCAATCGAAGACGACCCTGCAATCCAGGAACTGTATATTTATTCGCTGGAAAACGAGTTCGAATGCCGCTGCTTCGCCGACGGCAAATCGTTTTTCGAAGCGCTCGCAAAAACTTTGCCCGAACTCATCATACTCGACATCATGCTTCCCGGAGAAGACGGGTTTGCGGTTTTGTCGCGCCTGAAAAGCGAAAAACCGACTTCGCATATACCGGTCATCATGGTTTCGGCGAAGGGCGAAGAGATTTCAAAAGTGAAAGGCCTCAACATGGGGGCTGACGATTACATATCCAAACCCTTCGGAGTCTTGGAGTTCGTGGCGCGGATTAAAGCGAATTTGCGCAAAAAAATAAAAATGTCGGGGGAAAACATCGTCTATAAGGACATCGTGATCGATTTTTCCAAACATCAGATAACGGTTAAAGGCAAGCAGATAAAAACCACGCTCAAGGAATACAACTTGATGTGCCTCTTTTGCGCCAATGCGGAAAAAGTGCAGGAGAGGGAAGCAATTTTCAACGAAGTTTGGGGAGAATACTTTGTGGGCGAAACCCGCACCCTCGACATCCACATCAAGGAACTGAGAAAAAAGCTTTCTGGAGCCCAAAGCGCCGCCGCCATTCAAACCATACGGGGGGTAGGTTACGCATTGTCATGAAAAAACGATTGTTTTTGTACGCCGCGCTTGTCATATGCGTTGAGTTTGTCAGCTTTTTTGCGATATCCGTCTACATCGCCCATGCAAACAACTTAAAATTGGCAAAAGACTCGGTGATGGAGTCGGCGAAAATTTGCGCGGGGCTGTATTCCGAAGACACAGACCTTTCTTTGTTCGTGAAAGCCGGCGAAACCACGCGCATAACGGTTGTCGCCCCGGATGGTTCGGTAATGGCCGACAGCCGCCCGCTCGATCTCGAAGAAATGGAAGACCATCTGACGCGCCCGGAAATAAAAGCGGCGGCGGCGGGTTCCCCGGAAACTTATGTCCGCCGCTCCGAAAGCCTTGGGGTGGACTTCATCTACTACGCCTTGAAAGCGGGCGGCGGCGACAGCTATGTGTTCGTGCGCGCAGCACTTCCTGTCGCGAAAATCGACGCTTACCTGTTCCAATACCTTCCCCTTCTCGTCATATTGTTTGCCGCCATATCCTTGTCCTGCTTTTTTTTCATCCGCAAAATGATAGAGCGCATATTGACTCCGTTCGAATTCATAGAAAAAAAACTGCTGGCGCTTTCGGAGGGCGAATATGCGCCGGGCCACAGCGCCGAAAGCTACCAGGAAATAAACAAGATGACTCAAAAAATCGATGAAATCGCCTATGCTTTGCAAAACAGCTTCAATGAATTGCGCGAAGAAAAAAACAAGCTGGGCTACATTCTGAACAATATCGGGGACGGCCTTTTCGTAATCGACGAAAACAAAAACATCGCGCTCGTGAACTTGGCCGCGCTCGGGATATTCAACGCAAATTCCGAAGTGGCGGGCAAAAACTTAAATTACCTGACTTACGACAAAACGCTTTCCGAAGCGGTCGACGAATGCATAAGCAATGAAAAGGACGCCCTGTTCGAACAATCGTTGAATGGCAGGATATTCTGCGTCGCGGTGAAGCGGCTCCCCGAGACAAAGCTGACCATGGCCGCCCTTTCGGATGTCACCGAAGCGCGCGAAAACGCCAAGCGGAGGGAAGAATTTTTCGCCAACGCCTCGCACGAGCTGAAAACCCCGCTCACGGCGATCAAGGGTTTCACCGAACTTACGGCGATCAACAACAAGGACGAAAACATAAAAAAATACATCGACGGAATAATCCGCGAAACTGACCGGATGCTCTCGCTGATCGGGGACATGCTCAAATTGTCCGAACTCGAAAATGCGCGGCAAACAAAAGCCGCGCCCGTTTCGCTGGCGAAAGTGGCAAACGAAGCCCGCGAAGTACTATCCGCCGCGATAAGCGAAAAATCCCTGAGTTTTGAAATTTCCGGAGATGCCGAGATAACGGCCGAACCCGGGCATATCTACGAACTCGTAAAAAACATCGTCGAAAACGCGGTGCGCTATAACGAACAAAACGGCAGAGTCGAAATCATTATCGGAAATGACAAAAAATGCGCGAAGCTCACCGTTTCCGACAACGGCATCGGCATATCCCCTTCGGAGCAGACGAGGATATTCGAGCGTTTTTACCGCATTGAGAAGAGCCGTTCGCAGCGTGGCGGCGGAACCGGGCTGGGGCTGGCCATCGTCAAGCATATCTGCGCTTTGTACGATTGGAACCTTTCGTTGAAAAGCAAGCTCGGGATAGGCACCGAAATCACCGTTTCATTCGTTCACTGACCCAAAGCGGAACGCGCAACTTTAACCCAGTCGGCGAGGCGGTTTTTATCGTAGTCCACCGTTATGAAATCTTTCAGGTTTATCTCCCAAAAGCAGCCATGCCTTTCGAATATTTCCTTCGCTTCTTTTATCCTTCGGGCCACAAGCCCGGGATCAAATCCGTTCGTCACCATTTCGGCGGGATGGGGCCGCCAAGAAATCACATATTTGTCTTCGAGCTGTTTTGCGCATTCTTCATAATCTGCCCACGGCGTTACGGCCACGCGTCGCAGATTTTTTATTTTTTTCAGGTATTTTATCTTTTTCGTCAAATTTTCGCAGCAGCCGTATGCCGCCAACCCGAATTGTTCGTATATTGGACGCTGGTATTCGAGCAAAAATTCGTCGAATATTTCGGGCCCCGCGCCCTCGAATTCCTGTGCGCAGTCGTATATCCAATGCTGTTTCATGCTCACCGCCCGTTGCGGGCCGGGATTTTGGAGTTCGTGGCTGTACGGCATGGCCTGTATCTGCGGGTTTCCTCCAAAAGTGGAGTCGCAATTTGTGAACCTGCCCGCTTTTTCCGCTTCGACGCAAATGGCCATCGACGCATCCGAAATGATTTTCCCCAAGTTATGCACCATTTCGGGATTGTCGTAAAATTGGTACATCATCTGTTCGGGGCCGAGAAGATAAGCGAGGGCATATGATAGCCCGCCGATTTTCGGTGGATATAAATCCAAAATGACAGGCAAAATATCCCCGATGGCGTCAGTCAGCCTATTTGCCTTTTCAGCGGTTTTTTCCTCGTCGATTGCGCCTATTTCCGTCACCAAACCGGACAAATCCTTTTCGGACTTTATCGGAGGTTCGGGCAAATGATAGGCGAGTGTTTCCGGAATGCGGGACATTTTCCCGGCATCAAAGCCCCAGTTCCACCAATTCGGCCCGCCTCCCTTATAGTCGGCTGTCACCGTTATCCAAGGCTCAGCTATGAAATCGTCGCCGAAAGTCGAACGGTACAGCCACAGGCGCATCGCCCCTTCGTAATGCCTGAAAAACCCGTCTTCGCATTTTAAATCGGATTGCGAAAAAATTTCGCGCCATACGCCCTGCGGGTCGAGTATATACACGGGGACTTGGCGCGTTTTCATGCTGTTGAAGTCGCTCCACAATTTGCGTTTTTCGTCTTGGTTTCCCCCGCTTGCTATTTCTGACAATTGTTTTGCCAAATCCCGCAGTATCTCCGCATCTTTTGATTTCATAAAAAATCCCCTTCGTCAATTTATTCCTTTGATATTTTCCACCAATTCTTCTATATCGGATATCGCCTTTGCTTCTTTTTTTTCGTACATCGAAGCTATGTTTCTGTCGTAAGTCATCGTCATGAATATAAGGTCGCTCCCCAGGCTGTTGAAATCGAAAACGTCGCCGATGTCATAAGTCCTGTTTCCGAAAATAATATCGAGCATCCTGTTGCTCTCCTCGTCCCTCGCCAGTTTTGCGTTGAGCATCACGTCGTAATAGGCGGGTTGCAAGATATATTTCGACTCATATGCCATCGCCTCGAGTATCACGCTTGAATTTTCTATATTTGCGGCGGATTGCGGGACTGTCGTAACCACGCCAGTCCATGGATTTACGGTTTGCATATGTTTTTTTTGCTGCTCGTTGTATTTTGGTATGGGCAAAATCCCGAAATCCGTTTCCATTGTCCTAAGGTTTTCGACATCGGCCATTCTTATCCACAAAAACAGCGCCCTGTCATCCTGAAACATTTCGTTCATCATCGCGTAGCCGTCTTTTCCCAAATTGTCGAATCTTTTTGTGTGCAGGCAATATATTTCATCGTACAAAATATCGAAAAGCTTGTCAAGCACCTCGATGGCTTTCGGGGTGTTCAAAGTCAGGACAGGCAAGTCGTTTTCGTCTTTTCCGGCGACAAATTCCCCGCATCCGGACAAAAAGCTGGCCAACGTGTCCCTTTGGTATATGAGCCCGTAAGCGTCGTTATGATCCATTATGCCGTTTCCGTCCAAGTCTATGGAAACCAGCTTTAAAAGTTCCAGCAATTTGTCGATAGTCCATTTCCCGCCTTCGACGAGGCTGTATAAATTTTCAATGGAAAAATCAGCCTGCATTTTTTTGTTGAAAACCACCGCGCAAGTGGATTTGTTGTCCATCACCGTCATATCCGAGGCGACGCCGAATATTTTGCCTGCAATCGACAAATCTTTCACGCAGTTCTGATCCCACCACGGGTTCGAAACGTCAATATATGCGAGGCGCTTGAATTCGACCAAGTTATTGCCCGGGGCGAGCGATTTTAAATGCATAAGCCGGATAGTGGCCGCATCCACAGACGAATCGCCGGCGGCGACAAGCGTTTTTATTTGCGCCGGCATGGAATCGATCAGGGCTTGCAACTCGCGTATCCTGCAATTGTACCTTTCTTCTATGATGGAATTTCGCCTGTAAACCGCGTCATTTATTGTTTCTCCGTTTTCTTGTTCGGCATAAATGTCGTTTTGCGCCCATACCGGAATGCCCCACGCTTCAGAAGTCATTATGACAAAATCCGCTCCGCCCAAATTTGCCGCAGGGAGGTCGGGAGGGGAAATTCTCGCATTTTGCGCTCCCTGCCGGGGATTTTCCCCGTTGTTTCCGGAATCGTCCATTTGGTTCGAATTTTTTTCGGTTTCCCCATCGCTTTTTGCATTCCCGCATGAAACCGCCGCAAAAAAAACAATTGCCAAAAATGAAATCAACAACAAAAAAGATATAATTCTTTTCACGCCAAATCCCCCTTTTTCACTCAGGCAAAAATCAAAAGCCAAACCGCGTAGGGCGGCAACGTCAAAACGCCATCGCGCAGTTTTACGGCTATATCCTGCCGGTCATGCGCCTCGTCGGTGGCAAAGCATTGCAAAATATCGGGCGCTTCGAGTTTTAAGTCTATGCTGCCGCCATTCGAATTTACTATCAGTGCCATTTTTTTGTCCCCGTAAGCGGCGCACGCATAAACCCCGTCCGCATTTGTTTTGGAATACACTTCGTTTCTTTGCATATACAATTCGCCGAAAGCGCAAAATGCGTAATATGCCTTGAATACCGTATAGAAGTCGCCGCTGAACAACCCGCAGTAAGAAGAGTGGGCCTGGCCGTCGTAATACATGCACATATCGGTTTCGGTTTTTTGCAAGGCGCACATCATCGCCGCTATGTTGGATGCGTCGATCGCCTTGCCCCTGTTTTGTATGCCTGGGTTCCATTCGTTGAAAATCACTTCGGCGCCGCCGTAGCCGTATTCGGCGAGTTTTTGTTTGGCGTAGGCGGCATACACGACGTTTTCGCAAAGCCCTGCGTAGCTGTGCCACGAAAAGAAATCGAGCGGCGATTTTTTCGCGCTTATGTATTTGAAAAAGTTGTGGAAGAATTCCACAAAATACCCGACGCGGGAAGTCGAGTGCGCAGTTTCGGAAAAATCGGCATCGGACAATGCGTAAAATCCGCAGCTCGCATATCCCCCAATTTTCAAATTCGGGAATTTGGCCTTCAAATGTTTCGCGGTTATGTCGTACAATTCGAAAAATTCTTCCTGGCTGCCCTTCCACATTGGATTGTCGGCGATTTCCGGCTCGTTGTCGGGTTCGTTCCATATCTCCCAATATTCGATCCCGAAATGGCGCCCATTTGCCCAGCCCTCGTTGTAGTGCATGATTATATGTTCGCATATGCGCGCCCATTTGTGCGGGTCTTTTGGCGGATATATGCGATACGCCTTTATTTTTTGGTGGTTTTCGATCGTGCAGCCCAGCCTGTAAAACGGCTTCAGCCCTATTTCGTCCATTGCGCAAAGCAGCGCGTCGGTGAATGCGAAATCATACGAATTGGGGTCGTTTTCGTCGGCGGCGAAATCCGCGAAAATGTTTTCGACGTCAACATAACGCGCCCCGCCGAACATCCCGCCCGTGTCATGCAAGCGGGCGTAGGGTATGTGCGCTTCTTTGATTTTTTCGTACAGCCCGTGCCTGTCAAATGGCACCGTGGGCGGGTTGTTGATTGCGTGCATCGGCTTTATCTTCCCGGTGACCTTGCCAAAATCGATTTTCAAAACATCCATATCCACAAATCATCCTTCCGCTTCGTCATATGCTTTTATGATTTTGTCGAGATTTTTTTGCGCCGTGTTCATTATTTTTTCGACGGCGGAAACAAAATCGCGTTTTTTGGCGTTGATCTGCGTCTGGAAGACAAACGCCGTGCTCACGTCGTACACGCACCCGAAATCGAAAACCACCCCGTCCCGTATTATGTCGAGCATTTCGACAGAATCCTCATCCCTGGCGAATTTCGTCTTCAAAGTCGTGTCGTAATAGGCGGGGACCAAATATTTCTTCGACAAATACGACAGTTCCTCGATAATCGCCCCGGTGCGCTCTAATTCGGAAACGGTGGAGGGAACCCCCATCAAGGGATTGTGGAGGTCTATGTAGCTAGTGTACTTTTGCTGGGTTTCATCAAGTTTGGGGTATGGCAAAACCCCAAAGTCGGTTTCCATGTCGCGCAGGGAGTCTATTTTCGACAAGCTGTGGAAATACAAAAACGCCTGCCCGTTTTTGAACATGTCGCGCATTTCGTTTTCGTTTATCCATTCGGGGGCGAACCTGACGTAATCGGCGTGGCAAATGTCATACGCTTTTTCAAACGTGTTCACCGCGCGTTCGGTCGCGATGTTCAGGTACGGGTAATTGTTTTCGTCTTTTACTGTGAGCGTGTTTCCGCCCGCATAAAAAAAGTTCAGAGCGGCATATGAAATTATCGCGCCGTACCTGTCGGAATCGTCCATGACCCCGTCGCCGTTCAAATCGAGCGTCACCCCTTTGGTGACTTCGGAAATTTTGTCGAAAGTCCAAGCGCCGTTTCTGACCAGGTCATAAAGGTTTTCCACGCTGAAATCCTTTTGCAAATCTTTGTTGAAATACACCATATACACGTAATGCAGCGTGCTTATGCTCAAATCGCTCAGCGATATGAATATCTTGTTGCCCACGGAAAGGTTTTCGGCGGCTCCCGCAAACCACCAAGGCTTGGACATATCTATATATGGCAGCGTGTTCCAGTTCAGCAGATGCCCGGCTGCGGCGGCCTGCGCGGCTCCGGGGGCGTAGGTGACCAGCAAGTCGTAATCGTCTTCCCCGGCCAGCACGGCCTTTTTGAGCGCGTCAGCCGGAGTGTAGCCGCTTCCCATGGCGATATTTGCGATTATCACATTGAATTTTTCCTCTATTTCCGCATTTCTTTTGTAAACCGCGTCGTTGATGGGTTCCCCAGTCTCTTCCGCAGCCACTATGTCCCTCGTGTGCAGCGGCACCGTATGTGTTTCATCGTCGTTGGTCAGCACCCGAAACTCATATCCGCCGTAATCCGAAACGGGTATGCCCGGGGCGATCGAATCCAAGTAATCCGCCGCCGTTTCGCCCGTTTCCCCGGCTTCGGCATTTGTCGCGCCTTCTTTTTTTGATTCGCCGTCCGCGTTTTGGGAGCATGAAGCAAGCAAAATCAACGCGCAGACACAAAGGCACAGGTATTTTTTTTGTTTTTTCATTTTTTGCCTCCGTTCAATCTGGTATTTTTAAAATGCGCTTTGCATTTTCGCAGTAAATCTTTTCAAGAACAAAATCCGGCAAGGAAAAGCTCTCTATGAGGGTTCTATGGATGTTGTCGTAATAGTCGCGCCCGAACAGCACCCTGTCCTGCCATGTTTCCAAAAATTTGCGCGAAAATTCATGGTCGCGGTTTAAGGCGTTATGCCCCGAACCTGCGGAAATGTCGCAGCAAAGGTTGGGATATTTTTCCAGCAGCTCCCCTATTTTCCCTCCCGGCACGACCGGGCCTTTCGGGTACGCTTCGGTTTTGTGCAATCCGTCGTTTGATATGTGCGCCCAAAATCCCGGCGCATGGCCTACAAAAACGGTCTCGGGGCAAAGCGCGAGCGCCCGTTCCAGTGCCTCTATCCCGCCGCCGTACCAATAATTTGGCCATGGGTGGGCGCCGCCGCCGAGCTCATAATCCAAATGCAGCAGCACCGCCAGCCCGTTTTGGCCGCAGAAGCGATACATTCGCACCGCATCCGGGTTGTCGTACATCATGCGCAGCTTCAGTTCCCCGCAAATGCTTATGCCGTACAAATTCATGGCCGCTTTGAGCCGCTGGATCGAATCGGGCAGCCGCGGGTCGGGAGCATATCCCAAAAGAAATCTGCCGGGCGCCTTTTCTTTGTAGGCGACGCAGCGCTCAAATGGAATCGGGGTGTCCGCAAATGGCGAAAAAGCGTATTTTGTGGCGGGGTCGTAATCCGATACAGGCGCTTCCCAGGATAAAAGGCAGGTTATTTCAATGCCGCATTCATCCATGTTTTTTAGCATCGACTCCGCGTTGTGCCCGTGATAATCGGCGTGGTTGTGGATATCTATGATCATTATCATTGCCTCCCTTGCAAAAACCAAATTCCCGTATTGCCTTTATCATTCATATTATCAAAAAAGATTTAAGAGAAATCGCTTAAATTGTTATTTATCCGTAAATTATCCTGCAAAAAATAATTGAAAAACATATTGAAAAATTCATAATTTATGTGATATAATAAACAAAACCTCATATGTGCGAAAGAGAGGCGTATTTTTCAGGTGAGAAACAATTTTGACGAACAATTGGCCCGGCTCAACACTTCCCTAATCGAGATGTGCGAAATCGTCAAGCATTCGATAGCCCAGGCCAAATTTGCGCTTATCGGGCAGGATGTGGCGCTCGCGCAAAAAATCATAGCTTCAGACGACGAAATAGACAACAAGGAGAAAGAGATCGAGGGCGATTGCCTGAAACTCATACTGCGGCAGCAGCCGGTAGCCGGCGATTTGCGCTACGTTTCGGCAGTGCTGAAAATCGTAACGGATCTCGAGCGCATCGGCGATCATGCCACCGATATTTCGGAGCTCACGCTTCTGCTTGCGGGAACCCCTTACATCAAAAAATTGGAACATATCCCGCAAATGGCCGAATCGACGATGACGATGCTGACTGAGAGCATAGAAGCGTTCGTAAAAAAGGATCTTCAGCTCGCCCAAAAAGTGATCGCCGACGACGATAAAGTCGATGGCCTTTTTGAAATGGTCAAGTCCGATTTGATCGAACTGATAAACGAAAATTCCGAAAACGGCGACCAGGCGATCGATCTCGTAATGGTTGCGAAATATTTCGAAAGGATCGCCGACCATGCCACAAACGTGGCGGAATGGGTCGTCTTTTCGCTCACGGGCACCCACAAAGACAGCAAAATAATTTAGACGGAAAAATAATTGCGCTATAGAAAGGAAAGATTTTATGAAAAAAACTGTTTCGATATTTTTGATTTGCACCCTTGCCTTTTCGGTACTGGCCGCTTGCGCGCAAGATCTGGGCGAAACTTCTTCCACGACGGCTGCCCCGGCCGGCGAAGATGCGAGCGAGGGGGAAAAGGCGAGCGAAAACGTTTTTGTTTCCGACAATTTGCCTCCCGATTTGGATTACAATGGCGAAACTTTCCGCATTTGGGGAAGACAGGTCGACAATGTGTTCTATGACACCGAATGGGAATTCGCCGAGGAAATCAACGGCGAGGTATTCAACGATGCGATGTACAACCGCGAATTGGCGGTTGCAGGCAGGCTTAACATCAACATCGAAAAAACTTTGACCACCGCATCGTACCAAAACGCGAGCAAAGCGGTGAAAGCGGGCGACGATTCGTTTGACCTGCTTTTTGCCAACGCCTACGACGTAGCCGCCGACGGGCTCACCGGCATTTACCTGAACCTCGCCAATTTCCCGCACATCGACTATGATATGCCCTGGTGGCCGGAGACGATAATGAAAGACGTCACGATAAATGGCAAGACATATTTCGTGACAGGGGATATAACCCCCTCCGTGCTGGGGTTCATGAACTGCATATTCTACAACAAGAACATAGCGGCCAACTACGACATCTCGGGGCTGTACGATCTGGTGTTTTCCGGAAAATGGACTTTTGACAAATACGAACAAACCGCGAAAGGGCTGTACAAGGACATCAACGGCAATGGGATCGTGGACGAGGAAGACCAATTCGGAGTCACCATGTCCGATTATTACGATGTGTATTTTTCGGCGTTCGAAATCCCGATAACGATCACGAACCCCGACGGCTCGCTGAGTTTGGCTTTGGGCGAAAAGTTTTACAGCGCCTACGAAAAGCTCCGCGATTTTTCGATGAGCGAGGACGGCCTCCCGCAGGCGATCTCCAACAAGGGCGAAACCGTCAATTACGGAAACGACGTTATGTTTTTCACGCAGGGCAAAATATTGTTCTTCGGCGGCTTGGTCAGGTTTTCCAATTATTTCCGCTCGATGGACGACGATTACGGCATCCTGACAGTGCCGAAATGGGACGAAAGCCAGGAAAAATACCACACCACCTCGCATGCAAACTATTCTCTGGTGAGCGTCCCCATCACGGTGCCCGATTCCCGCCAGGAATTGATAGGGGCGGTGATGGAAGCTTTGGCCTCCGAGGGCTACCGCACCACGACTCCCGCCTATTTTGACAGCACTCTGAAAAACAAGTTCAGCCGCGACGAGGAATCGCTCAAAGTGCTCGACATACTGAAAACCGGCCTCGAATTCCAGCCTGTCATGATTTACTACAAGAACATGGGAGACATATTGCATCTGTTCCGCTATGCCTGCTACCCGCAGGCCCAATATGAGAGCATGGTATCCTTTTACGAAAAAAATTCCCCCACGTTCCAAAAAGCGATCGACAAATTCAACGAATATTATTTGAATAATTAGGGAGGTTTTGGCCAATGATTTACAAATACGATTCCGACGCAGTCAAGCAGCGTTTCGACGCCTGGTGGCATAACGACCTTTCCGAATCGCCGCTTTTGTGGCTCACCACATCAAAAGAGCCATCATCCCCTCCCCGGCCCTCCAAAAACCCGGAAACCGACGAGGAGATATACACCGATGCGGAAAACATATCGGCGCGGTTCTACAACCATTTCAGGGGCGAACAGTGTTTGGGCGACGCTTTCCCGCACCTCGGGCTCAACCTCGGCCCCGGTTCGGTCGCCTTGTATCTCGGGAGCCAGCCCATATTCAGGCCGGACACATTGTGGTATTTGGAATGCGTCGGCGACTGGGATTCATTCGAGCTGAAATACGACGAAAGCAACAAATGGTGGATATTGCACCAAGACATGATAAAACGCGCCCTGGAACTTTCCGGCGGCGAATATTACATCGATATCCCCGACCTCATCGAAAATTTGGATATACTCTCCGCCATGCGCGGGCCGCAAAACACCTGCTATGATTTGATGGACTGCCCCGATTTGCTGAAAAAGCGCCTCGACGAGCTCGACGCCCTTTACTTCAAATATTACGACAGGATATTTGAGATGGTGAAGGATTCAGCCGGGGACAACAGCTACACCGCATTCAACATAATCGGCAAAGGCAAAACCGCAAAAGTGCAATGCGACTTTTCCGCGATGATGTCGCCTGCGCAGTTTGTGGATTTTGTAGTCCCATCGCTAAAAAAGCAATGCGGCGCCCTCGACAATTCGCTGTACCATCTCGACGGCAAAGATGCGATAATCCATTTGCCCGCTTTGATGTCCATCGAAAATTTGAGCGCGCTGCAATGGACCCCCGGAGCCGGGCAGCCCGACTGCGCAGACGAAAAATGGTATCCGGTGTACGACGCCGCGCACGAGGCGGGAAAGGCAAAATGGGTATCGCTGTATGGCGGCGATCTGGATGCGAGGCTTTGCGCCGCCAAAAAATTCGTGGCGCGGTACGGGATAAAAGGCACATATTTTCTGTTTGGCCATATGAACCAGGAAGATGCCGCAAAATTGATGAAATCCGCCGCAAAAGGATTCAAATAAAAGTCGGGGAGGAATTTTTTGTGAAAAAAACAAGTTCGAAAATATTTATGTTCACGGCAGTTTTTGCAGTTGCCATGCTCGCCTTTTCATGCGGCGGGGATTCCAAAAGCCCCTCGCAAGATTTGCCGCCGGACGAAAAAATTCAGGAAAAAGCCGGAGACGACGCCGAAAGCGAACCGCAGGACCCGCGCCTGTCGATAAAGGAAGATATCCCCGAACTGCATTTTGGCGGAACGTCCTATACCATCATATACCCCACCTGGAGCATGTACACCGATTATTATTTCGCCGAAGACGAAATCGGCGAAAAAATGAACGATTCGGTTTACAGAAGGACCAAAAACATCGAAGAGCGCTTCGACATAAGCATAAATCCCGTGACCAACGGCTATATAGAAACCATTCACCCGTCAATATCGAAATCGGTGAAATCCGGCAGCGACGATTACCAGATGGCTTTGACCCACTGCATCGCGGGCGTGGCCGAACTGTCCACCGGCGGGCTCGTTTTGGACTGGAACAAAATCCCCATCGTAGATTTTTCGAAACCGTGGTGGAACCAGAGAATGAACGAAACCATGTCGGTTGAGGGGGTGCTTCTCACCGCTGTGAGCGATTTCATCATATTCGACCCGAACGTGATATATTTCAACAAGAGGATAGCGCAAGAACTCGATATGGGCGACATTTACAAAATCGTCAGGGACGGCGGCTGGACTTGGGCCAAACTTTCCGAATTTGCCAAGCTCGCTTCAAAGGATCTGAACGGCGACGGCAAATTCGACAAGGAAGACCAGTACGGCTTTGTCACGCACATCGGCTGGATGATGGAAAACGCGATACAGTCGAGCGGGATTTACATATCCAGAATCGGCGAAGACGGCTATCCGGCGATCAATCTCAACACCGAAAAATTCGGCAACCTCATGAACGACCTTTATGAGCTGATGCTGGTGGGCAGCCAGACTTATTTGGGCGATTGGGATGCAAACAACCTCTCGGCGGTTTTCGAGTCTCAAGTGCCCATGAGCAGCGACAGGGCGCTGTTTCATGTAGACCCGCTCAGCGCGGGCAAAAGATACCGCGCATACGACGTGGAGTTCGGAATACTCCCCTTCCCGAAATACGACGAAGCGCAAAGCGAATATCTCAGCCTTTCCTGGAACGGCTTCATCATGATACCCCAAACCGCCGACCCCGAAATGGCGGGGGCGGTGAATGAAGCGCTCGCCGCCGAAAGCTACAGGCTCACGGTTCCGGCCTATTACGACGTCCTTTTGACCTCCAAATTGGCGAGGGACGTCGAATCCACAGAGATGATCGATATAATCTACAAGGGGGCGGTTTACGATTTCGCGCTGAATTTCGGAAACTGGACCCCGCTTTCGCTTTCCGTGTCGAATATACTCGGAACAAAAAAATCGCCCGATTACGTTTCGTTCATAGAAAAAAACGAAAATTCTTTCAACAAACAGATGAAAACCGTATACGACAAAATCAGGGAAAACTATCTCGGTTAGTTTAGGGCGGCGAGTTTGCCAAACAAATCCCCGACCAAAGCATCCCTGTTTACGTGGTATATGTATTTGATGAAATGCCTGCTGCCGTCGTATGCGTAATGCCCGTCATATTCGGGGATGGGGCTTTTTTCCAGGCGTTCCCCGAAAAATCTTCCGTCTATCAGCCATGCTACAGCGGTGACATCCCATATGACGCGGGTCCACGGGCTGCCTTTCGCATATGAGGAAGCTTCTTCTATCGTGTTTTGCGCCAAATAGTCGCTGATTTTGTTTTTTCCCAAAAGCCACTTTTCCAGTTCCGCTTCGCTCACCGTGAATGCCGAAACCACGCCCGCGCAAGGCAGCTGCACGAGCGGCGCGCCGCATCCGAAAATGACCCTCGCCGCCGCGACGTCTTGATACAGGTTGAATTCCTTCGTGTCGTTCCAGTGCAGGCTGTTTCCGCCCAGCCAGACGATTACGATGTTTTCTATGATTTCGGGTTTCATCAAAATCGCGGAGGCGATGTTCGTTATCGCGCCGATTGCGACTGCATACAGCGGATTTTCCGGGGAATATCGCCCCGCAAGATCGGCGAAATGCTCGGCGGCGGGGGATATTTCGGGAGATGTTTCGTTTTTCAGGTATTGGTTTGAACCTTTGAATACTTTTGTGCCCTCTGCGCCGCCGATCATCGAAATCACCTTTATTATTTCCTCGTAGCTTTTTTCCATCCCGTCTTTCGGCCCGGAAGATTTCCCGTTGTGAAACGGGGCGGCATATATCGCCTTGATGTTCAGTTTCTGCCTGTTTGCGAACATATACGCTATGGCGAATTGGTCGTCGATTTCGTTGTATGCGTCCGTGTCTAAAATGACGTCTATATTTGCCGAAGGCCTTTCGAGATTTTTTATATGCGTCAATGTATCCATAATTTTCCGCTCCTTAATTTTTTTTATCTTGGCCATCATGGGACTATTGTAACATATTGCGGATGTAAATGCAATACTTTTTCAAAAATGCAGAATTGATATTTTCATCATTATTGGAATTTTTTTTCGAAATATTCCGGAAAAACAAAAAAAATATATAAAAGGGGTGAAAGCATGACAAAACCGACGACAATGCACTACAAAAGCGGGGACAGGGAGGTGTTCAGGTTTGTTTCGGGGACTACCGTTTTAGAAGAAGGCGTCAAAAACGGCTGCTATGCGGGGCTGTACTGGTCCGCTTCAAACCATGTGCACCGGGAAAATGTTTTGGGGCATATTTCCTCTCTCGACCCTGCGGCGTTTCCTGTAAACAGCTTCCAGCTGGAAATTGACGGCCAGTCTTTGCACAACAGGTGGGAATTTGTTGAAAACACGCAAAAAACCGAAGAAAACGGGCATATCGTTTCAATCACGAAATTAAGGCACGGCCTGCGGCCCGTGGAAGTGGATGTATGCACGAGGCTCGACGGCACGGCATTTGTCGCCCGCTGGCTGGAAATAAAAAACACCGGGGACAAAGCCGCCGCCCTTTCGAAAGTTTCCCCGTTTTGCGGGGTTTTGTGGCATAACAAATTTTTCGTCTGGGACAACATAGAAACTTCGCTGTCCAAGCACAAAAATTGCGAGACCCCCTTTTCGGTCGCCTATTTGGACGGATACACGCAAGCCGAGGAATTCAACCTGAAATGGGTCGATGTTTCTCTGCCCGAGTATGTGTTCGCAAACCATTACAGGCAAATATACGGCGCGCCGTACTATATCGCAAGAAACAACATAAACGGCGAGAGTTTCATCATAGCCCTGGCTTGGTCGGGGGGATTTGAAACGAAGTTCGCCTATGACAGGATAAACAAAATTTTATCCTTTGAAACCGGCCCTTACGGCAAGGCCCCGCTCAGGGTTATCGAAGCCGGCGAGAAGGTGATTTCCCCCGCTGCGCATATCGGGATATCGCATTATGGGATCGACGAAACCGCCGAGGAATGGCGCGCGCATTTGAGAAGCTCGGTGATACCGCAGCGCAAAGGCAAAAAACGCGCCTATACCATAGGGGCAAGGGTAGTCGAAGAACCCGGGGATTGGATATTGCGCGAAATCGACATAGCGCATGAAATGGGCATCGAAGCTTTCATGGTCGATGCGGGTTGGTACGGCGAGCCTTTTTCGGATTGGGGCAAACACCGCGGCGATTGGTTCGAAGGCTCTTTTTTGCCGGAGGGGGGACTCGCCAAAATCAGGGAATACTGCCACAAAAGGGACATGATGTTCGGGCTCTGGATGGAGCCGGAAGCCATAACCCCGGAAAGCGAGATATACAAAAAACACCCGGAATTCAAAACCGAAGGCGACTCGTGGGAAATGAATCTGTCGAATCCCGAAGCGGCGAAATATGTCACAGATTGCATCAAAGAGGTAATACTGGACAAAAAATTGGACTTTTTCAAAACCGATTACAATATGCGCCCGGCAGAGGCATACGCTTCGCTGAAAGGAGGTTATGCAGAAAACAAAACTTGGCGGCACTTCGAAGCGCTTTACGGCGTGTATGAAGAGGTGAGGCGGCAGAATCCGGACATAGCGATGGAAAGCTGCGCCGGGGGCGGAGGCAGGACCGACCTTGGAATGATGAGCCGGTTCGATTACTGCGCCGAATCCGATTTCAGCCAGCTGCCCCACACCATACGCAGGTTAAACGCGATGACTTTGTTTTTGCCTCCGGAGGCCATCGTATATTACCACAACCACATACAGGACGCCCACCAGCTCGCAGACGTCGAAACGCATTTGCGCGTGACGTTGTTCGCCCTTCCCATATATGTGGGCTTCGGCGCACAGAATGCGGACAGAAACAGCATATATTTCGAAAAAACGCGCGAATACATAGCGCTTGCCAAGGGATTTTGCCGCCCTGTGCTCGAAGGGGGAGCGGCGGTGTACCACCATACCCCATATATCGGCATGGCCAACCCGGCGGATTTTTGCGCGCTCGAATACGGCGCAAAAGACAAATCGAGGGGATATTGCGGGATTTTTAAACTCGATTCGGGCCAAGCCATCTACAATTTGCGGCTAAAAGGCGTGGATTTGGGCAAAAATTACGAAGTAACTTTCAAAAACAGCGGGGCAAAAGTCAAGCTGTGCGGGTTTGAAATTGCGAACACGGGGCTGAACATAGAACTTGAGAGCATAAACACTTCGGAACTGATATTGTACGAAAACATATAAAGGGGGCCGACATGAAAAGTTTTGCGAAAATTATGGCGTTGGCATTGTCTTTGGCGCTTGTTTTTGTTCTGGCGATTGCATCTTCGTGCGGCGACGGCGGGACAAAAACTTCGGGCGGCGACGATGCGAAAATTCCGGACAAAGCCGAAGAAGCGGGCGCAGAAACGGACAAACCGGCAGACGGCGGGCTATTTCGCGATGCGGTGCCCGAACTCGATTTCGGAGGATATGAGTACAAAGTGGTGACCGGAATCTACGGCAGGGAAAACCAAGAACTCTTCCCCGAATCGGAAATCGGGGAAATACTCAACGACACGATCTATTCGCGCAACAAAAAGATCGAAGAACGGCTCAACATAATTTACAAGGCCGATACGATGGATCTCATGCAGCTGCTCTCCTCTCTGAGCAAAAACGTCAAAGCGGGCGACGGGGTTTACGACATGTATATGCAAATCGACAGGGATGCATATTCGGCCGCAGGGCAGAGCCTGCTGCACCCGCTGGACAGGCTGCCCTATGTGGATCTGTCGCAGCCCTACTGGTGCCAGCTCCCAAACAAGCAGCTGACAGTCGGCGGCAGGCTGTACTGGGCGTTTTCCGACGACATGCTCTCGCATTTCGAAGCCACCGTGGTGCTGTATTTCAACAAAAAGCAGGTGCAGGACTTGGGGCTTGGCGATTTGTACGGTTTGGTGCGCTCCGGCGCCTGGACTCACGACACCATGTATGAATTTGCCAAACTCGCGATAAAGGACGCGGACGGCGACGGGAAAATGACCGAAGAGGATTATTGGGGGTTCATAAGCGAATCGGACTATTTTTACCAGCCATTTTGGATATCGGCGGGAATCACCTTGGTCGGCAAGGACGAAAACGACATCCCGTATTTTTCGGTGCCGGGAAACCAGAAGTTTTTCGACATGGCCGAAAAGGTCACCGACGAGCTGAAATCCAGAGATGGGATGTATCTCGAAAGCCAAAAAGTGAAATTGCCGGCTTATCCGGGAAACTCGACGGAAGCGAGAGTGGCTTTCTTCAGGGCGGGGCACGGGCTGTTCATGGTGGGCGCGATACAGGAAATGGTTCAGCTCAGGGACATGCCCGACGATTTCGGGATTATACCTTTCCCAAAATACGCCGCCGACCAGCCGCAGTATTACACCAGAGTTTGCGGAGGCTTCCCCTACGTAATACCCAACACCTGCGAAAACCCCGAACTGGCAGGGGCATTGTTGGAAATCATGGCCTGCGATGCCCGAAACATGATCATTCCGGCATATTACGAATCCGCGCTGAAAACCAAATATTCCCGGGACGCGGACACCGCCGAAATGCTCGATTTGATATTTGACACGAGGGTGTACGATCTGGGCGACACAATATGGTACAACCCCATAAGAATAGACTACACCGACGTATTCGCAAAAGGCGACAACTCTTTTGCCTCGGCCACGGAAAAAAACGCGGAAAAATATGCGAAGGTCATAGACAAAGCGGTTTCCGCCATTTTGGAAAGCGGGCAATAGGCGGAAAGGCGCATGAAAGAGGGGCGGGACACTGTGACCGGTGACCGCCCCATTCGCATTTTGCCCGGTTATTTTGCGAAAACGATGATGACCTCGCGGGTGCTGCCGACCCAGGCGATCCGGCAGCCGACGTTCTCCGCCGCAAACCGCATGGCACTCACCGTAATCGGGGCGAATTTGAACAGCGTCATCGTGAGCGCGAACATAGTTGCGACGGCTGTGATTGTTTTTGTCGTTTTTTGTCTTTTTTCCTCCGTTTGATTTTTGTGTTTTTTAATTTGTTGTTGATTTTTTCGGCAGGGCGTGGTATAATGGGGTCATCGAATATATGAAAGGGGGCGGCGATATGGGAAAAGAACGCAAAAGGACCAAGATAGACGAGATCATGAAGCATTTGTTCACGGTGTCCAAGGAAACATTGGTGGCCATGCTCAACAGCCTGTTCGGTGAAACCTTCAAAACCGATGACGTGGAGATCATCCAGACAAATTCGGAGTTCGACGATTCCGGCTTCAAGATAATACAAGGAGACATATTTTTCAGGATAGGCGGCAAGACTGCCGGCAAGCCGTGCCATTTCCATGGGAACTGAAAGAAAAAATTTAGTCCATACGCAAATCGCAATAAAACCCGGATAATGAAGAGGAGAAAAACCCATGAACTCGATAATAATGAATTTCGGCGACGAAACCGATACAAACACGGCGTACACCCAGCTCAGAAAGCAATATCCAAAAGCCAAAATAACCAAAACCAGCAAGTCCCTCGACGAAATGCTCGATGACGAATGGTTGCTTGCGCTTGCGGAGGAGCGCAAGAGAAACGACAGCGGCGTTAGATATACGCTTGAGGAAGTCATGGCGGAACTCGGGATCGCACAAGAAGAAATCGATGAAATGGAGGACGTGGAAATCGAATGAGCTATCAAGCCAAATTGAGCGAAAAGGCAAAAAAAGACATGAAATCGTTCAACCCCGTCCAACAACGGCAAATAATAAACGCCATACAGAAAGTGGCCGAAAACCCGCTGCCTCAAAATGAAGGCGGGTATGGCAAGCCGCTGGAAAACAAGCAAGGCAGGAATTTGACCGGGTTATGCAAGATCACGCTCAAGAAGCTTGGCATACGCGTTGTCTACGAATTGATCCGCACAGAGACAGCGATGGAGTTACAAACAAAAATATTTTTCAATTATTGCCAGATTGATATATGTTCCATAGCTTTGACAATATTCCGCCGCTGTCTTTCAATTCGCCGAAAGAACCCATTTCCGCTATGCGCCCATTCTGAAAGACATATATGCAGTCGAACATGGGCAGCAAATGAAGCCTGTGCAATGTGCTTACAATGCAAGCGTCCGGAAACATGGCAAACAGCCGCTGATAAATTTTCGTTTCCGTTTCCGCGTCCAAACTGCCTGTGGGTTCATCCAGCAATATCAGGCTGCTTTCGCGCATGGCCAAAACGCCGCGGGCCAAAGCAAGCCGCTGTTTTTCCCCGCCCGACAAATTTACGCCGTTTTCCCTGATGTCAGCTTCATATCCATTTGGGATGCTGAGCGCGACTTCGCCAAAACAAGCGGCATAGGCGGCAGCCTCTATTTCTTCTTTTGTGGCCGGAAGCCCCAATGTGATATTGTATTTGATCGTGTTTTCGAAAATTTCCGGTTCTTGGCTTACCAATGTCGCTATGTCCCCCAGAGCGCAAATTTGCAAATACCCTGCCCCGTCAACTGCAATATTCCCGTTTACGGGCAGCAGCCCGCGCAAAATATTGAGGCAGGTGCTTTTTCCCGCGCCGCTTTCACCCACGAAAGCAATGCGTTTGCCCCGGCCGAGCTCAATCGAATCGCAATGAAGTTCTGCTTGGCCATCGCCATATGCGAAATCAATTTTATTAACGTTTAGCGTTCGCCAATTGGCGGGTATCGTTTCCATGATTTTTGAACCCGGCATGGCGGAAGATGAATCCTCGTCAATTATCATTGCCGCCGCGTTGTAGTCCTGCCACCAATGGATCGCATATTCGTAATCGCCGGTATAAAATCCGAATGCGCCCATCAATATGTCGAGATATTGGAAGACCGCCGCCACAGACCCCACCATAATGACAGCACCGGCCGCCGACCGCGAATAAATATAGTAGGCTATCATCCCTACATTCAGCGCGACCATGAGCAAGGCGTTCAAAAAGCATTTTACCTGCGTAACCCTGTGCTCCCTCACCAAATGCGGAAATATTTCGTCTATCCTGTCTTCCAAGTCAATGCGGGCGCGCCTGCCCAAGCGGAGCACGATTATTGTCGTGATATTGCTTATATAGTCCATCAGCGCCGCGGCAAGTTTATGGAACAATTCGTTTTGGGCGCGGTATTCGGGAACAGATTTTTTATACAGCCATTTCGTTATGTATATTGATAAAATGCCCGCCGCGCAACCCACGACGGCCACTACCGGGGATAAAACCCATAAAAATATCGATGCGCCGATCAGGTTCACGATAACTTCGATGTAGGCGGATTGGCACTGGCCAAAACCAAACAGGGCGTCGGCCGCTTTGTTTATGCGGTCGATGACATTTGCGGAATGATGGTTGCTGTGCCATGACAGCGGCAGCCCCTGGAGTTTGTCGTATGCCGAAAGCACAAAACGTTTTCGATTGCGAAAAGCCAAATATCTTTCAGTTGAGCGGGCGAGCCGATGGCCGATCTCAAAAACGGCAAAACCGATGACATACCATGCAAGCCATTTTCCGGCTTCGCTCAATTGTCCGGTTTGCAAACAGTTGAGAGCCATCGCAAAAGCGTAGGGCTTGCACAGCTGGCCGGAAACGGAAAACACGTGCCAAAAAAGATACCAAGCCACCCGCCATTGTTCGGGATGGGCGCATTGCCAATGTTTCTTGAAAAGACGCAAAAAATCCATAAAAAACTCCCTTCTCAGCAAATAATTCCATGCCTTTTTGTGCCCTTGCCGACCGTAAATCAACAAAAATCATAAATTTAATGCAATATCTTGATTTTCTGTTTCAATTGTGATACAATTTAGCTAAAAGGAGGGTATAATAATGAATATTTGGAATTTCCGGGAAAAAATGCCAAAAATATCCGCCGCGGTTATGCTCGCGGCAATCATTTGCTCGGTGCTGCCGTTTGTTTTGGCTTGCAGCCAAAACACAGCTGAGGGCGGCGAGTCCGCCAATGGACGCGCCGACGCGGAAGAAGGGGAAAACGGCGACGGCGGCCGGCCGGAAGGCGAATCCGACGCTCGAAAAATACTTTCGGAAGCCCCCGAAAAAGATTTCGAAAATTATGAGTACAGGATTTTGTCGAGGGGCGAATCATACACCCTTTGGGAAGGCACGGACGCAGCCACAGCCGAGGAAAACGGCGATTTGATCAACGATGCGGTTTACAAAAAAAACAGGACGATAGAAGCAAAATACAATATACAGATCGTTAACAAGCCTTCTTCCGATATTTTGGGCTCGGCGAGGAAAGCCGTCAGTTCGGGTACGGACGAATACGACATAATGATGGGTGCGCTGAGCGGTTTCGCCGATACTTTGTCGCAGGGGGGCATGCTCGCGGACATGAAAAACATACCCTATATCGATCTGGCAAAACCGTGGTATGACCAGAAAGCCAACGACGACCTCACCATAGCGCACAAATTGTACGTGACGATAAGCGATATAGGGAAGGTGGACAAAGACGCGACTTGGTCATATCTGTTCAACAAGCAATTGGTCAGCGACTTTTCGCTTGAAAACCCTTATCAGCTGGTTCGCGACGGAAAATGGACGATCGACAAATTGCTCGAAATGTGCAAAGGCATATCGAGGGACCTAAACGGCGACGGAAAAATGGACTTCGAAGATATGTACGGCTACGCCGGGGAAACCTACAATTTGTACTTGGGCGTTTTGAGTTCGGGCAGCAGCATAACCTCAAAAAACCCTGACGACTTGCCCATATATACCGGGCTCGACGATGCGGGAATAAATTCGTTCCAGAAGCTATTGTCGATGCTGGGCGACAAGACTTTGTGCCTTAGGGCGGACGATTACTACGGCTCCGGCAAAGAAGTCTGGGGCGGTACGGGAATCATGGACACGGCCTTCAAGGAAAACCGGATTTTATTCTTCGACACTAGCATGGCAAGAGTCGTGTTTTACAGGAACATGGATGCCGATTTCGGGATAGTGCCGCCGCCAAAGCGCGACGAGGCGCAAAAGGAGTATATAAGCACGGTATCGGTAAGATCGACCAATTCGCTTTGCGTCCCCGTTACCGTTTTTGATTTCGAACGGACGGGGATCATCACCGATGCGCTCGCCTGCGAATCCTATCATACGCTGATACCCGCGTATTATGACGTGCAGCTGAAGACAAAATTCGCGCGCGACGACGAATCGTCCGAAATGCTCGATTTGATCTTTGCAGGCAGGAAATTCGATCTGGCGCTTTTGTATGACTGGGCGGGGGTGACCAGCGCCTTTGAGTCCGCCATGCAGAGAAATTCCCCCGACATAGTCTCCGCCCTCGAAAAAATACAGGAAAAAGTCATGGCCCAGATCGAAAAAACAATCGAAGCCTACGAAAGTTTTGAACAATAATTTAATTTTGCGAAAAAATGCCCGCGAAAAGACAAATAATTTCGCGGGCATTTTTGTCAGCCTAAGTGTTTCAGATTTCGCTTCTTCTCTTTTTGGAAGCGGCAAACAAAACCGCCATCGCCGCCAGCACGAAATACATCGCCGTATTGTCTCCTGTCTGGGCTGCTGCCGCCGGAGCTTCGGTCTGGGGTTCCGGTGCGGCTGCTGCCGGCGCTTCTTCCGCCGGGGCGGGTTCCGGTTCGGGCTCGGGCTCTGGTTCGGGGGCTGCGGGCGCCGCGCCCAGCGTCACAAATCCCCCGCCGTCATATATGTCGTTCATCAACCCCTGGCCATACTGCACTATTATCGGCGGATCGAGCACGACTATGTAGTCGAATGTGAATTTATGCCCCTCCACAAACTTGTATGTGCCCGTCCTGTCGAGCTGCGTCCACGGCAGCGCCACTTCGTAATATGTGGTCTTTTTCGCTTCGTCCCTGATCGTTATGTAATCAAACAATTTTACAGGCGAAACGTTTTCGACGGAATCGTAGCGGTCGTCTTCGGGGACTGAACCGGTATATTTGAATTCCTGCGTGCCGTCTTCGGAAAAATTGATGGCCAATTGGATTTGGCTGTCTTCGTCAAAATCGTCGGGCAGCCCGGCGAGTATCGCCAAATACATGCATGATCCGTCCGCCGCCACTTTCGGATTGTTCACCGGCTCGTAACTGTCGTGGATCGCCTCGATGAAAACATACAGGTTCGCATCGTCCCACGTCAAGTACGTCGAGCCTTTGCCTTCTTTGTCGGAATCCCTGTCTTCGAGAAATTCTTCGGTGGCGTAGAAATCATGGAGCTTGAAATAGCAGTCGTCGAGCTTGCCGTCTATGACAGGCGGCGTGTTTGTTTTCGGAATCGTGAATTCGTCAAAGGCCGAAACGGGGACGCATAAAATCAAAGCCATCATGCAAAGCGCTAAAATTGCAGCTATTTTTTTCATAAAAATTTAACCTCCGAAATTTTTTATTGATAATGTTGGCTATATGTATGTTAACACAAAATTTTATATTTGTCAATACCTTGATAGGGCGAATAAATTCTTTTTTTGTTTTTTCACTTTGTCCGACGCAAATCACGGCGCAATTTCTTGGCCGTATATCCTCACTTCGTACACCCTTGCATTTCCCCCGCCCCAGGTCTTGTTCACATTCAGCCTGATGCTTACGCTTTTTATATTTTCAAATTCATGCCTGCGAAAACGGTGGAAATTGTCCGTCACTTTTGCGATCGGTTCCCATTTGCCGTCGATCAAGGCTTCTATTTCGTAGTCCCGCACCAAAAGCTCCGAAACCCTTTTCCCGCAATCCAATGGCATTTCGCGGTATGTCCGTTCTATCGAGTCGAATGAAATTTGCACCATGGCGATGTTTTGAGGTTCATCCCAGGCGAATTGCGCCGATTGCGGGAGGCTCTGCGAGGGGTCGCTTTGCCACATCCTCACCGGATTGTATGAAAACCTGCGGTTTATCCCATTTGTCAAGTTGATGGCTTCCGCATAACCCGGATTAGGCGAAATTTCGAAAACGGGGCATTTCGGCTCGGCGGCATATTCGTCCTTCGCATCGGTCACAAAACGCGCAAAATCGTAAAACCGCTCTTCGAAAGCCATTTTTATTTCGCCTCCTTCTGCGCTTTCCACTATGATTACATAACGTTCCTCGTCCGCGCACTCGTCTTTTTTGATCAATTCCGCATCAAAATTAAAAACCGCCATATGTGCGCCCGGCTCGGCATAAGCTCGAGCCTCCGCGATTTTTTCGAAAATTTCTTTCCTGTTGTCAAAACCCCACTCCACTTCGTTGACCCGCTTCTCGTACCCAAAAACCGCCGGGTAATTTTGTTTGTGTTCTTTGTAGCGCTGAGGCCAGCTTCTGAGCAAAAGTTTCGCCTTGAGGGCGACCGGTTTGTCCGATGTGTTTTCAAATTTGAAAGATATATTTTCAAGGCGTTCGGGCCAGTCCCAAAGCATTATGCCCGCCGGGACGGCCAAATCGACCCAGCCGTCTGTCCGCGAAGCTTTGAATTCGCGTTCGCTTGTGGCCGATATTTTTGCCTTTTTTGCGAGGTCGTTTCCGTCGAGGTTTCCAAAGCCCGGAATCGATGCGTCATTTAGCAAAAGCCGCTGCTGAAGCGATTTTATGTGGTTTTCGTAAATGTCCCGCGGGTTGCACTTCAAAGTTTTGCACATGGCGGCAGCCGTTCCCGCCGCCTGCCCCACTGTGGACAATGTGCGCTGGAGCCTCGCCGAACCGTGGGCGATATGCGAAACGCTCATAAGCCTTGAAGCGAAAAACAAGTTTTCCACGTCTTTGGAATAAATGCTGCGGTATGGGATCGTATATATGGGCGGTATGGAAAAATATACGATTTTCACATAATCCGGCTTTTCGGGGCGGGGATAATGTATGTCCAATGCAAAGCCTCCATACGCTATCGCGTCGTCGAAAATTCTGCCGCTTTCGATGTCCTGCTGGGTCAGCACATAATCGCCGGCAAAACGACGGCTTTCGCGTTTGCAGAGCCGGGATCCCAGCCAGGAAAGTTCCCAGTTTTTCGCATGTTCTTTGTCCTTGCCGTTTTTTATGTGGTTCCAGGCGCTGTATATGCACATGGTCGCCATTTCGTATATTTGCCGCTCGTCTTCTATCGTGTCGCGGTTGCCGCCCGTTTCGACGGGAAAAAAGAAATATTGATAATCGTCCCTGCCCGGGTTCAGCCCCGGGTTTTCGCTGTATCCCGGATAAAACTCCGGGGTTCCCGGAGGGGGTATGAACTCTGTGGGATGGCCGACGTTTCGTATCAGCCCTACCAGGCTGCTGCCCATTGTCACCGGGCTGTCGGTTTCGGGCGCCAGGCGCTCGCCGTATTTTTCGCGGCTCTCCCTCCCTTTATTGAACTTTGCCCCGGCCAGCGCGGATACAGCCCCGTCCCCGGACGCATCTATCACCGCCGTTTTGACTTCTATATATTTGGCATGGTAGGCCCCGGTGTCTTCGACCATCAGCCCGGCAATGCGGTTATTTTTCGTTTTGTCCATCACGGGTTCTTTGGCGTAATGGCTCCGGAGCACTTGCACACCCGCTTCTTTCAGCGCCTGATAAAGCACGGTATCCCACATGGGCGATATGTTGTAATGCATATCGGGCGTGACGGTTTTCGCCCTATACCAAGCGGCGGTTTCGGTTAGTTCCTCGATTATGCCCGTTTCGGCGGAAAAAGTATGGAACCTGTGGGCTCCCGAGGGGTGGACGCCCGCATCCGAACTCGAATTGCCCCCGAGCACCAGGGATTTTTCCAACAAAACCACGTCGCAGCCTTCCCGCGCCGCTGCGATGGCGGCGCATATGCCCGCCAGCCCCGCTCCGATGACTGCAATGTCGGCTTTCAATTTTTGAATCTCCATAAATGCCCCCTTTATTTTTTGTAACTTTCTATCAAGTCGCCGAGGTTCTTTTCGATTTTGGCGCTTCTTTTTTCATAGGCCGAAACAAGGTCTCCGTTTGCAGCCAAAGTGTCGTTGAACAAGTTTCCTATATCTTCCAGCGACTGATTGTTCACATAGGCAAAATCATATATTATGTTGCCGCGTATCAAATCGAGCATTTCCCCCGATTCCATGTCGCGCGACTGCTTCAATTTCAGCGAAATATCATAATAGGCGGGTATAGTGGTGGATATGCTCTCGCTTGCAAGGGCTTCAATTATGATTTCGGACATTTTTTGGTCTTTGACAGACGACGGTATGCCGACAATCGTAAATTTTTCCAGCACGACTGTGCGGTATTTTTCCTGCGCTTCGTCGTATTTGGGCATTGGGATCAGCCCGAAATCGATTTCCATCGAACGCAGCGACTGCGCCGAAGACAATAACGAAGTCATGAGCAAAATCCTCGCTTCAGAAAACACTTTTTCCATGGAACTGTAAGTTTGTAGGGTATCGCCGGTCAGAGGATGTTTGAATACGTGTTCCTTGTCAGAGAGCAGCGACTTCATTTTGTCGAATATGTCGAGCATCTTTTCGCCCATATACGTCATTTTCGGCAAACCGTTTTCCCCTCTTTCGGAAAAATTCGCGCCCATGTTCATCATAATCGTTTTTATCGGGTTGCCTTCCAGCATCAGCCCGTATTTATCCGCCGCATCGAATATCCCGTTGCCGTCGACGTCTTCGGAAACCATTTTCGCCAATTCCGCCATTTTGGCAAAAGTCCATTTTCCATCCCTCACGAGCTGATAGGGCATATCGATGCCGTAATCCGTGAAGAGCTGTTTGTTGAAAAACATCAAAATCATTTCTTCGAGCGTGTTGAAAGCTATGTCCCCGGTCGCAGTATACAAAACGCCGTTTATCTCCATGTTGCCGGCAAAATCCGAAGACCACCAGGGTTTGCCGAAATCGATGTGCTCTGAATCCAGCAGATTCAAAAATATTCCGTCCCCGGTGAGCGCCATAAGATAATTCGCCGCCCCCGCGACCATGTCGTATGCCCCGTCCCCTGCAAGCACGCTGTTTCGCAATGCGTCTATAAATATCTGGCGCTGCGAAAAGTTGCCGATTACGGGAATGGGTTGTATGTTTACCCCGAAGCGCCCCTCCACAGCCCTGCTCCGCTTGTACACGGCATCGTTGACTACATCCCCGTTTTCGGATTCGGCAGCAAATTCGCGCTCATATTCCTCCCGCATCAATATATTGAAATCCGCCCCGTTGAAATTGGTTTCAGGCAAATTATCTCCGATTTCCGTTTCCGCCTGATTGTATTCCGTCTCTTTTGCCCTTTCGCCCGATGGATCATCCGTTTTGTCCCCGCACGAAAACAATGCGACCAGCAAAATCAAAACGATAAATGGCGCAAGACATTTTTTTTTCATTTTTATCAGTCCTTCCGTTTAAAAATGCCCGCGAAAAGACATATAATTTCGCGGGCATTTTTGTCAGCCTGAATGTTTCAGATTTCGCTTCTTCTCTTTTTTGACCCGGCAAGCAAAACCGCCATCGCCGCGATCACAAAATACATCGCCGGATTGTCTCCTGTCTGGGGCGCTGCCGCCGGCACTTCGGTCTGGGGTTCCACCGCTGCCACAGGGGCGGCTTCTTCCACAGGAGCGGGAGCGGCTTCCTCTTCCGGAGGCGGGGCCGCTTCCTCTTCCACGACTCCCGTGACCTCTCCGGCGGACAACACGATAAAGTCGGCTTCCGCAGGCACCCAGCTTTTGGCTTCGCCGGTCGAAGAGCCGGAGAACACCATCGCGCGCGTGTCCGGGTCGGTCATGTCGTTGATCTGAAACAAAAACCCTATGTCCGCGCCGGCTCCCCTGCCCTTTTGAATCGGTATCTTGAACTCGACGGCGTAGCCGCCGTCAATGAACTTGGCTTTGCCTTCGAATACGCCATCGGCCGCGCTTTCTTCCTGGCCGTATGAATTTTCGCCGTCGGTGATATTGGTCTGGAAGGAACGGTACCCGTAGGCGTCTATGCGGAACTGGTCAAAGTCCCCGCCTTCCTCGTCGTTGGCCCAGTCTATGAACACTTCAAGGCTGTCGCACATCCAGGGCTGCCCGCTCTGATCCAAATAATCGCCGACTGGCACGATGGTTTTGTCCTTGATTTCGCTGTAGATATAGAGGAAACCGTCAGACCAGAGAATCCAGGCCGCGCCCCTCGTGTCGGTGTCCTCCTCGTCGTAGACCTGGGTCCTGAATATGTCGAGTTTTAAGCCCTTGTCATAAACCGCGTCTTTTTCGCCGTCGATCGCTATGGAATCGGATGTTTTCGGCACGTCGCCGTAGCTTGCGTTTGCTTTGTGGGCCGCGGCCGGAATTGCCATCGACGATAAAAGCAAGAGCGCCGCTGTCAGGATTGCGAGCGTTTTTTTCATAATTCTTTTACCTTTCTTTTGGATTTTTGATTTGTAAACTCAATTATGTATGTTAACATAAAATATCATATTTGTCAATACCTTTGCGGATAAAATTTTTTTTGCCCATTGACTTTGCCGAAACATCATGGTATAATTGCCTCAGTAGGGGCGGCAGCCTGCCGCCCGCCTTAGGAGGAAAAAACGATGGAAAAAATAATTGCGAAAGCATTGATGTTTGTGTCTGTTTTCAGCCTCGCCGCGAACATCGTTTCATGCGGGGAAAGCAGTTCCAAAAATTCATCAGATGCAATTTCGCCTTCGGGCGAAAACATACAGGGCAAAGACGAAATTTCCGGGGACGAACCCAAAGACCCGCGTTTTTCGATAAAAGAAGACATTCCCGAGTTGAGTTTCGGCGGCATGGCTTTCACCATTTTGTATCCCACGTGGAGCATGTACAACGATTACTATTTTTCCGAAGATGAAATCGGCGAAAAAATGAACGATTCGGTGTACAGGAGGACGAAAAATGTCGAGGAACGCTTTGACATGACGATCAATCCCGTGACTGACGGCTATATAGATTCCATTTACCCGGCCGTTTCCAAATCCGTGAAGGCCGGAAGCGACGATTACCAAATGGCGCTGACTCACTGCATTGCGGGCGTGGGCGAACTGTCCACCGGGGGGCTTGTCCACAACTGGAACAAAATTCCCATCGTCGATTTTTCGAAGCCGTGGTGGAACCAGCGCATGAACCAGACTATGTCGGTCGACGGGGTTCTTTTGACCGCTGTGAGCGATTTTATCATATTTGACCCGAACGTGATATATTTCAACAAAAGAATAGCCAAGGAATTGGATCTGGGCGACATTTACAATATCGTCAAAGATGGCAAATGGACTTGGGCGAAACTATCCGAGTTCGCCAAGCTCGCATCGAAGGATCTCAACGGCGACGGAATATTCGACAAGGATGACCAATACGGGCTTGTCACGCACATCGGCTGGATGATGGAAAACGCGATTCAGTCGAGCGGCATGTACATATCAAAAATCGGCGAAGACGGATATCCGGAAAACAACCTCAATACCGAAAAGTTCGGCAACCTCATCAATACGCTTTACGAGCTGATGTTCGTGGGAAACCAGACTTTCTTGGGCGAATGGGATGCAAACAATCTATCCGTCGTTTACGAGTCGCAGGTGCCAATGAGCAGCGACAGAGTTTTGTTTCATGTGGACCCGCTCAGCGCGGGCAAAAGATACAGGGCATATGACGTGGAATTCGGCATACTTCCTTTCCCGAAATACGATGAAGCGCAGAGCGAGTATTTGAGCCTGTCATGGAACGGCTTCATCATGCTCCCTCAAACCGCCGACCCCGAAGTGGCAGGAGCGGTAAGCGAAGCGTTGGCGGCCGAAAGCCACAGGCTCACAGTCCCGGCATATTATGATGTTCTCTTGACTTCGAAAGTGGCGAGAGATGTCGAATCGACTGAGATGATAGATATAATCTACAAAGGCGCGGTGTATGATTTTGCGCTGAATTTCGGCAACTGGACCCCGATATCTATAGCGGTTTCAAACATACTGGGCACAAAGAAAACGCCTGATTACGTATCGTTCATGGAAAAAAACGAAAACGCCTTCAATAAACAGATGCAAAAAACATATGACAAGATCAGGGAAAATTATCTCGGCTGACATTTTCGGCTCTGCGTATCTTTGGCTATTTTTCATATTGGTGGCAGCGGCCTTCCACGTCGGGTTTCCTGTGCTCGATGGCCGCCATCGAAAATTCCACGCATTCGTGCGCCTCGCCCGGGGTCATGCATCCCACCGCCACCATGTCCTGCTCGCGTATCGTGTTCCACGCGAAAGTCAGGCCCACAAACGGGTTCAGATGCCCCGCCGCCATCGGCTTGATCGTGAGCACCGGCTTTTTGGCCCCCCATATTATCTTGTGCACGGTTTCCACTTCCATC
>WRJC01000008.1 GCA_009782405.1 Oscillospiraceae bacterium
GAAAAATTACCTCAGCGATCAAGAAATGAATTATCTGGAACGCATCGTCTCCGTCTATTTGGATTTCGCGGAATTGCAAGCCGAAAGAAAAATCCCGATGTCGATGGAAGATTGGGCAAAGCGTCTTGACGGATTTTTGGAATTCAACGGCAACGAAATCCTGATGGGGCCGGGTAAAATATCCCATGAGCAAGCCAAACTCCATGCAGAAACCGAATATGAAAAATACCGGGTTATACAAGACAGGCTGTTCAAGTCCGACTTTGATATGTTATTAGGAGAAATGGGCGAAAAGGAGGATAAAAAATGAATGCGCTGCAATTAAAAAACTCCATCCTCCAAATGGCAGTACAAGGCAAACTCGTATCGCAAGACCCAAACGACGAACCGGCGTCGGCACTGCTTGAGCGAATCCGCACCGAAAAGCAGCGGCTTATTAAAGAGGGCAA
Source organism: Oscillospiraceae bacterium (assembly GCA_009782405.1). Next base: position 450 of record WRJC01000008.1, read on the forward strand.
AATCAAGAAGGACAAGAATGAATCCGTGATTTATCGCGCCCCCCGCGAGGGCGACGATGGTTCCTCAAATATACCTTATACCTTTTTGGAGCGGACGGGCGATAGCACGGTGCAGGATATAACGGACGAGTTGCCGTTTGACGTGCCGGATAGCTGGGAGTGGGTGAGGTTGGGAAGTATCGGTGATTGGGGTTCTGGCGCAACACCGTCTCGAAATAATCCGGAATTTTATAAAAACGGTAATATACCGTGGTTAAAAACCGGAGATTTGAATGATGGTTTTATTTCAGAAATTCCGGAAAAAATAACACCGCTTGCTTTGACAAAAACATCTGTACGCTTGAATCCAATAGGCTCTGTGCTTATTGCAATGTATGGGGCGACTATTGGGAAATTGGGGATTTTATCAATAGAGGCAACTACTAATCAAGCCTGCTGTGCTTGTTTTACATTTACGGGATTATATAATAAATATTTATTTTATTATTTATTTTCACAAAGATTAAATTTTAAAAAGCAAAGTGAGGGGGGCGCACAACCTAATATTTCAAAAGAAAAAATTATAGGAACTTTATTCCCTCTCCCACCATTTGCCGAACAGAAGCGTATAGTCGCACGAATAGAAGAACTGCTCCCGCTCATCGAAGCCTATGACAAAAAATATACCGCACTCGAAAATCTCAACGCCAATTTCCCCGACACACTCAAAAAATCAATTTTGCAAGCTGCTGTACAAGGAAAACTCGTCCCGCAAGACCCTCACGATGAACCCGCCAGCGCACTGCTAGAACGCATCCGATCCGAACGGGATCGGCTTATCCGCGACGGAAAAATCAAGCGAAATAAAGACGAAAGCGTTATATTCAGACGGGATAATTCCCATTATGAGATTCGCGGCGGGGTTGAGCGGTGCATCGATGACGAGATACCGTTTGATTTGCCCGATACGTGGGCTTGGGTCAGGTTGGATTATTTATGTGAGTATATTCAACGTGGAAAATCGCCGAAGTATTCGCTCATTAAAAAATATCCCGTCATTGCTCAAAAATGCAATCAATGGAACGGATTCAGAATTGATAAGGCACAATTTATTGAGCCTGATAGCCTTGCTTCATACGCTCCAGAAAGAATATTGCATGATGGTGACTTGTTATGGAACTCAACAGGGCTTGGTACTTTGGGGCGTATCGCAGTATATAAGACCGCGCTTAATCCATATGAATGCGCTGTTGCTGACAGTCATGTAACAGTCATTCGCCCGTTGATAAATTATGTTTTATCTGAATATTTATATGCCTATTTCGCCAATCCGACAGTCCAAACTGTTATTGAATCGCACTCTGACGGGACAACAAAACAAAAGGAACTTGCAACCATCACAATTAAAAATTATTTTATCCCTCTTCCCCCGCTTAATGAGCAAAGGCGTATTGTTGCACAGATCGACGCGGTGTTACCTATATTAGATAATCTATAAACAATTTAAGCTACAATTGTATTGAAAGGGGGGCTTTCAATATGATTGAATTATTTGAAAAGTACCTAAAAAGCACAAATCTAGCCGAAAACACCATTGTGGCTTATTTGTTCGCGCTTCGACAATACAATGAGCATTGGGATGCTGTCAGCAAGAAAAATTTGCGGGATTACAAGGTGTTTCTTATCGAAAAATACAAGCCTAAAACCGTAAATCTGCGGCTCCGCGCCATCAACTGTTACCTCGAAAGCATCAACAAAGAAAACTTGAAAATACCTTTCATCAAGGTGCAGCAGAAAACGTTTCTTGAAAACGTAATCAGCGAAGCGGATTATGAATATTTCAAGAATTGCTTAAAACGCGACAATGAAATGTTTTGGTATTTTGTTATCCGCTTCTTGGCAGCGACAGGGGCAAGGGTTAGCGAATTGATTCAAATTAAAACGGAACACATTCAAATTGGCTACCTCGACCTGTATTCCAAAGGCGGAAAGTTACGCCGGGTTTACATTCCCAAATCCCTTCAAGAAGAATCCATTTCTTGGTTGAATGACAAACAGCAGGATAGCGGCTTCATTTTTTTGAATCGGTATGGGGAGCGAATCACTACACGCGGCATATCGGGGCAATTGAAAAAACTCGCAGTGCGCTATGGAATCAACCCCACGGTGATCTATCCCCACTCGTTCCGGCATCGCTTCGCAAAGAGCTTCTTGGAACGATTCAACGACATCGCTTTCCTCGCTGATCTTATGGGTCACGAAAGCATCGAAACTACCCGGATTTATTTGCGGAAAACCGCTACCGAGCAACAATCTATTATTGACAGAATTGTAGATTGGTAAAAGAAATGCGGCATACGCCCATCTTGCGTGTGCCGCATTTCACCAGAGAAGTTCAATGGCGATGGGGAGAAGTTGAGAAGTTTGGTCGACTATCCGATTTTGTTCTGCCAATGGTGGAAGCGGAACGAGAATTGATGACAGTTTATCGCAAGAAATATGGACGATAATGTCGCCTGTTCCCAACAATGTTTTTTGTAGAATCGCATACGGCGAGTTCATACAATAAGATAGATACATGGGGTTTTGTCGGTGCCTTGTGAATGTTGCGAGATCACCACCGATCACAGTTCTTTCTTTAATTAAAAACGCAACAGATTTGCCGATTTCTTCTTTGTTTTCTCCTGTTAAAGTAAAAAGCAAATCGCCAAAACCTACATTTTTTTATTGATTCGCCAAGTTCTCTCTTACAAATGATACCGTACTTGTCATCGCTATGTTGTAGGTCGTATAAATTTCACCATATCGAACGCACGGAACACCAATGGCCTGCGTTTCTGAGCGTTTTATGCCACTTCCACGGATGAATACACCAATATTCCCCAACCGTGTCCACACCCACGTCTCCGGAACGTCAAACGGTATCTCGTCATCGATGCACCGCTCAACCCCGCCGCGAATCTCATAATGGGAATTATAGGTTCATTGTTTCCGGCAATTTTGTATACAGCGCTTAAATTTTGCCTCATAAATTTCGATTGATTGATTTTTATCTAGTAATGTTTCAGAGCCTTTTTTGCTGTTTCAGTAAGATTTTTCATATCCATGTTCTTTCAGCGGAAATCTCAGCGATATTGGTCGATGGATGCTTTCCTGGCGGCGATAAAATACAGAACCGCTTCAAGGTCGCCGATAAACGGGTTTATCCTGATTTTTGAATTCGGGCAGATTTGTTCGTTTTTTCCGTTTATCCGCAGCGTCAGATGATTGTGCCCTTCGCCGCTGCAGCGTTCAAGGTTTTTTATGAAAAGCGCCTGCGTATCCAAGTCTGCCGCCAAAAGGCGCGTATAGAACTCGTCGTCTGCCATATTGCCCGCGCCGGGATTTGCGCAGGTGCCGATGTTGGCGCGCAGGGTGGGATATTCGCCGCCGCTCACGGAAAAATCAAGCACCCGAATATTTTTGTGCTTGTATTTTATGGTGTCGAAATGTATGTAACGCTGTATTTTCAACGATTTGGCATAGCCGTGTATGGCGTGGGCGATTTCGAGGCTTTCGTCGCTCACGCGCCGGAGCAGCCCGTCGTAGCTCGCCGAATAGCTTTTGAAAAGCTGGCGGAACTCGCAGTGGGCGAAATGATGCCTTGCCGGCGTCTTCCTTATGTTCGGCGAGCGTTCGAATGCGCTCATCGCATGAAATATCTTCGGATGTTTTTCGTTGTGGAAAGCTATTTTTTCATTTGCGCGTTCGATTCTCAGCCCCGTGCGCCCCAAAGCGCCAAGGCATTTTTCCAAAGTCGCGCCCGAGTTTGCATACGCCTTGCTTTTGTCCAATTTTTCGGCGTATTTTTCCCAGCTGCAGCCATCAAAAACAATTTTGTCGCCGAAAAGCTCCCCTCCTGCGGCGATGTTTTCGAGCATGTCGCGGTATTGCCTTGCCGAAAGGGGCGCATATACATCCATTTCGTTATACATATCTTCGCAAAGCTCGCCAAAATATTTGTGCCATTGATAACATCCTTCGAGCACATCCCGGTTGCATCGGCTTTTCACCGTATCGGTCAGCGATTCGGACGGCGGCACGATTCCCACCGCCCACCACCACACTTCCCTGTGCAAATCCGACGGGAAAGCGTTCTGATTTTTATCGAATGCCATAATTCGGGATCCTCCCCTTTGATTTTTTTGCCCATGCAAATATTATACCCGAAAAACAAAAATATTTCAAGGCGATTTTTATAAATTCATGTTGAAAAGTTTCGTTCGGCGTGATATAATGGAAACAAAAAACAAAAAAAGCGGAGGGGGATAAAATATGCCATTATACGAAGACCGCAAAAACGCGGAAAACATCATATCCGTAGACAAAAACTGCCATGACAGCATCATCGCGGGAAACGCCGCATATGCCGGGCTCGTCGAAGCGATAAAAGAAAAATCGCGGCAATTGAACCGCCCGGCAGTCGCGGCGTTCGACGGCTGGTACGGGGTCGAATGGGAAAACGTCATATCCGCGCTGAAACAATCCGACAAAGAAGGCGCCATAGGGACATATTTAGACATATCCGAATTTTTCAGGCCAATAGGCGAAATAAAGTCGTACAAGCAAAAATACATCACCGAAGACCCCGGTTTCGGCTATGTGAATGGCGAAGGGGCCATAGAGGATCTGCTCGATATGGGCAAACTCGAAAATTTGCCGGCGCGGATACAGGCGAACACCGTCATATTCGGCTGCGGCTCGGCGGTTCCGGCGCTTGAAAAAAACATAGATCTCATCGTGTATTTTGACATTACGCGCCAACCCGTGCTGTGGAAGATGTGGGGTGGGCGGCTTGTGCCTTTTGGCTGCGATGCGCCCGATGCGGATTACGGTTGGAAAGAATACTACTACTGCGACTATTACCTATTGGACAGGCAAAAAAGGCGCATCATCGAAAAAATGGGCTATTGGGTCGAGGCGATAGACCCCTCGGCGCCGAAAATGATGCCGAAGCCCGTATATGATGCGATCATCCAAAAAACCCTGAAATATCCGATCAAGGAAATAAAAATCTATCAGCCGGGGCCGTGGGGGGCTTACCGCTATCGCGACCTGTTCGACGTCCCGGGGCTTGAGTGCAACGCCTGGAACGAACTCGCCGGGCCGGAACTCGGCATGATCCTCAATTTGAACGGCACGAAGAAAATAGAAATGCCCATGCTGAATTTGATGCAGTACCAAGAGGAATTTCTCGGGAAATACCTCGCTGCGGCGTACCCGAACCTGTTTCCCATGGATGTATGGCTCGACGACGGATATTTCCCCGAAAAAACGCCCATGGAGCGGACAGCCATGCCTCTCCACAACCACCCTTCGACCGATTATGTCGCAAGGCATTTCAACGAGCCGTTGGGCAGGTACGAAACATATTACATCTGCGAAGCCTATGAGGGCGCCTGTTCAATGATGGGCTTCAAAGAAAACGCCGACCTTGAAGAGTGGGAAGCGCTCTGCCGAGAATCCGAAAACATGAAGGAAATAAAAAACTGGCGGGATTACATATCGATTTGGGACTCGAACGTCGGCGACCTGTATCTGATACCGCCGGGCACGGTACACGGCCACGGGGGCAACCAGATGGTGCTTGAAATGGACACTTGCCCCTCCGTGGCGGCAACCGAGTACAGCTTTTTCGAATACGACTTTGCCCGAAACAGTTGGGACGACGAAAAAAAGGCGATGACGGCCCGCCCGGTGAAAATGCACATCGAACACGGTTTCGACACCGAAAAATGGCGGCGCGAAAACTGGGTTAAAGAAAACCTTTTGGCGCGCCCGAAAGTCGAAAAGTGGACGAAAGACTACAAATTCGACCGATATGCGAGCGTACCCGAAATGCCCTTTGAAATCGAGCGCTTCCATTTCTACGAAAAAGCCGAATATTCCACGAAAAACAAATTCGCGCATATCGCGACGCTCACAATCGGCAAAAAAGCCGTGATACAGAGCAAAGAAAATCCCGAATTCAAATGTTCGATAGACTTGTTCCAGAGCGCGATTGTCCCCGCTTCGTTCGGCGAATACGAGATCCTTTCCGGCGACGGCGGGTTTTGCGAGATCGTCTTGATGAAATGGAAAGAAGACCGGCAGGAAAAAGATCAAGGGAGGATCGGAATATGAAGTTTTCGTTTATGAGTTTTTCATGCCCTGAATTTGACGCCGGGGATTTTATCGGCCTTGCCAAAAAATATGGCTTTGAGGGGATTGAGCCGCGCATAGATTCCGGCCACAGGCACGGGATCGAACCCGGTGCCCCGCCGTCGTTTTTGCGGAGCGTCAGGGAAATGTCCGAAGAAAACGGGATTAAAATATGCTGCATCGCAACGTCCTGCATGTTTTCAAATCCCAAAACCTGCGGCGAAAACATCGCGAGGGCAAAACAGGCCATCGCCCTCGCCTCGGAAGTCGGCGCGCCTGCGATCAGGGTATTCGGCGGCGGCATCCCCGAGAACCTGGAACGCGAAAAAAGTTTTGATTTTATCGTGGAGGCGCTGGAAAAAATATCGGATGAAGCCGATTTTGGACATGTCGATGTGTGCCTCGAAACCCACGACGATTGGTGCGACCCAAAATGGGCCGCCAAAATCATGCGCACTGTCTCGCGGCGGCATATCGCGATAAACTGGGACATCATGCATCCCGCATTGACCTCGGGATATTCGATGCGGGACGCGTTCGATGAAATAAAGGACTGGGTCAGGCACGTGCACGTCCATGACGGGATGCGCGAAGAAAAAGGCCTGAAGTTCATGCCCATTGGCGAGGGCGAAGTGGACCACGCAGCCGCGTTGAAATTATTGCGGGGATTTGGATACGAAGGTTTTGTCAGCGGGGAATGGATTGCGTGGGAGCCCTGCGAAATCCACCTTCCCAGGGAAATCGCCAAATTGAAAAGTTTGACAAAGTAAAAACATTAAAATTTAAGGGGGGTTTTGCATGGATGAGAAGCCGAAAATCAGAACTGCGATTTTGGGATATGGACGCAGCGGCAGCACGCTGCATGCGGATGCAATCGAAAAATCGGGCGACTTTGTTCTGACCGATGTCTGCGACATCGATGAAAAAGCGCGAAATGCGGCGGTGCGGCGTTTTCAGTGCAGGGCGCACGAAGATTACCGCACAATGGCCAAAAGGGACGACATTGACCTGATTGTCATCGTCACAAGAAGCCATCAGCATTGCGAAATGACGTGCGAGTGTTTGGCGGCGGGCAAAAACGTATTGGTGACAAAACCGTGGGCGCAGAATGCCGGGGAAGCGGAAAAAATGATCGCCATGTCGAAAGAAAGCGGAAAGCTGTTGCTGCCGTGGCTGCCCGCGCGATGGGGGGGCGATTTGATGCGCCTCCGGGAACTTGTGAATTCCGGCATAATCGGCAAAATTTTTCAAGTGAGGAGGAGCCAGTATATATTCAGCGCGAGGCACGACTGGCAAACCCTGAAAAAATGCGGCGGGGGCTATCTTTTGAATTGGGGGCCCCACCTCGTGGACCAGCCCATTCAATTGGCGGGAAGCCCCGTGAAATCGGTATATGCCGAAATGCGGCAGATAATAAACCCGGGCGATGTGGAAGACGTTTTTTACGCGGCGATGAAAACCGAGAACGGCATAACCGTCATATCGGAAAACAATGTCGCCGCCCCAAAACTGCCCAACTGGGTCGTGCAGGGCGACGCCGGGACGATTTTCGCCGAGGGCAGCAAAATCGAAATACATAGAGCCACTCCGATCGAGCCGAAAGACAAAGGCGGCTATGGGACAGCGTTTGACATTGAAATATCCGTCGATGAAAAGAGTTTGGACAATTCGGTCAATCCTTCCAACCTGTATGGCGATGCCCTTGACGTCTATTCCAACATAGCCGGCGCCATCCGCGGCACAAACAATTACGATGTGACCCTCGAAAGCGCTTTGCGCCTCACCCGCGTCATGGACGCGATCCGCCTATCCGGCGAAAAAGGCCAAGTCGTCTATTTGTAGCCAACACAACTGTAAAAGGATAGTGATGAATATGAAACCCAAATGCATGGTACCGATCATTTTGTTATTGGTTTTCGCGGTTTTGGCGCCATTCGCCCTTCTTTCATGCAACTCCCCCGAAACCGATGCCTCAAACGGCGAAAACGACGGTTCCGGCCAAAACCGGGCGCCTTCCGAAGAACAAACCGAAAAAAGCGAATTCGAGCCCGTTGAAGGCACGGATTACGCAGGCTACAAATTCAGGGTCTTGGACTATGACGGTTCGGACAAGGGATTGTGGCAAGTCATGGCAATCTGCGAGATGATGGCAGAAGAGGAAACCGGGGAACCGATAAACGATGCGATTTACAAGATGAACAGGGAAGTCGAGGCATTGTACAACATCGACATAGGCATTTGCCCGACTGCGATAGATCCCGGCGACATCGCGACGAAATTCACGAAGGCCGTCTTGTCCGGCGATGATTTGTTCGATGCGGCGTTTTTGCGCGGAAGCTCGATACCGGGGGCTCTGGGCACAAAAAATATGGCTTACGATCTGCTTTCGATACCTTCGCTCGATTTGTCGAAGAGCTGGTGGGACCAAAATTCCGCAAAAGCCATGTCGATCGGGGGAAAGCTGACCGCTGTCATCGGCGACATTAATTTCTATTCGGCCATTGCGCCGATCGCCGTTTATGTAAACAAAAAAATCGTCGAGGACAACGACATCGGCGATTTGTACAAAATGACGAAAGAAGGAAAATGGACTTGGGACGCCATGTACGGCATTGCCAAAATTTGCGCGAAAGATTTGGACGGCGACGGAATCATGACCAAAGACGACCAAGTCGGGCTTTTCATGCAGTATTTTCAATTGCAGGCGGCGATAAACAGCGCGGGGGAATACATGACCCCGAAAAACGAAGAGGACATCCCCGTTTTTTCGCCGAACATGGAAAAAATTTCGGGCATAGCGGAGAAAGTGGTCACTTTCTACAACGACAAAGACACTACTGTCGCGGCGGAATCCATAACGGGATACAGCAATCAGTTCTACGAGTTCATGATGCCCAAATTCCGCGACAACCAAGCCTTGTTTTTTGTAAACCAGCTTCTGATCAGTTTCGAACTGCGCAGCATGGAAGCCGATTTTGCCATACTCCCGCTCCCGAAATACGAGGAAAGCCAGCCGAAGTACGGTTCGGTGGTCGCTTCCTGGTGGGGGACATACACCGTCATGCCGATAACTTGCACGGACACGGAAAGAACGGCGAACATACTCGGCGCGATGGGATATTATGCACAGAAATACGTGATGCCCGCATATTACGACAAAACCGTGACAGGCAAGCTGCTGCGCGACGATGAAGCCGCCGAAATGATGGACATAATCATGAAAAACAGGGTATTTGACCTTGCGGAGCTGTATAATTGGGGGAACATAAACGGAGTATTGAACACCGTATGCGCTTCAAACAAGGCGGACACCATTGTGTCGCAATTGGAAAAAAGCGAAAATGCAATAAACAAAGCCATCCAAAAAACTCTCGACCAGCTTCAGGAAAATTAGGTAAGGAGGCACAAAAAAATCATGAAACGCATAATATCGATCGTTTTGTTTTTTGTTTTTGCGGTTTTGGCGCCATTCGCCCTTCTTTCATGCAACTCCCCCGAAAGCGGCGATTCAAACGGCGAAACCAACGATTCCGGACAAAACCAAATGCCTTCCGAAGAACAGCCCGGGCAAAACGAATTCGAGCCCGCCGAAGGCACGGATTACGCAGGCTACAAATTCAGGATACTGGGCTGGGGCGCGACTTCCTCGGATATATGGAGGATCATGCATTATTCGGAAATTGCGGCCGAAACTGAAAATGCCGATCCGATAAACGATTCCGTTTACAAAAGGAACAGGGAAGTAGAGGCGCTGTACAACATCGAAATCGAACTTTACCCCGTCATATATCCCGACACGGATTTCAGCGGAAGGTTCATAAAAGCGGTCCAGGCTCAGGACGATTTGTTTGATGCGGCCTTCATCGCCGGTTTTGCCGGCCCGCAGATTTTCCCCCGGAATATGACCGTCGATTTGCTCTCGATGCCGTCGCTCGATTTGTCCAAGAGCTGGTGGGACCAAAATTCCGTGAAAACTTTGAGTTTGGACGGCAAATTGAAGGCCGTCATCGGCGACATGAATTTTTACGCCAACGCTTCTTCGTACGTGGTTTATGCCAACAACCAGCTTGCCAAGCAATACGAAGTGGAAAACTTGTACCAACTCGTCAGGGAGGGCAAATGGACATGGGATGCATTGTACGAAATAGCGAAAAAAACCTCGCAGGACACAAACAGCGACGGCATTGCGGACAAAGGCGACCAGTTCGGGCTCAACATCAGCGACGGCGTCCTGAAATATTCCATAACGAGCGCGGGCGAACTGCTCTTCAAAAAGGATGCGGGCGATATATATGAATTTTCGCCCAATTATGAAAGAATCACGTCAATAATAGACAAAGTGTTGCCGATTTTCATGGATAAAAACGTGACTGTAAACGTGGACCGGATAAGCGGGTACAATAACGTATATTTTGAATATATGATGCCGAAATTCCGCAACGATGAAAATATGTTCCTCATACTGCAACTGCTCGCCGCCTTTGAGCTGAACAGCATGGAAGCGGATTTTTCCATACTCCCCTTTCCGAAATACGACGAAAACCAAGAAAAATACGGGACGGAAATGCAAAATTGGTGGATAACGTACACGACAATACCGACAACCTGCACGGATATCGAAAGGACGGGGAATATACTCGAGGCAATCGGCCATTATTCGCAAAAGTACGTGATGCCCGCATATTACCAAACCACCATCGTAAACAAACTCATACGCGACGAAGAGACGGAAGAAATGCTGGACATCATTTTTAAAAACAAGTATATCGATGTGCCGGAGCTTTACAACATCGGTTTCATAAATGCGGAATATGTCAGCATGATAAACAAGGGCGGCAACACATTTATGTCAGCCTGCGAAAAAAACGAAGCCAAAATAAACAAAGCCATCCAGACGCTCGTCGATGAATTTCAGGGAAATTGAAAACAAAATAACGGAAGGGAAAAAAATATGAACCGGAAATTTTACACCTCAAGGGAGCATTTGCTCAAAATCATGAAGGACAGCCCGCGCAAATTGGCCTTGAAGGCAGGCAGCATAACCGAATATGAGAACTGGAAAAAACAGCTGCGGGAAAAAATCACGGAACTTTTGGGCTTTTCGGCATTGATGCCCGCCCCCCCAAATCCGCAGGAGCTCGAAAGCGTCCAAATGGACGGATACAAGCGGATAAAAATGACCATCGACACCGAACCGGACGTCACGATGCCGTTTTATGCCCTGATTCCCGATGGGCTGAAACCGGGCGAAAAACTTCCGGCAATCCTCGCCCCGCACGGCCACGGCAGTTTCGGAAAAGAAGCGGTGGCCAACAACCCCTTGTTCCCCGAACTTGAAGCCAACATCAAGGCGTTAGACTACGGCTACGGCGAATCGGCCGCAAAAGCGGGTTTTATCGCATTTTGCCCCGATGCAAGGGGGTTCGGCGAACGGCGGGAAAAATACAACCAAGCGGACGCCCCCGACCAAAAGCTCGCCAGCTCCTGCGCATACCTCAATGTCATGGCTATGGGCATGGGCACAAACGTGGCGGGGATGTGGACTTGGGATTTGATGCGCCTCATCGATTATGCGCAGTCCCGCGATGATGTTTTGGGGGATAAAATCGGCTGTATAGGCTTGTCGGGCGGCGGGCTCCAAACCTTATGGCTTTCCGCGCTCGACGAACGGGTGAAATGCGCGGTCATAAGCGGCTATTTCTACGGTTTCGGCGAGTCGCTCCAAGACATGATGAACTGCGCTTGCAACTACATACCCCATATGTGGGAATACTGCGACATAGGCGAAGTCGGTGCGCTGATCGCGCCGCGCCCGCTTTTGATCGAAACCGGGACGCTCGACCCCCTCAACGGGCCAAGCAACCTCGGCAATGTGGTCCCTTATGTGAACCAAACAAAAAGCGCCTATGACTTGCTTGGCTCGCCGCAAAACATATGCCACGACATTTTCGAAGGGCCGCACAAATGGAACGGCGTCCATGCCATTCCTTGGATCAAAAAACATTTGAACGCTTGAAATATTGGAGAGGATGCATTTTTATGGACGGAAAATTCACGAAGCGGCAGCGCTATCTCGCCGCAATGCGAAAAGATCCCGCCGACGGAGAATTGGTTTGGGCCCCCAACTTCGATTATTGGCTGTCAGTGAACAGCGCGCAAAAAACGTTGCCGGAGGCATATCGCGGCATGAGCCGAAACGACATAGTGCGCTCCATCGGCGGCACAATCTGGAACCGCGCGGGCGCGGTTTCGGCCCACCAAGACAAAAAGATAAAGCATATTTACGGCAAACGCCCAAACGGGGCGAATTACCATGAGATAACCACGCCCATCGGCAGCATTTCCGAAGAAACCATGCCGACCGAATCGGCGCACAGCTCCCATGCCCATACCAAGCATTTAGTCAAAGACATGGAAAGCCTGCGCGTGATGACATATGTAGCCCAATCCACCGATTATTCCGTGAATTTCGACGACGCGCAAAAAGCCGTGGAGGAAACCGGCGACGACGGAATAGTGCTGCACCAGCTTTTTTGCGTGCCGCTGATCCAGTTCGCCAAAACCGACGCCGGCTATATGGACGCTTTTTACATGATTGAGGACTATCCCGAAGAAGTGGAGGCTCTGCTTTCGGTATACCGCAAAAAATACGTCGAAACCTTCAAGCTGTTAGCCGCCACTCCCGCCGATGTCATAGAGTTCGGCGACAATATGGATGAGGTCATGATTTCTCCGAAGCTTTTCGAGCGCTATGCGGTCGATTTCTACCGGGAATGCAAATCCGCGCTTGGCGGCTCCGGCAAAATATTGGCGGCGCACTGGTGCGGGCGCACGCAGCATTTGCTTCCCTTAGTGCCAAAAACCGGAATTGAAGTGGTGGAAGCCGTGGTTACTTGGCCCATGGCGGACATAACCTTGGAAGCGGCGCTCGACGCGCTCGACGGCAAAGCGGCGCTGCAGGGCGGCATTCCGGCGGTCATGGTCTGCCCCGAATCCGTATCGCGGCGGGATTTCGAGGGATACATCGAATCAGTCGCGCTGAAACAAAAGGGGCGGCCGGGATTTATACTCGGAATGTCGGACAATGTGCCGCCAAACGCCGATTTTTCGAGAGTGGAAGCGGTTGCGGAATTGATAAAAAAATAATCGAAAGGTAAAAAACAAATGAAATTGAAAATAGAAGCGGGCAACCATGAACTCGTCAGCTGCCCGGTGCGCTTTGAAAGCGACGAGCCGATTTTAAATCACAATTTTGCCCTTGCGCGAAAAAACATCGTCATCCCGGCGCAATACGCCGGAAAAACAAACGCCGGCAAGCATGAGTATGTTTTCATTTTAAACAGCCTAAAACCGGGCATTTCCGCCGAGTTCGAAATCGTCGAGCCAAAAAAGCCGCCCGCCGATTCGGCAAAATCGATTGTCACCGACAAATCGGTCGATATAATCCTCAAGGGTGCCGTATATACCTCGTACTATTTCGGGGCGGATATACCCAAGCCGTACCTCGGGCCTTTTTGCGGAAAAAAAGGCGAACCCATCACCCGCCACGGCTATTCCGGCAGCGAACACCCGCATCACCGAAGCATATGGTTTTCCCACGGGGACATAAACAAAACGGACACATGGAACGAACCCGAGGGAATTCACGGATATATTGAAAACAAAGAAATCAGCGGCATCATAAACGGCGCCGCATACACGCAGTTCACGGCAAAAAATCTCTGGACCCACCACGACAAATCGCCCATCGCCGACGACTCCACCACAATCGCGGTGTACAACACGCCGGAAAACCGGCGCATAATCGACGCGTCACTCACTTTGTCGGCAAACTACGGGGACATAACGCTCGGCTCGACCAAAGAAGCGGGGCCGATCGCGGTGCGCATGGCGGACAACTACATCGTGCCCAACGGCGGCAGGATAGAAAATTCATTCGGCGGGATAAACGAAAGCGAGATATGGATGAAGCGCGCCCACTGGAACGATTATTGCGGAAGGGGCGAGTTCGGCGACGTTTACGGGGTGGCGATACTCGACAACCCGCAAAACCCGGGCTATCCTTCATATTTCCACACCCGCGACTACGGGCTCATGGCAGCCAACAATTTTCATCTCGGCGGAGAAGAAAAAATTGCCGCAGGCGAGTCGGTAACCTACAAATACCGCATCGCAATTCACGGAGGAGATGCCAAAAAGGCTAAAATAGCGCAGCTTTTCGCCAACTACATATTCGCGCCGAAAGCGTCGGTCAATTAGATTTTATTTTACGGAGGTTTATTTTATGGAAAATATCGTTTTGGGCATAGCCCACGCCGCCTACCACACCGCGCAAATGGACGCCATGATCGATTTTTATTGCGGCAAACTCGGATTCAAGCACGCATTCACGCTAAAAGACGACGCCGGGAACCCTTGGATACAATACATCAAGATAGCGGACAATTCGTTTGTCGAATTGTTCTACGCAAAGCCGGAGCAAACAAAAAACGGCGATGCCAGGTATCACCACCTGTGCATAAGGGTAAACGACATATCCGCCGCCGCCGATTACCTGAAATCCAAAGGCATACCCATAACTTCGGGGCCGTCTGTGGGCAAGGACAAAAATTCGCAGTGCTGGTGCGCCGACCCCGATGGAAACAAGATCGAGTTCATGTGCGTGTCGCCCGAATCCCCGCAAGCCAATGCGTGATTATTTCGCAAAAAACAGGAAATTGCAAAAAGAAAGGAAATATGTCGTCATGGAAAAATATAAAAATACGGCGAAACTGATTTGTTTGGCTGTCGTATTATGCGCGGTTGTCGTTTCCGCCGTGTTTTTTGCTGCGGGCTGTTCGAAAAAAAACGATTCCGAGGCCGAAAACCGGGAAAAATCCGCAAGTGATGGCCCGGCTCAAAACGAAACGCCGGCGGAAACGGAGGCGCCCGAAATTCAGCCGGATTTGCCCGAAGCGGACTTCGGCGGGTATGAGTTCACATTTCTTGTCAGGATGATAGACGACGCGCACTGGTATCCGTATAACCCGAGGGAAATATATGCCGAAGAGGAAAACGCCGAACCGATAAACGACGCGGTGTACAGGCGCAACAGATATGTCGAGGACAAATACAATTGCTCCATAAAACAAAACCAAACGCCAAATTATGCGGGCGAAATGCAAAAAACTGTGAAAGCCGGGGATGACATATATTCTGTCTATTACGCCGCTGTCGTCGACCTCACATCGCCGGCGGCGAACGGATTCTTTTGCGACCTGTTCGAAATCCCGCACCTCGACCTCGGCGCCCCGTGGTGGGACCGAAACGCCGTGAAATCATTGTCCATCGGCCGCCGTCTGTTTTTTGCCACAAGCGATTTGATGATAGTGGACAACGACAGCACATCCACCTTGGTGTTCAACAAAAAACTCATACAGGAGCACGCCCTTGAAAACCCCTATGAACTCGTGCGCGGAAACAAATGGACATTGGACAAATTGATCGAAATGTCGCGGGGGGTGGCGCAGGATTTAAACGGCGACGGCATCATGGACTACAACGACAAATTCGGTTTCGTGGGATACCGGAACGCCGCATTTTCGCTCGTGCACGCGGCGGATGTATGGATTGCCCAAAAAGACAAAGACGACATGCCGTACTTCACCCTCAACACAGACAAATTTTTCACCGTTTTTGACAAGGCCTGCGATTTGATGTATGATGCCGGTTCGTACAACATACACCACCTTGAAGGGAAATTCCCCGAAATCTACAAGATTTCCGCGCAGATGTTCATGGAAGACCGCTCGCTTTTCTATTGGATACTGTTGCACGACATATTCGATTTCAGGGATATGGAAAGCGATTTCGGAATATTGCCCCTGCCAAAATACAGCGGCGACCAAAAAGAATATTATCACGAGGTGAACCATTACCACGGGCATGCCCTCGCAATACCGGTTTCAGTATCCGACCAAGAACGGACGGGGATCATCCTCGAAGCGCTAACGGCAAAATCCAGGTACACTTTGCTGCCCGCATATTACGACATATCGCTCCAGCGCAAATTTTCTCGCGACGAAGAATCGAGGGAAATGCTCGACATAATTTTTTCTTCGTTCATGTATGATGTGGGCGCGATAAACGAATGGGGCAGCATATTCTACAACCTCGTCATGATGACGATGAAAAACGACAGGGATATAGCTTCGAAATTTGAAAAATACGAGGCCAAAGCGTTGCAGGATATGCAAAAGACCATGGATCTGTACGAAAAAATAGGGAAATGACCGAATTTATCCGGAAAAGGGGAATCGATTTATGAAGGGTAGGGAACTTACGAGAAAAATACTATTGCATGAAGAAGCGGAGAGGCTCCCGCGCGATTTGTGGACGGTGCCGTACATAAATATGTTCAGGCAGGGCGAACTGGGGCGTTTTTTGGAAATGTTTCCAAGGGATTTTACGGGAGCCGGGGTAAATTACGGGAAGTCGCGCTACTTTGGCGGGACCCCGTACCGCAAGGGAAGCTATATCGACGAATTTGGCTGCGAATGGGAAGTGATGGAGGACGGAGTGGCGGGCGAAGTGAAAAACCCGCCCATAAAAACGCGGGCCGACTTGGACAATTACAAACTTCCCCTGGAAATGCTCGACGAAATGAAATGGGACGGCAATATGCAGGCATACAAGGAAACCGATTTGTTCGCGATGTGCGGGACTCATGTGCGCCCGTTTGAAAGGATGCAGTTTTTGAGGGGCACCGAGCAGCTTTTTATGGACATCGCGACGGAAGACCCCATTTTTCTGAAAATGAAAGACATGCTCCACGAATTTTATATCCGCGAGCTGAAACTGCTCGCCCCGCTGGCCATCGACGGAATCAGCTTCATGGATGACTGGGGCACGCAGCGCTCGCTTTTGATTTCGCCCGCCGCATGGCGCAAACATTTCAAGCCGATGTACAAGGAATACTGCGATATAATACACAGCGCGGGCAAATTCGCTTTCTTCCATTCGGACGGGCACACCGAGGAAATTTACGGCGACATTGTGGAAATCGGAGTGGATGCGTACAATTCGCAGCTGTTTTGCATGGATGTAGAGCGCCTGGCCGAAAAATACAAGGGCAAGATCACTTTCTGGGGCGAACTCGACAGGCAGAACATTTTGCCCTTTGGAACCGAAGATGAAGTCAGGGAGAGCGTCCGCCGGATAAAAAGAGCCATGCTGTCCCCGAAGCGCACGGGATTCATCGCCGAGCTCTCCTGGGAGACGGTCACGCCCCTGGCGAATGTGATCGCGGCTTACGACGAATTTGAAAAAATCTGAAAAATTTGAAAAAAATCGGAATATCGCAAAAATTCCCCGGAACATTTTCGCGCTTCGCACGTCTAACATGGCAAACATACCGCAATGAAAGGTTTGGATATTCTTATGAAAAAAATAATATCGTATTTGCTTTTGTCCTCCATGATATTTTGCCTGGTCCCAATGGCTGCGGCAGCCGAAGAGGATGCAGTTCCGCCGCTAAAAGACGGATATTCGCTTGTGCCGACGCTGTACGGCAAAACGGGGGTTGACGTTTCAAGCGCGTTTCTTTTGACTGTCCCCCTCGAAGCTTCAATCGGCGAAATCATCGGGGCGCTTTCAATTGACGGCCAGCCGGCGCCGCTGGTTTCGCAAAAGGGCAAAAAGGAATTTTTGATCACCCCGTCTGCGACCCTGTCGCCCAATTTCTTGTACATATTCAGGCTTTCGCGCACCGGAAAAGAAGAAATCACCTGGGCATTCCAGACTGCCAAAAAATTTCAGGTGATTTCGAATTTCCCGCGAAACCAGGCGACAAACGTCCCAAAAAACAGCGGGATAGAGATAATCTTTTCCTCTGCGGGCTATGGAGCAATAGACGACTATTTCGAAATATCCCCCAATGTCGAAGGTAAATTCGAATACCACAAAGAAACGGCCGTTTTCGTGCCGAAGTCGCTTGCCTACAAAACCGTTTACACCATAACGCTGAAAGCGGGGATTGCGCTCGAAGGGACAGGCGACGCATTGGCCGGGGATTATACGTTCGCTTTCGAAACAGAGGCCGAACCCTCGTATTCCCCCCCGAAATATTCCGAATCCGCCTATTTTTATTCCAAATACGCCGAACTGCCGACCATCGAACCCCCTCAGTTTGGCTTTCGGGTCTATTGCTCCGATTACGCCGCCGCTTTGCCAAACCCAAAGATAAGCGTGTACAAATTCGGCAGCGGCGAAAAAGCGGCAGAAGCGGTAGAGGCGCTGACGGGTGCGCCCGGCTGGTCCCGTTACGCAAAAGAAAAAGAACTCATCGGCAAAAACGGCCTAAGCAAAGTCATGTCCTTCGAGGCCAAGGACGGCTACGACGACCAAACAAATACCTTGACGCTCCCCGACTGCCTCACGCAGGGATTTTACCTGATAGAAGCCGCGCTCAAAGATTCCAAAAGCCAGATGATCGTACAAATCAACGATCTTCCGGTTCAGCTCATCGCCGACAGCGAAAAAACCATTTTGTGGGTAAACGACATCGAAACAAAAAAAGCTTCCGCAGGAGCCGCGATTCAGGACGTCAAAGAAGGCAAGACATATACGGCGGACGCCGACGGGATAGCGGTCATCGACAGGGCCATTGAATTTTCGCGGGATTGCGAGCGATTCGACATAACCTCCACAGACGGCAAAGTTTGCATTTGGCTGTATCGCGGGTACGGATACGGCACAGGGGGAGCAAACGAAGCGTATTGGAGCGCCTTGCAGCTCGACCGCAGCTTGTACAAGCGCGACGACGCTGTTTCGTTTTTCGGTTTTGTGCAGGAGCGCAAAAACACCGAGCAGATAAAAAACGTGACAGCCGTGCTCACGCGGGGCTATTACAGCTACGGATATTACGGAACGCGGGACATATTGCAAAAGCAGACCGTGCCGGTGAGCCACGGCGCATATTCCGATGAGATGCAGCTGCCCAATTTGGACGCGGGCTCATACAACCTGACCATATATTGCGGCGACGTAGCTTTGGCGAGCACCTACTTCACCGTGCAGGATTATGTCAAGCCGCCGTATAAAATCGAGGTTTCCGCAGACAAAAAAGCGGCTTTTTTGGGAGAAACGGTGACTTTTTTTGCCAAAGCGGGCTTTTTCGAGGGCACCCCCGTGGCGGATTTGGATATTTCATACAATGTGTATGGATATGACCTGGATACTTCCGGAAACGGCCGCGCAAAAACAGATTTGGACGGAGCCGTGGAAATTTCCGAAAAGATCGCGGCCCATGCGGACGCGCAGGGGCAGACAAGCCTCGGCTTTACAGCGGAGGCGACGCTCCCCGAAATCGGGCGGACTGCAAAAAGCGCATCCGTGCGCGCCTTCATCAACGACATCGAAGTCTTTGCAATGGCAAGCCGCACAAAAAAAGAAGCAAAACTCACGGCGAACGTGAGCTCCATAACCTTGGACAGGCTAAACGACGGCACGGCGAAAAATTACCACGACTATTTGGACGCGCCGGTTTCAGGCAAACCCCTGTCGGTGGAAATCTACAGGGTTTACTACGACAAAAAGGAAACCGGAAGTTATTACGATTACATAGAAAAAAAGGTCAGGACGACATACAGGTATGAGCGAAAGGAACAAAGCATCAACGCTTTCACCATGGTCACGGACAAAGAGGGGAACGCCGAAAAAAGCTTCACCGTCCCCGACCGCCAATATGAGAGCTATTTCGCGAAGATAAGCTGCATCGACGGAAACGGCCGCAAAATCACGCAATGCGCTTACATAGGCCATGACTATTACAGCTATTGGCAGAACGTCAATACAGACAGCTATTTTCTGGAAATGGACGAAGAAGCCAATGCGGCCTATGACGTCGGCGAAACGGTGAAATTGACCCTGAAGCGCGGCTCCGCCGAAGTCACAAGCGGAAACTTCCTGTTTGTCGCCATGCAGCGCGGAATACAGAGCTGGCAAGCGGGCAAAAACCCGTACAGCTTCGAATTTTCAAAGGAACATATCCCCAATGTCACCGTCAATGCCTACTATTTCAACGGATACAACTACCAATCCGGCTATTACATGAGCAAAACCATTTATTTCGACTACTTGAAAAACGACCTGGAGCTGAGCGCATCCACCGACAAAGACTCATACAAGCCGGGAGATAGCTGCACCGTCACCGTGACGGCGAAGGACGCAAGCGGAAACTTGAAAAAAGACGCCAATGTAAATATAAGTATCGTGGACGAGGCACTGTTTGCCCTGAGGGATTACCATGTCGATACGCTCGCCCTCCTGTACCGCGCGGTGAGTTCGGGGCTGAAATTCGCCGCATCGACGCACAGGGCCTATGTGCCTTCTTTTGACGATGAGTTAAATGAAGAAGCCATGCCCGAAGCCGAAGCCCCTTCGGCGGCTCCCTCCCCCGGAGGCGGAGACGGAGACGACGCATATTTGAGGGAAATATTCAAAGACACGGCGTTTTTTGCCACAATGCAGACAAATAGGCAGGGCGAGGCCGTCTACACGTTCAAGCTGCCCGACAATATAACCTCTTGGCGGCTCACGATGTCGGCTGTAAGCGAAGACTTGTATGCGGGAAACGCCACCGCCAACATTATCGTCACGAATCCGATGTTTTTGAACTATACTTTAAATAACGAATTTTTGGCCGGGGACATCCCGACAATTGGAGTCAACGCATACGGGACGAGCCTGTCCGGCGGCGAGAAAGTGGATTTCGAAGTCTGGGACGAAAGCCGGCCCGACAAAAAATACAAAGCGAGCGGCGCGGCGTTCGAGCGCGTAAACATACCGCTCTGGAAGATGGAAAACGAAGGGGCGAACGCCCTTGTAATCAAGGCCACGGTCGATAACGGCACAAGCGACGCGGTCAGGCACCAATATCAAGTGCTCGCGACATACCGCGAGATCGACGAGGCGATGTATTGCGATGTTAGCCTCAGCACGAAATTTGAAGTCGGAAGCGGCGGGCTCACCAACATCACTTTCACCGACCAGGGCAGGGGGGCGTTTTTGCATCAGCTTCTTTGCATGCTTCGGGGCGGTTACGGCGGCGACAGGATCGAAAAGATGCTGGCGCACCGCGAAGCGGCCAAGCTGCTTTCGGAATATTTTCCCGACGTGCATTTTGGCTATTGCAACATCAATTTCGAGCCGAAAAGCTACCAGCAAAAAAACGGGGGGCTGTCCATATTGCCCCACGCCGAAAGCGACCTCGAAACCACGGTGAAACTCATCGATTACATCAAGGGCGAGATCAACGCGAATTCGCTGAAAAACTATCTGTACATGGTTTATGAGGGCGAAAACGCCGAAAACAAAATGTGCGCGCTTTACGGGCTTGCGCTTTTGGGCGAACCGGTGCTTTTGGAACTTGGCGGCTATGCGATGCAGGACAATATCTCGGTGAAGGACGCGGTCTACATCGCGCTGGGCTATTGCGCCTTGGGCGAAAAGGAGACCGCCTCAGAACTCTACGACGGCCGGGTCGCGCCGAACCTTGAACAGATGAAGCCGTATTTCCGCGTGAATGCGGGCGAAGATCAAGACGACGTCCTAACGGCCACATCCGCCGCGAACTTATTGGCCACCAAACTCGAAAAACCCGAAAAAGAGGGTCTGTACCGCTATTGCATCGACAATTACGCCACGGACATACTGACAAACATCGAAAAGCTTTCGCATATAAAGCAGGAAATCGCGAAGCGGACCGAAGTCAAAGGCAAAATCAGGTATACCCTGTTCGGCGAGGAATTTACGCGGGAACTCGAAAACGGCTCCAGCTACACGCTGGAAATCCCCGCCCGGAACATGGCCGAATTCAAGCTGGTCGAAGTGACCGGCAGCGTGGGAGCGGTTTCCGTCATCAAAAAGCCCATGGAGGAAATAGGGGAAATCGACGGGGACATAACGGTCGTCCGCCGCTATTACGAGGCGAACGAATACAAAAACAGCAGCGAAAGCTTCAAGCAAGGCGACCTTGTGCGCGTGCAGCTGTGGATAGACTACACAAAAAAGGCGATGGACGGCTCGTACTGCGTGACAGACTATCTGCCCGCAGGGCTCGAATATGTCAGCGGATCTGCCAAAATCGAAGATTCGCCCGATTTTGGATACGGATATTACCGCTACTGCAAAGTCGAAGGGCAAAAAATAACGTTCTACGACTACAACGGCAGGTTTGACCAAGGGTGCATGTATTACTACTACGCGCGGGTGATAAACCCCGGCAAGTTTTTGGCCGAGGGGACATTCGTCCAAAACTTGGCGGCCAAGGACTGTTTCACCATCGGGGAGGACAGCGCCATAACCATCGAATAAAGGGTTATGCGCGTCACAAATATTTGCGAAGCACTTTGAGCACCTTTTCAAAATCGATCGGTTTGCGGAGGTGCTCGTCCATTCCCGCCGCATAGCTTTCGTCGACGTCGCTTTTGAAAGCGTTGGCTGTCATGGCTATAATCGGCAGCTTGATATTTTTCATATGCGGCAAGGCCCTTATGGCGCGCGTCGCTTCATATCCGTCCATTTTGGGCATCTGCACATCCATGAACACAATGTCATACTTTCTGCCGGACGATTCTATCATTTCCAGCGCTTCCCGCCCGTTTTCCGCGCAGTCTATTTCAATTCCCGTATCTGCCAAAAGGTCTACGAGTATTTCGCGGTTGATCGCCACATCTTCGGCAAGAAGCAGCCTTTTGCCCTCAAATTCGCCTTCTGCATATCCGCTTTCTTCAATTTGGACTTGAGTTCTGCCGGCGCATCCGTCTAAGCCGCCCTCAAGGAAAATCGGGGAAAGCGGATTTTTTTCGCTGCGCGAGGCTTTTATGGTGAAGATGAATTTGGCGCCTTTTCCGAGTTCCGATTCGATCCATATCCTGCCTCCCATGAGTTCGACGATGTTTTTGGATATGACAAGGCCCAAACCCGTCCCCCCATATTGGCGGTTCGTGCCGCTTTCCGCCTGTTCGAACGCCCGGAACAGCCTCCCCTGCTGTTCGGGCGAAATGCCTATCCCGCTGTCCGCCACAAAAACGCGCAGTTCGCAGAATTCGTCGGTTTCGCCGATCAAAGAGGCTTCGAAATCGATGTTCCCAAATTCGGGGGTGAACTTTACCGCATTGGAAATCAGATTCGTCAAAACCTGCGCCAGCCGCTGTTCGTCGGCCACGATAAGGCGCGGTATTTTTTTATCGACATTCATTCGAAGCGATTGTTTTTTTTCTTCCACGCGGAAACTTGCGACTGCCACGACTTTTTGCAGCATTTTTTCGAAATCGAATTCAACGGGGGCGAGTTCGAGTTTGTTCGCCTCGATTTTCGACATATCGAGTATATCATTTATCACACCTAAAAGATGGGAAGAAGCGGCCTCTATTTTATTTAGCGCATAATCCTTTTCAGCCGCGTTTTTCGCCTTTTTCCCGATGGCGGTCATGCCGATTATGGCGTTCATGGGCGTCCTCATTTCGTGGCTCATGCTTGACAGGAAATCGCTTTTGGCCCTGCTGGCTTCGTTTGCTTGCGCGAGCGCGGATTTCAGCAATTCGTTTTGGCTGTTTATTTCTTTTATCAATTCCGCTCCCTTTACCGCGGCGGAGATGTTTATTCGAAGCGCTTCATATGTATCCACGGCAATATCGGGGTCAAAAGGCATGAGCATCGTCCCGAATTCCTCATCCTTGAAAAACAGCGGGACAAAGAACACGTCGCGCCGTTTTTTCTCGAAATCAAATTTTTCGATGGTGGAGTAATCCGAAAACACGATGGGGGCGCCCCTGTTGTTTTTTATGTTGAATTTTGTATCCCCGTCAAATCCTATGAGCGTATTTATCGTCCTGTCGGCATTTGGGTCGCCGCTTTTTATGGGGCGGCGGTACAGGCCAATTATCGCGGAATCGATGGAAATGCTCGGAAGCGTTTTGTGCAATTCCTCCGCCAGTGAATCTATGTCAAATATCAAAACGAGGTTGCTGGCAACCCTCCTCACTATCCAACGGTTGTCTTTCAAGGCGATTTCCCTGAATTCCATTTCTTTTTGCCGGACGCCTTGGGCAAATTCATTTGCCGATTCCATATTTGCGCATCCGCAGGACTGGCGCTCCATAAACACCGGCGTCATGTTGATTATTTTTTCCACAGGTTTCCCTTTGATTTGATCGAGGAGCATTTCCGCGCTCACCAAGCCGAATTTACGGAAATCCTGCCGCGCCGTGCTTATCGAGGGGATAAAAGCGGCAGATTCTTTGTCGTCGTCGAAGCCGGTGACCGCAAAATCCGCGGGAGCGGACAAATTGTTGTTTTTCAATTCGTTTAAAATGCCCATTGCAGTCATATCGTTGCACGCGGCGATCGCATCGGCGGAAATATCAGTCATTTCAAGCAGTTTTTTCACCGCGTTCTTCCCGCTGTCCTGATCGAAATTCCCGGGGAAAATATATCTGTCATCGTAAGCTATCCCATTTGCCTCCAATGCCATTTTGTATCCTTCGAGGCGTTTTTGGGCTTCGGGATGCCCGTCCGGGCCTTTGACAAAAGCAATTTTTTTCTTGCCGTGGACCCGTATCAAATGTTCCACCGCATCGTGCATCCCCGCCAAGTTGTCCACTATGACGGACACGGCGCCCGGCATAATGTACGAAACGGAAACGACGGGAAGGCGGCCGGGGATTCTGGCGGCATATTTTTCGAAATTTTCATTTTTCAGTATATGGGCCATAAAACCGGAAAACATGATTATCCCGTCCAATGAGCCGTTGTTTCGTATAGTCTCGAAGCAAGTGTCGAAATGCGAGGCAAAATCATTGGTAGTCATCTGATATGTCCCGAAATACGCCGTCAGGTGAATGTCGTTCATGCGCGCGTATTCCACGATGCCGCTCCAGATATCATATTGGTTTGTGGTGTCCATAGTGGAAAATATGACGCCGAAATGAAGCCGCTTTCTGTTTTCCATGCCAATTCGCCCCCATCAATGATTTGTGATATTATATCACATATTTCAGCTGTTGTCAAGTTCTTTTGCCTCGAAAAAAAGCGCGGCAAAAGGCGCCTCCGCAATTTTTGTCGCGGAGGCGCCTTTGATTCGCGCCTTTAATTCGCCTTTTTCTTCCTCATCCGGGAAATTGCGGCTATGCAAAGCGCCAAAGCCAAAACCGAACCGAGCAAAACGGCAAGGAAAGCGTCTCCCGTGCCGGGATTGGGTTTCGCGCCAAAATCCGAATCTTTTTCATCCGGCCAAAAACCAAACAGCGGTATCAGGTTGCCTGCCACGTCGTATTCTTCTATGTTTTCGCCGTCGGGCAGCATTATATAACCTATTGGGATTCCGTTTTCGTCGAATATATACCATATGCCTTCTTCTTTGTCATACTCCGCCCACCAGCCGTTGCCCAGGGGCGTCCGATCTTCGACTTCCTCGAATTCCTCCAATTCTATTGTAGGCTGCGTCATATATTGAATCGGCGGGGGCGCCTCCGTTTCTTCTTTTGCTTGCGTCCCGTCTTCGCCCTCTTCGGTTTCTGATCCGCCGTCTGCGGCCGATTCATCCCCTCTCTCGACAAGGCCGGTTTCCTGCGGCGCGGCTTCTATCGTTATTGGCTCCTCCGTGTCCAAAGCGGCGGTGGCGGCCGTTTTCGGTTCTGCATCCGGCAGTTGAAGCGTCGTAGATTTTTCGGAAGACTGTTGCTGCGTAGTCGGCTGCGTGGTCGTTTGGAGCGCGGTAGTAGGTTGCGTGGCCGGCAAAACGGGCGGATAGATTGGAGGCGCGGGCGGGGGCGCCTTTTTGTTTGTGGCGGTCACAGTCAGCGCATCGCCGTTTGCAACTGTTATCCGGCTGTGGGAGAGCGAAACTTTTTCATAGCCGCCGGGAATATCGACTTCTTCGACATCATATACGCCCGGATCCACGTCCGCGATTTCCATTTGCCAGTTGTTTGAAGCAGAAAGCGTGAATGCGTATTTCACGTCCCCGCCCTGTTTCAGCGCCAATTTGAATGCCGTCGCGTCAGTTGGGGCGTCGCTTGCAGGATTGAACTCTTTTTTTGCCGTGACTGACGTTTTGCCAAGCGGATAAATCGGAGTTTCCGGAATTTTTTTGTTTGTGGCGGTCACGGTCGCATCGCCGCCGTCAACTACGGAAATCTGTTCCGGCAAAAGGGAAACTTTTTCGTAGCCGTCGGGCATATCGACTTCTTCGACGTCGTAAATGCCCGGGTTCACGTTTAAAAGCTCCATTTGCCAATTGTTTGCAGCAGAGAGCGTGAACATATATTTCACATCCCCGCCCTGCTTGAGCACCACGGTGAATTCTTTTTTGTCTGTGGCATCTGGGGCGTCGCCTGCGGGGTCGAATGCCTTTTTGGCCGTGACTTTGCCGGCCGGAGGCAGCGGAGGAGGTATCTTTTCGTTTACGGCGGTCACTACAAGGTCGGCTCCGTCCGTCACCGTGATTTTGCTGTGCGACATCGAATATGCCCTGTATCCCGCCGGCATATTTATCTCTTCCACGTCATATACGCCCGGATCCACGTCTGCGATTTCCATTTGCCAGTTGTTTGAAGCAGAAAGCGTGAACGCATATTTCAGATTTCCGCCTTGCTTGAGCACCAAGGTATATGACGATCCGTCGGCCGGAGCGTCGCCCGCAGGATTGAATTCTTTTTTTGCCGTGACTTTTCCGGTCGGCGGGGTGCCCGGAAACACGTTGGCAAAGGCGATTTCGTCATAGGAGAATAACGGTTCGTTGGGATAGACCTTGCTTCCGTAATGCGAT
Organism: Oscillospiraceae bacterium; assembly: GCA_009782405.1. The sequence continues at coordinate 27,418 of WRJC01000008.1, forward strand.
GTTGCCGCAGTTCCGTTGATGTATTTTGTGACTTCGATGACTTCCTCGACGACCGGGGACGCCCATACCCTCACAGTGAGCACATATACTATCGGCTCGCTTGCCCAGTCGGTGATTCCGGTGAAATCCTCTTCTATTTTGAAGTAGTAGTCTATGCCCTGCGGACTTGCCATATTTACCGGAAGCACGAGCATGGGGAACCGGAAAAGATCTCCGTTCACCGAACCGGGTGTGTCGGCAAAGCTGACGATTCCGCCGCTTTTGATTTTGTTTGGGTCAGGCCCTTCCAACTCGGTCAGCTTAAAGGAAAATTGGGGGTTGCCCGGGTTGGCCGCGTTTATTTCCAAGGTTTTTATGCCGCCCAAATAAACGGCGGCATGGCCTTTGTTGGCGGGGATGTATGTATTCGTGATGGTGCGGGAGCTGTCGCCGGAAGATCCGCCGCTTGCCCAAGCGGAAGCGGATTTGTCCCACCATTCCACTGCGGGCGCGTTTGTTCCCGCTTGGATTGTCACTTTCGCATAGAGCGTCTCTATGCTGTGCGTCCAGCCGTTCATGCCATTTGTCGCATTCGGCGCCTCGGAGATGCTGAAATAATAGCTTCCCGGCAGCAATTCGCTGAGCATGGCCACGCCGCGTTTTATCGAGCTCGTATCGCCGCCTCCGGCGCCGTCAAAAATTTTTTCCCCCGCATTCACCGAAGTCATTGTTTCGGTGTCGGATGTATTCGACATTTGGGTAGGGTTGTCCCCATTCCCAAAAAGGCGCGTTAGCGTATAAGAAAAGGGGTTGTTTGGGGGGAAATAGTTGCCGTCGGGGGAATAGTACGCTTTGGAAAACGAGAGCGCCGCAGTCGCCTTGTGGTATGTGTTGGCAAAAATGCCGGAGGTTTTCGAATTGTTTATGTCGAAAACCGAAACGACCGGGTCTGAAAAAGTGACTCCATTCGCATTTTTTGCGACTTCGAGCTTCAAATACAGCGCTTCATTGTCATATGTCCAGCCATCGCCCGCCACGGATTCGTCTTTTTCGGTGATCTTGAAATAATAATCGCCTTCGGACAAATTGCCCAGCAGGACGTCGATGGTCTGCGATGTGCTGTCGTTTGAGGCGTTCGGGCCGAATTTCGCGGAAAGTATTTCATATGCGCCCAGCCCGCCCGGAAGACATCCCGACGGCGCCGCCAACAAATCGCCGTTTATGTCCACTTCCTCCACCACGAAGGCAAACTGCTTGTCTGCGGGAAATCCTGCGGATCTTCTTCCGTAAACTTCTTTTGTGAAATATATTCTGGCGGACGCCGATGTGTAGTTGTTGGTGAAAACGGTCCCGTCGTTCGCGCTTTTATAGTCTTGGGCATTCCAGAACGGGGCGGTTTCGCAGGGATAATCCACGGTGACGCTCAGGTACCGGTCGTTTGTGCCGGAAATCGCCGCGCCGTAGTCCACCACCACTTTCACGATCATTTTTTTTGCGTCGTACACCCAGTTGTCGGGCACCGGGCTTGGAATGGATTCGCCTATCACGTAATAGTGCGTGCCTACCGGGACGTTTGCCACGCTGAAAGCCGCAGATTGGGGATTATTGCGGGAAACGGGCCCGACCGATTTCGAATCGAGCGGAATGTTGCCTATCGAATCACCATTTGCATCGACTTCCTGGAGCGTGAAATCGAAAACCGGGCTGCTTCCCGCAAATGCCCCGAATACCGCTTTGCTTGCCTCTACTTCGAAATCGCCGTATATGTAATGGTTTGCAAAAGCGATGTCTTTGACGCTGAGCGCGGCTCCCGGGGCCTTGCCGCCTTGGTATTTCGTCAGCGTTATAACCTGGCCCGAAGCCGAAACCACGATTTTGGCGATATAAAAGGTTTCGTCGTATATCCAGCCTGGCAGGGAGCCGGGGACTTCCGATATTTTGTAGTAATATGTGCCTTCCTCCAGCACGAAGTTCGAAAAATCAACTGCGCCGGACAAGTTTCCCGCGCCGTTCAAAGACACGGTTTTCACTTCCCTGTGGACATAATTGCCGGAGCCGTCCATTATGGGGGCGGCCCCCGCCGAGTCCCCGTCCACTCTGGTGATTGCGAGCTGGAAAGCCGCATCTCCGCTAAAAGCGCCGCTCGCCGATTTTGTGACGGCCTTGAAATAGGTGATCGTTTCCTTGTGTACCGGGACTGTGAATTGGTTGTTGAACGTTTTCACGCTGTCGGATGCGGTCGTTCCCAAAAACCAGCTCGAGGGGAAGTTTTGGTTTTTGGCGTAGTAAATATCGATCGCGCCGTCGCTATGCACTTCGATTTGGATCCATATCGTGTTTTCGCCGTTTGTGATGCTCCATCCGTCGTTTATCTGCGCCGCAGTCAAAGTTTCCGTGACTTTGTAGTAGTAGATGCCCGGCGCGAGGCCGGCGGCGGCGAAACTGAAATCCTCCGTCTGCGCCGCATTGAAACCGACGCTGAGCTGATCGTTTTTGTAGCCCGCGTTGTTTGCCTGCGTTATCACTGCGCCGCTGTTGTTCACTCCGCGGACGGTGAAGCCAAATGACGCGGCTCCCGGGGCTGAATTTGGCTGGATGGTGAACGCTTTTTTCAAGCCAACTGTCGCGCTGTATGTGGCGGCTCCGTTGGCCGCGGTGATCTTCGAGCTCAAGTTCCCGAATTCGGCGTAGCCGGTCAAAATGTGCTGGTTGCTCGGCTTGGTGATATTTTCAAACAGATCCCCCTTGATGCTGCCTTTTTTCAATACCAGCGGCGAAATCTGCGAGACTGTCATATCCAAATTCGTTCCGCCGTATATGTAGATTGTGTCGCCCGGGAAAATATTTTGGATGGTAACCGTCGCCCCGGTGAATATGCTCCCGTTGACTTCGACCATGTCGGCGCCCGCGACGACAAGCGCGAAAGCGGGCGCAGCGCCGCTTCCGGCATACCCGCTGTGGGTGAAGGCGAATAAGCCCGTGGAAGGGTCGTAGTTAGACGAAATGTCGCTGATTCCGGGCGATGAGGCGGGTTTGGCGTACTCGGCCGCCATGGCCCGCAACCCGGCGGCTATCATTTCATATTCCGCGTAGTAATTATATGTGGCGCCCAATTTTGTTTTCAGGTCCGTGAGGTCGGTCGGGGTCGCCGCGGCGCCCGGCCAGTTTGCCGGATTTGGGTCGGTGACTCCCAACCGGTCTGTCCAGAGAAAGCAAGTCATGATCATGAGCCGATCCTGTTCCTGCCCAAGGGTCACGCCAAACAGCTTGTTGAATTCATCGAGGCTCAGCTTTGCGCCGTAACCCGCGCTGGCCAAGGCGGCGGCCAAAGCCTGCACTTCCGTCACCCCGCCGTAATAGTTGTGCAGCTCCGACCCGTCCACTTCCGGGGCCTGCAATAGTTTGTCGGCGCAGAAAGCCAAGTATCGGTGGCCTCCGGTGTCTTCCAGTATGAAACGCCCATCCTCAAATTCGCCCGGCACATTGCCGACGGGCCAATAATCGGGTCCCCCGCCATTTTGCGGGTCGATGTCATACGACGGACTGTTTGCCACGGCAAGCTGCGATTGGCCCGCATCCGCCGATACATTCGGCGGGCAAATGAGAGGCCATGCGGAAAGCGCGGCCAGCGCCGACAAAGCCAGCGCCAAAATCGCCTTCATCGGCGCGTAGTTTCTTTTTTTGGCGTTTTTAGCGTTTTTATCGGAAATTTCTTTCATTTTTTTTGTTTTTCTCCCCAATACAAATTTCGTTTATGTCGTTATCGACATAATTTATTATACCCATATTGCGCTGCAATGTAAAGCCCATTGCGGAAATTTAGTTGTAAACAATTTGTGAATTGGTGGTTGACAAGCTTTTCCATATGTGATATAATAGCGCCAATGCGAAAACAAAACAACAATAACTATTGTGGAGGAAAAAAACATGGCTAAACTGAAAATCGGCATAATCGGCACGGGCGGGATAGCGGGCGCCCACCTGAACAACTACAAAAAGGTCCCCGAAGCGGAAGTGGTGGCGGGGTGCGACATAGTGCCCGGCAAAGCCGCGGAGTTCTTCAAGCGCAACAACATGCCGGATGCTTTGGCCTTCGAGAGCGCGGAGGAGATGCTCGAAAAGGTGGAATTGGATGCGGTAAGCGTGTGCGCATATGCCGCCTCCCACGCGAAATGCGCCATCCTCGCCCTCGAGCGCGGGCTCCCCGTCCTGCTCGAAAAGCCCATGTGCGTGACCCTCGACGAGGCCAAGGCGATAGTAGCCGCCGAAAAAAAGAGCGGCAAATTCGTGACTGTGGGTTTCCAGCCGCGCTTCGACCCGAATGTGCGGCACATAAAAGAGATCATCGAAAGCGGGACTTTGGGCAAAGTTTACTATATCCAAACCGGCGGGGGCCGCCCAAACAACATCCCGGGAAACCTCACCTTCCTGACCAAGGCGACTGCGGGGGCGGGATCCTGTTCGGATGCGGGCTGCTATCCCATCGACCTCGCGCTCAATTCCGTGGGCAACCCCAAGCCCCTCACCGTGAGCGCGACCATGACAACCTACTTTGGCAACGATCCCAAATACTGCCCTTCTTTTGCCGACAAATTGGACGTCGACGACTTCTCCTCGGCATACGTGCGGCTCGAGGGCGGGATTGTGCTCGACTACCGCATGTCGTGGTTCATGCACATGGACACCGCCGGCGACTTTTTGTTTTTGGGAACCAAAGCGGGGCTCAAAATCAAGCAGTCGGGCCCTGTGGGTGCCTGGGACGGCTCGATGGGCAGCATCACCCTGTTTAAGCAAGTGGACGGGAAATTGGAAGAAACCGACATACCGCTCAAGCCGCAGGAGGATTTCTGGCTGTACAAAATAAGGAGCTTCGTGGACGCGGTGCTCGACGGCAAAAACATCGCGCCCATCCCCACAAGCCAGATCATATACAACCAGGCGATAATCGACGGAATAATACGCTCCAGCAGCTTGGGCCGCGAAGTGGAATGCGTTTTCTAAAGGAGGCGGCGACAATGGCAAAACGGATCATGGCATTTGTTTTGGTTGCGGCGCTCGCCCTGCCGTTTGCGGTTTCCTGCAGCGGCGAAACGGGCAAGGAAAACGTCAAGGACACAGATTCCGGCGGCGAAAACCGGGAAGAAGGCCAAAACGTCGAACAGGCGGAAGTCAAGGTGTACCCCGATTTGGAACCCAAGGATTTCGGCGGCTACGAATTTACATTCCTGACCAGGACGATTCAAAACGTGGACTGGGTGGAATGGGACCACAGAGATCTGTCGTCGGAAGAATTGAACGGCGACATAATCAACGATGCCGTCTTCAACCGAAACAAAAAAATAGAGGAAAAGTACAATGTCGCGATAACCGAATCCGTGGTGACGGATTTCGCGGGGACATTGCGCAAAACGGTGAGATCCGGGGACGATCTCTACGATATCGCCGTGCCCCACCTGATGGAAGTGGCCGCTTTGGCGCAGGATGGGAGCATAACGGACATATTCCAGGTGCCCCGCTTCGATTTCGGCAAGCCTTGGTGGAATCAGAACACCCCGCGCGACTTATCCATCGGAAACAAGCTGTTTGTGATGCAGGGCGATTTGCTGATTATGGACAACGACGCGATGGAGGCCATGATTTTCAACAAGTCCCTGCTCAAAGACCAAGCCCTCGAAGACCCGTACGAAATCGTCAAAAGAGGCGAATGGACTTTTGAGAAGCTGTACGAAATGAGCAGGGGGGTAGCCCAGGACTTGAACGGCGACGGCAAAATGTACATCCAGGACGACAGGTTCGGCGTGATACTCCAAGCGGACACGGACATTTCGTTTCTCGTTTCGGGCGGGGACAAAATATGCAGCAAGGACTCCAACGACTACCCCATCATAACTTACGGCTCCGACCGGAGCTACAGGATCGCCGACGCGCTGATGAAGCTGATGCTCGAAGAGGACAGCGTGGTGAACCTGCACAGATACGCCGGGAAGTTTGGCATATACGACGAGCAGGTGAAGATGATGGAGGAAGACAGGGCGCTGTTCTCCTGGATACGCATGAGGATCGTCGAAAGGCTCAGGGCGATGGAAACCGATTTCGGCATACTCCCCCTGCCAAAACTCGAAAAGGAGCAGCAAAACTACATAACCCACATGAACCCGCACACCGGCGCGGGGATCTCCATACCGGCTTCATCCCAGGACCTCGACAGGACGGGGATGATAATCGAGGATTTGTGCGCGGAATCGAAATATACCTTGCAGCCGGCGTATTACGAGATAAATTTGCAGGGCAAGTTCATGAGGGACGATGAGAGCCGCGAAATGCTCGACATAATATTGGCCAACACCGCATACGACATAGGCTATATCTACAATTTCGGCAATTTCGCCATGACGGTGGTGTATTTCGGCCAGGACAAAAAGACTTCGCACGCCTCGCAATTTGAGAAAATGGAACCGAAAATGCAAAGCGACATAGAAAAAACGATAGAGGCATACGAGAGCGTGAACTGACCTTGCAAAATGGCCTTTGCAATCTCGCGAAATGGGCGGCAGCCGCCTTAAAAAACGGTTGCCGCCTTGGCCGCGGCAAAAAATGGGAGGGCTTTTGGAGTCTGATTCGATACACTGCGTATTTTTATGAATTTCAACAAATATTATGTATGCGCAACGCAAAAAAATCAAAAATAACCCTTGACAAATGGCAAAAAATATGATATAATTGTAAAAGTCGGATGTTTTTGGGGAGGGGTATCAATATCTATGGAAAAGACAAGAAGATTCGCAAAATATTTTGTCGCTTTTGTTTTGGCGGCCATTTTGGCTGTGGGCGCTTTTCCCGTCCCGGTCAGGGCAGAAACCGGGGTTGTCTCGAACGACAAAGCCAAAATGGATTTCACCGATTCGAACGCCACCGGCACGGTCAAGATCAACGTGGTGGCGAAAGTGGACAAAAAGGTCAAGGTTTCGATAGAAAAAGGCGACAGGAAATACAGCTACGATCTAAACGGCGGCGGAAAAGTTGAATCCTACCCGCTCCAGTGGGAAAACGGGGAATACACCGTGAAAGTCCTGATACAGGCGAGCGACCCCACGAAGTATTCGGTCGCGCTCACCAACACATTCAAACTCGAGCTGAAAGACAACAAAGCCCCCTACATGAACCCAAACCAGTTCGTGAACTACACCAAAGAAACCGCCATCGTGAAAAAAGCCGCCGAGCTCGCGAAAACCGGAGCGACGCAGCTCGACAAAGTCGAGGCGATATACAAATTCGTGATAGAGAGCCTGTCATACGACACGAACAAGGCGACCACCGTCCAGAGCGGCTATGTGCCCGATGTGGACAAGATAGTGAGTTCCGGGAAAGGAATATGCTTCGACTACGCCGCGGTGTTCGCAGTGATGCTGCGCTCGCAGGGCATACCCGCCAAGCTTGTGATGGGGTATGTGAAAGACCCGAATTCGAAGGATTCCGTCTACCACGCCTGGAACGAGTTCTATCTGTCGGACAAGGGCGGCTGGTTCAAGATAAACGAAATGAAATTCGACGGCCAGAAATTCGAGAGGATCGACCCGACATTCGATTCGTCTTCCAAATCAAGCAAGGCCGTGATAAAATTCATCGGCGACGGCTCGAATTACTCAAAAAGCTGGGATTTCTGAGCCATTGACATACAAAAAATCAATCAAAACATGACGAGGTATACAAAAATGAAGGAAAAAATCCATCCCAACTACTACGACGTGACAGTGAAATGCGCGTGCGGCGAACAGATAACCACGCGCTCTACGAAAAAAGACATAAAAGTCGATATCTGCTCCAAATGCCATCCCTTTTTCACGGGCAAGCAAAAGTTCGTGGATGTAGGCGGAAGAGTGGACAAATTCAAGAAACGCTACAACGCGAACGTGTAACGCGGTTTGCTCCGGCTTGGGCGCGCAATGTCGATTTTTTTGCGGTTTTATACTGTCACAAATTGACGGATTCGGGAAAAACGCCGAGTCTGCTCTGTTTGGGCGGTATTTTTTTATTTTGCGCTTAATTTGAGAAAGGGCCAAAAATACATATGACGGAAAAAAACAAAACGATAGAGACAACGGCGGAAACAAAAGCCAAGGCGCTTTTGGTGGGATTGGTCACGCCGGATATTTCGGAGGGCGAATGCGAACTTTCCCTCGACGAACTCGAAAGACTGGCCGAAACGGCCGAAATATCTTCCATGGGCCGGCTTTGCCAGAACAGGGCGGCCCCCGACCCCGCCAGCTATATCGGAAAAGGCAAGCTGGAAGAGGCGAAGGCCATAATGGAATCGAACGAAATAAACGTCGCGATAATCGACGGCGAGCTTTCGCCTTCGCAGATAAAGAACATCGGGGACTTTTTGGGCGGCATAGAGGTGATCGACAGGACAATGCTTATCCTGGAGATTTTCGAAAAGCACGCGCACACAAGCGAAGGGAAGCTGCAAGTGGAAATCGCGAAGCTCAGGTACACATTGCCCCGCCTTGTCGGAAAAGGCAAGGATATGTCGAGGATCGGCGGGGGCGGCGGAGGGACGGCCGGGGCGCGCAGGGGCTCCGGCGAAACGAAGCTGGAAGTCGAGCGCAGGAACGCAAAGGCGCGAATCTCCGCGCTCGAGCAGGAAATAGAGAAACTCGGGACATCCCGGAACTTGACGCGATCCCGCAGGCAAAAAGCGGGAATACCGAACATAGCAATCGCGGGCTACACGAATTCCGGAAAATCCACGCTGCTCAATTACCTCACGGATGCGGGCGTGCTGGCCGAAAACAAACTGTTTGCCACCCTCGACCCCACCACGCGGAAACTGCGGCTGCCAAACGGCTCCGAAGTGCTTTTGACCGACACCGTGGGGCTCATAAGAAAATTGCCGCACCATTTGGTGCAAGCCTTCAAATCCACCCTCGACGAAATAAATTACGCCGACATAATCCTGCTCGTCTCGGACATATCGGATCCGGAGCACCAAAGCCAGCTGGAAGTGGCGGCGGAGCTTCTGTCCGAAATGGGCATAACGCAAAAACCCATCGTCACAATCTACAACAAGATCGACATGCGGGAAAGCCCGCCCGCCCCGGATGGCGTCCGCTTTCCCGAAGCATACATATCGGCCAAAACCGGAGAGGGCATAGAGGACCTTTTGGCCCAAATACAGCAAACTTTGGAAACCTTGAGAAAGTCCGTGGTTTTCGCGTTTCCGGCGGATGGCAGCCAACAGGGGCATATAAACTACCTCTACAGGAACGCCGCCGTTTCAGAAGTGGAATACGGCCCGGATTTCGCGACTGTGCGGGCCTCAGCCGACGAAAAGACGAGGAACATGTACGCGAAGTATTTGGCCGTTGGCGATTAATTGCCGTTGGCCGTTATATATTCCGCTATGTCGCCTACGCATACGAGTTTTTTCAGTTCCTCGTCTTTTATCGAGATTTTGAACTCTTCCTCGCAAGTCAAAATGAATTCGGCGAGTTCAAGCGAATTGAGCTCGAGGTCCGCTATGAGTTTGGCTTCCGGGGTTATGAGTTTTTCGTCGATTCCCATGTTTTCGACAAGAAGGTTTTTCACTTTTTCAAACATGATTTTGGCTCCTTTATTTTAACTTATATCTCAGGATTTTTTTGGTAGTGGTTTTTTCGAATTCCTCGCTGCGGATCTCCACTTCGTTTATCTGCTTGAATACCGGCAGCCGCTTGTTCGTCTCTATCACCTTGTCTTTTATCGCGGCCTCGATTTCGCCGGAATCCTTGCCCGCGAAAATTTCAAGTTCCAAATCGGGGAACACCAAAGCGGTCAAAACATCGTCCCCATTCTCTTTTTTGCGGCCGATCACCGCGCATTCCTTTATTTCTTCGATCTTTTCCAAATATTCCTCGATTTCCTCGGGGTAGATGTTTTTACCGTTGCTCAGTATTATTATGTTTTTCCTGCGGCCCGTAATATACAAAAACCCGTCCTTGTCCAAATAGCCTATGTCCCCCGTTTTGAAAAACCCATCTTCGGTGAAGACTTCTTTCGTGGCTTCTTCGTTGTCCAAATAGCCGATCATGACATTGTCGCCCTTGACGAGTATTTCCCCGTTTCCGTCTTCGTCTTTTTCGCCTATTTTTATCTCGTCCTGGAACACGGGATAGCCCACCGAGCCCGCTTTTTTCATATGGAAGCCTTTGGGTATGACCGCGACCAAAGGCGAACATTCGGTTATCCCGTAACCCTGCCAGACCGCTATCCCGAAAGCGTCCATCGTCTTCACGTGCTCGGGCTTCAGCGGGGCTCCCCCGCATATGATGGCATTCACGTTTCCGCCGAGTTCCGCCAAAATATCCTTGAAGAGCGTCCTTCTGAGGTCGATTCCGGCTTTTCGGAGCGAATTGCTCAGCTTGATCGCGGTTTTGACGGTTTTTGTCTTGCCTTTCTTTTCTATCCCGTCCCAGATTTTTTTCACCAAAGTGTCCACGAACAGCGGCACGAGCACCATTTTGTCGGGTTTGTACGTTTTGAAATCGCGCAGCACGGTTTTCAGCGATTCGTTTTGGCACAGTTGGGTGCCCAGCATCGCGGCGGCAAACATCGTGCAGGTCGTCTCGTAGGTGTGGTGGATGGGCAGCACGGGGACCATGACGTCGAGGCGTTCGAGCATGACGCAGCAAGCCGCGTTATAGGCGTTCGAGGCGATGTTTTTTTGCGAAAGCATGACGGCTTTGCTCGTCCCGGTGGTGCCCGAGGTGAACAAATACGCGCAGGGCTTTTGGGCGTCTATTTCGACGTCGGCAAATTCGGCGAAGTTTTCGCTTTGCGCCTCTTCGCCCATTTCCAGAACCCGCCCAAAGGAATATATCCCGAAGTCTTTGTATTCGGGAAGTTCCCCATCTTCCGGATCCAAGTCGAAATTTATAAACTTGTTTGCGGTTTTTTGCGGCCTGTCCGAAGTTTTGGCGTAATTTTCGATCAAGGGCGCGAACTGGCCGGAATAGACAACGCATTTTACCCTCGCCCTCTCCAAAAAATTCATTATCTGTTCCGCCATGAGTTCCTTGTCAAGCGGAACTATTATGCCGTTTCCGTTGACGACCGCCATATAGCAGGCCAGCCATTCGTATCTGGTTTCCGTGATGATCGCCACAGTTTCCCCCATGAGCCCCATTTTGCAAAATGCCGCTCCCGTTATTTGCATTATGTCGTACATGCCGTCGTATGTGAGGGTGGTCGCCTCCCCCTTTTTTTTGAATGTGAAATAGGGCTGCGGGCCGTACTGCCTTTTGGCGTATTCCCAAAGCTGTCTCAAATTTTCGACTTTTTCGACTTTGTCCGGATAAAAAGTTTTCGGCATTTTTCCGCTCATTTTTCATTTTCCTCCTGCAATTGTTTTTATTGTTTGGCGATTTGCGCGAATTTTTAATATTTTCTTAATATCTGCGTCCATTGTATATTATATAATATACCATAAATATAACAAATGTTTAAATGAAATTCAAAAAATTAATTATTTTTTGCAAAAAGGTCAAAAAAATATGGGAAATCTCATCGCCTTCGACGGCATAGACGCCTCCGGCAAAACCACGCAGGCAAAAATCCTCGAAAAAAGGCTGCGCGAATCGGGGCGGGAAATTTTGTATCTCAGCTTCCCCGCATATGAAAGCGAAAGCTCTTCGTTAGTCAAGCTGTATTTGAACGGCGCCCTCGGCGCGCGTCCCGACGAAGTGAACGCTTATGCCGCTTCCTCGTTTTTTGCGGCGGACAGATACATATCCTTCTCCACAGGCTGGAAAGAATTTTACGGCAGGCCCGGCAGCCTGATAATTGCCAACCGATACACCACCGCCAACGCCGTGCACCAGCTTTCGAAACTGCCAAAGAACGAATGGGACGGGTTTTTGGACTGGCTGTACGACTTTGAATTCGAAAAACTGAAGCTGCCGAAACCCGACCTGACGGTTTTTTTCGACATGCACTTCGATGTGGCGCTCAAGCTGGTGGAAGAACGCGCGAAAAAGACGTCGGCGAAAAAAGACATACACGAAATGGATCAGCAATACTTGAAAAGATGCTGCGAAGCAGGCAAGTACGCCGCCGAATATTTGGGCTGGGAGAGCATCGTGTGTTACCGCGAAAGCGAATCGGGCGTTTTGTCGCCCAAAAGCGAATCGGAGATAAGCGAAGATTTATTTGAGCTGACAAGGTACATATAGATGGCATATATGACGCTTGCGGATTTTTCGCACAAAAAAGAGCTGGTCGAGCTGTGGGTCGAGGCGTTTGGCGACGAAGAAGGCTTCATATCGTCCTTTTTGGATTCCTACATGACCCCACGCCGCAACGTCCCCGCTGTGATAGATGGGGGCAAGCTGGCATCCGCGCTTTATCTGATCGATTTCCCGTTGTATTCAAATGCGGGCGCCATCGGGGTTTGCGCCTATCTTTTCGCAGCCGCCACAAAAAAGGCCCATAGAAATAGCGGATATATGTCCGAACTTGTCGGGTATTCCTCCGAGCTTTGCAAGAGCAGGGGGCAAAAAGCGATTTTTTTGTTCCCGCAGGCCCAAAATCCCAAACTTTTCGATTTTTATTCCAAATTCGGCTTTGAGTGCATATACGCCGAAAAGAAAATAAAAGGCATGGGAGGGGGCGGCCGGAATCAATCGCACGAATTAAAAGACATCGACATCGCCAACGAAGCCATTTTCAGCCGGCTGTATGAAGCCTATGCCGCATTCGCCGGCAATTCGCCCTTGGCTCCCCTGAAAGACAAGCCTTTCTATTTCATGTGCGCCGCCTCATATTTGGATTCCGGCGCCCGCTCTGCGGTCCTGGAGCGCACAAATGAACATAATTGCGAAAAAATTTGTTATGTTTTTTACAAAAAAGATAAAAATACTTATTATATCGATGATATAATACCTATAGAAGGCAAAAACAGCATGGAAGCTTTGTCGGAGTTCATGGCAAATTCGAAAGCCGGCACGAATTTCGAGATAAACGTCCCTCCCGATTCGCGCGAAGATGAAAAAAATTCGCCGCTGGCGATGATTCTGCCGCTTTCGGACGATGTGCGCCGCATTGCGCATGGGCTCGAAGTTCCCGCGTATATAAATATGTTTATGAATATATAAATATGTGAAAATAATTTTGGGGAGATGCAAAATTTATGGTATATGTTTTTTTGGCTGACGGATTCGAGGAAATCGAGGCTGTGGCGCCCATCGATATTTTGAGGCGCGCCGGCTTGGAGGCGCGCTCCGTCAAAGTGGGCGGCGAGGGCAAAATCGCCACAGGCTCGCACGGGATAAAAATCGAGGCCGACATGCGCGAGGGCGAAATCGGCGCGAAGGAGAAAAAAAATCCGGAAATGATCGTGCTTCCCGGAGGCGGGGCGGGCGTGGAAAACCTGTACAAATCCAAAACGCTGCGGGAAATTGTTTCTTTCTGCGTCGAATCCGGAATAAAAATCGGGGCGATCTGCGCCGCGCCTTCGATTTTGGCGAGGATGGGTTTCCTCAAAAACATAAAAGCCACCTCATACCCTTCTTTTTTGCATTACCTGTCCGAGGGCGGGGCGGTTTTGGAAGAAGGCAAAAAAGTCGTGACAGACGGCATATTCACGACTGCGGAGGCGGCGGGCGCATCCGCCGAGTTTGGGCTCGAACTTGCGAGGGTTTTAAAAGGCGGGGGCGAGGCGGAAAAAATCGGGAAACAAATTTTATTTTATTGATTTATTGAATTGAGGTAACATAATGTCTGAACTGCGCATCATAAAAAATGAACTGAGAGTCGAATTGCTGGAAAAACGCAGGAATATCGCCGCAGAAAAACGGGAGGAATGGGACAAAAAAATAGCGAATGTGTTTTTGGGTTCGATATCGTACAGGTTTTGCGACATAGTGCTCATATACGTGTCCGCCAAGGAAGAAATATCCACCCTCGCGATAATCGAACATTCGCTCGCAAACAAAAAAATAGTGGCCTGCCCGGTTTCGAACACCGCGGAGAACACCCTTTCGTTCAAAACGATAAAATCGACCGACGAGCTGTATTCCGGAAGCTACAACATACTCGAACCCCCCAAGACAAACCGGGACTTCAGGGATCTGCAAACCGAAGAGCTCGCCGGAAAAAAAGGCCAATCCCTGGCAGTCTGCGTGATCCCTTGCTTGACCTACGATTCCGAAGGATATAGGATGGGTTACGGGAAGGGGTATTACGACAGGTTTTTGCCCACATTCGAGGGCACAAAAATCGGGCTCTGCTATTCCGGCTTCAAATCGGACAAATTGCCCAAAGGCAAATACGACGTGAAACTGGACGTGGTGATCACCGAAAAAGGCGTGACCGTGATATGACGGGCGCGGCAAAAGCGGAAAACTGAGGGGGGATATATTTGCATATATCGGATAATTTGGCGGCCCCCTGCCTATTGGTCGCGGCGATGCTCATTTTGATTTTGTTCCAGAGCGCGCTGTATCAAGCCGGCGGCGCGATTTATCCCGAACCCGAAGGGCAAGAGGCCGAATCGGAGGCGGGCTGCATAAGCCTGAACGGCGTAAGATACGTGCCCGACAGATTTTTCGCGCTTTCGGTGGCTGCGAACGTGTGCGCGTTTTTGCTTCCAGGGATCATCTACGTGAAATTCAAAAGCGCGGGGCATTCGAAAAAGCTGAAGTTCGGTTTCCCCAAGCCGCAGTACCTGCCTTTGTGCCTGTATATGGTTTTGCTCCTGTTTTCGGGGACGGTGCTGATAAATGCGCTGCTTTTTTGCTTCGGCCAAAGTGATTTCGGCGTTTCGGGCGTTTTGCCGCTTGTATTTCAAACCGGCGGAAATGCGGCTTACGACATGGGCGTGCTGACCGGTTTCGTGCTTTTGCCCGCTGTTTGCGAAGAATTTTTTTTCAGGTCGGTTATAGCGGCGGAATATGAAAAACACGGGGCTTTTTGCGCCTGTGCGCTCAGCGCCTTGGGTTTCGCGATTTCGCACTTTTCCTTGAAATTTTTGCCTTCGTATATTTTCGCCGCAATAATTTTCTACGTGCTCGCGAAAATCACGAATTCGGTGTTTTTTGCCATGTTTTTGCATATGGGGTATAATTTCTTTTGCATATATTTGGCCGACAAGTTTTTGGGGGCTTTGAATTTCGAGCAGAACCGCGCGATGTTCGTTTTCGTGGTTGCGATAATTTTTATCGTTTGCATGTTTTTTGTCCTGAACGCGCTCGAGGGCATATATTACAAAAAAGCCGACGCCAACGAGCCGTCCCCCGAAAGCGCCGGGCAAAACGGCCAAAAAAACGCGGCGGCCAAATTTTTGGCTTCGCTCGCCTCACCCACTTTCATAGCCGCCATAGTCATATTTTTTGTATATATAAACATATAATTTTCAAATTTTCAAGGGTAATTTCAAATGGACAGCGATACAAACAAAAACCGGGGAGAAAATCAAAACGACGATTCCTGGGATTTGGGCGATATAATGGATATTTTGGGGGAAGGCAAAATCCACGAAAATCCCACCCCTCCCGCAAGCGAGAAAATGGAAACGTATTTCCAGCCTCAAATCCAAAACCGGCCCAAAACTCAAAAACCGCCCCCGCCCCCGCCGCAAAACAAGCCGGCAGAGCGCCAAAAGCCAAGCCCCGGGCCGGTTTCGGCGAAGCCTTCCCCCAATCCCAATCCCCGCCAAACGGCAAACCGCCCGGCCGGGCCTGAACAGAAGCCGCCGCAAAAGGCACAAAACATAAAAGAGGCGAACATGGCCGACGAGGCGCAGAGCGGGCAAACAAAAAAATTCGACGCCGCCCGCAAAAAAACCGCAACGGCCGAAAGTCCGGCCCCCGACCCCACATACCACTACACGGGGCGGGACATAAAATCGAGCAGGCAAATATTCGAAAAAACGGAAGAAGATGAAATCCGGGTTTCGGAAAACAGGGAAAAGGCAAAAAACAAGCGCAGGGACGAGGAATCCGAAAGCCAAAAAAGCGGCTCCATCGTGTACGGGATACTCAAAGTGGTGCTGTACATTGCCGGGGTCGCGGTGGTATCGGGCATAATCGCGTACAACATAATCATGATGGCAAACGATGTATTCGCCTTTGTAAAAAACCCCGTGGAAGCTGTGGTGTTGATCCCCGAAGGCGCCGAGATCCCCGAAATCGCCCAAATATTGAAAGAAAAGGGGATCATAAAATACCCGGGGATTTTCACGCTGTATCTAAATTACAGGAAAAAAGACAAGCTGTGGGAATACGAGCCCGGTTCATACGTGGTTTCATCGGAGACGAATTACGACGATTTGCTGGCGACATTCAGGAAAAAGGCGGCCGCGCGCGAAATCGTCAGGATAACCATACCCGAAGGATATTCGATCGAGGAAATAATTTCCGAACTTGTGGACAACAACAAAATCGGCGTCCGCGAAGAATTCGAAAGAGTGATAAACGAATTCGATTTTTCCGGAAGCTACAGATTTTTGAAACCGCTCTACGAAAGCGAGCTTTCGCCGGACCGCAAATACAGGCTTGAGGGCTACTTGTTCCCCGACACGTACGATTTTTACAGGGACGAGAGCGAATTGAACATCATAGTCAGGTTCCTCGACAACTTCAGCGTCAAGTTCCCCGAGGAATATTACAAGCAAATCGAAATCCTGGACAATATGTACAAAAATCTCACGGGGCGCGGGATGACCATAGACGACATAATCTCCTTAGCCTCGATTGTCCAATGGGAAGCGGCCCAAAACGACGATTTCCCGAAGATCGCGGCGGTCTTCCACAACAGGCTCACATCCCCGGGAAACTATCCCAGGCTGGAATCCGACGCCACGGTGCAATACACGAACCTCGAACGCTTTTACGACGACGAAAAGGAAAAGTACAGATTCAAAAGGCCCGTCGGCGACGAACTCAGGGCTTTGCTGGAATTGGACGCGCCCTACAACACATACAGGCGAAACGGCCTCCCGCCGAGCTCCATATGCAACCCGGGATATGAGGCGATATCCGCCGCGCTCTGGCCCGAGGAAAACAGCCCGTATTACTATTTCGTAGCCAACACCAATACCGGCGAAGTCTATTACGGCAGGACAAGCGCCGAGCACTCCGAAAACATAAACAGGGCCAGGGCGGGCGAATAGGGGCTTCTAACAGCTATATTTTTCCCGCAGGGCTTTGCTTTTTTCCCGCGCTTCGTTATTGTCGTTTGCCCAGTCCTGTATCACCACGCGCATGTTTTTGTTGTCATTCTGCCATTGCCCATCGGATATTCGCGCGTGCATCTGGACGCAGGAATCCTCGAAATACTTGTACGCTTCCGGGTAGCGATCCGGCGTATGGGTCAAATTCAGATTCAGCAGCGCAAGGTTTTTTATCGCTTTGAAGTTTTCCCACTGGTGCCCCGAATCCGCGCAGCAGTGCATTCCGGTGAGCCCGTACCTGTCGGCCAGCCGGTTCAGGCTTCCCAGCGAAAAGCGGGCGAACATATCCGGGCTTATCGCCCCCACTTCGTCCTCTGAGAACGTCACCCCATAGGGCATATAATAATCGGGGTGGTGCGCTATAAACTCCGTGCCGTATCTCGCATACCATATATCCAAAAAATCGCAGAGGAATTTTTCGGTCATGGCCACCAATTCCGTGACGGCTTCGGGGTCTTCGTACATCGCCGCGAAAAAATCTTCTTTGTTCCAGATCAAAGCCGCCACGTCGAGCGGGCTCTGGATGTCAGGCAGATGCATCATGGCATTCGGGGCGGATTCCCTCAGTTTGTCCGCAATCTCAAAAATTTCCGCTGTGGGCGGGGAATTTAGCGGATCCGGCAAAGCGAGTTTTGCCACTTCCCTGGAATTGCGGACCAATGGCAGCGCAAACGGCATGTCGCCGGCCGGATACGATACCTTGCAGCCAAACGCGGCGGCGAATACCTCCGTGCCCGTATATGGCAGCAAAAACGGGATCATGTCTTCGTCGGTGTATTCGAGCGATTCCATCTGCATTTTGTAGGCGTTTACGCCGTATTCTATGCGGCCGGTTTTGTTTTCGGGATATGGCAGTGGGCGCCCGCCGTAATTGCGTCCGATCAAAATGACTGCGCCGCTTTTTTCTTTGTTTTCGTACAGGCTGATCCATCTCTGTTTTCTTTTTTCTATGATGTTTTCAATGCTATCCATGTTGTTTGTCCCTCCGATAATATTGATTTATTGCACAAAATGCAGTATATACGCATCGGCGATCGATTCGGCGCCCAAATCGCCGCCATCCGGTTTTAGGGCATAGCCTTTCTCTGAGGTTTCAAACGTGATGGTTTTGCCCGTGCGTATATTTTCGATACGCGATACTTTTTTGTTTATATGGGGTATGACGATTTCTTCCGGGAAACCCGCGCTTTCGCCGCGCATATGGAAAGCGAAGGCCTTTTTTTCTTTTTCCTTTTGCGTGAATGCGAAATTGCCGCTGCGGTACGGGTAGCAAGCCCTTGTGCCGTAAACGGCTTCGCCGTAAATTTTAAGCCAGTTCCCTATGCCGTTCATCCTCTCGATAGCGGGTTTTGGAAGCCTGCCGTCCGGCTGCGGCCCGACGTTCAGCGCCAGATTGCCGCCTTTGGCGATCACGTCGATGAGAAGGTGGATAAGTTCCTTCACCGATTTGTAGTCGTCGTCATAGGCAAACGAGAAGCTTTTTCCCATTGTCACATTGCTTTCCCAAGGGATGTCCATCGGGTTTTCAGGCACGCACTGCTCGGGCGTGACGTAATTTTCGCATATCCCGCCGCAAGTCCTGTCCGCTGAAAGCAGCCACGGCTGCACCTTCCGCGCCTTTTCGATGAGTTCCTCGATTCTTATGTCTTGCCCGCCGGCTCTGTTCACTTGGCCCGCGTCAAACCACAGCACATCTATTTTCCCGTAATTTTTCACCAATTCGAGCACTTGGTTGTGGGTGAACTCGACGAAATTCTCCCAAAGCTTCGGAAATTCTTCCGGATTGTATGTGGGGTTGCGGCCCACAAAGTTGCCCCGCGCCTGGTTTTTTGCCCAATAGTACGGCGTGTGCCAGTCCGCTTTGGAAAAATACGCGGCTATCCCGAGCCCCCTGCGCCTGAACGCCTCGAACAGATGGGCGCACACATCGGCGTATCGGTGGGTGCAAAACGGGCAGTTTTGCGCAGTTATCTTGTAGTCGGAATATTCCGTGTCCCACATGCAGAAACCGTCGTGGTGCTTGGTGGTGAAAATGAGATATTTGAAGCCGTTGTCCTTTGCCAGGTCCGCCCACAGTTCCGGCCGGAAGCGGATGGGGTTGAATGTCTTGTTCAGGTTGAAATAGTCGCGCTTGAAATCATTGCCGCTGGTCTCCCAGTCCACCCCGGCCCTCGACCAGCTCGCATCTTCGTCCGACAGCGCCCAGGATTCCACTATGCCCCACTGCGAATACGGGCCCCAGTGCATCATCAGCGCCAGCTTTTGGTCGCGAAACCATTCCAGTCTTTGCAGGATATATGGGTCTTCGGGCCAAATATATCCTTTTTCGTTTTCCGCCATAAAATTATCCCCCTGTCATGATTGTTTTTGAATTTTTTGCATTTAATATATTATACGACAATCAAATGTTTTTTTCAAGGGGGTTTTGCAAAATAGTTGGACTCCGCCGTAAAACGGATGGCGCCCGAGGTGGACGCAGAGGAACTCCGGGCGGCGCTTCGGGGCCACATAGATATGCTTGAGCGGCTGTACAGCCAGATTTGATTTTGCGATTTGCCTGTGCGCGAAACATGCTGATATATTGACAAAAAACGCAAAAAAGCGGGCAAATTTGCCAAAACCATTTGATAAAATTTTTAATGTATTTTAATGCTTTTATTATTATTCAGACCGTCGCCTAAACAGCTTATTGAATGAGGGTGGTTTTTTTTCCAAGTTTCGATTGCCGGTTTTAAATAATCAATACCGAGAACAGGAAAAAAACCCGCCCACGAACAACCTACGGAAAAGCCACCGGCGCCACAAAATAAATCAAGCATTGTAAGACTATCTTGGGGTACAGATAATTTGTCAATATTATAAAATACAGGTTCAATTTCTTGAACATAAGCACTTTTTTCAGCAGGATTTTTTCGTAATTTGCAATAACTTGCGATTGCCTCCCTGCCGATACTGCCCATTGGGACACACGGGTCATTTGTTTAAATCGTCTATATTTTTTTGGACTTTGGCCTCGAGTTTTTCGTAAAACGAGGTAAAGTTGAAATTTTTGGTTGTAGCGAGCCGCTGGCCGACATAAGCCAGGTCGAGTGAAACCGAACTGTTGAAATACCCGTAGTCATAGACCCTGCCTTCTTTGACATAATCTATCATCGCCGACGATTCGTCGTCGCGGGAATATTTTGTCTTCAGGGAAACGTCGTAAAACGCGGGCATCACAAGCCGCGAGCCCTCCGCGCAGAGAGCCTCGGCTATGACGCTCGTCCTCTCCGTGTCGGCCGCCGTGACCGGGACTGAAAGCACATTCTGTCCGGCGTCCACGTTTGTGCAATATTTGGGAGTGGACTGCTCGTATTTCGGGAGCGGCAGAATTCCGATTTCATACTCCAAATCCCTGTGGTTTACCACATCTTGCAAATATGTGGTGTAAAACAGCGAGCGCCCCGACCTGAATGCGGTGTTCAAGGGGAAATTCCCGTCTTTTGCAAGGTCGTGCATATATACGGCTTCGTCGCCCAGCATGTCGATCAGCTTATCGACTATATCGACCGTGCGTTCGTTGTATATGGCAAGCTGCGGCGCGCCGTCGTCGCCGATCGATATTACCCGGTCGCCCCCGCAGTATAGCATGGAAATGGGGTAGTCCCATTCGTGGCGGATCTCGACGCCGTATCTGTCCTCGCCGATTGTCATCGCCCCGTCGCCGTTTAAATCGGAGGCCCCGCTTTTGGCGATCGACATGAATTTTTCGACGGTCCATTTGCCATTCAGCACCTCGTCATACGGATATTTTATGCCGAGGCTTTCAAACAGATCCTTGTTGAACAATATGCAGCCCGTGGAAGCAAGCCCTTTGTGGCTTATATCCCCGGTGATGCAGTAAAGCTTGCCGAATGCGCTCAGATTTTTGATCGTGTCGGCGGCCCACCACGGCGCGTCGAAGTTTACATGCGGCATATTTTCAAACCAGTCCACGGCATAATTTTTCTGCGCCATTATGAAGGCCCCGGCTCCGTGCGCGGCTACTATGTCGAATGAGTCTTCTCCCGCCAAAATCGTCTTTTGGGCGGAAGCGGCGTCCCATTCGTCTTTGTCATAATACATCGGCACGATGTTTATATTGAACCTCTCCTCGGTTTTTTTGTTGCGTTTGTAGACCGCGTCGTTTATGGCTTCGCCTATTTCGCTTTCCGCGTACATATCCGCGTTGTAATGTTCGTCGTCGCGCATATACATCACAAAATCATATCCGTCGAAATTTCTTTCCGGCAGATTGTCCTGCACTTGGCTTTCCTGCCCTTCGTTTGCATCGCCTTCGTTTGCCCCCTCTTGGCCGATATTGCCGGCAATGTCGTCATTTCCGTCGCCCGGCTCTTTATTGCCGCATGAGCACGCAAATGCCATGGACAAAGCGATCAATGCGGCAAACAAGCATAGGCGCCTGTTGATTTTTTTGTTTTTCCGTCCCGGTTCGTTCATAATTGGCATAATTAATCCCCTTCAAGATTCTGTATTATTGTTTGTGGCGGTCATATCGCCCGTTTTGCCGACTTTGCCTATCGCATCAGCTTGAACCGCTTCAGCCTGAGCACATTTAACAGCAGTGAAATATCCGAAAAGCACATCGCCGCCGCGGCGATCATGGGGTTCAATAAGCCAAATGCCGCGATTGGGATTCCTATTATGTTATAGCCGAATGCCCAAGCCAAATTTTGCTTTATGTTTTTTATCGTCGCGCGGCTCAGCTTGATGGCGGCGGGGACATCGGACAAATCGGAGCGCATGAGGACTATGTCGGCCGACTCCATCGCGACGTCCGTGCCGGAACCTATCGCAATCCCGATGTCGGCCTGCGCCAGCGCGGGCGCGTCGTTTATCCCGTCGCCCACCATGGCGACCCTGCGGCCCGCGGCCTGGAGCTTTTTGATTTCATTCGCTTTGTCCTGCGGCAGGACTTCCGAAAGCACACTTGCGATGCCGACTTGCTTGGCGACGGCCGACGCGGTTTTTTGATTGTCGCCCGTGATCATGAGCGCCTCTATGCCCATTTCGCATAGGGCCGCGATTGCCGAAATGCTGGATTCCTTTGCCGTGTCGGCCACGGCCACGATGCCCTCCGGCTTTCCATCGATGGCGACGTACATGGGCGTTTTTCCCTCGGCCGCCAGTTTGTCGGAATTTGCTTGAATGTCTGCAAGCGATATGTTTTTTTCCTCCATGAGCTTGCCATTTCCCACAAGCAAGGTTTGCCCCCCGACGACCGCTTCTATTCCGTGCCCGGTGACGGAATTGAAACTTTCGGCGCCTGAAAGTTCTATCCCCCTGTTTTGCGCCTCTTTGACAATCGCTTTCCCCAGCGGGTGTTCAGAGCCTTTTTCCGCAGAAGCCGCGAGCCGCAAAATTAATTCCGGGCATTTTTCGCCGAGAGCCAAAATATCCGTGACTTCGGGTTTTCCGTTAGTTATGGTGCCTGTTTTGTCGAATACGACCATATCGGTTTTATGGGCGGTTTCCAGAGCTTCGCCGTTTTTTATCAAAATTCCGTTTTCCGCGCCCTTGCCCGTGCCCACCATGATGGCAGTGGGCGTGGCAAGCCCCAGGGCGCAAGGACAGGCGATGACAAGCACGGAAATGAAGATGGTCAGGGCCAATTTCAAATCGCCGCCGCTTCCAAAAAACCATGCAACCCCGGAAAGAAGCGCCGCAACGCACACGGCGGGGACGAAATAGCCGGAAACGACATCCGCCATTTTGGCGATGGGGGCTTTGCCGTTTTGCGCATCCTCCACAAGTTTGATGATCTGCGAAAGCGCGGTGTCGCCGCCGATCTTTTCGGCTCTGAACTCTATCGATCCCGTGGCATTCAGCGAAGCAGCATACACGGGGTCGCCGGGTTTTTTGTCTATGGGCATGCTTTCGCCGGTCAGCATGGATTCGTCTATGGCAGTGGCGCCGCTTGTCACCGTTCCGTCCACCGGTATTTTTGCGCCGGGCCTCACAATGACCGCATCGCCGATTTTCACTTCTTCGATAGGGATTTCAAACTCCGTTTTGCCACGCATGACAAAAGCGGTTTTCGGCGCGAGTTCCATGAGTTTTCTTATGGCTTCGCCCGTTCTCCCTTTTGCGGCCGTTTCGAGCGTCTCCCCGAGCGAAATCAGCGTTATTATCACTGCGGCGCATTCAAAGTAAAGCGAATCCACCGCCTCCGGATTTCCGCCTGCGATTTGAAGCGTGTTGTAGAGGCCAAGCAAAAAAGCTGCGCTCGTGCCTATGGCGATCAGCGAATCCATGTTGGGGCTCCGCCGCCAAAGCGCCTTGAAACCGACTGCGTAAATTTCATGCCCCGTCGCCATGACCGGCAGCGCCAGGCATAGTTCGAGAAGCGCGTATGCGAGCGGGGTTTCTCGCATCATGTGGTGCAGTTCTCCTGAAAACGGAAAGTTCGCAAAGCTCGCCATCGGGACCATGGCGATATACAGCAGGGGCAAAGAAAAAACCGCCGAAACAAAAAATTTCGCCCAAAGGCTTTTTGTCCCGCTTTCTTTTTTGCCTTCGCTTTTTGTTTGCTTTGTTTCCAAGGCTTTGTATCCCGCTTTTTCGATCGCCTCCAAGATAGCCGGCAGCAAAATTTTGTCGGGGTCGTAGGATACGGCGGCTTTTTCGGTCGCGAAATTCACCGACGCGCTGTCCACGCCCTCCAATTTTTTTATGCTTTTTTCCACTCTTTGGGCGCAGGCCGCGCAGTGCATTCCCCCGACATTTATGATTTTTTTATCCATAACCCGCAATTTTCCCTTTTTGTCGTCTGTCATATGCCCATTATACCACGGAAAATCAAAAAATTCAAGCGTTTGCGAAATAAATATAAAACTCTTGAAAAACACTTGACATTTTTCATGCCGATATGTTAATATTATGGCAGAAAGCAAATATTTTGGGAGGATATTATGAAAAACATAAAAATCATAATGCTGCTGGCGGCCATTTGCATCGGGTTTTCCGCATGTTCGTCCGGCAATGAGGGAACTGCGGAAAGAGAAACCGCCGCCCAGCCGGAAAACGAATTTGAAGAATCGACGAAACCGGCAATCGAGCGGCCCTACATACCCGAAGGGACAAACTACGGCGGCTACGAATTTACGGCGCTCATACCAAACAGCTATATAGGAAACCACGAAGACGATGAAGTTTACGCTGAATCCGAAAACGGAGAACCATTGAACGATGCGATATACAAACGAAACAGCATAGTGGAAAGCCTTTTGGACATAAAAATCAAGTCTATAGTGGCGGATGCGGGCACAAGCGAACTTGCCGCCTACGCGAAAAAACTGATACAGTCCGGATCCGACGAGTTCGACGCGGTCGTGGGGGCGAACTGGACTCACATAGCGCTCGTCCAGTCGCGATGCCTCGAAAATCTGTACAATGTGGCAGGCATGGATCTTTCGAAACCGTGGTGGGATCAGCGCGCAATCGAGGAAATGTCGTACAAAAAAAGCAAATTGTACTACATATGCGGCGACATAAACTATTATGACAAATACGGAATCGGGATTGTATATTTCAACAAGCGCCTATTCGCCGAAAACGGGCTCGAATACCCGTATGAAAAAGCGAGAAACGGCGCCTGGACGCTTGGCGAATTCGCCAAGCTCATAAAGGATTACACCCGCGACATAAACGGCGACGGAAAACTCGATGAAAACGACCAGTGGGGAATGCTCGAAAACACCGGTGGCGTATATCATTTTCTCATAGGATGCGGCGAAAAAACGGTCACTCTCGATGAAGATGGGATTCCGGCCATAAACACGATAAGCGAAAGGCACATCCAAGTGGTATCGGCGTTAGCCGACCTGTTCTCCGACAAAAGCAACGTTTTGCTTGCGGGATCGAGCCAGCTGAGCCATATAGCGAACCCGTATGATGACGGGATATTCAAGGTTTTCAGGGAAGGGCGCGGTTTGATGTTCTTTGAAATGATCGGCACAATACCCAATTTCAGGGAAATGGAGGACGATTTCGGCCTTCTTCCGCTTCCCAAATTCGACGAAGCTCAGAAGCAGTACCATAGTTTCACAAGCTACGGCTGGGCCACCTCATACAGCATCCCCGTGACCAATTCCGACATAGGGCGCACCGGCACGATAATCGAAACGATGGCGGGGTATTCGACCGACACGCTCACCCCTGCGGTCATAGACGTGTCCCTCAAATCGAAATTCGCGCGCGACGAGGAATCCGCGGAAATGCTGCAGATCATATTCGACACGAAAACTTACGATTTGGGGGTGGACTACAACTGGGGCGGCTTGTACGGAGTCTATAACGATGCAGCCGTAAACGGCTTCACGAAATTTGTCTCGTCGATGGAAAAGCAAATTCCGAAAGCCGAAAAGGACATGGAAAAAGTGATCGATTTGTTCGAAGAATTGAATTGAAGATACTGTCGGTATCTTACGAAAAAGAAGACCATGGATTGCACGAAACGCAAAAACCGCTGAAACTAATGGAATGTCTTGTGTCTCTCGTGACGCAAGAAGGAGCGATTGTGCTTGACCCGTTTGCGGGTTCCGGCACAACATGTTTGGCGGCAAAAAAACTCAACCGCCATTATATTGGCGTGGAAATTGATGGCGGTTATGTTAAAATCGCTCGCAATCGCATATTTGACGATGTTATGCAATTGAAATTGGATATGGTTTGAAATGAAATAATATTGAAATCAAACGAGAATGTCAAGGAGGCGCATTAGGATAGAAGCGCCGGAAAACTGAAAATGCCAAATTTTCCATTCTGTCAGAGCCAGCCTGTATATTGGGCCAGCAGCCTCGAATAATAGACGAAATTTTCGAGCGATATGTCGTTTGGCACGCCGTGGTCGCACGATGGGATGAATCCGCCGGCTTCTATTGCGGGCGCGATTCTTTTCAGCTCGTTTTCTATAGCCTTCCCCCCTGCGGCTATCGCCCGCTTGTCCACGCCGCCCCTGTACGCCATTTTTTTGCCGTAAGTTTCGCTGTATTTTACTATGTCGTTGTATGCCGCCACCTCGATCGGGTCGCAGACGTTTATTCCCGCCTCTATCCATATCGGTATGAGTTCCGCCACATATCCGTCCGAATCCATGTCTATCACCCGGACCCCGTTCGATTTCAAACAGCCAATCCATTTTTTGTAGACAGGAAGCAAAAATTCCCTTGTCATCGCGGGCGAAATCATGCTGTGCGACTTGTAGGCCATGTCCTCGGAAATATGCACTCCGTCCAAAATTATCCCCTGGGCAAAAATCCGCTCGAATATGCGCATGACGTAATCCTGCCAGAATTCGACCATTTCAGAGACAAAACCGGGGTCGTCGAGTGCCATCATGCACAGGTTCTCAAAACCGAGCCATTCCCGCAGCTGCCAAAACGGCCCGTTGACGTGCACGGACAAGAAGCTGTCGCGCCCGTTTAGCTGCCGCACTTCTTCGAAAGTCAGCGCCTTTACCCTTTGCGGAGTTTCCGGGTCATAGCGTTTTTTCATTTCCATCCAGTCCTGATGCGTTTCGACGGGGCATTTGATCCATTTGCGGGTGACGAAATCGATCGCGTTCCTTATGTATGTATAATCGTATTTGTCGGAAATTTCCAATATCGCGCCCATCCAGTCCTGGATGATGTAGTGCCCGTCTTTGTGTTCGATCACTTTTTCCTCGAACCAGGGGATCATCCTGTGGTCGATGTGAAAGGGCGGAACCGGTTTCGACTGCGGCAGGGTCAAATTCAACCTGTCGCGCACCACGTACTCCCACCAATTCACCTCTTTGGGCATCCCCTCGCTTTGCCAGCGCTCTATGGTCGATTTTCTCGGCCCGCCCGGCTCGAAGGGGATTTTTTCCGGGTTGGAGAATAACAGCGTGTTTAAATACAGATCGCGTTGAGTCATTGCAGGATCCTCCTTTTGTTAAATTTAATTGGCCGTATAGCCATTATATGGCGTCAAATTCGCTTCGGGGCTTTTTTTTGGAATGCGATTATATATGGCGCGGCGGGTATGTTGACGAGTCGGTGATAAAGGCAGTCAAATTCTTTGTGGTCGAGGCTTTTCGCAAGTTCCAGAATTTCTTCGCCTTCTTTTGCGCCCTCGTCATGCCCCGGATAGGCGCATACGACGATCACCCCCCCGATTTCCAAAATTTCGAGGGCGCCCCGAAGGCATTCGAGCGTGGACTGCACCATCGTCGTTATGGATTTGTCCCCTTTTGGGAGATATCCGAGGTTGAAAATCGCCCCGTCCAATTTTTCATGTATGTATTTTCTGAAATTTGCGTGCGAATCGCAAATCAAATGCGCGCCGGCATCAAGGCAATTCTCGCTTTCGAAGAGCTTTTTTGTCGTTTCCACGGCATCTTGCTGTATGTCAAAGGCATAGATGCTGCCCGACGGGCAGGCTTTTTTCATGTACAATGCATCGTTTCCATTTCCCATGGTGAAATCGGCGTATGTCCCGTTTTCCTTTATCGAAATGCCGAAAAGCCTTTTTGCCATGGCCAAGATGTTTGTCAGGGACGCCCGTTTTTTGTATTCGTTTTCCGGCGTTTCATCCATTTTTGCCTTCCCCCGCAATTGCTTCCAGATAGCATATGGGCACGTTTTGCGAGACGAAAATTTTTTCGTACTCGGTCTGTATATTATTGTCGGGGTCAAAAAAATCGCTTTCGTACAAATCGTAGCTTTTTTTCTCCACGGCAAAACCGTTTTCAAAAAAGCTTTTCGCCGAAAAGTCGAAAAAAGCCCTGTTGTCCGTTTTCAGCATGACTTTTGCCCCGGGCTTCGCTATTTTTTTGTAAATTTCCAAAAATGCCGCTGAACTCAGCCTTTTGCCCTTCTGATACCTTTTGTGCCAAGGGTCGGAAAAATTCAGATATATCTCCGAAATCGTCCCGGCTTCAAACAAATCCGCGAGATTTTTGGCGTCTGAAATCAAAAACCTCACATTCGGAAGATTTTCGCCCTTGGCTTTCTCAGCCGCCATCACGACGACGTCGGTGATCTTTTCGACTGCGACAAAATTGATCCCGGGAAACTTTTTGGCCATGGCGCATACAAAATTCCCCTTCCCGCAACCGATTTCCAGATGCACGGGCTTGTTTTTTTCGAACATGCTGCGCCATTCCATAAAATCCGCGCAGGCCTGTATCCTTTTTTCTGCATTTTTCTTTTTGCGCATCCTCATGTTTCTTTCATTCTCCCCTGCAGAAATTCAAGAGCCGCCTCAAAAGTTTGGTCATCTTGGACATTGGCGAATTCTGCGGATTCGCAGGTTTTTTTCACAAATCCCGAAAGCGCTCGCCCCGCCCCGATTTCGATGTATATGCCGCAATCCGGCGACATATTTTCCAGCTCGTTTCCAAACTTCACCGGGCTTGTCATTTGTTTTGGGATGTATTCGGCCATATAACGATTTATGTCGCCGCCAAAATCGAACCGTTTGCCTGTCAGATTGGAATACAGCGGTATTTTTGGCGGGTTGAAATCCAAGGATTTCAAAAAATCGACAAGTTCGGATTGTTCGCATTGCATCAGCTTGCTGTGATATGCTCCCGCGACGTTCAGCTTCACCGTCCGGTATTTTTTATCGCCGAGTATTTCGGCCGCTTTTTCGACGGCGGCAGTTTCGCCGCTTATGACGATTTGTTTTGGGCAGTTGTAGTTCGCGGGCGCGACATACCCGACGGTTTTTTCCACATTGCGGCACACTTCTTCGATCAATGCGTCTTCTGCGCCGATAATCCCGGCCATCGCCCCCGGGACGCGCTCACAGGCTTTTTGCATCGCGTTCCCGCGGACCGCAATCAAATCCAATGCGTCTTCGAAGCAAAGCATTCCGGAAGCGGCAAACGAAGTTATTTCGCCCAGCGAAAAACCCGCCATACAGCCGGGATTTATACCGCGCATTTCAAGCAGCTTGAATATGCCGAAGCTCATCGCGAAAATCGCCGCTTGCGCATTGTCCGTTTTTGAAAGCATTGCCTCGCTTGCGCATATATGCTTCAAATCTATCTTGAGCCGCTCGCTTGCCTTTTCGAATACATCTCTGAAAGCCGCGTATTTTTCGTACAAACCGAGCCCCATCCCCGCATATTGGGCACCCTGGCCGGTAAATAAAAAAGCGATTTTATCCATTTTATCCACTTGTGCAATTTCCCCGTTTTTTTGTTTTTATATATTATACACCATATTTGCCGTATATGCAACAAAATTTTTATTTTATTTGATTCCATTCAATATTTGCTAACATATTTGGGGTATAATATGCGTTACAGCATAAAAAGGGGGAGGGGTGGCAAAATAAATTCGGCCATAACAGGGACAGGGGCGTATTTGCCGGAATTTGTCTTGGACAATTCCATGTTCGACCAGACAGTGGAGACAAGCGACGAATGGATTTATTCCCGGACAGGCATAAAAGAAAGGCGCCTCGAACAAAAAAAATGCACTTTTGAGATAGTCGGCGAAGCCTGCAAGGCCGCCTTGGGCGAAGCCGGGATCTCTCCCGGCGACGTGGACGTGATGATTGTCAGCACTTCCACCCCGGACTATGCTTTCCCTTCGACTGCCTGCCTTGCAAGCAATTACATAAACGCGAACGGCGCCATGTGCTTTGACATTTCGGCGGCCTGCGAGGGGTTTGTGTTCGCGCTCGACATAGCCGATTCCTACATAAAATCCGGCAAGGCGAAAAATGCCCTCGTCGCTTCGGGCGACGTGCTGCACCGCATAGTCGATTATTTTGACAGGAAAAACTGCATCCTGTTCGGCGACGGCGCCGGGGCCGTTGTTTTGTCGGCTGCCGATTTTCCGGAAAAAGAAGAGCGGGGAATCCTTTCGAGCTATACCGCCTGCGAATGCGACGGGCAAAAGACGCGCTTCATATCCCAGCGCACGCATGAACCGGGTTGCGTGTTCGACGAAAACACGAAACAATTTTTAGGCAACGCCGAAAAGCTGAAAAACAGCTATATTTACCAAAACGGGCGCGAAGTGATGCAATTCGTCTCAAAAGTCGTGCCGAAAGCATTGGACGAAGCGCTGAGGAGGGCAAGCAAAAAAATATCCGACTTGAAATACATACTCCTTCATCAGGCAAACAAAAGGATAATAGACCACGTGATAGAAAAATACGGGATGGATCCGGCCAAAGTGCCGATGACCATAGAAAAATACGGGAACACGTCGAGTTCGACCTTGCCTATACTGCTGCATGAACTTTGCATCGGGGGCAAGCTGGAAAAAGGCGACCTCTTCGCGCTCGTGGGTTTTGGTTCGGGCATGGGCTACGGCGCGGCGGTGGTGAGTTGGTAGTGGATGAATATTGGCAAAGGGGGAATTTTTGAAAATGAGCGAAAAAAAAGCGGTCCTGGTGACCGGGGCGGCGCAGGGGATCGGAGCCTGCATCGCCGAAACCCTTGCGGGCGAAGGATACAATATCGCGATAACGGATATAGTTCCAAAAGAAAAAGCGCAAATTGCCGTAGACAGCTGCAAAAGCAAAGGCGCCGAAGTTTTGTTTGTGCAAAGCGACGCTTCTTGCCATGATTCCTGCGGGGAAGCCGTGAAAACATTCATCGAAAAATTCGGCTCCATATACGCCCTTGTAAACAATGCCGGCATCATACGCGATGCCCTTTTGATGCGCATGAGCGAAAAACAGTTCGATACGGTGATGGAAGTAAATCTAAAAAGCGTTTTCAACATGTCAAAGCACGCCATTGCGCATATGGTCAAGGCGAGAGAAGGCAGGATAGTGAACATATCCTCGGTGGCGGGCATATACGGCAACGCGGGGCAGACGAACTACGCCTCGAGCAAGGCGGGGATCATAGGTTTCACAAAGTCGCTCGCCGCGGAGGTGGGCAGCCGCAACATCACGGTGAACGCGGTGGCCCCGGGATATATAGCAACAGACATGACGGCCGCTTTGCCCGAGGGCGCCGCCGAAAAAATAAATTCGCGAATATCCCTTAAAAGGCCGGGGAGCCCGAAGGATGTGGCCGATGCCGTATCTTTTCTGATAAGCGACAAAGCTTCATATATTTCAGGCCATGTGCTGTCTGTGGATGGGGGAATGAGCATATGAGCGGCAGGAGGGTTGCAGTCACGGGGATCGGGATGATTACCGCGGCGGGAAAAAACGTGGGTGAAACTTGGAAAAAAGTTTTGTCCGGCGAAAGCGCGATAGATGCGATCACGAGGTTTGACACGTCGAATTTCAAAGTTTCGCTCGCTGCGGAAATAAAGGATTTTGACCCGGAGCAGTACGTCGAAAAAAAAGAAGTGCGGCGCCTTGACAGATATTCCCAATACGCGCTCGCAGCGGTGCAGGAAGCGGCGCTGAGTTCAGGAATCGACTTCGAAAGCGAAAAGCTCGACAGGGCCCGCATGGGGGTCATATTCGGCTCCGGGGTGGGCGGCATTGAAACCATGGAAACCGAAGTGGCCAAATACATCGAAAACAAAGAAAAAGGCGCGGCGCGGGTTTCGCCGTTTTATGTCCCCATGCTGATCTCGAATATCGCCGCAGGGTATATATCGATAAAATACGGGCTTGAGGGCCACGGGTTTGCCCCGGTTTCAGCCTGCGCCACGAGCTCCCATGCGATCGGGGAGGCTTATCGGGCGATAAAGCACGGATATGCGGATCTGATGATCGCAGGGGGC
This sequence comes from Oscillospiraceae bacterium, assembly GCA_009782405.1. The sequence goes on from WRJC01000008.1 coordinate 59,314, forward strand.
AGCGAAGCGGCGATCACCCCGACTTCGATCGCGGGATTTCAGAATATGACCGCCATGAGTTCCGCGACCGATAAAAACGAAGGCCTCCTCGCCTTTGACAGGCGCAGGAAAGGCTTTGTGATGGGCGAAGGGGCGGGGGCGCTGATTTTGGAAGATTACGAGGGCGCGAAAAGGCGCGGAGCTCAAATATGGGGCGAAGTGGCGGGGTATTGCGCGAGTTTTGACGCGCACCACATAACCGCGCCCGAACCCGCCGGAAAGGGCGCGGCAAGCGCGATGCTCGGCGCAATCGGCGACGCAAAACTCGACAAAGCCACAATAGGCTACATAAATGCGCACGGAACGGGCACTCCCCCAAACGACAAGACCGAAACGCTCGCCATAAAGCGCGTGTTCGGCAAAGGCGCGTATGATATTCCCATATCCTCGACAAAAGGCGCAGTCGGCCATATGCTGGGGGCGGCCGGCGCCGTCGAAGCGATATTTAGCCTGATGGCGATGGATGGCGGGATCTTGCCGCCTACGGCAAATCTGCGCGAAAGCGACCCGGAGTGCGACTTGGACTATATCCCGCTTGCCGCCAAAGAATCCAAAGCCGAATACGCGATGTCCGTTTCTTTGGGGTTCGGCGCCACAAACGCAGCGCTTGTTTTCAAATCATAGAAATATCATGGAAATCATGGAAAAAAATAAAAAGGAAAAAATTATGATGTTATTTGCCGGCAAAAAAGACATTTTGGAACTCTTGGAAAGTTTCGACAAAAGCTCGCTTTCCGAACTGGAAATCTCGACAGGGGCGGAATTTCACATTAAGCTTTCAAAAAATTCCGCCCCGGAAAACAGGCATATCCCGAAGGCCGCCGAAACTTTCGAGGATTACGGCGATGAGCCTTATGAATCCCCGGATGAGTCGAAAATAATCAAGGCGCCTTTGGTGGGCACATTCTACGCTTCCCCCTCGCCGGATTCCGAGCCATATGTGGCAGTGGGCGACATGGTGGAAAAGGGCATGGTTTTGTGCATAATCGAGGCGATGAAAACCATGAACGAGATAGAAAGCGACGCCCGGGGCGAAGTAATCGAAATTTTGGCAAAAAACGGCCATCCCGTGGAATACGGGCAGCCGCTGTTCAGATTGAAGTAGTTGTCAGTTTTCAGCGACAGTTTGGCCAATGTTTTTTTGATAACTGACAACTGACAACTGAAAACTTAATATGGAGTTTATATTATGCTGTATAATAGAGATCAGATAAAAGAAATCTTGCCGCACCGGGAACCGTTTTTGCTGATTGACGAAATAGAGGAGCATACGCCAAATGAAAGCGTAACTGCGATAAAATACGTCACGGGCGAAGAGGATTTTTTTGCCGGGCATTTCCCGGAATACAAGGTGATGCCGGGGGTTTTGATACTGGAAGCGCTCGCCCAAGCGGGGGCGTTCGTGGTGCTTGGCATGGATGGGAACAAAGGCAAAATCGCCTTTTTCGCAGGCGCGGACGAGGTTAAGTGGAAAAGGCAAGTCAAGCCGGGAGACACGCTCAGGCTTTGCGTGAAATTGGAAAAAATAAAGTTTGGGATGGGCGTCGCGGATGCGGCAGCCTATGTGGGGGAAGAGATTGCCTGCACGGCGAAAATAAAATTCGCCATCCCGAAAAACCAAGGATAAAAAATTCATGAAAGCAATAAAAAACATCTGGAAAATCATATGCTATCCGCTTCTTTACCTTGGGGCGCAGATTGTCGTCTCGGTTTTTTATGCGGTGGCCGCGGCGGTGGCCATCGGGGTGCAAATCGCGATGGAAAACGCCGCATCCGGCAAAAAAGTGGACGCGGAAAACATCGGGGAAATAATTTTTTCTGAAATCGATTTGAAAATCCCGATGATCATAAGCATTTTCGCGGCATTTTTGGTCATGTTCCTCATTTTGCGCAAAGAGTGGAAAGCCGAAAGGCTGTGGAATCTCAAGAATATCGGGCCCGCTTTCGTGTTTTGCCTGAGCCTCGGCTTCGCCATGAATATTTTGACAAACTGCGTTTTGAGCTTTTTGCCGATACGGGAATATTCGTCGCCCATAGACGACATCGTGGGCAGCAATTTGGTTTTCGATTTTTTGGTTTTCGCCTTGTTCGCGCCAATTCTGGAAGAGATCATTTTCCGGGGGGTGGTGCAAAGGCGCCTCGCCAAAATGGTGAATCTGCATTTCGCGATCATCTTGCAAGCCTTTCTCTTCGGGCTGATACATATGAATTTCATACAGGGGATGTACGCGTTTGTATTGGGGATTATAATCGGGTACATATACCATTGGCACGACTCGATCTGGTTTGCCTTCGCGATCCACATTTCTTTCAATGCCACTTCGATTTTGCTTTTGTACGCCTTGGGGGAAACGGAAGTGAATTTGTTCTATTTTTTGATGGTTTCCTTGGGTTTTATCGCGATTTCAATGGCGAGCCTGCGGGTTTTCGCCAAAAACGCAAAAATCGCTTCAAAGACGGCGAGCGGCATAAACCGCTGGTATTATTGAGAAAGAGTTTGTATTTATGTTCAACAAGATATTGATAGCCAACAGGGGCGAAATAGCGGTGCGCGTGATACGCGCCTGCAGGGACATGGGGATCATCAGCGTGGCGGTATATTCCGAGGCCGACAGGGATGCGATGCACGCCAATATCGCCGACGAAAGCCTATGCATCGGGGGGGCGATGGCAAGAGACAGCTACTTGAACATGGGCGCGATAATAACCGCGGCCAGGATTTCCGAAGCGGAAGCCATACACCCGGGCTACGGGTTCTTGTCCGAAAACGCGGATTTCGCAGAGCTGTGCGCGGAAAACGACATAAAATTCATCGGCCCGGACGCAAAGTCGATAGCGCAGATGGGAAACAAAGCCGAAGCGAAAAAAATGATGGCCAAAGCCGGAGTCCCCGTGATCCCGGGCTCGGAGGGGGCAATAGGCGGTTTGCCCGAAGCGGAGGCCATATGCGACAAAATAGGGTATCCCGTGATGATAAAAGCCTCGGGCGGAGGCGGCGGACGCGGGATCAGGCTGGTTTCCGGCAAGCCTGAGCTCAAAAACGCCTACAATATGTGCAAGGCCGAAGCAAAAGCATCTTTTGGCGACGACGAGCTTTACATAGAAAAATACATAGAAAACCCGAAGCACATAGAAATACAGATACTCGCCGACGAGCACGGAAAGGTGATACATCTGTTCGAGCGCGACTGCTCGCTGCAGAGGCGCCACCAAAAAATGATAGAGGAAGCCCCCGCTGTTTTCATGGACGAGACCCTTCGGAAACAAATGGGCGAGGCGGCGGTAAAAGCGGTGTTCGCGGCGAATTACTCCAATGCGGGGACGGTGGAATTTTTGGTGGACAAAAACAAAAATTTCTATTTCATGGAGATGAACGCCCGGATACAAGTCGAGCATCCCGTGACTGAGTTCATCACCGGGGTTGACATAGTGAAACAGCAGATAAAAATAGCGGCGGGGGAAAAACTATGCATATCCCAAGCCGAAACGAAAATTTTGGGGCATTCCATCGAATGCCGTATAAACGCGGAAAACCCCGAAAAAAATTTCGCCCCTTGCCCGGGGATGATCCGGGAACTCAACGTGCCCGGGGGGCCCGGGGTCAGAGTGGACAGCGCGGTCTATCAGGGATATTTCATCCCGCCGCACTACGATTCGATGATTTCAAAACTCATAGTGTTCGGCAACGACAGAGCCGAAGCCATAGCGAGGATGAGGCGCGCACTCGCCGAATATTTATTCGAGGGGATAGAAACGAACGTGGACTATCACATCGAGCTGCTTTCCACCGAAGAATTTCAGCGGGGCGATTTCGACATCGACTTTATAGACGAATACAACAAAGGCAAAAATATTCAATGAAAAAGCAGGTGAGTGAAATGGCTATAAAGGAATTGTTCAAAAAAGCGAAATACATATCGGTTCCCGTGGCGAAACGCGCCATAAACGAAATGAGCGAAGGGGAAAACATGCAGGACTACATCGTTTGCGCGAAATGCGGAAAAAATGTTTTTGCGGAACAGTATGAAAATCTTTTGAAAGTTTGCCCTTTTTGCAATTTCCACACTCGCCTTTTCGCCCATGAGCGCCTTTTGTGCACCGCCGACTTGGACACTTTCGAGGAAAAATTCGGCAATCTGAAAACCGTCAACCCGCTTGATTTCGAAGGGTATCTCGAAAAAATCGAAAAACTGCAAAAAACGACGGGGTTGGAAGAAGCCGTTTTGACCGGCTTTTGCAAGATCGGGGGCTTTGGTGTGGCGCTCGGGATCATGGATTCCTCGTTTTTGATGGCTTCGATGGGTTCGGTGGTCGGCGAAAAGCTTGCGCGGCTTTTTGAGGAGGCCACGGAAAGGCGCCTGCCGCTGGTGATATTTGCCGCTTCGGGTGGAGCGAGGATGCACGAGGGGATCATTTCCCTGATGCAGATGGCGAAAGTGTCGGCGGCAGTCGGGAGGCATTCGGACGCCGGTCTGTTATACATCACGGTGCTGACCGACCCCACCACGGGCGGCGTGACCGCTTCATTTGCCAGCCTTGGCGACATAATACTCGCCGAACCGGGGGCGATCGTGGGATTCACCGGGCGCAGGGTTATAGAGGGAACGATAGGCCACAAGCTCCCGGACGATTTCCAAACTGCGGAGTTTCTGCTCTCGCGCGGGTATATAGACAAGATCGTGCCGCGAACCGAAATGAAAAAAACGCTTGCGAGCTTGCTCTCAATGCACGCGTGAAACCAAAAATGCCCGAAAACATTACGAAAAAGATGAAAGGACAGAACGGTGATTATGCATGGCGAACGAAGCGAACCAGATAATTTTCACTCCGAAAGAGGAAGCGGCGATAAAACGCTATGAAATATCAAAGCACAAAAACCGTCCCACGATCAACGACTACATCCCAAAAATTTTCGATGATTTCATCGAGCTTCACGGGGACAGGGGGTATTTTGACGACAAAGCGATAATTGCCGGCATAGCGCGGTTTGGGGGAATGCCGGTCACGGTGATCGGCCACGTGAAGGGCAGGAACACAAAAGAGAACATCGATTCCAATTTCGGCATGCCACATCCCGAAGGCTACAGGAAAGCGCTGCGGCAGATGAAATTGGCCGAAAAATTCCGCCGCCCGGTGATAACCCTCGTCGATACCCCGGGCGCGTATTGCGGGGTGGCCGCGGAGGAGAGGGGCCAGGGCGAGGCGATAGCGCGAAACCTTTTGGAGATGTCGCGGCTTTCGGTTCCCGTCGTCGCCGTGATCACCGGCGAAGGGGCTTCAGGCGGGGCGCTCGGGATAGCGCAGGCGAACAAAGTTCTGATGCTGGAAAACGCGACTTATTCCGTCATATCGGCAAAAGGCTTCGCCAGTTTGCTCTGGCAGGATCCGAAACGCGAAAAAGAGGCGATAATACGCCAGAAGATGACTTCTGACGATTTGCTTGCGATGGGTGTGGTCGATGCCGTCGTCCCCGAGCCGCCGGAAGGGGCCCACAAAGATCCGGCGCTCGCCGCCGCTGCGATCAAGCTTTCTATAGAGGCGCAACTAACACCGCTGCTTGTTATGACCCCCGAGGGGATATGCAGCCAGCGATACAAAAAATTCAGGGAAATAGGGGCTTACGAAGAAATATTGTGATTTTTCGGATGCCCGAAGTTGAAAATACAAAAAATTGAAGTTTCAATCGCCTTTGCGAAAAATAAATTTTCCAAAAATTCATAAAAATGCTATTGAAAATTCACAATAATTATGGTATACTGATTTCGGCGATTGGGGAAAATCGCTAGGGCGGATATGGCGAAGCGGAAGAAATAGAAGGCGGGGGCGGATCGAAATTGCCCCCGCCTTTATTTTTACCCGTGCCCCTCCGCAAAAAAAATACGAAAAACAAAAATAACGGAAAGGGATGTTTTATGGCAAAAAGCTACTTTGAAAAACTGAAATACGTCGGCAACAAAAACCAGCTGTTTTCGGCAAAAAACTATGTCATGGCCGACGGGAAGGCAAACGGTACCCGCGCCATCGACGTAATAAACGGGAAAGGCCTGTTTATGACGATTTTGCCCGACCGCTGCATGGACATCTACCAGCTTATCTACAAAGACACCAATATGTGCTTCATCTCGCCGGCCGGGGCGGTCCATCCCAGCTATTACGACAACAGGAAACTCGAATTTCTGCGCAGTTTCTACGCCGGTTTTTTGACCACCTGCGGGCTTGAAACCATTTGCGCGCCCTGCGAGGACGAAGGCGAGGAACTCGGGCTCCATGGCAGGATCGCAAACACCCCCGCCGATAATTTCTATTGCCGCATAGAAGAAAACACGCAAAGCGGCGAACCGGAAATCGTGATAACCGGCATTATGAACCAGGCGCGGCTTTTCGGGGACAAGTACAGCTTGACCCGCGAGATAAAAATCTGCACCGGGGAAAACAAATTTGAAATACGGGACACAGTCAAAAATACGGGATACAAAAGCTCGCCGCACATGATTTTGTACCACTTGAATTACGGCTACCCGTTCTTGGATGAAAACATCGAAATCAACGTGCCCGCGCTCGAATCATCGCCGCGCAGCGACTATGCGGCGGCGGAATTTTCCAGATGGGACAAATTCGACGCCCCCCGCCACGGAATAGATGAATTTTGCTACTACCACAAGCTGAAAACAAATGAGCAGGGCCAAGCCGCGTATTCGCTCTACAACCCCAATCTGAAAAAAGGGGTGAAAGTCCAATATGACGCAAAACCGCTCGATTTTTTCATAGAATGGAAAATGCCGGGGGAGGGCGATTATGTGCTCGGGCTCGAACCCGCCAATTGCGACGGCGAAGGCAGAAATACCGCAAGGGAAAACAAAATATTGAAATACATCGAAGCGCAGCAAGAAATAAAATACCATTTTATCGTGTCTTTTTCGGATGAAAGGCAGGATGCTTGAAAATGAAGGATTCAACCAAAAAGATCATCGAAGCGCTGTTTTTGGAATACGACGATTTGAAGGACGGCAACCTCGGCCGCGATATAATCTCGGCTTATCATATCATATCCAAATGCTATGCCGCCAAAGGCAAGACGCTCATATGCGGCAATGGCGGCAGCGCTTCGGACTGCGAACACATCGTGGGCGAATTCATGAAGGGTTTCAAGCTAAGGCGCCCGCTGGCATCGCCCATACCCGGGCTTCCGGGCTTGCAGGCCCCGCTCCGCTCGATTTCGCTTGCAAGCCAGACGAGCATAATCACCGCAGTGGCAAACGACATAGGCGCGGACTATATTTTCGCGCAGCAGGTTTTGGGATATGCCGACAAAGGGGATGTTTTGATCGCGCTTTCCACCTCGGGAAAGGCGGCGAATGTGCAAAATGCCGTTTTGGCCGCATCCGCCCTTGAATGCGGCACCATCGCCATAACGGGCAAAAACGGGGGGAAACTTGCGGACATTTGCGATTTGGCCATAAAACTTCCGGCAGATGAAACCTACAAGGTCCAGGAACTGACCCTGCCTGTATACCACGCGCTGTGCGCTGCGGTCGAAAACGAATTTTTCGGCGAATGAACGCCGGCATAACAAAACCAAGGAGGGCAAAATTATGGACAAAGCATATATCGGCGCATTCGAATCGGGCGAGGGGGTCACGGGTTTCAGGTATGTTTCCGGCAGGCAGGTATCAGACGAGGCTTTGATCGGAGGCAGGCTCGTTTCCCGGTACAGAAACTGCACAGGGCAGGTATATCCCGAAATGAGCCTCGGCAAAGGGAATTTCGAGCGCATTATCTCAAAATATCCCGAAGCGGACGCATTCAAGCTGTCGGTAAACGGCATCGATCTCGCCGGGGGCTGGCGGCATTCGGGCTTCGAGGAGCGCGGCGGCGGGGAATATGCGCAAAAATTATGCCATGATTCGGGGATAAACGTAAACGTCTGCACAATGCTCACCGGAACCGATTTCGCGGCGAGATGGCTCGAAGTTGAAAACGGCACAAAAAAACCGGCGGCGATAACGGGCATAAGCCCGATTGCGGGCTATATATGGCGGCATTATATGAACCTTCCGAAACAGGAGATAATTTGCGGCGGCAAACCGAGTTTCGCGATTGCCTACAACCATCTAAAAGACTGGGGCAAAGAGGGCGATTTCTATTTCGATGATTTGCCCGCCGGGGAATTTGGATTTTTTTCGGATTACGGAAAATCGGGCTGGACGAGGCCCGCCGCCTGGCTCAGGGATCGCCTCACCGGCGAAACTTTTGTCTGCGAATACGCTTGGAGCGGCAATTGGCAATTCAAAGCGAATGTTCGCGAGGACGATTATGCGGCGCTTTCTTTTGAAATCGGCATGCTGGATGTTGCCGGCGAGGCGCTTTACGTGCTCGAGCCGGGCGAAACTGCGGCGAGCCCGAAAGCGCATTTCGGGCTGTTTCGAAACAGCGACGACGAAATAGTGCAGGCCACCCACAGCTATGTGCGCGAATATATACTCCCCAAACTGCCGGACGGCGTCCCGATAAGCGAGATAGAGGCGAACCACAGGGGGTATTTGTGCGATCGCGAAAGCGAGGAAGGCATAAAGGCCGACATAGACGTGGCCTGCGAAATCGAAGCGGAAATGTATGTGGTGGATGCGGGCTGGTACGGTTCCAAGGAGCCAAACGAGTGGGGAAACAACGTGGGCGACTGGGTCGCGGGCCCTTGGATGAAAAACGGATTTGAGCCCATACCAAACTATGCGCACAAAAAAGGCATGAGGTTCGGGCTCTGGGTCGAAATAGAGGCGGCGGGCCAAAACAGCGATCTCAAAAAAGATCACCCCGAATGGCTTGCGAAACGAAATGGCGAACCCTGTGCCGGGGGGCGGGCTCTCGACCTCGCAAACCCGGAAGTCGAAAATTTTTGTTTTGGCACGATATGCAGGTTAATCGAGCAGTACAATCTGGATATGTACAGACTTGACCACAACCACAACATAGGCCTCGGCGCCACGCGGCAAAACGGCGAATTTTGCGAAAATACCCTGTGGCGCTACTATGAGGCGCTTTACAGGGTATTTGACAAACTCAGGGAAAAATATCCAAACGTGGTGTTCCAGAACTGCGCGGGCGGGGGAGGCCGGCTCGACTGGGGCATTCTCAGCCGCTTCCACAACACGGAACTTTCGGACTGGATGCGCTGCCCGCGAAGCGCGCGCATATTTTCCGGGGTGACGATGTCGCTGCCGCCGGAAATACTGCTGCGCACGTTCGGGACGGAAGTGCCCGAATGGCAAATGGACGGGGATCTCGAATCGCAGATACGCATATCCATGATCTGCCGCCCGATATACAGGGGAATCGCGCCTTCTTCGGACGCGCTCGCCCCGCATTTGAAAAAGATGCTGATAAAATACAACCGGCTGTACAAGAGCTTTTTTGTGCCCCTGTTTGAAAACTGTTCAGTGTACCACCACACCCCGTTCCAGCCGGTGCAAAAAACGGCTCCCGCGACGATTTTGGAATATGCCTCACCGGAAAAGGACAAGGGGATGATCATAGCCTTCACGCAGTCCGAACCCTGCGAAAATATGAATATAAGGGTGCGGGGGGCTTCCCGCGAAAAATTTTACGAAGTGGTTTTTTCGAACAGCGGCGAAAAAATATCCGTTTGCGGCTATGAACTGGCAACTTCGGGGATTTTCGTCAATGTGGGGCTGAATATGTCCAGCGAGCTTGTCATTTATCGCGAAAGCAAAAAAATCGATAAAAACAAAATAAACGAAACGGAGGAAAAACAAAATGAAATCTAAGCAAATTTTGGCGATCATGCTGCTTTTGGCCGCGTCGCTCGCGCTTTTTGCGGCAAGCGCGTGCAATTCCGCCCCGGAAAAAACCGAAGAAGCCACCGCCGAGAAAGCCGCGGACGGCGCGGAAGAATCGGAAGAGGGCGAGCAAGCGGCGGAAAGGGTGTACCCGAACCTTGAGCCGAAAGATTTCGGCGGCTACGAATTTGTGTTTTTGATCAGGGGAGTCGAAAGCCTCGGGGCTGACTGGGTGGAATGGGCCCACAGGGACATATTCGCCGAAGAAGTGAACGGGGATGTGATCAATGACGCGGTCTACAACAGAAACAGCAAAATAGAAGAAAAATACAACATAACAATCAAGGAAATATCGGTGGACAACCCGCAGGTCGAAACCAAAGTCACCCAAGCGGTCAAGGCGGGCGACGACATCTACGATGTGGCGGTCCCCCACCTGACCCAGTTCCCCGCCACAGCCCAAGCGGGAAACTACGTGGACTTTTTTTCCGTCCCCTATCTCGAATTGGAAAAACCCTGGTGGGACCAGGGCACAATACGAGACCTTTCGATCATTCACAAGCTGTTTATTTTGCAGGGGGCGCTTTTGGTGCTGGACAACGACGCCATGGAGGCGATGATCTTCAACAAGGAACTATTGAAGGAACACGCATTGGACGATCCCTACGCGATAGTAAAAAACGGCGATTGGACTTTTGACAAACTGCTCGAAATGAGCAAAGGCATCGCAAAAGACTTGAACGGAGACGGAGAGATGTACATCAAGGACGATTTGTTCGGATGCATAACGCAAGCCGACGCAAATGTCTCGTTCTTCGTTTCGGGCGGCGAAAAGATATGCGCCAAAGACGAAAACGACTATCCCATAGTCACTTTCGGCACCGAGCGGGGATACAGGGTCACAGACAAGATTTCCGAACTCATGCTCGACGAGAACAACGTGGTGCACCTCCACAGGTACGAAGGCAAATTTCCGATATACGACGAGCAGGTCAAGATGATGGAGGAGAACAGGGCGCTGTTTTCTTGGATCCGCATGAGGATCGTCGAGAGGCTCAGGGGAATGGAAATGGATTTCGGCATACTGCCGCTTCCCAAATTGGAAAAAGCGCAGGAAAAATACATCACCAACATGAACCCGCACACCGGCGCCGGCATATCGATACCGGTGGTCGCCTCCGATTTGGAGCGCACCGGGATGATACTCGAAGATTTGTGCGCCGAATCGCTGTACACGCTGCAGCCCGCCTATTACGACATAAACCTGAAAGGCAAATACGCGCGCGACGAGGACAGCCAGGAAATGCTCGACATAATACTCAACAACACCGCGCACGACATAGGCTATGTGTATAACTTCGGCGGTTTCGGAATGGACATCATGCTGCGAAACGCGCAAAACAAAAAGGCGGACTACGCCTCTCCGTTTGAAAAAGCGCTCCCGAAAATGGAAAGCGCCATAGACAAAGTGGTGGAAGCCTACGAAAAAATAGATTGATTTGCAAAGCGGCCAGTCGCGAAACCCGACGAAACAAGGGGCGAAATTCTTTTCGCCCCTTCTAATTTTAAAATATATTTTTTTCATTTACCCGCTCACGATTTTTCTTATGCTGTCAGCGGAAAGGTAATACGCCGTCGCGATTTCGTCTACAGTCATTCCGCCGCTTCTAAGGGCTTTGATGTCGTTGTTTCTCTTGTCGTATTTTTTCCTGCTGCCGTTTTTTATTCCCCATTTGATTTTTTCCTCGCTCTGTTTCGGGATATAGATTATTTCGCCTTTCACGTACTGCTGGATCTCCGCAAGCAGATATGCGGGCAAGATTTCTTTTGCGTTAATGTAACTCAAATTTAGACGCTCCTTTCAATATCGGACAAAAACCATGCTTTCTTTCTATACACGCCCATAAAGCGGAAAATTCGCACTTCCCGCTTTATGAGGCACGCATCCAAACGTGATTATTGAAAGGAATAATCCGGACAAATCAAAATCGCCCGTAATTATTTAACTTTCAATCACCTTTCCTACGTTCTTCAATATAACCAGCTCCTTTCCACGCGTATTTCAAGCAAAAAACATACTTTTCCTACATTTCCCGCCCGATACGCATATAATATCATACTTTTTTGCATATTTCAAGATAATTTTTGATTATAATAAAATTTTCCGAAAGTTTCGGCCCCCGTTTCGATTTTCACTTGTAAAATGCCAAACCGCCTATTATCGGGAGAGGCTTGTCGCGGTTTTTGTTTATGTTCATTATGGCCGTGACCGCCAAAAACGCGACGCTTCCCCAAGCGACGAGCCATATCAGCCAGCTGACGAGCACCGCGCCGATATGCGGAGACGAATATCCATAACCCCAAATAACCGAAGTAGTGGTCCTCCAAACCGATTGCAGTACCATCGAAATTATTATATGGACAATCCAGACAGCGGCCCAATATATACTCAGCATAATCCCCTGCCCTACGTGGAAACGGACGCGAGGGTCGTTTTTTTCGTTTGATGCCAGCATCCCGACCAAAAACAAAACCGGGATATACGCGAGGATGCAATACAGCTTCCTGTTGTCTGCGGGGGCATAGGGCTGTTGATATTGTTGCTGATACTGTTGCTGCTGGGGCTGTTGCTGATACTGCTGTTGGGGCTGTTGGAATTGCTGTTGGGGTTGCTGGGGCTGCTGCCTTTGCTGGAATTGCTGTTGGGGTTGTTGCTGATACTGCTGTTGCTGATACTGCTGTTGCTGGGGCGGCCTCTGCTGGGGCTGTTGCTGTTGCTGGGGCTGCTGGGGCTGGGGCGGCCTCTGCTGGGGCTGTTGCTGTTGTTGGGGTTGTTGGGGCTGCTGTTGGGGTTGGGGTTGTTGTTGGCAGGTGCACTGGCCGCCGTCGGGATATTCTTTTCCGCATTTTGTGCAAAACATTATATGGCCCTCCTGATTGAATTTTTGTATTTTCATCGTTATTTTATTTAAAATTGTCGTATACATACGTGATTATAGCAAATATATGCAAATATGTCAACAAATTTTTTTGGCTTGGGGCGGCAATATGCAAAATAATTTTTATTTTTGGTTTTTCAAAAAAACCGCCGCCGTCCTGGGCCCGATGGCGGACAAATCCGATTTTGCCGCGCTTTTCGATGTATTCAGAACTTCCCGATATCCTTTTGGATGTTTTGCCGCAATATTCGAAAAATCGCAGTTTTGGGATACGTGGAAATTGAACAAAAACAGATATTTGCCTTTTTCAAAAGCGATAATCTTCTTTTTTTCGTCGGTATGAAGCAGCCGGGACGGATATTTCAATAGGTTCCCCTTTTTGGCGAGGGCGATCATGGCCTTGTCAAAATCCTGCAAAGCGGCGTATCGCAGGTTTTCGTCGTCGGCCAAGCGCCAAAACCTCCTGGCGTAATGGTAGCAAAACCCGTTTTCCGGCCTGGGAAAATCGATCCATTCGGGGTGCCCGAATTCGTTTCCCATAAAATTGAGGTAACCTTCCCCCGCGCACATGCAGGTGACAAGCCTTATCATTTTGTGCAAAGCTTCCGCGCGCTCTATTTCCGGGCTGTCGGAGCCTTTGTTCATGTGCCAGTACATCTCCTTGTCGGCCAGCCGGAACATGAGCGTCTTGTCGCCCACCAACGCCTGGTCGTGGGATTCCGCATAGCCGATCACCTTCTCCTTGGGCCTGCGCTGCGTGAGTTCCCAAAACATATGCCCCATTTCCCATTCTTCGTCTTTTTTCGTTTTGAGGGTATTGATCCAAAAATCGGGCGCCCCCATCCCGAGCCTGTAATCGAAGCCAAAGCCGCCGCAATCGACCGGAAGGCACATCCCCGGCATTCCGCTCACATCCTCGGCGACAAGCAGGCAATCCGGCCGCACTTCTTTGCAAAGTTCGCAGGCGAGCTGCAGATAGGCCGCAGATCCAAGGTCGGTGTTGGGCGAAAAGTATTTTTCGTAGCTGCCAAAATTTTCGCCGATCCCGTGGTTTAAGTACAGCATCGAAGTGACGCCGTCGAAGCGAAATCCGTCGAACCTGTATTCTTCGAGCCAAAATTTCAAATTCGACAAAAGAAAATGCGCCACTTCGGGTTTTCCGTAATCGAAAAGTTTGGTGCCCCAGGCGGGGTGGCTGCCCTTTATTCCGGCGTGGAAAAATTGGTACGGCGTCCCGTCGAATTCCGCCAACCCCTCTTCGACGTTCGGGGAGGCGTGCGAGTGCACGAGATCTAACAAAACCGCCATTCCCATTTCGTGGGCGGCGTCGATGAGCGCTTTCAATTCTTCCGGGGTGCCGAACCTCGAAGAAACCGCAAAAAAGTTTGTCACTTGATAACCAAAAGAGGCGTAATACGGGTGTTCCATGATCGCCATGAGCTGAACCGCGTTATAGCCGAGCTTTTTTGCCCTCGGCAAAACGATTTCGATGTAATCGGAAAATCCGGCGACTTTTTCCTCCTGGCTGCACATCCCGACATGGCTTTCGTAAATCAGCGGCACCTTGATTTTGCCCGCATCGAATTTGCCCGTACGCCAAGAGTAGCACATATCCCAAATCTGCCCGTAAAATCCGCGGGTTTCGGGATCTTGCACCACCCTTTTGCAATATGCGGGAATCCTGTCGAATATTTTGTTTTTCGCTTCTATCCTGATTTTCACCCTTGAGCCATGCGGAAGGGAATTTGCGCCGGGTATGAAAATTTCCCAGGTGCCGTTTGCTTTTATTTTGTTTAGCCTGTGCGAGGTTCCGTCCCAACCGTTGAAATCCCCGATAAGCGAAACCGCTTCGGCGTTCGGCGCCCACTCGCGGTAATGCCAGCCGTCCTGTTTTGCGGATTTATGGAAACCGAAGTACAAGTGCCCGTTGGCAAACGAGGACAAACTTTCGCCGCCGCAAAGAAGCCTGCTTTTGAATTTGAAGTAATTATCCATCCTCATGCCGACGCCGCTTTCATATGGCGCCAGCAACGGGTCGATGTCCAATATGGAATAGCTGTGTTTGTTTTTTTTCGCGATCATTTTTTGTCCCCCGATAACAAAACAAGCTGACCTTTCAAAGCCAGCTTGCAAATGTCTTTTTTGGTTATTTCAATTCGACCGCCGCGCCTGCCGCCGCCAGCTTGTCTTTTATCTGGTTCGCTTCGTCCTTTGTTATGCCTTCTTTGATCGCCTTGGGCGCGCTTTCGACCAAATCTTTGGCTTCCTTCAAGCCGAGGCCGGTGATTTCGCGCACGACCTTGATGACTTCGAGCTTTTTTTCGCCCGCTCCCGCGAGCACGACGTCAAACTCCGTTTTCTCCTCGACCGGGGCTGCAGCGGCAGCGCCCGCCGCAGGAGCCGCCGCGACCGCCACGGGGGCGGCGGCCGAAACGCCGAATTCCTCTTCGAGCGCCTTGACCAGATCCGCGAGGTCCAAAACCGTCAGGGTCTTTATTTCTTCGATCAATTTCAATGTTTTTTCAGATGCCATAATAAATTTCCTCCAAGTTATGATTTAATTAATTTTTGATTTTTTTTACGCTTCTTGTTCGGCGCTACCGCTTTTTTTGTCGCAAATGGCCTGCAAAACGCAAGCCAGTCCGCGCAAATTGCCGTTGAGCACGTTGACCAGCCCGTAAATCGGGGACTGCAGGCTGCCCAGCGCTTTTGCGACCAATTCCTCTTTTGAAGGGAGCGTGGCCAGCCGGTTCACGCCGTCGGCATCGATCACCGAACCTTCCACGAATCCCGCCTTGATGTTAAATGTTTGGATTTTGTCGGCGTAGGCTGTGAGTATCTTTGCCGGAGCCACCGGATCGTTTGAGCTCACCGCGATGGCGGTCATCTTCACCAGCGCCGGGAGCAGATCGTCAAAGCCGCATTCTTTTGCCGCGAACCTCGCCAAGGTGTTCTTGAACACGAAATAGTCGACGCCCGCCGCGCGCAGCTCGCTTCTCATCTTCGTGTCCATCCCGACGTCGATTCCCTGATAATCCACCAAAACCCCGCTCGCCGAGTTTTTGAACTTTTCGGACAAGTTGGCGACCAATTGCTTTTTTTCTTCAAGCACTTTTGCATTCGGCATTTTTCTTGATTTCACCTCAATTCATTTGTTTGATTTTGGAAACAAAACAAAAAAATCCCCTTTGGCTGTCGAGACAAGCGCAAAAAGAGATCACAAAGCAAAAACAGCCGGAACCGCGCTTCCGTTTTTGTCTTTGGATATTTCTCCTCGACAGGCAAAATTATGCGGCAGATGCAAATCACGCCCGCGCCTGTTGTCTCAGGATTATTTTTGGTTACATAGGCAAAGTATATCATATTTTTTTTCTTTTGTCAAGGAAAATTCCGAAATTTTTTCAAAATTTGTGGTATAATAAAAACAAAACGCAAATTATCGCCAGTTGAAAGGGAAAAATCATGAAAAAAATACTTATGTTCACCATGGATACCTGCCCCTATTGCAAAAGCGCCCATAAATGGATGGACGAAATCCTGAAATCGGACGCCAGATACAAGGCGATCCCCCTGACAATAGTGGACGAAAACAAAAATCCCGAAATATCCGCGAAATATGATTACTCCTATGTCCCCACATATTACCTCGACGGTGAGAAAGTGCACGATGGCGCGGCGAGTTTCGAAATCGTGAAGAAGATTTTTGACGCTGCGCTGAACTGAGCCGGCCGGCGGCGATAAATTAATTTTTTGTAAACATTTTCCAAACGAATTGAAATAACCGTAAATATATGATAAAATTTGTGTATAATGTTTTCATGTCCAACTTTATCAGGGAAGTGTGTTTTTTTATGAAAAGGATTTTATCGATCGCTTTGCTTGTTTCGCTTATGGGGTCTTTGGTTTTGCTTGCTGCCTCGTGCGGGGGCGAAACGGTCTCAACCCAAGAAAAAAATGACGCGAACGAAGGCCCGACGGCGGAAAATGGCGGCGAAGCCGCAGAAACCCCGACAGAGGAATCGTTTGACCCGGGATTGCCGGACATGGATTTCGGCGGGGCGGAATTTCGGATATTGAACTTGGACCAAGAATCGATGTGGTGGGCGATATCCGATTTGGACATGGACATCGACTCCATCGACAAAGTGGGCACGGCGCTGAGCGACCCTGTGGTCAACGACGCAATCTACAAAAGAAACAGGACTTTGGAGGAAAAGTACAATTTCGTCGTCAAGGAGACGAGGACTTCGTCGGCGCAGGTCGCCTCCATACTCAAAAACAGCGTGAACGCGGGCGGGGACGATTACGACTTGGTTTCGCCGCATACGCAGACCGCGCCTTCGATGGCCACTTCGAACCAGCTCGTCGATTTGAACAAAGTCCCGTACCTGAACTTCGACAAGCCGTGGTGGAACAACTCCGTGAGCCATTATTTCGCGATGGGAAACAGGCTGTTTTTCACTTGCTCGGATTTTACGATCTCTGACAAAGACAATGTGGCCGTATTCATGTACAACAAAAAGCTCGCGGAGATTTTGGGAATAGACGGCGCGGAATCGCTGTACGGCCTTGTCGAGGAAGGCAAGTGGACTTATGGCAAATTTATCGAACTTTGCAAGGCCGCCCCGGCCGATTTAAACGGCGACGGCGTGATAAAAGGCCCGGACGACAGGTACGGCCTGTCGTGCTGCGGCTGGCTCTACACATACCTGCTCGCCGGATTCGACGAGACCGTCATAAAAAAAGACGCCGACGACTTGCCCTATATAGCGGCGAAATCCGAACGCTTCGCCGAAGCATATGCCGCCATGGTCGATTTTCTGTTTTTGCGCGAGGTGGTCGTGAGGGAATACACCGATACACCAAACCTCAGGACGGAAGAAATGTTCGTAAATGACAAAGCGCTGTTTTGCGCGCAGGTGCTGGCCTGCGTGAGGCTGTATAAAAACATGGGAAGCGATTTCGCGCTGCTCCCATTCCCCAAATACGACGAAGCGCAGCCCACATACTGCACGCCCGCCTTGGGTTCGCAGTGCCTCGTAATCCCCACCACAAACCCGAACTTGGAACAAACCGGGTTCATCCTCGAAGCGATGAGCGCGGAGAGCAGAAAAGTTGTAATCCCCGCCTATTACGAAATATCGATTGGAACGAAATACCTGCGCGACGACATCTCGGTTAAAATGCTCGACATAATACTCCAAAACAGGATATATGACATCAACGACTCGATGTACAACTGGGGCAATTTCCCGGGCGCCTTTTCGGCGGCGGCCTCGAAAGGCGACAAGAATTTCGCTTCCCTGCTGGAAAAAAACGAAACGAAACTCGAGGCGGCGATGCAAAAAACCATAGACGCATTCAACGATATCGATTAATTTTGATTATAATTTTTTAAGGAGGATAATTTTACAATGAAAAAGCGCATTTGTTTGTTTCTGGCATTTTGCATAGTCATTTCCTTGGCAAGCGCAATAACCGCATCGGCATGGACTGGCGGCCCCGCAATTGCAAGCGTCGGGGCGACTACGGACGACTATGACTACGAGGGCGAATTGGCATTTGACAACGACCCCGAACAGTTCTGGCACAGCCAATGGCGCGCCGACCCCGACGACGAGGACGAATATGTCGCCTTGGATGATTTCCCGCAGACATTGATAGTCGAACTCGACAACACTTACTGGATCGACTGCGTGGGCTATCTCCCCAGGCCGGACGCTTCCCGCAACGGATCGGCTCTCGAGGCGGAAATCTGGGTTTCGACCACAGGGACTGTAACCGATTTCGACAATGACTCGGGTTGGACCAAAGTCGCCTCCGCCACATGGGACGAAGACCACTGGCTCGATTTTAAGGAAGCTTGGGACGATACCGAAGCAGTCGTTTTTTCCAATGTGGAATTTGATCCCGTGGAAGCCAAGCTCGTAAAATTTAAAATTGTCGACGGCATGGGCGGCTGGGCCTGCTGCGCCGCGCTCGAACTCGGGTTTTTGGGCGTCGGCTACACGCCAATGGAAGGTTTCGTGCCAAAGAGCGCGCCCGGGACTCCGGCCCCTGCAGTCGAAGAACCCGAACCCGCCCAAGAAGAACCCGCAGCCGCAGCCGCCCCGGAGGCCGCCCCTGAACCGGCCGCCCCGGTGCCCGAACCCGCGCCGACCGCCCCGCAAACGGGCGACGGAGCGGACATCGTGATATTTTCCATCATGCTGCTCGCGGCGCTGTGCCTTGTTTCATACAAAACGATAATAGTAAAAATCAATTAGTTTCGGGGCTTTTGCTGTGGGGCGGCTATGGCCGCCCCATGGCAAGCAGTTTGGGAGGGGCAAAAAATCTTGAAGATACGCGACGCAAAATTTTATTTTTATATCCCGCTTATTTTGTTTCTGCTGTTTTTGCCGGCTTGCGCGGCAAAACCGTCCGAGCCCGCCGCGCCCCTTGTGAAAATCATGGTTTCCGTGCCCGATGGGGTGGCGGTCGAAAGCGAAAACCCGGTGTATGTAAGTTCGGGCGGGACGGCGGAGTTCATGCTGAAAATCGACGACGGGTTCAAGCTCGAAAGCATAGAGACGGTGGATTCGGAACTGAGCGCGCTGTCGGGGGGCGACGGCTTTTGCGGAGCGTTTTACGAAAACGGCCTGTTGCGCTTTGAAGGCGCGGTTTACCCGTCCACGCTGCGGCTTGACATAAGGCCGATAAAAACATACAGGTGTTTCATCGAAAACAACATAAAAATGGGGATTGCCACATCCAACGTGGAGCAGGGCAGGATCCCCGAAGACACTTTTGTTTCAGTTTCTGCCGAAGCTTTGGAAGACTGCATTTTCATAGGCTGGTCAAAGGGCGCGCTGATGTCAAAAGGGGGGCAATTTCTTTCGCATTCCCAAAATTACAGCTTCACCCTCGTTTCGGATATGTTCATTTACCCGAACTACCTCTCCAAAAACGGCCAATATATAAAATACAGCGCCAACGGCGGCGTTTTGGCGGGGGCGGGCCCGGAACAGGATGAAGCCGACATATTGTACTACGAAGTGAACACGAAGCATTACCCGTGCCCCAACGCATTTGGCGATACCGGGATATTTTCCCGCGAAGGCTATGCGCTGATCGGATACAATACTGAGCCCGACGGCGGCGGCGTTTCCATCGGGCTTGGGTGCAATGTGGCAGTGATGCCCCAGGGCGAAAATGTGCTCGAACTATATGCCCAATGGGTGAAATACAGCGACGCGGATTTGTTTTCCTATACCGAATCAAACGAGAAAATAACGATAACCGGTTATGAAGGAAACGAGGAAATGCTTGTGATACCCGAAGAAATCGACGGCCTGCCCGTGGCCGCGGTTTCAAACGGGGCGATAAAAAGCAATGAACTCAAAACATTGTTTTTGACCAGAAACATCACTTCGCTTTCAGTGCGGGCCATATCGAACTGCCCGAACTTGGAAACTCTGTACATTTCGGACAGCATCACGAAAATGCCGAACGAAAGCATATCGAACTGCCCCAACTTATCGAATTTTTATGTGAGCGCGGTTATTGCGCCCCGCTATTCCGATGCCCTCGGATGGGGGAGTTCGATAAAATACAAACGGCTGATTACCGCGCCGGGCAAGCGGCTGACGGTCATATCGGGGTCAAGTTCCGCTTTCGGCCTCAATTCCCCGCTGCTCTCCGAACTTTTGGACGGCGAATACTCGATAGTCAACTACGGCACCCATGCGGGCGTCTGCGCGCTGTTTTTCCTCGAGTTCACCGCAAACCAGACAAGGGAAGGCGACATCGTGGTCATGGCGCCCGAACCGGTATGGGAAAGCCAGCAGGGGGCAAATTGGCTCGATGCGCTGACATTCCAGATTGTGGAAGGGGCATATGACGCATTCCGCCATGTGGACATAAGAAATTATGCGAATGTGTTCGCCGCTTTCGCCGATTTCAATTCGACCAGGAAAAACATGGGCGCGGGCAGCTACGATGAATATATCGACGATGTGAACATATACGGAGACATACTCACAAACCAGGCCGACCACCCGGTGGACTATGTAGCCGGAGGCCAGTGGATCTCCTTTGGCAACATCATGAACCGGGACGGCGCCGCGAGGATAAACCGCGTAAACGATATAATAAAATCGAAAAACGGGCGTTTTTACTTGGCCTGTTCCCCGGTGAACCGCAACGCGCTGGTCGATAAGGGCGACACGGAAAAAAGGCAGTTGGCTTACAGGGACAATTTGGAGCGTCTGCTCGAACTTCCCGTCATATCCTTTCCCGGCGACTATGTCTTCCCCGGAAATTTTTTTTCCGACACGGACCACCACTTAAACGACATCCATTCCGCCGACCGCACCATACAGCTCGCCAAAGATTTGAAGGCGCAATTTGAAAAGGAGGAGCTTAGTGATTAGCGATCAATTGGCCGGCGGCAAAAACTAACCACTAACCAACCTGAGTAACCATGTTCTACATAACATATCTGGTTCCCGCTTTGGCTCTGCTTGCTTGCGCCGTTTTGTATGTCCTCGAAAACAGGGCGAAACAAAAAAAATGGATTTACGGAGCGGCGATTTTCGCCCTGCACGTTTTTTCGATTGTGTATTTTTTATTTGCCGAACTTACTATGGACGTACTTCTGGTGTTTTTGCTCGCGTCGTTTGCTTTGGCGATAAGCGCCAAACCACTTAAATAGGTTGCATAATTTTATATGATATTTAATTCGTTCGCGTTTTTCGTGTTTTTTCCCATCGTTTTATTGGGACATTTTTTTCTGCCTCATAAATTTCGGTGGGTCTTTTTGCTTCTTGCCAGCTACTATTTTTACATAAGCTGGAATTTTGACCTATTGTACCTCATACTCCTGACTACGGCGATTTCGTACGCGAGCGCGCTGATCATCGAGAAGGTTTCGAGCCCCGGAATCAAAAGGCTGGCTCTTGTGGTGACCCTTGTTTCGTGCCTCGGCATTTTGTTTTTTTTCAAATACTTCAATTTTTTGTCCCTCGCCTTTTTCCAAGCGGCGAACTTCTTTGGCGCGGGGGCGTCCGAATTTACGCTGAATGTCGTGCTTCCCGTGGGCATATCTTTTTATACCTTCCAGACGCTTTCATATGTCATCGACGTGTACCGGGGAACCATGAAAGCCGAGCGCCATTTCGGGTATTACGCGCTGTTCGTGTCTTTTTTCCCCCAGCTCGTGGCCGGGCCCATCGAAAGGCCCGAAAACCTGCTGCCGCAGTTCAAGGCAAGAAACAGACCCGACCCTGCGGATTTTTCCGAAGGGCTGAGGATCGCGCTCAGGGGGTTTATAAAAAAAATAGTGGTGGCGGATCTTTCGGCGCAGTTTGTCAACAAGGTCTACAACGACCCTGCGGGAGCAAACGGCCCGCTTGTCGTCGTGGCCACGCTTTTGTTCGCTTTTCAGATTTACTGCGATTTTTCCGGTTATACGGACATCGCCACGGGCTGCGCGCGCATGATGGGCATAAAGCTGATGAAAAATTTCGACCAGCCGTATTCCTCGAAAACCATAAAGGAATTTTGGGCGCGCTGGCACATCAGCCTTTCTTCCTGGTTTCGCGACTATTTGTACATACCCCTCGGGGGCAATCGCTGTTCCGCGCCGCGCTACCTGACCAACATATTCATAGTGTTTTTGGTCAGCGGGCTGTGGCACGGGGCGGACTGGACTTTTGTCATATGGGGAGCCCTCCACGGTTTTTACCAGATAACGGGGCACATGACAAAAAACATCCGCGAAAAGGCCTGCACCCGGCTCAAAATCGACCCGAAAAGCAAAATTGCCGCAATTTGGAAAAACGCCTGCACTTTTGTTTTGGTTTGTTTCGCCTGGATTTTTTTTCGCGCGAACAACGTGTCTGATCTCGGCGTGCTTTTAAACCGCTTGTTTTTTTCGTGGTCCGGCGGCTTTGGCCGAATTTTCGATTCGTTCGGCGAAATCGGCTACAAAACGGCGCAAATCGCAATCACGGTATTTTCCGTGTATATAATAAATGTGCTGGACGCCTCCCCGAGGGCGCTTTCGGGCCCGCAAAGCGGGGAACTTGATTTTTTTTCCGTGAGCAAATATGTCTTGGCCGTATGGGTTATCGCGTTCGCCTGGCTCATACTGCTGACCGGGAACGGGGCCAGCGCGTTCATATACTTCCAATTCTGAAATCGGGGGTTGCTTTATGAAAGGTTTTGCCATAAAATTCATAGCCGGGGTTTTGGCGGTATGCCTGCCCCTTTTCGTCGTGGCTGTTGCGGGGCTTTCCTTCGAGCCGCAATTCGGCGAAACGTTTTTGGGCGAGCTCGCGGCCAAAAACAACCGCCTTGAAATCATCGGCAAACCCAAGATCGCGGTAGTGGGCGGCAGCAGCATCGCCTTCGGGTTAAACAGCGACATGCTTTCGGAAGAGCTCGGGATGCCGGTGGTCAACTTCGGGCTTTATGCGACGCTGGGCACAAAACTCATGCTCGATCTCGCGCAGGCGAGCATAAAAAGCGGGGACATAATCGTCGTCGCGCCCGAACTCGACGGCCAGACGCTGTCGCTCTATTTCAACGCGGAGAGCGCCTGGCAAGCGTTTGACAGCGATATGTCTATGCTCAAAAACGCAAAATTTGAAAATTACGGCGCGCTCGCCGGAAATTTTTGGGGCTATGCGATTTCAAAGCTGAAATACAAACGCTACGGCGGGCTCAAGCCCGAAGGGGTGTACAGCAAATCCTCTTTTAACGTAGACGGGGACATCGTATATCCGCGCCCGCACAACATCATGCCGCTCGAATTTGGCCCGAACCACATGATAGACTTGGAACCGGCGATTTTAAGCGGGGATTTCGCAAAGTATTTGAACAAATTCGTGAAATTCGCGAAAGGCAAGGGAGCGGCGGTGTATTTCGATTTCCCGCCGATGAACCGCTTGGGAGTCTTGCAATACGGAGACGAAAACGCCATCTACGAATTTTACCGATCTTTGGCAAAAAATCTCGACTGCGAAATAATCGGGAACATAAACAGCTATATCCTCGACGAAAGATATTTTTTCGACAGCAACTACCATTTAAACGACAGCGGCGTTTTTGTAAGGACCGCGCTTTTGGCGGAGGACATAAAGCGGGCCTTGGGCGTCGCCGTCCCGGTGGCTATAGCGCTGCCGCTTCCGCCCGAAAAGCCTCTCGAAGAATATGTTTCCGGCGAGGACGCATATTCGGAGTATTTTTTGTATGAGCCGTACGCCTCGGGGCTGATAATTGTGGGGGTTTCGGATGCGGGAAAGGGCATGGGAGAACTCACCGTGCCGCGCATGGCAGACGGAAAGCCGGTTCTGGCGGTCGGCGAAAGGGCGTTTGCGGGTTGCAATATGCTCGCAAAGGTCACAATAGGCGACAACATCGCCCAATTTTACGATTATGCGTTTGAAGGCTGCGAACGCCTGGAAATGATAATGCTCAACATGACCGATGCCAGCGCAGTCGCGGTCGGAAACGACTTTTTGGGCGGCGCCAGGGAATCTTGCAGAATATATCTGCCCCGCGAGGCTTTCGGCAATTTCGCCGTCGATTATTTTTGGAGCAGATATTCAAGCAAAATGGACGTCGCGCCATGATATGGATTTTGCCGCATATAGACCGTCACCATTCAGCGATATTCGGCCTTTTTTTGTACCACCAAACCTCGTTGTCATCGACAAACCTCGTCAAAACTTCGGAATAGTCTTTTGGCGGATCGTAGTCAATGAAATCCAAAACGGCTTTGACAAATTCGTTTTTGGATTCCTCCGTCAAATTGCTTATGAAGCAGTTTGCTTTTTCGACAATATCCTCCGGTTTGTTTTCTAAATTGCCTACCGTTTCCAGCAATGCCTTGTGGCACGGAAACAACACTTCGTTGTTTTGCAGAATCAGCCTCAACCCGAACAAAACGATGTCGGAAGCGGCTTTTATGCGCAGATACGCGTTGTTTTCCGAACTTCCCCAAAAGTATCCGCAGCTCAGGCTGAACGCGCTGTAAAATGACAGCATTTTGTCATTTTTTTCCTGTTTTTGAAAAACCGGTATTTTTTCGATGAGTTCCGCCACCTTTTTGTTTTCGCCAAATACGCATTTAGATGATTTGAATGCGTTTCGCGACGGTTCGCTCCCTCTCTCCGCAAGGGCTTCGAGATATTCTATCGTGGTGTATTTTATGTCAAAATACCCTTTTTCATACGTGCAATAACCGTAAATACATTCAGATAATCTGTTTTCCTGTTCAAGCGCGGCATATTTCGCATCGGTCACAACGACGATGGCATCTATGTCCGAATCAATGCGTTCGCAGCCTTTCGCTATCGATCCGCCCAATATCACCGAAACGACATCGACGTCGTTTTTGAAATAATCCACCAAATTTTCCAAAGATTTTTTATGATGCCCAAACATTGCGCACACACCTTCATAAATAATTTTTAAATTCCGGGAAGCCACATTGTGGAATACTTTTCCAGAGCCTGCGCAAGCGCCTCCACGTTTTTTATCGGGGTAGGGGGGTACAACCCGCAGATGAACATCAGCCCGCCTTTGGGAGAGCCGAGTTTTTCCATTTCCTCGCGGATCAGATCGTCTATGTCGCCGGGGGTCCCGTATGGGATCACCGATTGCCTGTCTATGTCGAGCCTTATGCATGCTTTGCCCTTTATGCGCCGCGCCAGCTCGTCGATTCCGTTGCACAGATCCTGCGGGTTGACCACATCCACGCCCGCTTCGATCTGGTCTTCGAGTATGTCGAGCGTTTTTCCGTCGCTGTGCAGCCCGACATACATCCCCGCCTTTTTGCACGGCTGCATGAGCGCCGAATATGCCGGCTTTATCCATTTCCTGAATGTTTCGGGCCCCACTATCGTTCCGGTTTGGGTGCCGAGGTCTTCGGCGAATTCCATATAGTCGCTGCCGCGCCTTATGTGGTGATTAACCAGTTTCATGTTGTAGTCCACGATCATGCCGTATATGCGTCGCAGATTTTCGTGCGCGCTTTCATCGGAATAATCGAGCATGGCGTTGTCAAATCCCCGGAGATACGTGTGCCTTAAAAACAAAAACCCGTGCTCCGTTCCGCCCGAAACGATTTCCCCGCGCATCTTTGCCGCTTCCACGCTCTTTATTTCATTTTCCCATTCCTTTTCGCTCAATTCGGGCACGGGCGAGGCGGGCGGCACAAACGAGCCGAGTTTTGATATGTCTTCGAGGGGGTGGCCGATGACCGCCCCGTCCATGTACCTGAGCGGATAATGCCATTTGCAGCCCCAGGCGTCAGTCACATAATTTTCGTCGAGCGTTTCGGTGGAAAAAGACATATTGGCGTAATCGGCGCCGCCTTTTTTGTAACCCCTGAAAGCCTTCGGGTGCTTCAAGACGACCTCTTCGAGCTCGCCCTTGTACACCGCCCACATCGCGGGGTTTATATGGATGTCGTAATGCAGCCATTGGGGGTTGTTGAAAGTTATTGTGCGCAAAAAATTTTCGCGGTGATTCATCGATTTTTTTCCTCCAAACAATTCATTAGAAATTTCACTTGCCATTTGCCCTTAAAGCCCGTAGCCGGATTTGAACCCGGCGCCTTCGACGCATATCACGTGGTCGAACAATTCGCCGAAATCCACTCCGTCGCGCCGTATATCCGCCGTGACGGGGTAAATCCCGGGCGGGACAGGCTTTTCGGCCCGGACATAAAATGCGAGAGTCAGGCGCCCGCCCGCCTGCAGCGTCGCGTCGAAGCCATTTTCAAAACAGCGAAATCCTTCGGGCAGGCAAATGCAGCCTTGAAATCTGGCGGGACTTTCGCTGTTGTTTCGCAATTTGACCCGGACAAAACAGCCGCGCTCGCCTTTTGCGATGATCTGCCCTTCCGGCGTCGCCCAAAACGGGTCGGCATACCACTCATATTCCGTTTCCGGCGAAAATTCGCGCAATTTTTCGATCAAATCCAAAGCGAAGCGTTCCAAACGCAAAATCTGCGGCATCGGCTTGTCTATTATATGCGAATGGCCGCACATCAGGCGGTCGGGCCCAAGCTCCTTTAAAACCCGCGCACATTTTAGATATCCTTCTTTTTCGGGCAAGGCGCGGTTGTTTACGGCGAAGCAGTCGTGGCCGCTGACAGCTTCGTTGGGCGAATAATATATATTGTCGCCTGTAAAGGCAAGCCTCAGGCCGTCAAGCTCCATATAAAAACCGCAGCCCATGTCCGTTTGCCCGGGAAGATGGAACGCTTTTATTTCGTGGTTGGCAATGGCGAAAATTTCCCCATCGGACAAAACCCGGTCCACCGCCGTGTGCGGCATTTTTGTTTCGAAAAAGCTCATGCCCGAATTTTCGCCGCGGTCGTAATAAGGCAAAGTCGCAGGAAACTTATAGCAAAACGGGTTTTCGACCACATCAGCCATGTTTTCATATACCCAGAGTTCAGCGCCGAAATTTTTGCGCATTTCGTCGTAGTTCAGCAAATGGTCGCCGTGGTAATGCGAAAGCAGGACGCATCTGTATTTTATTATGCCATATCTCTTTGCCAACGTTTCCATCATTTCCGAAAAGGGCGGCAGATTGCCCGAACCGCTGTAGCCGTTCGCCCAGCAATCGACCAAAAACGCCGTATGGTCTTCGCAGATGACTATATAAAGATTCGAATAGTTTTTGTGGACGCGCAGCAGATTCGGCGATATTTCGTCGACGCCCTCCACGCCGGCGGGCTTGGTCAAAAAACCGGAATCTATTGATTTCGAATCGAAACTTTGCGTTTCATTTCCCGAAGCCATGTAGTCGCGGAGCAGAAAATGCGCGAAATCGTCCAAGCGATCGGCAAATTTGGCCAATTCGCCCGTGCCGCCCAAAATCGGCCCGCTGCGGTCCGGCAGCAATATGTCCGGCTTGCATGCCGTCAAAAGCCTGAGCGATTTTACCGTTTCAAACAGGCCGTTCATATAACCGTAATCCCACTCGCAGTCATACAGGTTCGGCAGCTTTCCCCCCTGATAGATGAGCCCGCCGGTAAATGCGTATCTGACGCCGCCCGAATCTAAAAGATAGACGGTGTGCGACGGCGAATGGCCGGGCGCGCCGATTGCGGCGAGGGGCGCAATGCTGCAATTTTCGCCTTTGGACACTTTTGAAGGCTGCCGTATCGGAGGCCTGACATAAGGAGTGCCAAGGCTTTCGTAGACAAGCCCGTATTTTTTCCAATAACCGGAAATGTCGGACAATATCCCGTATTCATCGCCAAACGCCACGATTTCCCGGTCGAACAGCCACAAATCCGCGCAGTTTTCGCGATGGGCGTGCGTGAGCAACACCCTGCTGATGTCCGCGCCATTCAATGCTTTTTGCATTTTGTCGTGCCTTCCGTAATCGACGAGAATGTTTTCGCCATTTATGCCTATCAAATAACTGTTGCAAAATCCCCCGTCGATCGTCTTTATTTCCGCATCCATTCTATTTCACCCCTTTATTTTCACTTGCCAAGATGTTTTCAATCAACCCATATGCGCGCGCTATTTTTCCCTCGTCATAAATTCCGTGCAGCAGCATGTCGCCTTTATAGCCATATTGGCCGAGCAGTTCGAAAAACAGCCCGAAATCGACGATCCCTTCGCCCGTCGGGCAAAATTTTATCCCCTCCGACTCTGCTATGTCCTTGCCGTGGGCGATCACGGCCTCGCCGCCGAAAAGCTCAAAAGCATGGCGCATGATGCCATGGACGTTTTCTTTTTTTGCCTTGCCTGCGGGAAACAGGTTCGCGCAGTCCATGATCATCTTTATATTCGGCGAATTGGTTTCATCCATCATTTTCCGCGCCTTCTCGGGGCTGTTGACGATATTTGCCATTTCGGTTTCGACAGCTGCGACAATGCCGTGGCTTTCGGCGATTTTCGCGGCTTTTTTCATGGTGCCGATCATCGCCTCCCACGCTTCTTTGGTGTCGTTGTCTTTGTGGAAAGTCCACAAATGGCTCTCGCAGCGCGTCCCGCTGCAAAGCGAAACCATGCCGCAGCCGAGTTGTTTTGCGGATTTTGCGAGCAGCTCGAAGCGTTTTATGCCCTCGCCGCGCACCAGCGCGTCGGGGTGCGCCATGTTGAAAGTGCCGCTGCATACCGTTATGGGGACATCGTGCCTTTTTGATGCCCCGGCGATTACGCAGATGGCGCAATCGCTGATTTCTCCCGGTATTTCGTATTGCCCGTTTGATGCATATTCCATTTCGCTGACTGAGGAAAAACTCAATTGCGCGGCGCCAAAGCCGAAACGCTTTATTTTGGCGAACAACGCCTCTGCGGGCATCGGCCCGGATTTTGTGAATTCCGATGTGAGCACGCCGATTTTCACTTTGCAATCGCCTCCAATATGCTGTTTTTGCTTGTACCTGCTATAATACCACTATTTGATGCGTTTGTCAACAGCGACGGAAAAATTTTCAGATCCCCAAAAAATTACGCCCATGTCGGCTTGAAACCCTTGACAAATCGCTCCGTTTGGGATATAATGGGAAAAAGCGTCAAAAATAACCCAAAACTGAAAGCGGATCTGGTGAAATATGCAAAAAACGACGGTGCGGCCAAACGAATACAGGCGATATGCCGGCAATGCCATTAATATATCAAGCAATTCAAACGAATTTGACGCAGTCATAATCGGCTGCGGCATAGCGGCGATCTATGCGGCGCTGCACATGGACAAAAGCAAAAAAATAGCGCTGATAAACAAAGGCGAAATAAAGTCCGGCAGCTCCTATTACGCCCAGGGCGGCATAGCGGCGGTCATGTCGAAAAGCGACAGCTACGATCTGCACATTGAAGACACGATAAACGCGGGGGCGGGGCTGTGCGATCTCGAAGCTGTCAAGGTTTTGGTGAAAGAGGGGCCGGAAAACATCCGCGAGCTTGTGGAATTGAATGTTCCCTTCGACGTGAATTCCGAAGGCGAGCTGGTGACCACGCGGGAGGGCGGCCACAGGGAGCGGCGCATCGTCCATTGCGGCGGCGACGCCACGGGCAGGGAAACCACGCAGCGGCTGTATCAGATTGCCTGCGGCAGGGAAAACATAAAATTCTTCTTCAACGCATTTTTTTCGGATATAGCCAAAAACGAAGATACCGGCGAAGTTGCGGGGGTCATCTTGCAAATGGAGGGCAAAAACGCCGTTTTCGAAACCGAAAACGCGATAATCGCGACGGGCGGAATAGGGCAGATTTACAGCTACACCACAAACCCAAAAGGCGCGCTCGGCGACGGGATCGCGGCCGCATACAGGGCAGGGGCGCAAATTGAGAGCATGGAGATGGTGCAATTCCACCCCACCACGCTGATTCCGCATTACGAAACAGACAGGCTTTTTCTGATTTCGGAAGCGGTTCGGGGCGAGGGCGGCATACTGCGAAACAGGATGGGCGAAGCGTTCATGAGCGGCATTCACCCGATGGCCGACCTTGCGCCCAGGGACATCGTGACCCGGGCGATATACAGGGAAATGCAAAAAACCGGAGACAACTGGGTGTTCATCGACGCGGGCAGCATGACAAAAGAGTTTTTTGCCGCGAGGTTTCCCACCATATACGGCGAATGCGTGAAATTTGGCATAGATGTGCCCATCGATTTCATCCCGGTGCGCCCCGCGCAGCATTATCACATGGGCGGGATAAAAACCGATTTGGACGGAAAAACCAATATACCCGGGCTTTACGCCTGCGGCGAGGCGGCGAGCACGGGGATACACGGGGCAAACAGGCTCGCCTCCAATTCCGTTTTGGAATGCTTGGTTTTCGGGAAGCGTTGCGCGCTTCACATAAACGGAAAAGTCGCCGCTCACAAAGGCGCATGGGGCAAAAAAGCGATCAATTCGATAAATGCGCAAAATCGGTTGTTTGGCCGCGAAATGGATACCCACCAAATAGAAGGATTCGCCAAAGAGATAAAAAACATCATGAGCCTTTATGTGGGCGCGGTGAGGCGAATCGACAAAATGCTGTACGCGCTCGAAAGGATCAACAAAATCATGGGATATATAGACAAAACGGATATTTCGTCCCAAAATGGGGCTGAAATTTACAATATGGCGCAAACCGCGCAAATGGTCGTGGAATCCGCCCTCGAGCAAAAAGAAAACATAGGCGCGCATTTCGTCGAAGAAGCTTGATAGTTTTCAGTTATCAGCGGAGCGAGTTTTCAGTCAAAGTTAGTTTTTACTGACAACTGACAACTAAAAACGAGGAGAAAAAACATGAACATAAGCGATATTGCCGTAAACGAAATAATATCGAACGCCCTCAAAGAGGACATGGGAACAGGCGACATAACCACAAACGCCACGATTTCCGAAGGCGCGATGGCCAAGGGCCGTTTCATCGCGAAAGAGGACGGGATAATCTGCGGGCTTTGGGTTTGCCAAAGAGTTTTTGAAACATTGGACAAAAACGCAAAATTCACCGCGCTCAAAAAAGAGGGCGAAGCGGCCAAAAACGGCGAGACAATCGCCGAAATTTCGGGCAGCGCAAAAAATCTGCTGACAGCGGAGCGAACCGCTTTGAACTTGCTCCAAAAAATGTCGGGAATCGCCACAAAAACCGCCGCTGCCGTAGCGCAAATCTCGGGCGCGAAGGCAAAAATCGCCGACACGCGCAAAACCACCCCGGGCTTGCGCCTGCTTGAAAAATACGCCGTTTTGGCCGGAGGCGGCACGAACCACAGGTTCAATCTGTCCGACGGGATATTGATAAAAGACAACCACATAGCCGCCGCCGGAAGCATAGCCGCCGCTGTCGGGCTGGCTAAGGCAAATGCACCCCATACGCTAAAAATCGAAGTGGAATGCGAAACCCTCGCTGATGTAAAAGAGGCGCTCGATGCCGGGGCCGATATAATCATGCTCGATAACATGACAAATGCCGACATGAAAAAAGCGGTGGAACTTATCGGCGGCAGGGCGATCGTGGAGGCCTCCGGCAACATGGGCGACAAGGATCTGCTCGAAGCGGCCATGACCGGAGTGGACATAATCTCCGTGGGCGCGCTCACCCATTCGGCAAAGAACTTGGACATAAGCCTGAAATTACGTGTTGAATAAATTTATGAAAATAAAATCGATAAAATCAAAACAAAGCGATAAAACGGCGCTGATATTGGGCCAGGCGCATTTGGCGCTGGCTTCCGGCTCGGCGGTTTTCTTTTCGGTTATCGCGGGAACCACCGTGAAAACAAACCCGTTTGGATGGATGATCGGGCATTTGCCCGCGTTTTTGCTGTCGTTTTGCATCGTCTTTGTCCTCGCGGAAGTCATATATCTTTTTACTTTTCAATTACTCGCCTCCCTTTTTGCCGTATACCCGGTCGCGGTTTTGTTCGCTTTCGTCAATTACATAAAAGTGCTATACAGAAACGAGCCTTTTGTGTTCAGCGATTTTCTCATACTAAAAGAAACCGGCGACATCGCGGGAAATTACGAGATAAAACTCACTGCGGCGGTTTATTTTGCCATCGTTTTTTTCGCAGCCCTCGCGGCGGCCGCGCTTTTTGTAAAAAGGCCAAAACTGCCGCTTATCCCGCGCCTCGCGCTGCCCGCCGCCGCAACGATTCTCTCGGGCGCGTTTTTTTGCGCCATTTTGCTTTCGCCCGATTCGCTCTTGGACAAAATATATGTGTCCTCCACCATGGACTTGACCAGGGAATACAACGAAAACGGTTTTATTCTCGGCTTTTCCACCAGCTTCAAGCGCGGATTGTTTTTCGCGCCGGATCGCTACGACAAAAACACGGCTCAAGAAAGCGCAAAACAGCTGGGCTACGGCGCGGCGGACATCGGAATGCCCCTGCCCGAAACGCTGCCCAACGTGCTCGTGGTGATGAGCGAATCGTACTGGGACTGCTACAATAATTTGACCGGGGTGGCCTATAACGCCGATCCGATGGAAGCGGTCCGGGGCATCATGGAATCCCACGGCTCGGGAAAGCTTCTCTCGCCGCTGTTCGGCGGGGGCACCTCGAATGTGGAATATGAGTTTTTGACGGGAAAGAGCATACTGTACTATCCCCCCCATTCCATAATGTATCAGCAGTATATCACAAAAAAGCAGTGGTCGCTGGCCTGGCATTTCGGGGGATTGGGTTACCAAACCCTCGCAATCCACCCCTATGCCCACTGGTTCTGGAAGAGGAGCACGGTTTTCCCCCTGCTCGGCTTTGACAGCATATATTTTGACGCGGATATGAAGTTCACGGAAAAAAAAGGCAAATACATATCGGATATGTCGCTTTCAAATGAGATAATTTACCGGTACGAATCGCTTTCAAACAGCGGCGCCGCTCCGGTTTTCGGGTTTTTCATATCGATGCAAAACCACGGGGGCTACTACGCGGAGACCTACGGCGAGACCCAAATCAAGCTCACGCGCGAAGCGGACGGCAGAAACGAAATCGCCTGCGAAGTGTTCGGAGAGGGGATCAGGTACGCCTCGGAGGCGTTTTTGGCGCTTGCCGAATACTTTGAAAACGAGAGTCGGCCCACCTATATCATAATGTTCGGCGACCACGGCCCCTCGCTTGCCGCCGACAAATATCTGTACGCCTTGGATGAAGACGTGAATATGTACCCCGAGGACAAATTCAACCAATATGTCGCTCCGATTGTGATATGGTCGAACACCGGCGAAAATTTCGGCGACATCGGCGCGTTTACGCCGACAATGCTCGCCGCCGAAATATTCGAGCTGACAAAACTGCCCAAGCCGCCATATATTCAAATGCTTTGGGATATGAGGGAAACAACCGCCGGATTTACCCATATGTATTGCCTCGACGCTGACGGAAATTTGAGCGACGATGCCGAATTGATGCGAAAAATCGAAGAAATAAGCGAAAACCTGCGAATTTGCCAATACGACGCAACCTTAGGCAAAAACTACGCGATCGACGAGTTCGCGGATTGAAAGTTCATATCAAAACGAAATGAGGTATGTGTAATGTTTTACGTCCAAAAAAGCCGGGCAAGCGACTATGTCTATATGTGGTGGCCCAACGGCTGGCAGGCGCAGACAAAAGACAAAGGCGACCTTTATTTCAGATCGGGTGCTTACGCTATGGTTTGGAATGTGGCAAGCGGCTCGATAAACCGCCTCGGAGTGGCCGTTGACGGCAAAACGCAGGCGCAGGCGGCCTTGGAGGAGAACGGCGTCACGGAGGCCATGCCGGAAAGCTCCAGCTCCATTTCTTTGTCGGTGGGGGGCAGACAGTACAGCCCCTTGTCGTTTGGCACGATAAAGACCGACATGACCAAGACCCCCTCGCTGAGCTATGCCATGGGCCAGGACACCCAAAATCCCAGCAGGATCGAGGACAGCGGTATGTACATGCAGCGCTCCGACATACCCTACATCGCATTCGAGGGCGGATATGTGGGCAGGCTGAAAGTGGCCGCCGCCCCGAGGCACATAACCTTGGAGTACAGCATGCGCAACATCGAAACGGCATTCGAGGACGCGACCCTCGCATTCACGCTCAAGCCAAGCGAAAAATATTCCAACGCCGAGTGGAGCGACGACAAATATGCGCTGACCCTTTCCGCCGCCGACGGAAGCGGATTCACCTTCGTTTCGCCGATCGAAGAAAACCGCCCCGCGATAAGCCTTTCCGGCACCTCGGTCACATTTACGAAAACGGGAGTGTCCGGCTCCCCTGATGCCGACGGGAGCATGGGTTTTTCGATTATCCCGTCCAAAAATGCGTCGGTCGCCGACGGGCTCGATTTTTTGAGCGCGCAAAACGATGTTTCCATCGAATACGCCAGGCTGTCGCCCGGGGGCGCGGCCGGCAATTATTCGCCTTCGCGCTATGATCCGCTGCGCGGCATGCATGTCATATCGCTGGAGGCGCTCAGCGCGGACCGGAATGCCGGCGAGCACAATGTCTACAACCGGGTGCATTTCACGCTCGATAACCCCATCGGCAGGGATCTGTACGTCCCCTTGGCTTTCGACGACGATATCGGGGCCGCCGGGCTGTACATCATCGGGGGCGCGCCCATGCTGCGCGACGCCGAGACGGGAGAGCCCATTGGCATACCCGTGCAGATATCCAAGAACTGGCACGACACGCTCCTCGGGCATAGCTGGTACCATCTGTACACCGG
>WRJC01000009.1 GCA_009782405.1 Oscillospiraceae bacterium
CGTCGGTCGTGTAGTAGATTATCGCCCCGGGCGTGGCGGATTTCATCGTTATGCGTTTGCCGCCCTCTATGTCGGCTTGGCTTATCGTGGGTTTCGCCGTCCGCTGTGTGCTTGCATCCACGGTGATCTCCACGGGGCTGTGCCTGTCTTCTCTCGTGCCGTCGCCCAGCTGACCAACATTGTTGCTCCCCCATGCCCACAGGTTGCCGTCGCTCTTTATCGCAAGCGTGTGCTCATGGCCCGCCGAGACCTGAGCCACATTGTCCATGATATGCACCGGAGTGTGCCTGTCTTCTCTCGTGCCGTCCCCCAACTGCCCGCTATAATTACGTCCCCAAGCCCAAAGGCTGCCATCGCTCTTTACCGCAACCGTGTGGTTGCGCCCCGCCGAAACCTGCGCCACATCGCCCGTGATGCGCACCGGGCTGAAACTGTTCGCCGTACTGCCGTCGCCCAGCTGCCCGAAACCATTGTACCCCCAAGCCCAGAGGCTTCCGTCGTTTTTTATCGCAACCGTGTGGCTATGGCCCGCCGAAACCTGCGCCACATCGCCCGTGATGCGCACCGGGCTGAAACTGTACGCCGTACTGCCGTCTCCCAGCTGCCCATAGTCGTTGCTCCCCCAAGCCCACAGGCTGCCGTCGCTCTTGATCGCCATCGTGTGCTCATAACCCGCCGAGACTTGTGTCACATCGCCCATGATGAAAACCGGGCTGCGCCTATCCTCTGTCGTGCCGTCCCCCAGCTGCCCGTTCCAATTGCGTCCCCAGGCCCAAAGGCTGCCGTCGTTTTTGACGGCGAACGTTTGATGGTTGCCCGCCGAGACTTGTGTCACATCGCCCATGATGAAAACCGGGCTGTGCCTGTCCGTCATCATGCCGTCTCCCAGCTGCCCTTCCCAATCATTCCCCCAGGCCCAGAGGCTGCCATCGCTTTTTAACGCCATCGTGTGGTATTCGCCCACCGAAACCTGTGCCGCATCGCCCATGATGAACACCGGGCTGCGCTTGTCCGCCGTACTGCCGTCGCCCAGCTGCCCATCTCTGTTCCACCCCCAGGCCCACAGGCTGCCATCGCCCTTGATTGCCACCGTGTGATACTGGCTCGCCGAAATTTTTGCCACCTTTTCGATTGTGATTTTCACGGGTTCGTTTCTATTCGTTTCCGTGCCGTCGCCGAGCTGACCATATTGGTTCTCTCCCCAGGCCCACAGGCTGCCATCGCTTTTTAGTGCGAGCGTGTGCCATCCGCCCGCCGAAACCTGCGCCACATCGCCCATGATGCGCACCGGTATGAGTATGTCCTCTCTCATGCCGTCGCCCAGCTGCCCATAGTAATTATTCCCCCAGGCCCACAGGCTGCCGTCGCTTTTGATCGCCACAGAGTGACTCCAGCCCGCCGAAACCTGCGCCGCATCGCCCGTGATGCGCACCGGAGTGTGCCTGTCCGTTGTCGAGCCGTCACCCAGCTGGCCGTCGTCGTTATTCCCCCAGGCCCAGAGGCTGCCGTCGTTTTTGATCGCTACTGTGTGATCTCCGCCCGCCGAGACCTGCGCAACATTGTCCATGATGAAAACGGGCGCGTGCCTTTCCGTTGTCGAGCCGTCACCCAGCTTCCCATATTCGTTGTTTCCCCAAGCCCATAATTCGCCATCGATTTTTACCGCCATAGTGTAATCATGGTTTACCGAGACTTGCGCAACATCGTCCATGATCTTCACGGGACTGTAGTATATTTCCGTGTCGTCGCCGAGCTGCCCATTGTTGTTATACCCCCAAGTCCATAGGCTGCCGTCGTTTTTGATCGCCATAGTGTGGTAGCCGCCCGCCGCAACCTGCACAACATCGCCCATGATCTTCACCGGAGTGTGCCTGTCCGTTTCCGTGCCGTCTCCGAGCCGCCCAAGTCTGTTGGTTCCCCAAGCCCAGAGGCTGCCGTCGCTCTTGATCGCCATAGTGTGGTAGCCGCCCGCTGAGACCTGCACAACATCGCCCATGATGCGCACGGGTTCGCGCCTGTCTGTCGTGCTGCCGTCGCCGAGTTGCCCACTATTGTTGCGCCCCCAGGCCCAGAGGCTGCCGTCGCTTTTGATCGCAAGCGTGTGGCCGGCTCCCGCGCTGATTGCGGAATATGCGTCGCCGTATGCGCTCGCCGGAACCGGCGCGAACGCGAACAGCGTCAGCATGAGCGCGAATGCGGAAATGAGGCTGACAAGCCTTTTTTCCGTTGTTGATCTTTGCATCTCTTTTCCCCCTCTGTGAATATTCACGTTTCCATGGGCCGGCGCCCATGCCCTACTTCTTTTTTGCATAAAAAATCTCTTGGTCTTCGAGCCGGATGGCGGCCAGGGCCCCGCCGTACACGCAGCCGCTGTCTATGCAGATTTTGTCGTTGTGCAGAAGGTCGAACCATACGTCGCAGTTGTTTTGGTCGCCGTGTATGAAGAATGTGGGCGTGTGCCCGAAAATGCAGGTGTGCCCCTCAAGCCCCCTGCGTTCATAGAATTCTTCCCTGCTCCAAACCAAGTCGCTGTGGGTTTGGCATTCGAGGGGCAGCGAAACGTCCAGTCCCGCATGGGACAAAAAATATCGCTTTCCGGCGCATTCGATTATTTCATAATACGGGCAGGAATGCAAATACGACATTATTTCGGCGCGTTCCGCTTCGGGCAATTCGAACAGCTGCGTCAATGTGCCCCTGCCGCCGTTCTCAAACCAGCTGAACGGATCTGTTATGTCGAAATAGTCAAACATCATCTGCTCGTGGTTGCCGATGAAAAAGCGCATGCTTTTTTCGCGCATGATGAATTTCAGGCAATCGACGCTTCTTTTTCCCCTGTCGATGGCATCGCCCAAAATGTAGATCATGTCAAGCGAACTGTCGAATTTTATCAATTTTAAAATCGCCATGAACTCGTCGTAGCAGCCGTGTATGTCCGATATGCAATATTTGGCCATGATTTGTTGTATTCTCCTATGTATTCCCGCCCGCATGCGGACAGAAAGCGGGCTTCGCCTCCTGTCCGCGGCGCGGCGGGCTTTGTGGCTACTGCAATTACGTGACTGTTGTAGTTATGTTGAAATCGGAATCGAGCCTGATATTTCCGGCGGCCAGATTCAGCGAACCGGTGGAAGAACCTTCGTGCGTGATGATTGTTATGATGGCTTCCCCCGACAAAATCAAGTCGCCATGGTCTTGCGTTATCGTGAATTCGCCGTTGGAGCTTCCCTCAATATCCACGCCGCCCGAATCTTTCGTGTAGCTGACGGTGAATGTATTGGATTTTTGCGAATCGATTTGTATGACGTCGCCGTCGGCGAAACCGGCGCGGATAGTCGCGGAAATGTCGTCGGTGGTTATGCCGCAATAAATATCGCCGTTGGAAAGCGATGCGTGAAGTTCTTCCGAATCGCCGCTTCCCGCTTTTATGACATACGAATCGTCGGGGGCTTGGTACAGCGCGCCTTTGTATCCTTTGCTGTTTTCTGTCATTCCGATCGGAATTATTCGGTACGCATTGTCAATCTGCTCTACCGGAACGCCATTTTTGTTGGAAACTCCATAATTTGCGGAATCTGCGAAAATGCGCATGCCTTCGCCTCCCTTTTTTTGCGGGGATTGCACCAGGTCGTGTATGGTCTGCATGGGCACGAACGCAAAGTAATCGTCGGCGTCGTGCTCCGTGCCGAAAACAAGCTCCCGAATCACGGACAATTCGTAGCTCCAAACTCCGGTCGATGTGTTTGCGTAAAAAAACCGCTCCTGGTCGGGGAAGTTGTTGTCATATACGGATATCACGACGTCGCCGTTTCCTTTTTCCTCGACTTTGTAGGGGACTATTGCGTGCGCCGAATATTCAAGGTAGCTGCCGACCGATAGGACAATCCCGCCTTTTCCGGTTTTTTGGAATTCCCGCACGGCCCGCACCAATTCGTCTATTTTATTTATGTTTTTGAACTCGGCAGCTGACACTTCTGGGATAAACTGTGAAATTTGATATGTTTCCAAAAGTTTCGTCAAATCGCTGTTTGGGGTTCCCGGCGCTTTGAAGTCGTGGATATTGGCGGCGGACGGGGAGAATTTTTTCAGGTCCAAAAGGGAATTGTAGAAAACCAAGTTTGTCGATGAAAATCCAAAACAGGATCCGCCCCATTTACTATATTTTCCATGATAAAGATCCGCGTCGGCCTTTGAAAAAAGGTCTGAAAAGCGCTCATAGGGAATCCTGTAATCGTTGCCATATCCGAAGGAGGTGCTCGTATTTTTAAAGCTATAGTTGTCCCTTCCCATGATGTAGAAATCCGAAACTACATCCGAAACTGCAATCGTGTATTTGAAAGATGCGACCGGGCTGTCTTTCATTCCCTGCTTGATTGCAATCGCCTTTATCGTGGTCGCGTCCGTTATCTTTATCGGCAAAGTGTATTTGGCGCTCTTTTCCGTGGGCGCCGAGCCGTCGGTCGTGTAGCATATCGTCGCGCCCGCCGTGTCGGTTTTAAGCGTGATTTGCGCTCCGCTTTGTATTTCCCCTGCGGGCGGGTCGGCCTTCGGCGCGGCAACTTGGATGATGTCATCGTCATCGTCGTCGTCATCGTCGTCATCTTCGTCGTCGTCTTCGAAATTCGCCGTGACCGTCACGTCGCTATCCGGCATTTCGAAAGTGGTCTTTTCAGATTTCGCGTCGGCGAACTTCACCCCGGCGCTTGTGGTGGTCCAGTCTTTGAACTTTTTGCCTTTCGGGGCGGTTCCCGCTTCGATGCTCACCTTTGCGCCCTTTGCGTATGCCCCGCTGCCTTTGGCTCCCTCGCCGGCGCTCGAGACTTTGACCGTGTTCGACATGGAAAATTTAAGGCGGGCGGAAGGATTCATCATGCGGGTGAGGATAGCGGCGACTTCGCTGCGCTTGATGTTCGACGATGGGTTGCATTCGTGCGTTTTCGTGTCCACGCCCTGCAATATCCCCGCGCGGTACAGCTTGTATATCGCCGCGGCCTGCGGGTGCGCCGCGGAAACGTCCGGGATGGCTCCGTCCGCCACGGGGTTAATCGCTTCGAATGCTTCTTCGGGCAATGCGCTGGCGAATATCTCCATATATCCCGCCCTCGTCGCTTTCGCATCCCAGTCGCGGTTGTCGTCTTTGTCTATGATGCCGTTTTTCTTTGCGTAGTCTACGTAGCTTTGGTACCAGTCGGGCTCGCCGATTACCAGCGTGACTTTGCCCTCGGTGTACAGCTGGTGCATGCAGGCGGCCAGCTTGATCGCCTCGGCGTAGGTCAGGCTGTCTTCGGGGGCGAAAGTGGTGTCGGTTTTTCCGTCGATGAGCCCGGAGAGGCAGGAAAATTTCACGTCATCGTAGAACCAGTCCGATTCATGAACGTCCGTAAACGGGTTCTTCCAAGGTTTGTCGTCATCGTCATCGTCGTCATCATCGTCGGTGTCCGCGAAATTCGCCGTGACCGTCACGTCGTTTTTCGGCATGGTGAAAGTGGTTTTTTCGGATTTCGCGTCGGCGAAAGTCACCCCGGCGCTTGTGGTGGTCCAGTCTTTGAATTTTTTGTCTTTTGGGGCGGTTCCCGCCTCGATGCTCACCTTTGCGCCCTGCGCGTAGTCCCCGCCGCCTTTTGCCCCTGTGCCGGCGCTCGAGACTTTGACGGTGTATGTAGCCGCCCCGACGGCGAGGATCGCCGTCTCGCTGTTTGCCATGCCGGATTTCGCGGCCATCGCCTTAACTGTCTTGCCGGACTCGGCTGCAAAGGGGTTTTTGTACTCTTCGCTTTTGTCCGTTGGATTAGTGCCGTCGGTGGTGTAATATATCTTCGCGTCCTTTGTCTCGGTCGTTATCGTTATGCTCCACTTGCCGTCCGCTGTTTCGTTTTGCTCTATTTTTGGCTTCCCGGCGGCGTCAACGGAAACTTTGAGGGTTGCGACTTCGCTGTCCGCCATGCCCGTTTTCGCGGCTATCGCTTGGACTGTTTTCTCGGAGTCCAGCTTGATGGGGTCTTTGTACTCGTTGATTTTATCTTTTGGATCAGTGCCGTCGGTCGTGTAGTATATCGTCGCGCCTGCCGTTTCGGTCGTTATCGTTATGCTTTTGCCGCCCGCTATGTCTGTTTGCTTTATTTCCGGCTTGGCGACGGCGTTTTCCTCAGAAACTTCGAGGGTTGCTATTTCGCTGTCATCCATGGCCGATTTTGTCGCTATCGCCTTGACCGTCGTGCCGGGTTCCACCGTAAAGGCTTTGTCGTAGGGTTTGCTCTTTTCGCTCGATTTTGCGGGTTCCGATTTGTCGATCGTGTAGTATATCGTCGCGCCTGCCGTTTCGGTCGTTATCGTTATGCTCCACTTGCCGCCATCTTTCTTTTGCTCTATTTTCGGCTTGGCGACAGTATCCACGGAAACGTCGAAAATCGCTATCTCGCTGTTTGCCATGCCAGATTTTGTTGCCATCGCCTTGACCGTCGTGCCGGGTTCCACCGTAAAGGCTTTGGTGTAGGTTTCGCTCGATTTTGCGGGTTCCGACCCGTCGGTCGTGTAGTATATCGTCGCTCCCGCCGTTTCCGATGTTATCGTTATGCTCCACTTGCCGCCTTCTTCCTTTTGCTCTATCTTCGGCTTGTCGGCGGCAACAGAAACGTCGAAGATCGCTATCTCGCTGTTTGCCATGCCCGGATACGTCGCCATCGCCTTGATTGTCGTGCCGGGTTTCGCCGTAAAGGCATCGGTATACTCTTTGCCTCCCGCCGCCGTGGGCGGCGAGTCGTCGGTCGTGTAGTATATCGTCGCGCCTGCCGTTTCGGTCGTTATCGTTATGTTCTTGCCGTCCGATGTTTCCTTTTGCTCTATCTTCGGCGTGGCGACGGCGGCAACGGAAATTTCGAGGATCGCCACCTCGCTTTCAACCATGCCCGTTCTTACCGCTATCGCCTTGATCGTCGTGTCAGAGACAACTGTCAAATGGAATGCGTCGTCGTACTTTTTACTTGATTCACTTGATGTTGTGGGTTTTGATCCATCGATCGTGTAGTATATCGTCGCGCCCGGCGTGGTGGTTCTCATCGTTATTCGCCGCACACCGTCCGATCTCTCCACTTGGTTTATCGTCGGCCTCGCCGCCTGTTCCATGACTTTGACCGGGATAAGACTGCTCGTCGTCGTGCCGTCCCCGAGTTGGCCATAGTAATTGCTCCCCCAGGCCCAGAGGGTGTCGTCTTTTTTCAACGCAACCGTGTGAAGTCCACCCGCCGAGACTTGCGCAACAGCGGCTATATCAACTTGTGTTGGCTTGTTTTTGTCCGTCGTCGTGCCGTCCCCGAGTTGGCCAAGTGCGTTATACCCCCAGGCCCAGAGGCTACCGTCGTTTGTTAGCGCAACCGTGTGATAGCCGCCCGCCGAGACTTGCGCAATAGCGGCTATTTCCTTGATTTGTGTTGGCTTGTTTTTGTCCGTCGTCGTGCCGTCCCCGAGTTGGCCAAATCCGTTATATCCCCAAGCCCAGAGGATGCCGTCGTTTGTTAGCGCAACCGTGTGATGGTTGCCCGCCGATAACTGCACCACATCGGCTATTTCCTTGACTTGTGTTGGCTCGTGTTTGTCCGTCGTCGTGCCGTCCCCGAGTTGGCCAAGTGCGTTATACCCCCAAGCCCAGAGGATGCCGTCGTTTGTTAGCGCAACCGTGTGATAGCCGCCCGCCGATAACTGCACCACATCGGCTATTTCCTTGACTTGTGTTGGCTCGTTTCTGTTATTCGTCGTGCCGTCACCGAGTTGGCCATATTCGTTGCTCCCCCAAGCCCAGAGGGTGCCGTCGTTTTTCAGCGCAACCGTGTGATTTGCGCCCGCCGAGACTTGCGCCACATCGGCTATTCCTTTGACTTTTGTTGGCTCGTGTTTGTCCGTCGTCGTGCCGTCACCGAGTTGGCCAAATTCGTTATGCCCCCAGGCCCAGAGGGTGCCGTCGGTTTTCAGCGCAACCGTGTGAAGTCCACCCGCGCTTATTTGGCAATAGGCGTTGTCCGCGGCGCTCACCACCGACGCGGGGGCAAATGTGAACAGCGAGAGCACGAGCGAAAATGTAACTATGAGGCTTGCGAGTTTTTTGGCTTTGTTTGTTTTTCGCATTTTTTGTTCCTCCTAAAATGATATTTTTATTTTCTTTGTATTTTTTTCCATTAGACGCGGGAAACGATTGCAATGTTCCACATATATGGAGCAAAAATAAATATTTTTGTTTTCGCTTCAACCTAACGCCAGCGCGGCGTACAGACCTATGTCGTCGCCCAAGGCGGCGGGGACCACTTCGCACACCGAAAGCGAATGGTGCAAGGCCTCCTCTTTCAATATTTTTTCGCAGGCGGGCCAGAGCAGATTCTCCGCGCGCCGGTAGATGCTGCCTATTATTATCATCTCGGGGTTGAGCAGGTCCACGAGCATCGACAGCGCCCGCCCGAGGTATTCGCCGCTCGTGCGGTAGATTTCGATCGCGAGCGCGTCGCCGCCGTTTGCAGCCTCGGCGATCTTCTTTGCGCTTAGGTCGCCCATATGCTCCGGGCTTTCGCAAAACGAGGCCTTTTGCCCCCTTTGAAAAAGCTCCAAAAGCTTTGAGCGCGCAATCTGGACAATGCCGTCGCCGCTGCAGAACCCGTCGAACGAGCCCGCCTTGCCGTAGCCCACCGGCCCGTGCCTGTCGGCCCGTATATGGCCGATCTCGCCCGCCATGCCGTTTGTGCCCGAGTACAGCCGGCCGTCGATGATAAGCCCGCCGCCGAACCCGGTGCCGAAAGTCAAAAAAACCACGTTCTTTAAATTTTTGCCCTTGCCCGCCCCGAATTTCCACTCGGCCAAAGCGCAGGCGTTCGCGTCGTTTTCGAGTATCGCCTTTATTTCGTGCCGGCTTTCAAAATATTCGGTTATATGCACGTCGTCCCAGCCGATTAAGTGCGGCGGGGACATTATCACGCCCCTTTTGGGATCCAGCGGCCCCCCGCAGCTTATCCCAATCGACGAAATGTCGCCGGATTTTAAATTTGCCCGGCGGATCATCGCCGACATTTCGGAGTCTATTTTCTCCAAGGCGGCCTTGTATGAGCCGTCCTTGATTGTGGCAAAAAACGAAACGTCGATGAACTTCGCCTCTTCCCCGTTTATCTCCCCGAG
Organism: Oscillospiraceae bacterium; assembly: GCA_009782405.1. Next base: position 9,154 of record WRJC01000009.1, read on the forward strand.
CGCGACCGCGCATTTCGTGCCCCCTATGTCTACGCCTATTTTGTACATAGCGCATTTTCCCCTTTCGCCGTTCGTTATTTTTTTCCCCTGAATTTTATCGCCGCCTCATACATGGCGACGACATTTTCCGGCGGCACGTCAGCTTGGATATTATGCCCCGGGGCGATTATGTACCCCCCGTTTTTGCCCATGGCCCCTATCATCCTTTCGACTTCGGCGCATATCTTTTGCGGGGGGCATTCCGGCAAAATATGCTGCTGGTCTATCCCGCCCCAGAATATTGTTTTTTCGCCGAATGCGTCTTTTAATTTTGAGGGATCCATGTCTTTTGCCATGACCTGCACCGGGTTCAATATGTCGATTCCCGCCTCGATCAGCTCGCCGATCAGCGGGAATATCGCGCCGCAGGAATGAAACAATATTTTGGCTTGCGTCCTTTCGCGGATAAAGCCAAAAATCTCTTTGTGGTACGGTTTTATCATTTTTCTGTATGTATCGGGGGAAATCTGCGGCCTGTCCTGCATCCCCAGATCGTCCGCATATCCTATGACTTGGACATATTTGCCGACGCATTCGAGGTAATTTTTGAAAAACTTCTTCTGCAGTTCCAGAAGCCTGTCATACAGGGCAAAAACAAACGGCGCATTTTCGAGCAGGTCGCAGGCCAGATTTTCATATCCCCTCAGCTTCTGCGAAGTTTCGTAGAATCCGGGCACCCCGAAATCCGCGACCAGCGCGTAGCCGCTGTTTTCGTGCAGTTCTTTCGCCCTGTCCCTGAGCCCGCGGTAAAGGCGCCCGTCGTCGGGGTTTGGCATCGCCATTTTTTCGATGTCCGAAATTTCGGCGTTTTGCAGCGGGTTGCAGACCACGTCGAAATATTCGTGCGGATCCGCTTTTTTGAATTTCATGCCAAAGCCGTTTTCAAACGCGCCGCCCGCTATTTCGGGCTTTGGGAAGTTCAGCGGGATCCTGCGGAAATCGGATTCGAACTTTACTTTCAGCTGTTCGCACGGTTCGACGGTCCCCATGGTGAAGTCGATGATTTCGTCGCTTTTTTCGTCCCGTATGCCGAAATAGCTTTTCAGCTTCGCATGGGCGCCGCGGTCCATGCAGGTGACGACCGTCCCGCCGAAATCTATGGGAAGTTTGTCCGTTTCCTGCCGGTCGAGGAGCCGCGCGACCCTTTCTCTTGAATTCATGGACTTGTCCCCGTTTTGTTTCAAACTTTTAAAATCATTTTGAAAAACTTTTCTTTGCGCCCCGCTATCATCTCGAACACGCCCGCCACTTGCGGCAAATCGAAATAGTGCGTGATCATGCCGTCCGCGCGGATTTTGCCTTTTCCCATAAGCTCGATTGCCTCCCTGTAATCTGCGGGGGTGTACATCGTCGTGCCGCACAATGTCAGTTCGTGCTGGACAAAGTCGGGCAGCAGGGGAATATCGTATCCGTTTTGCAAAACGCCCACCATGACTATGCGCGTTCCCCTCCGCGCAATTTTCAAAATGTCGTTGAGCACCCCGCCTTTTTCCCCCACGCAGTCAAAAAACACGTCTATTTTCTTTCCGCCCCCGAGTTTTTCGGCACCCTGTGCGAGGCTTTCCTTGGATACGTCGATTGTCGCATCCGCCCCGAGCGAGGCGGCGAGTTCCAGCCGCCCGGCGTCCAAGTCGGCGGCATACACTTTTTTTGCTCCCAGCGCCTTGCACGACTGTGCGCAGAAATTTCCTATGGGGCCCGCGCCGACTACCAGGACTGTGTCGCCGGGCTTGATTTCCCCGCGCTTTGCCGCGTGGTAGGCGACGCTGGCGGGTTCCAGAAGCGCCGCGTCGTCCATCGACATGGAATCCGGGATCGGCAGCACCATCTCTTTTTGCATCGCTATGTATTCGCAGTGCGCGCCGTCGGCTTCCGCCCCGGTGCATCTGAGCGATTCGCAGAAATTGTATTTTTCGTTTTTGCAGGCTTCGCATTCGCCGCAGACCAAATGCGGTATTACAGCCACCCTTGTGCCCACGGCCGGGAAAGTCGCCCCTTCGCCGAGCGCGGCGACCGTGCCCGAAAATTCATGCCCCATGACGACCGGATATTTTACGTACGGGTGCCTTCCGAAATATATGGTGGGGTCCGAGCCGCACACCCCGATCCGCCCGACTTTGACCAAAACCCGATTTTTTCCGGGGATCGGTATGTCGGCCATTTCCAAAACTATCCGTTCGGGCGCGACAAGCGTGGCTTTGAGCATCTTTTCGGCTTTTTCCATCAATTTCCCCTCACTTTGCCCTGACTGCCCTTATGCCCGCATACTTGCAGAACACTTCGAGCGCATCGGCGACTTTTTCGTCCCGTATCAAAACTCCGTGGTGTATGACCCCGCAATCGACCATCTTTCTTTCCCAGTCCTCGATGTCTTCCACTTTCACCCAGCCGTACGAGCCGCGGACAAACGGAGGGATATCGACGATCTCGCCGCTTCCGACAAACATCGTGTATTCGCCCCCGTATTCGACGAGGCGCAGGCACGTCACTTTTCCGGGCGCTATGTTGAACTCGACCGTGCCGTCGCAGTCGTCGCTCCAAACGGCAAGCCTTTCGTTTTGCATGAGTTTCGGGTCGCAGCCCCCCGCGCACTGGCTCGGGGCGGCGTTCCCGCAGTGCCAGGCAAGCCAGCAGTTATCTTCGCCGGGGTGCAGATCCGTCCAGTCGATGAACACGGGCGGGGTCCGCTCGAGCCCGGCGGCGTATGCGGCGAGCATGCTCGAAGCCCCGAGGACGTCGACTTCGCAGGCGGTTATGTAGCCTTGGTCGTTGAGCCGCGCAAAAGTCGAACAGCCCGCGATTTTGTATTTGGCCTGCAGCATCTCCCAGCAGCAAACCGCCATGCAGTCGAGGCCGAGTTCCCTGTATATCCTCTTCAGCGCCACTTCGTATTTGGCGATGACGGGCAATCTATCTTGTTTCAGCAGGCATTTTGCGCCGGCTTGCATTTGTTTCAGGGTTTCAAGAACTTCGGGGTCGCCGTCTTTTATGCTGTCCATCCTGTCGAACACCGTGGCCAGATCCATCGTGCGGAGCATTTGCCCGAATTGCCTCTGGAAATTCTCTTCGCTGAAATACTGAGACTCGAAAAGCAGCGGGCGGGTTCCGAGCTGCCCTATTTTGGCCTGCCTGAACGATTTGAGCGCATACATGGCCCGGACAAAATTCGCGTATTCTTTCGCAAAACGCCCTTCCTCAGGGTTGCAGGTCAGTATGTGCGTATATGAAAACCCCCTGCGCTTGATCGCCGACACGGTCATGAACTGCCCGCACCAGTTGTCCGTCGAACGGTTGCCCTGCTCCGATATCGGGCCGGAGCGCGTGCAGAAATGCAAAATGGGCAAGTCTTTTCTCATATGGGACAAAACTTCCCCCACGGCGACTTCCAGCCCGAAATTCATGTTCCCGACGACGAGCGCGTCGATATTTTCGCGCAGGAACAGCTCCGCGGTTTTTTTTCCGTCCTCAATCGAGCCCACAAGGCCTCCTTGGGTCAGTTCTTTTCCCGGAACTACGATTTTGGCCGCCCCCGCCGATTCCATCGCGGAGAGGCAGCGGTCGCGCATGTTCTCCGCGAGCCTTCCCGTATGCTTGTTTCCGTCCCACGATTCCCAGCTCGACGGCAAAAATCCGATTTTCAGTTCTTTTTTCATAACAGCTTCCTTTTCGGCGGTTTCACGCCGGAATTTTTGGCAATTTACGTGTAATTACATATTTCATTCATTATATCACAAGGTTTTTGGAATGTCAAGAAAAAATATATTGACAACGCAAAATATATGTGATATACTTTGCCTGAGAAGGAGCCGGGGGCATACAAAATATTTTGGGGTGAATTTTATGGGGCAAATATTCGACATACAGAGATTTTCGATACACGACGGGCCGGGGATACGCACCACCGTGTTTTTCGCGGGGTGCAACCTGCGCTGTTTTTGGTGCCACAACCCGGAATCATTGCAAAAAGAACCGCGTTTGCAGTTCTTTCCCGTCAAGTGCATTGGGTGCAAAGGGTGTTTCTCCGCCTGCCGCAGGGGAGTTCACGGCGAGTCCGCCGACGGTTCGCGCTTTCTTTTTCGGGAACTCTGCGCGGGGTGCGGCGAATGCGCGGACGAATGCTGCGCCCAGGCGCTTTCCATGAGCTCGCGGGCGGCCGAACCCGAAGAAGTCATAGAGGTGGTGCTCAAAGACAAGCCGTTTTACCGCGAAAACGGCGGAGTCACTTTTTCGGGCGGCGAACCGTTGCTGCAATTCGAATTTTTGCATTCGCTTTTGAAGCTGGCGAAAGCCCGCGGGCTGGGCACGGCGGTGGACACGGCGGGAAACGTCCCGTTTGAGCGCTTCGAGGCGCTTTTGCCGTTGGTGGATCTGTGGCTTTTCGACGTCAAGTGCGCCGATGAACGGGATCACATCAAAGCCACGGGGGTTTCGAACCGCCTCATTTTGGAAAACCTCGAAAAACTGTGCGGGATTGGGGCGACTGTCGAAATACGCATACCCGCGATACCGACCGTGAACGCTTCCATCGAGAAAATGGACGAGATATGCGGGAAAATACGCGGATTTGCGGCCGGCAACCCGAAGGTCGGATTGGAGCTTCTGCCCTTTCACAGATTGGGCGGGGGCAAATACGAAGCGCTTGGCATGAGCTATGGCGCGGCGGGGCTCGCGCCTCCCTCAAAGGAGGAACTGTCCGCATACAGGCAGATTTTCGAAGAGGCGGGGATAAGGGCGAAAGCCAACTGATTTTTGTCGTTTTTATAGGCAAACACCAAAAAAAGGAGGATTTGAAATATGGAAGTTTTGTCGGCGGGGCTGATGGTTTCGGATATATTGGCGCAGCCGGTCGATCCGGATATATTCGAAATGGATTCGCAGGCGCTGGAAAACATAGCTTTCAAAACGGGCGGAGATGCGCTCAATGTGGCGGTGAACCTTGCGAAACTCGGGGTAGGCGCGGGGGTGGCCGGGGTGATTGGGGACGATGCCCCGGGCCGCGACATCACGGCGAAACTGAAAGCCGCAGGGGTGAACTGCGACAATGTGGAAATATCCAAAAAAAACAACACCTCGGCTTGCATTGTCCTGTGCGAAAAATCGGGCGAGCGCCATTTTCTGTATTACGGGAAAAGCAACCACGAGTTCGCCGAAACGATGATCTCCGATGAGGCGCTTTCGCAGATTTCGATACTCAACGTCGGCAGCGCGATGGCATTGGACAGCCTGGACGGCGAAGGGCTGGCCAGGCTTTTTTGGCGCGCCAAACGGCAAGGCGCAACCACCACCCTCGACCTGACGCACGATTCCGACGGCAAATGGCTGAAAAAGGTGGAGGCCGCCTTTGAATATACCGACGTGTTCATCCCGAGCCTGGTTGAGGCCAAAATGGTCACGGGAAAAGAAGACCCGGAGGATATGGCCGAGTTCATGCGAAAATACAAGCTCAAGATTTTCGGGGTGAAATTGGGCGGGAAGGGGTGTTATGTCACAGATTTCAAGGAGGCGAAAATCGTCCCGGCGTTTGCCTGCGACGAAGTGGTGGACACCACGGGCGCGGGAGATGCGTTCATGGCGGGCTTCATATGCGCCCTGCTCAGGGGGTTTTGCGCTTTCGACTGCGCGAAGCTGGGGGCGGCGGCGTCCAATTTCTGCATACGCCACCTCGGTGCGACCGGATATTTGCCCGGATTCGAAAGCCTTGTGAAATTCGCGGGTTTGGGCTAAGGCCGCGCATCCCAGGCTCTGCGCGCTGCGGATATCATCTCGTCGATCATCGCGAGCGGGTCTTCCGCTTTTATGATCCCGCTGGTGGAGCCGGTGGCTTCGGCGCCCGCAAATATGACGCGGTAGACGTCGTCCCCGTTTTTTATCCCGGCGGCCTGCAAAATCTGTATCTTTGGGTTTACGGCCTTTATCGCCTTTGTGGTGGCTTCCACATATTCGCGGTCGCTGGTCTGGCCGGTTCCTATGAGTTCCGAAGGTTCCGCCACGATTATGTTCGGCGCAAAGTGGGCGATGGCGGCGGCTTCCTCTATCGAGTCGGCGCAAACGATGGAAACCAGCCCGACTTCGTCGGCGCGTTTTATCGCCCTGCGCAGATCGGATACGGTCATCGGCTTCTCGGCATGGTTGAGCATCACGCCCACCGCCCCCGCCGCCTTGACCGCTTCGGGGAGCACGCTCCCGAGGCCGCGGCCGGCCGGCAGCGGATCCATGTGCTGCGCGAAAACGAGCAGCCCGGGCGTATGTTTTGCCAGCATGGGTATGTCCGAATATTGCGGGGTGACGATGATGCGCACGTCGTATTTTTGCGATGCGGCTTCTGCGGCCTTGGCCAGGGCGAGCATTTGCCCCCCATACAGATACGCTTTTGGCCCGATTTCAAAAAAGGGCGCTTTCACGGTATATCCATTATACATATTGCAAACCTGCTACTCAAAACATGGACAAATATATCCATATTGAGAAAATTCCTGCTTCGTCCTGTCTGTCCTCGTATAGTTACCCATACTACTAACATTTGATATAACAGTCCACAGGCGTAAATTCCCGACTAAGCCATCGGTACACATCTATAATATCTTGGTTACGTTTATGATATTTTATAGATTTTAGCGTCTCTCAAATTAAGACTCGCATTGTAATCCCTATCTTCTGTATATCCGCACTCGCACTTGTATACCCTGTCTGATAATTTCAAATCAGCCTTGATATTGCCGCACTTGTGGCATAATTTGCTTGACGGATAGAACCTGTCAACAATCCTTAATTCAGTGCCGTTCTGCTTGCACTTTTGTTCAAGTTTTAGCCTAAACTCATAAAACTTCTGCTGTGCAATGGCTTTTGAGAGATGTTTGTTCTTCATCATGCCTTTTACGTTTAAATCCTCAATAGTTATGTAATTTGGATTGGTTTTCACTAAATCATTAACTATTTTGTTGATATAATCAGTGCGAATATTATCTAAACGCTGATGAAGTTTTTGTACCCTTATGACTTGTTTTTTGATATTTTGCCGAGTAGCTTCTCCTTTCAAATTTTTTCTTTTTTTCAAACTCTCGTATTTCCTCGAAAGTTTGCGCTGTTCGCGTTTTAGTTTCTTTTCGGATTTCTTTACCGCCAGTTTTTTGTTTATGTTTTTCTTGTGCGTTCCGTTTGATATTACCGCGAAATCTTTCAATCCTAAATCTATGCCTAATCCATTTGAATTATTAGTGTTTTCCGGCACAATATCAGGAACTTCAACTAAAACAGAAACATAATACTTATCGGCTTTTTTCGATACAGAACCGCTCTTTATTATGTCAATTGTTGGGATATATCCTTTTTCCTTGATTTGCACCCACCCAAGCGTCGGTATCTTTATTCTGTGGCGTTCGCACGGTATAACAACAGTTTTATCAGTTTTTACAAAATACATTTTTACGTCGCTCTTGTTTTTCTTTTTGAACTTCGGACGCCACTGCATATCATACACCGTCAGTTTTTTGCCGTTAATTGCCGCTTTTTTGATTTGCTGTTTGCTGTATGGCTTGTATGTAGGTTTCTTCTTCTCGTTGAAAAACCTCGCGTATTACTGATATTAAATCGTTTACAAGCTCTTCCTGCGGTGATAATTTTTCATTATTCACAACAATAATATCCACTCCGTTTGATTTCAAGAACCTTTCAAACCATTCATAACCGGACCTGATAAATCTGTCTTTATGCGCTACAAGGATTGTTTTCACTAATCCAAGCATACAATCTTCAAGCAGTTTATTCCATTTCTTTCGGTTGTAATTTAATCCGCTTCCTATATCCTCAAATATTTCGTCTACTATCATGCCTTTGGCGTTGGCATACTGTTTCAAAAATTCTATTTGATTTTTCAGGTCGTCTTTCTGGTTCGTAGTTGATACCCGTGTGTATATTATTGTTTTCCCGTTTTTCGTCTGATTTTCACCCATATATTCTACATATTGTTTATGCGTATAATATCTTCTGTCTGTTGGAGAACGATTGGCTTTTAATTTTCCGTTGTTATCCCAGCGTTGCAGCGTTTTTATTGATACGCCTATCATTTCCGCAAATTCTTGTGGTTTATATATATTCATAAATTTTACCTCCAGTAAAATTATTTCGTTATATATATTATACCACATTTGTACCTATTTGTCAATACTTTTGCGAATTATTGTCCTCTCCTTTGCCTCATTAGCTTCATTTGTTGAGAAATTCCCCCACCGCGCCGCCGGGGTGGATTGGCGCGAACTGCTCGATGCGGTAATTTGAGGCGACCATGACGGCGGCCAAAAGCGCGTCGAAGATCGCCGCCGCCACGACGAAACTCGAAGTGGTCATTATGCCGAGCGGGTCGCTTTCGCGCTCTATTTTCATCGGAAGCACGATTTGCGCGGCTTTGGCCATGGGCGAATCCGGATTTTCCGTGATGGCTATAAGCGTCGCTTTTTTTTGGTTGCACAGCGATGCGATGGGCAAAAGCTCCGCGGTTTTCCCCCCCCGGGAAAGCAGCGCGACCGCGTCGGATTTTTTTATGCAGCCCATCCCGCCGTGGAGCGCCTCGCCGGGCGGCAGAAAATATGCGTCGCGCTCGATGCAGCAAAGCGAATGGGCGAATTTTTTTGCCGCGATCCCGGAACCGCCGCATCCCGAGGTGATTATTTTCCCGCAGCGGCAGAGGGCGTCCACCGCCTCCATAAAAGGTCCCTTTTTCAGGTATCCTGCAATGTCGGCGATGGCCGAGCTTTCTGTTTCTATCGAATTTATGGCGCATTCCCACGCTTTTTCATTCATTTCGATTTCCGCCTTTCAAGTTCGAGGGTGACGATTTTGTACGGCAAAAATTCCGCGAAAATCTCTTTTTTCGCCGAATCGAACCTCAGCTTGATTTGCGGCAGTTCCGTCCCTTCGAAATCCACCGCGCGCACCGAAATCGTGTCTGCGGGCGCTTTTATCCTGCAGGTTGTTTTTTGCCCCTCGCACTCAAAAAACCTGAGCATCGTTTTGCCGGCCGAATTGTATGCGGCCGTGTTTATGATGTTTTGCGCGCTTGCTGCAAAAAGGCTGCCTTCGGCCAAAGCGTTCGTCCCGGAATCGAATTTGAGCAGCGCGGAGGCCGGGAACGCTTTGTTTTTGTGGTATCTCTGGATATCCGCGAATTTGCCGGGCCCATCGCAGAAAATTATCGAAAAGCGGTAATCGTTTTTGCCCGTGCCGTCCGTGGCCTCGGGCATTTTTCCCACCCAGCGCTCGGTTCTTGTGAGGCGGGGCATGTGGCGGTTCAGCACGAGCCGCATCTCCCCTTTCCCGCGCTCGCGCACGTAATATACCGAGCAATTTTCCGACACTATCGCCATGGGCGCTTTCTGCGCTGTAAACGAGCACCAGTTTCGCGCATAGAATTGCCCGCATAGCCCCAATTCGAAATCAGAAGGAAATTCATCGAAAAACTCCCTCTTTTCGGCGCCGAAGGGTATGTCCGCGTATATGGCCGAATCGGCGTCCGCCTTTGTTGCAAAGACGAGCATCCCCTCGATGCCGTCGTCGAAATCGGTTTGGACTTCGATGTCCGCGCCGGCGCTGTCCTTGCCGATGCTGTATATGACGCGGGCTTTTTGGCCCGCTATCTTTCCGCGGACCTCGTATTTATAGCGGACGGGGCCGTTTTCCAATATTTTCCAACTTTCGGGGACGAAATCATGGGACGCAATTTCAGAATAGTTTGTGAGCCATGAATTTTCCGGCGGATACTCGATAAATTTCAGCCCGGCGTCGCAGTCGGCCGCATTGCCGGTTTTTTTGTCTTTGAGCCCTGCGAGATTTCCCTTGAAAAACGCCGCTTCGATGCGGCCGTTGTCGAAGCGCACCTCGTCCCCGCAGTCTTTCGGGTAGTTTGCGGGAAGCAGGTCTACAAAGCCGCGGGCGGGGCCGGGGCCGGAATTTTCCGCGATTTCAAGGGTCGTATAGCCGAAGGCGGGCACTTTGGCATAGACCAAAATATCTGCGCTCGTGTGTTTCGCACCCGAACTGAGCGCATAGCCTTCCTGGCAATCCAAAATCTGGTATTCCAGCTTGTTTCCCGCGCCGTCGAGCACTTCGAAATCGGCTGTGCCGTGCCACGACGTCACTTCAAGGGCTATCGCCTGCTCCGCCTCCCACATATTCGCATTGATCGCCACGGCCTGTATTTCGGATTTTCGCGGGACGCTTTTTGTTATGTGGGCTTTGGCCATGCCGATCATGCATTCCGCTTCGAGCCTCGCCTTTTCGGCGATGTCATAAAGCTCGCGGGCGTTTTTGTCCTGTATGTATTCCGTGGCGTGGCCCGTTATCTCGAACAGATTTTCCCACAGGCGCTCGATTTGCCATTCGGGATATGCGAAACCGAGGCTGGCGGCCAGTAGGCAAAGCTTTTCGCACAGCACGATGGCGCGGTCCAGCGCTATCCGCATGCGCCAAAGGGACTTGCTCCCCTTGAATGGGAGGTTGAAGCTGAGTTCCGCATGGTCCAAGACCCCCTCGACCACCGGCAGCCCGGTTTTTTCGAGTTCCGCAAATGCTTCGTTTAGGTTCGCGTAGCCCATTTTGGCATTTTCGCGCCTGTTCCACTCCGCGATGAACCCGTCGAGTTTCAGCGGCCTGTCATGGTGGTCCATGAGCGGCAGGCTGTCGTCGCAGCCCACAAACTGGAACACGGTTTCCACGGGAAGCTTTTCGCTCACTTTGTCGGAAAGGCAGCTTTGGAAATATTCTTCTTTTGCCTTTTCCCAGTCTTTTTCCAAATCATAGCCCAAAAATTCGTTATTTGCCCACATGCTCCCGTAAATTCCCCTCGCCGCCGTCACTTCGCTGCCGTCGAGCCCCCGCCACACGAACTGGAAAGGCACGCCCTTGTTCGTCAGGCAGGCGCTTGGACGGAGGAAATGGTAGTATTTGTGCCCGCCGAGCCTCGCGATTTGAGGCACCTGGCTGTGCCCGCAGGCGGTGTCCGCGTTGAACAGGCAGGGGATTTCCCCGATGCCGAAGCATTGCCTGAAATACTTTTTGCCCGCCATCATGTTTCGTATGTAGCTTTCCTCGCCCACATACGAAGGCCTCGCCAGGCTGTAGCCGCCGTTGAGCACGGCGATGCGCCCTTCGCGCACATAATTTTTGAACTGCCCGGCCTTTTCCGGGCAGTTTTCGAGAAAGGGGATCAGGCTGTGGATCACGTTGTCTATGTGCCAGGTGAAATCCGGATTTTCCTTCATTTTGTCGATAACCGACAAAAAGCACTTTATATACCGCGATTTGTGCCAGGCGCGGGTGTTCACCCAAGCGTAGTCGTGGTGCGAATAGGGCAGGAGCCTGATTTTTTTCACCCTTTTGCCGTCGAGCATTTCTTTGCTCATTTGTATCGCCGCCTCTCTTGCCGAATTTTTTTGTTTTCCGCGCTGTATATTATATCACATAAATTGGGGATTTGTCGATGTGGTTCGTAAAAATTTACATAATATCAACATATAATCAAAAAAACAAAAGTATACTTGAATTAAAAGGCGAAGACAAACGATTTTGCGAAAAAAAACGGTAAAACGATTAAGGAGAAAAAATTATGGCAGTCTATTTAGGAAAAGTCCAAGTCCAGTCCAAGGATCATTTGCCCCATTTCCACAACATCACAAAAGAGGTGAAGGAAATCGTGGAAAAATCGGGCATAAAGAACGGAATATGCACGGTGTATTCGCACCACACCACCTGCTCCGTGATGATCCAGGAGTCCTCGCACGACACGAACTATTACGGCAGGGAATACATGCAGATGGATTTGATAGAAATCATGGAAAAACTGATACCCACCTGCCGCACCGAGGGCCAATACTACCACCCGGGGCCCAAGCACATCGAATTCGCGCTGACTTTCCCCGACGAGGAACCCAAGGGCAGCCTGAACACCGACGCCCACCTGCGCTCGTCGTTCTTCGGGCGCTCGGAGACGATCGTGGTCGAAAACGGCGCGCTGTCGCTCGGGGATTTCGGATTCATATATTTCATCGACTGGGATCAGGTGCGCGAGCGCGGGCGCGTGGCCGAGATAGTGGTCATGGGTGAATAATCATGAAAGGCCGGATAGGGTTTGTGAGCATTGCGCACCCGGACTATGTCGATGAAGTGGTGCGCGAGCAGACCAAAAAAGCGATCGGCAACATAACGGAGGCCGGCTATGAGGCAATCTGCGCCAAAGAGCCGGTCACAGGCCACTCGGACGCGATGGCGGCGGGCAAATATTTGGCGGCGGGGGATGTTTCGGGGGTCGTGCTGTTTTTGGCTTCCTGGGTGGAATGCCCGACGGTGATGTCGGCGCTTCGCGAAGTGGAGCATTTGCCGCTGTGCCTTTCGAGCTTTCCGATGTGCGAATCGGGCGGAAAGCCCGTCAGCACCGGGGCATATGTGTCCTACGCCATGATAAAGGGGGTCTTGGACAGGGCGGGGCAGCGATATGTCCCGGTCCTGGGCGATACGGGCCACGGCGAAACAAAGCAAAAGATCGCCTGCTTTTGCCTCGGCGCCTCGACCGCCGCGAAGCTGAAAAGGAGCCGCGTGGGTCTTGTGGGCTATACCTCGATGAGCATATATACGGGCACTTTCGACCATTTGTTCATGCGGCTGAAAGTTGGCCCGGAGATAGAGCAGATAGATTCGTATACGCTGATCAACATAGCCCAGTCCAAATCGCCCGAAGAAAAGCAAAAGGTGATAGGCTGTTACAAAGAGGCGGCGAAGATCCACGGCGAAGTGGGCGCGGAGGCGCTGCTCAAATCGGCGGGGATATATCTTGCCTCCAAGGAGCTGATTGAGCACAGGGCGCTCGACGCATTGAATATAAAGTGCCAGTACGAATTTTCAAAGGAATACAAAATGGTGCCCTGCGTGCCGCTTTCGCTTCTGGCGGACGAGGGTTTTGTGACTTCGTGCGAGGGCGATATTTTAAACACCGTGTCGATGCTCATGCTGAATTTGCTGACCGGGCAGACGGTCACATACGGGGACTGCATGACGCACTCGGAAAACACCGTCAAATTTTCCTCCTGCGGCTTTCTGCCTTTTAAAATGGGAGAGCCGGGCGGCGCGCTCATCAGAAATTTCATGCCGCACCCGGGCTTTTCGGGCATACAGTGCTCGTTTGCGTTGAGGCCGGAAAAGGTGACGCTGGCAAGGCTTGTGGAGGATCGGTGCAGCTACCATATTCTGTATTTTACCGGCATCGGAGAAAGAACGGAGCTTCGGGGAGGGTATATGCCAGCCTTGGACGTGAGTTTGGACGGCGATGTTTCGGAGCTTGTCAAAAATTATTCCGGGCAGCACTACGCGATATGCTACGGCGACTGTTCAAAGCAAATAGAGATGTTAGGCGAAATCATGGGTATCCGCACGGTCAGGATTTAGATATGGGGGAAATAATGGACGATATATACAGCGTGGGCATAGATCTGGGCACTACCGGCTGCAAGGCCGTGGTGGCCGACCGTTTCGGGCGCATCGCGGGGGAGCGGTACATCGAATATCCGCTGATTTTGTCCGGGGGGCATATCGAGCAGGATGCGGATCTCTGGTGGGAGCTCTCTTGCCGGGCTGCGGCGGACGCGGTCAAAAAAAGCGGGGTAAAAAAAGAAGACATAAAAGCGATTTCCGCAGCCTCGCAGGGCATATCGTTCGTGCCGGTGGATGCGGCGCTTTCCCCGCTCGGAAATGCGATTTCATGGCTGGACACAAGGGCGAAAAAACAAAGCGCGGAGATAAAAAAAAAGTTCGGCGAATGGGAAATGTTCGCAAAAACCGGCAAAAGGCCAAACGAGGGATATGTGCTCCCAAAACTGATGTGGCTGAAACAGCATAAAAAAAGCATATACAAAAAAACGCATAAATTTTTGATGGCGCACGATTTCATCACCGCGAAAATGACCGGGGAGTGCATGACCGACCATACGATGGCGGGCGGCAGCTTGCTCTATGACGTGACAAAGCGCCGCTGGAGCGAAAAAATAGCGGGCGCGTTCGACATCGACCTCGCCTTGCTGCCAAAAATCAAGCAGTCCGGAAGCAGCGCGGGAGCTTTGAGCCCGGAGGCGGCAAAAACGATGGGCCTATGCGAAAATCTCCCGGTCGCGGTGGGCGCGCAGGATCAGAAGGCGGCGGCGCATTTCGCGCTTTTGGGGCAAAAAGCGGCCACGCTGTGCCTTGGTACGGCGGGAGCGATGGAGTTCATCGTCAAAAAGCCCGTGTTTGACAAAAAAATGAGGATACCGCTTTTTCCGTTTATCGAAGAGGGCACATGGAGCTTGGAATCGGTGATATCCACCGCAGGGGCCGCGCTGAAATGGTACAGGAACGCTTTTTATGAAGGCGAGCCTTATGAAGCCATAGACGAGGCGGCAAAAAAATCCGAGCCGGGGAGCGGCGGGGTATTTTTCTACCCGCATTTCGGCATGGCTTCCTCACCCCATTGGCGATCGGACCAAAAAGGAACGTTTTACGGGCTTGGGCTCGATACCTCAAAAGAAGACATCACGCGCTCGGTCTTGGAGGGCATAGCGTTCCAGATCAGGGAAAATCTGGATATCTGCGAAATCCTGAGCGAAAAAACGGGGAGCCTGACCGTATTCGGCGGCGGGAGCCGCAGCGCCGTATGGTGCCAAATCATAGCCGACATCACCGGAAAGACAATACGGGCGCTGCCCTTCCCGGACGCGGCGGCCTTGGGGGCGGCGGCGCTCGCGCTTTTGGAGCGGGGCATTTCATGCTGCGGGGAAGGCGGCCGCCTGACAGAATACGCGCCCGATCCCGCAGCCTTTAAAAAATACGGGGAAATATACAAAAAATACCGCGAAACAGAAAAGAAGCTGCTCGTTTAACAAATGAATCAAAAAAGGGGGGATGGCCAAATGATTTTTGTGGGGGACAGAGGCCTGTATTCGAAACTTTCGTGCGGGGCGGATATGTCGTTTTACGACGAAAGATACCTGAAAGGGGCCTGGCCGGAGATAAAAGAACGGCTGCGTGGCGGGGAAGACATGATATTTTTATCCGCGGGCGGCATAGATTATCTAAACGAGCTTTGGATATTTGCGGCCGAGGGGAAGATAAGCAGGCTTGCCGGGATAAAAAAGCTGCCCCCGAAATTCGCTCCGATCAAATTTTTTGACGGGGCCGCGAAATATCTCTATGTGCGCCCTGCGGTCCCGTATTCGATGCACGGCATCGACGAGCAGCCGCGCATGGACATATTCCCGCTTGTCGCGGACAAGGACGAATTCGGGACCGAGCTGGGCGCGGTCGGGCTTTTTTTGAAAAATTACGACAGCTCGCTGTCGGGCGGAAACTATAAAGGCGGGTGCTGGTATGTAATAGCCGCAGAGGACGCGCTTTCGGTGGCTTCCGCGGCCGATTGGGACAAATTCTGCAAAATCGCGCTCGGATACAAAAAACATAAGTGCTTCATCGGCAGGCTCACGCCGGAATTCGCGCTATACAAGCCCGGCGAGCGCGTGCGCATAGACTGGAAGATCGAAAATACCGGGGAGGCGCTGCAGACGGCGCTGCTCGTGATTGGGGCATATGACAAAAGGGGGCGCAAAATCGCGGAGCTGGCGAATGCGGAACTCGCGCTGGGCCGCCGCGACTCCGATGCCGGCCATTGCTATTGGTATCCAAAGGATTTGGATGGGGTATATTCGATAAAGGCCTCGCTGTTTGTCTGCGACAGGTTCGTATACGGGCTCCCGCGCGATCAAGGCGCAAAATATGCCGACGAGGCGAGCAGCTCGGTTTTGTTCGTGTCCAAAAAACGCCGCCGCCCCAAAGCGGAGGTAGACGGCAGATATCTTGCCATAGACGGCCAAAGGGACTTTTTTGTGGGCACGCACTATTACCCGTCGAGCACCTTTTTCGAGCTTTCGTACCGGCCGCTATGCGTGGAGCGGGCTAAATCGGCGATTTCGGCGATGGCGAAAGCGGGGGTCAGGATATGCCGCCTGTGGTGCGACCCCGTGATGGACGAAACTTCGCTTCGAGGCATGGAGGCGCTCGTTGAGCTGATGGGGGAGAAGGGCATCGTGGCCGAGATCACGTTCTTTTCATCGTGGGTGCGCTGGATGGAGATAAACACGCCGGATGCGCGGGCGCGTTTCGAGGCGGCAGACATGATCGACGAGCGGCTGATCGGAATGCTCGCGAAAAATATGCCCGAGCAGCTGCTGTATGTGGCGGAAATGGCCAAACGCTGGAAGGATTTTTCAAATATCATATGGGATTTCACAAATGAGGCCTCGGTGGTGGATCCCGCCCCGGGGCAGCTGGACTATCCGTGGCTGCGCGACGGCTGCGAGGGCAAACAAGCGTCGCTTACAAACAGCGAAATTTTCGCGAAATGGGGCGACGAGGTAAAGCAAACGCTGCGAAGCCACGGCGCCATGCAGCCGGTTGTATACGGGGAGCACTGCTGGGACACCGGCTCGGAAAACTACCGCAGCACGAAAAACGGGGACATAATCGCCGACCATACCTATCGCCCGCGCGGCAATTTGGAATATTTTGCCAATTACCAGAACGCGCAGTGCATAAACAAGCCTTTCATGATCGAGGAATTCGGCGGGGTGTGGCCCTCCAACGGCGAGCGCGCGAAGGAATACGATTTTCGCTACCACATATTTTTCGCAGCGGGCCACAGCGCGGCGATCAACTATGAATGGGGCATATCCTGGCTGTGCGACACTCTGTCGGGCGCGGCGCCGTACATGAAATTCATGGACGAGGCGCTGCCCGAAGAAATTTTTGTGTATGAGGGGCGCTATACCTACGGCAAATCGTGGCCAAACGGCTGCGTTTCGGTTTGCCCCTGGGTCGCTTCGCCCGAATACGGCGCGATATACTCCTGCATGGACTATGAATCGCCCACTACTCTCGTGATGAAGCGTTTTGCCCGCTTGGGAAAAGGGCTCGCGTATTGCCCAAAAGGGCAAAAAACCTTGCTATTGCTGCCATTCGAGACGCACGGATTTGAAAAAAACCTTGGGTATAGGCGCAAAACCGAGGGCATAAACGAAGCCTTGAAAGCGCTCTGGGAAATGGGCGCGAAATTTGACATATGGCAGGCTGACGAACTGGAAAATTTGCCAAAAGGGGCAAAGACGATAATTTGCCCAAACGAAAACGAAATGGACGAAAAAACAAAGGCGGCGCTCGAAGCTGCGGAAAAAAACGGGGCGAAGATATATTGCGGCGGCGACATGGGCTGGAGGGGCGATAGCCGCATTGAAAAAACGGCTTTTGCCCCCGCCCCCGAAAGCCGGCTGATGCACCGCGAGATCGACGGGGGCGAGGCCATTGTGATATTCAACGACGCAGCCTCGCCGCGCGAATATACGGTGGAGGGCGGCGTAAAAATGGGGATAGAAAAATACGGCCTGTTCGCAGTGCGGCACGATCTGCTCCAAATCGCGGAATTTTGCGGGGAGCTCGGCTTTCGGGGCGAGCATATCGCCCGCTCGGATATGCAAACGGCCATCATCGCCAAAAAGGGCGAATCGCTCGGCCAAACTGACGGCCTCACGGTTTTGCCGCACGGGCCCGGCGAGATCGAATTTGCCGCGCCCTATACGCGCTGCGATGTATGCGGCGAAAACGGGCGCGCGCTGGCGAAGATAGAACTGAAAAAAAGCGGCAGGCTATCTGTTTCCCCCGATATGGCGCGGTACGCGCTCTCGCTGCATTTGTGATAGAATTTGGCGAAAAAAAGAAAAAAACAAAAACCGCGCCGGGCGCAAAGGACCCGGCGCGGTTTTTGTTTTGCGCGAAATCACATAAATTACGCAAACCATACAAATCTTTTACCCTGCCTTGCTATCAGACTTTACAAAAGAAAAGGTATAATCATAGTCAGCATAGTTAAAATATTTTGTAAAATCAAAAAACAAGGAGAAGAAAAAATGCAAAAACACATGATATATCGGGCAATCGCGGCAATTTTGGCAATCGCGGCAATGGTGATATGCATGGCCGGATGCAGCGAAGACGTGAAAGCTTCAAACGGCTCCGGCGACAGCGGCGCAAAAAGCGAAGACAGCGGCAAGCAGACCGCAAACACGGGCACGATAAAAGTGGTATGGTACCCAAACGAATCGTCGAACACCCATGACGATATACGCGCCGAAGTGGGCAGGCTGATCGAACGGGCGACCGGAAGAAAAGTCGAAAATGTCACCACGACAGATTACACTATCGCAATCGAATCTATCTCAAGCGGTTCGGCGGATATAGCGATGGCGATGGGCGCGGTCGGCTATATAGAAGCCAAAAACAGAAATCCGGAAATCAACGTCATGTTTGTCAACGCCGACAAAAACGGAAAGCTCGACGAGGCAAAATATTTTTCGTGGATTTGCGTCGGCAAAGCAGACGCCGATCAGTACAAAAACGGCGGCAGCTATTCCATCGACAACATAAAAGGCAAAAAAATGTCTTTTGTTTCAAACAGTTCGACATCGGGATTCAGGGTTCCCACTTCATCGATCATCGCGCATTTCGCAAGCGATGATTTGGACGAAGAAAAATTGGTTGAAGGAGGCTCGGGGATGTTCTTCGGCGAAGTGTATTTCGGCCAGTCCCATCAGGGCTCCGCCATCAACTTGATCACCGGAAACGCTGACGTCGCGGCTTTCTGCGATACGGAACTCGAACCTTACACAAAACTAAAGGAAGGCGCGGAAAATACGGTCGGCGCGGTATATGAGATAAAAGCCGGAGCGGACGCCCCGTTCGACTCGCACGCCGGAAAAGAATTTGTCGTAATCGCCTGCACACCCGTTTTCAACGGGCCCAACGTCTACAACCCCAAAAATCTGAGCCCGGACGAAATAAAGGCGATACAGGATCTGTTTACCTCGGCCGAAGTCGCCGAAAACGAAAAACTCTTTTTTGACCCGGAAGCGGAGGGCGCATTTGGATTGTATAAAAAATCATCGAGTTACGGTTATGTCGTCACCGAGGATTCGTGGTATGATCCATACCGCAAATGATAAATCCAAATAGATTGAAACGGAAAAAGGTGGAAACAAATGCCGATTTTAGTGTTTGATAACGTGAGCAAAAGCTATAACAATATAACAAAAGCCCTGACCGACGTCTCTTTTTCTGTTGAAGAGGGAGAATTTGTTTCCATCATCGGCCCGTCGGGCTCGGGCAAATCCACGATCCTGCGCTGCATCAACCGCCTTGTCGATGCAACGCAGGGTTCCATAACATTCGACGGACACCTTGTTACCCCTTACGGCAAGTCCTTGAAAACTTCGGTTTTGGAGGGCAGCAGGAGCGTCCATTCAAGCCAAACCAAAACAAGCAAAAAACAGCTCCGGCAGATCCGGAAAAAAATCGGAATGATATTCCAGCATTACAACCTCGTCGAACGGCTCAGCGTGATCGAAAATGTGCTGCATGGCCGCCTTGGACACAAATCGACGATAAGCGGCGTAATCGGGTATTATTCCGAAGAAGAAAAAGAAACAGCCTTTCAGATATTGGACAAACTCGGCCTTGCGGAACAGGCATACAAGCGCTGCGACGAATTATCCGGGGGGCAAAAACAGCGCGTGGGCATCGCGCGCTCCATCATGCAGGAACCGAGGCTCATATTATGCGACGAGCCGATAGCATCCCTTGACCCGAGTTCGTCGAAAGTGATCATGGACCATTTGAAAAATATAAACGAAACCATGAAAATCACCTGTATATTCAATCTTCACCAGGTAGACGTCGCGATAAAATATTCCAAAAGAATCATCGGCGTGACTATGGGGCATATAGTGTATGACGGCCCTCCGGAACTGTTGACAAAATCAAAAATCTACGAAATTTACCAGTCGGAAGAAGGCGAGTTGATAACCGATGTCGGATAAAGCAGCAGAAACAAAAAAACAGACATCTGTGTTCTTAAAAAGAAAACGGAGCTTCACGATAACGTTTTTATGCGTCGCCGCGCTGTTCGCGCTTTCCGTCGCCGTGACCAAATATGATGTGATCGGCGGATTTTCGTCGGTTCCGAAAGCGGTTAAATGGATTGCGGAAAATTTGGTGCCAAATGAAAAAGCGTGGGCGCGCCTGCCCAATATACTGGCAAAATTGATCGAAACCGCGCTTGTGTCGGTCGCAGTCACGGTCTGCGCGGCTGTTTTCGCGTTCTTTTTCAGTTTGCTAGGAACGAGAACGACGAAAACCAATCCATGGATTGGCAGGACAGTTAGAATTGTCGCCGCGTTTTTCAGAAACGTCCCCGACGTCGTCTGGGCTATGCTGCTGCTTTTTTCGTTCGGCCAAAACATACTGACCGGATTTTTTGCTTTGTTTTTCGCCACTTTCGGGATGTTGACGCGCACATTCATCGAAACAATCGACGAAGTGAGCGCGTCGTGCGTCGAAGCGCTGTACGCCACGGGAGCGACGTACCTGCAGATCGTTTTTCAGGGGATCATCCCGTCGGCCATGGCTGAAATCGTATCCTGGGTATTGTTCATGATTGAAACAAATATACGCTCCTCTACTTTGATCGGCGTGCTCACGGCCACAGGCATAGGCTATCTGTTCGACCTTTATTACAAAAGATTGGACTACGGATCGGCAAGCCTCGTGGTCATTTCCATTGTCGTATTGGTCATCGCCATCGAAATAGTATCAAATCAAATCAGAAAGGTGATTATGTAGCCACTTATGGATGAAACAATTGTTGCAGGCCGTTTTCCTGTTTCCGTCGGCGCGCACAGGCATATAAGGAAAACCCGCGGAGGAAAGATAAAAACGGCAGCAAAGTCAAAAAGCGGAATCGCCATAAAGCTCACGGTTTTTTTCTTGGTTATGCTGACTGCATATGGATTTATGACATTCGATTACAAAAACATCGACATGGGCGAAGCCGTTTCCGGCACTCTGAAAAATATAAAAGTCGTGTTCGGGGAACCGCATTTAAAATACAATACTTTCGCAGCTTCCATGAAACAGCTGCTCATAACTTTTTCGCTCGGCGTGCTCTCGACTGTCTTCGGGGCGATCATAGCCTTTTTTTGCGCTTTGTTTTGCGCAAAAAATATAGCGAACCCAAAAACCGCGATCGTAATAAAAAGCATCGTCGCTTTTGTCAGGGCAGTGCCCACGATTTTGTGGGTTCTCATTTTCACCGTAGCCGCAGGGCTTGGAAGCGTAGCCGCCGTGGTGGGGCTCACTTTTCACAGCGCGGCCTATCTGATAAAAGCGTATTCGGAGTCGATAGAAGAGATGGACGCGGGAACCATCGAGGCTTTAAAAGCGAGCGGGGCGAATTTCTGGCAGATTGTGTTTCAGGCTATACTGCCTTCGTCTATAAGCTATATGACCGCTTGGACGTTTTTGCGCTTTGAGATCAATTTTACGAATGCGATCGCGGTGGGAGCGGCGGCCGGAGCCGGCGGAATCGGGTTTGATCTGTTTATGGCGGGCAGTTTCTATTTCGATTTGCGCGAGCTGGGATTTATCACATATATCGTCGTGGCCGCAGTTATCCTGTTAGAAATAATCGCGACGAAAGTAAAAGCAAAGGTCAGGTAGCTGTCATTTATGGATAAAAATATGGATAAAAAACGATTTACAAAGATTTTGGCGAAAGCGGATAAAAAAATAATCGCGGAATTATCCGCCGAGATTCAAAAAATATGCAGCCCGGTCATCATAAAAGAACCGGGAAAAACACTGGCCATGATCAAAATGCGCGAGCCGGTCAAAGAAAGTTTGTTTTATCTCGGCGAAGTTATCGTCTGCGAGGCGATAGTGGAAATCGAAGGCGTGAAAGGCGCCGCTGTTTTGATGGGCGACGACGCAAAAAAAACGCTCGACATGGCTATTATCGACGCGGCGGCAAATAAAGGCGTTTTTACGGGCATGGACAGACTTGCGGAACTTGAAAAAGGGCAAAATGATTTTGCCATGCGGGAAAACGCCATGCACTTAAAAACGATGGTAAATTTTCAATCTATGGATACGGAGGCGCCGGATGATCTCAACGCTTTCAAAAAAGCATAATTTTGATATTGTATTTGACAGCCAGAAAATATTCAGGCTTATACTCGAGGCCATGTCCTATCCCGGGCGAATTGTCAGCATAAAAGAATGCGCGGACAAGCTGCACGGTGAAAATTCGCCGCTTTTGGCCGTGGCAATGACGCTTTTGGATAACGAAACGAGCTTTTGCGCAGAACAGCCGCTGTCGGATGAAATTGCCATGCTGACATCGGCGAAAGCAGCCGATCCGAAAACCGCCGATTATATTTTTGTCTGCGGCCGCGAATATTTGCCCGAGGCGATCGAAAAGGCAAAATGCGGAACGCCCGCCGATCCGCATAAAAGCGCGACCGTTGTCGCGCAGGATACAGATTTAATGGAACTGGCAAAAGAGGCGATTGCGCTGCGCGGCGCGCAAAACCACGAATACCCGCAGGGAATTGATATAATTTCCGTTTCAAAAGCGGGGGAGCTATTGGCTTTTCCACGCCTTGCCGGCGAGTCTATGATTAAAAAACATAAAAAGGAGATGGAATAAATGGCGTATGTCGCGGTATCGGGCGGAAAGGAAGCTATCGAAGAGAGCATTAAACTGCTTGATTACTATAAAAGCGGGACGGATAAAGATGTTGAAATCGAAGCGATCGAACATAAAATGTCGCTTCTCGTGGACCGCGTGATGGGCGAAGCCGGCCTGTATTCAAAAACTTACGCCGCCCTCGCGCTCAAGCAATGCGAAGGCTCAATGGAAGAAGCTGTGTTCCTGCTTCGCGCCTACCGCTCCACCCTCACCAGAAATTATTACACAAATATAGCAAATGCCGCCGAAATGCGTGTTATCCGCCGTATTTCCGCCGCCTTCAAAGACATAGCGGGCGGGCAGATTTTGGGCGCGACTTATGACTACACGCACAGACTGATAGATTTTGATGATCGCGGCCCGGAAAATATGCGAAATATGCTCGAATTTCCGGTCAAGGATGAAATAATCCCGTGCCCCCGCGTTTCAGATGAATTGAAAAAAGAAGGATTGATCGATTCTTTTGAAAATGACGAACAAAGCCCGAACGACGTGACCGCGCATATGCTCGAATTTCCGGCTGAAAGAAGCTCCCGGCTCCAAACGCTCGCCCGCGCGGACACGGGGTTTATTTCCGGGCTGGCGTATTCCGCCCTGCGCGGGTTCGGGCAGGTGCACCCCACAGTCGGCGAGCTGCGCTGCGGTTATCTTGAACTTTATGTGCCGTATTTGGGAGATGAAAACGAAAGCATATATATCGGCGAAATATTGATCACCGAAGTCGAATGCTTCAATTCGGCCGACGACAAAGACAAATTAAAACTCGCGGTGGGTTACGGCGCGGTGTTCGGAAGAAACGAAACCAAAGCGATTTCCATGGCCGTGATCGACCGCGAGCTCGACAACGGCGGGCCGTATCCGGCGCAAAACGAAGAATTCGTCTTGACGCACGGCGACAGCCTGGAGATGAACGGGTTTATCTCACATTTGAAACTGCCGCACTATGTCACTTTCCAGTCCAAACTGGACGCAGTGAGAAAAACAAGGGAGGGAAAAAGTGAATAAAAACTATAACTTTGCTTTTCTTGACGAGGGCTCGAAACGCGAAATCCGCCGCGCTTCGCTCAAAGCGGTCGCCATTCCGGGCTATCAGGTGCCCTTCGGATCGCGCGAGCTGCCTATCGGGCGCGGATGGGGGACGGGCGGCATACAGCTGACGCTCTCGCTTATCGGCCCGGACGATGTTTTAAAAGTCATCGACCAGGGAAGCGACGAGAGCGTGAACGCCGTAAACATAAAAAAATTCATCGGGCTTTGCACCGACGTCAAAACGACCACCAAAACCCGCGAGGCGACGTTGATACAGACGCGGCACAGAATACCGGAAGTGCCGCTGGAAAATAACCAGATACTTGTGTTTCAGGTTCCCATTCCCGAACCGCTGCGCATCGTCGAGGCGCGCGAGGAAGTCACAAAAAAAATGCACGCCGAAAAAGATTACGCCCCGATGTGGCTCCAGCTTTACGAAAGCCTCGTAAAATACAAAAAGATCACGATTCCCTCGGAATACCCCTGCATGGCCGAAGGCCGCTATATGATGAACCCGAGCCCGATACCCAAGTTCGACAACCCAAAGCTGCACAAAGCCGAATGCCTGTATCTTTTCGGGGCGGGCCGCGAAAAAAAGATTTACGCCATCCCCCCGCATACAGAGGTCGTTTCGCTCGCTTTTGAAGACATTCCCTTTGAAAGGGAAAACTTCGCGGGCAAAAAGTGCCGTTTATGCGGGAGTGCGGATACATATCTCGACGAGATGTTTGACGCGCAAACCGGGGAAAAATTTTATCAATGCTCCGATACTTCGCACTGTCAGGAGGCGGCAAGCCATGCATTTAAATGAAACTCCGGTTTTGTCCGTGAAAAATCTGGTCGTGCGCTATGGGGAAGGCTGTGCTGCCTGTCAGCGGAATCTGGAAAAAAACCGCTGCGCGGCCTGCAAAAGCGTTTGGGCGGCAAACGACATTTCTTTTGAAGTATACCCCGGCGAAGTTTTGGGCATCGTGGGGGAGAGCGGTTCGGGCAAGACCACGCTGATGAGGTCGCTGTATTTCGATTTTGTCCCGACTTCGGGCATTGCGGCGCTTCGCGACTACAAAGAGGGCAAAGCAAATATCTGGGAGGCAAGCGCGGAAAAACAGCGCATGATAAAAAACAACATAATGGGCATGGTGTATCAAAATCCGGTTTTGGGGCTCAGGATGGATTACTCGGCCGCTTCCAACATCGCCGAAAAAATAATCGCGGCGGGCAGCCGCAACGCAAAGCAAATGACCGGGCGCGCAACAGAACTTCTGGAAGCCGTCGAGATCATGGCTTCGCGCAGCAGCGAGGCCCCGAAGAATTTTTCGGGCGGAATGCAGCAGCGCGTCCAGATTTCCAAGGCGCTCGCCAACAATCCGGCGTTATTATTGCTCGACGAAGTGACAACCGGGCTCGATTTGTCCGTGCAGGCCAAAGTGCTCGACCTGATCCGCAAAATCAAGGCGAAATACGGCATTTCCATATTGTTGGTATCGCACGATTTGGCGGTCATACGCATGCTCGCCGACAGGACGATCGTGATGTTAGACGGCAAAATCATCGAAAGCGGGCTCACCGACCAAATACTCGAAGACCCGCAGCATCCGTACACGCAGCAACTCGTGCATTCGCTGATATGAAAACAGAAAGGATTGAATTTTGACCGCCATAAAAAACGGAAAAATAATAACGCCGGAGAAAATCGTCGAAGGCAAAACATTGCTTTTGGACAAAGACAGAATTTTAGGCTTTGCCGATGACGACATCGCAAACGGGGCGCAAAGGATCGTGAACGCCCACAACCGCTACGTGATGCCGGGGATCATCGACATACATTCGGACAAAATAGAGCAGTATATCCAGCCGCGGCCCACTTCGCAGATGGATTTTGAGTTTGCGCTCAAAGTATGCGAACGGGATTTGCTGGGTTCGGGGATTACGACGATGTATCATTCGATCTCCCTGTACCAAGATGAATTTTTCGGAAAATCGCCGCTCAGGACAAAAGTCAATGTGCAAAAAATCGCCGATTTGATAGCGAACATCCATTTGCGCAGCCATTTGATCCATCACCGGCTCCACCTGCGCGTCGAAATCGACAACCTGGAATCGCTCGATATTGTGCGCGATATGATAAACCAAAACAAAACGCATCTCATATCTTTCATGGATCACACGCCGGGGCAGGGGCAGTACAGCGACCTTGGATTATACCATGAGGCTATTTCAAAATATAACGGCAAGGAAATCGACACGCTCGGCTTTGACGGCGTTGTGGAACACCACAAAAACAAAAAGACATTGTCGCCAAAGCAGCTCAAAGAGCTTGCCCGGCTTGCCCGCGAAAAAGGAATAGCCGCAGCCTCGCACGACGACGACACCAAAGAAAAGCTCGATTTGAACCGCGAAATCGGAGTGGACATCAGCGAATTCCCGATCACGCTTGAAACCGCGAAATACGCGAAAGAGCAGGGCTTTTGCACGGTTATGGGCGCGGCGAACATTTTGCGGGGCTGTTCCCACTCGGGCAATCTGTCGGCGACAGAAGCGGTTTTGGAAGGCTTTGCCGATATACTCTGCTCCGATTATTATCCGGCTGCGATTTTGCACAGCATATTTCACATGAATGAAAAATTCGGGGTCAAATTGCCCGAAATGGTGAACAAAGCGACTTTAAATCCGGCAAAAGCCACGAGGACGGATAAAGACTACGGCTCGCTGGAACCGGGCAAAAAAGCGGATTTATTGATTGTGGAATTGTTGGACGGGTATCCGGTCATCACCCACGTGTTCGTGGACGGCAACCCCACTTCGCGCATCGAATACAGGAGATAAATCAAACTTATGGAAATATTGAATATAAAAAATCTCGGCAAAAGTTTTTATCTGCATAATCCGGGGCTTGAAATAAAATCCTGCAACAATATACATCTGAGGCTTCAAAAAGGGGAATTTATCGGCATAGTCGGATTATCCGGATCGGGAAAATCGACGATACTCAAATGCGTCAACCGCACTTATCTGCCGATGCGGGGCGAGATCATATACGAAAGCGAAGCATTCGGGAGAATCGATTTGGCCAAAGCTTCCGAACGGGAGATTTTGTATCTGCGGCGACACGAGATCGGCTATGTGTCGCAGTTTTTGAACGTGATGCCCAGAACGACCGCCAAGGAACACGTGGCAGGCGCATTGATCGACATGGGCGCAAAGGCGCAAAACGCCGAAACAGCCGCAAAAGAAATGCTCGTATATTTCAGGCTCCCCGAAAGCCTGTGGGACATATATCCCGCCACATTTTCGGGCGGGGAACGGCTCAGATTGAATCTCGCCCACGCCATGGTGAAAAAGCCCCGGCTATTGATGCTCGACGAACCCACCGCGTCGCTTGACGGCAAAACAAAGATTCTTGTCAAAGATATGCTGAAAAAGCTCAAAGACAAAAAAACCAGCATGATAGGCATTTTTCACGATATCGAATTCATGGAGGGCGTGTGCGACAGAGTTTTCAATATTTCGGAGGGAGTTCTCGTATGAAAGCGTACTTGCATATTTCCGCCGATTTTGGCATAACGGTCATTATAAAAATTTTGGAGGTATGAAATTGAAAATGGAAAACAAAATCAAGGCGGTCATATTCGACTGGGCGGGAACTGCGATAGATTACGGTTGCTTCGCCCCGGTGAAGGGGTTTATCGATGGGTTTAAGAGCATAGGCGTAGATATAACAAACGAAATGGCGCGCAAGCCTATGGGGCTCCCGAAACTCGACCATGCGAGAGCCATCGCCGAAATGCTGGATAGCCCCGTTTCCGAAGAACAGATACTGGAGGCATATTCGGTTTTTGAAAAAATATTGTTTGAGAATATAGAAAATCACTGCGACATAAAAGATTATGTCGCAAAAACGGCAGAAACTTTAAGGGAACGCGGGATTAAAATCGGTTCCACCACAGGCTATACCACGGCCATGATGGAAAAGGTTTTGCCGAAAGCCGCCGCGCAGGGGTATTCACCCGATTTTTGCATCGCCCCCGACAAAGCCGGAAAAGGCAGGCCGTATCCGTATATGATTTGGGAAAATATGAAAGAATTCGGGATTTTTGACGCATGCGAAGTGGTCAAAGTGGGGGATACCGCCGTCGATATAGAAGAAGGCAAAAACGCGGGCTGCTGGACCGCCGGCGTGATCATGGGTTCGTCGGAGCTTGGGCTTGACCGCAATGAAGTTGCCGCTCTATCCGAAGATGAATTGAACGAGCGCAAAAAAGTAGTCCGGGCCGCATATTACAAAGCCGGCGCGGATTACATTATCGACGATATGGACGAGTTATTGGCGGTCGTCGACGAAATAAACAAAAAACTAAACCAAAACGCGGAGCGCCTGCTGCTGACCCCCGGCCCTTTGACGACGCGCCGGTCAGTCAAGCAAGCGATGCTCACAGACCATTGCACCTGGGACGACGAATATAAACAGATCACAGCTTCCGTGATGAACGATATTACGAATATTTCGGCGAATGCCGAAGATTACGCCACGATTCTTTTGCAAGGCAGCGGCACTTACGCGGTCGAGGCCATGATAAATTGCCTGTGCAGGAAAAAAGATAAAATATTGTTTCTCGTCAACGGCGAATACGGCAGGCGCATGCTGACAATCGCGGAAAATTCGCGGAAAGATTATGAATATATTTCGTTTGATATGACTTGGCCCATAGACATAGAAAAGGTCGAAAAGAAATTGAAAAAAGACGAAGATATTGATATAGTCGCGTTTGTCCACTGCGAAACGACTGCCGGCGTGATCAATCCGCTTGAAAAACTCGCCAAACTCGCCAAATCATACGGAAAAAAAGTGCTTGTCGACGCCATGTCCACTTTTGCCGCTTACGATATAGATATGCCCGGGCTCGATATCGATGCGCTGGCGGCAAGCTCGAACAAATGCCTGGAGGGGCTGCCCGGATTGTCGTTTGTCGTGGGCAAAAAAAATCTTTTGGAGAAAAGCGAAGGGAGATCCTATTCGCACAGCCTCGATTTATATGATCAATATCAGGGATTATACGCAGGCGGCGGCAAATTCAGATTTACTTCGCCGACTAACATTTTGCTCGCGCTGCGCCAGGCAATCGACGAATACAAAAAAGAAGGCGGGCTTACGGCTCGCAGGGAGCGTTACATAGAAAACCACAATATACTTGTCGAGGGGCTTGAAGCGCTCGGAATTCGATCCGTCGTCGATCCAAAACATCAATCGTATATCATCACGACGTTTGAGCTCGGCGATCTGGATTTTTTTGAACTGTATGCCGCGCTCAAATCAAAGGGATATATAATCTACCCCGGCAAAATGACCTCCAGGCCCACATTCAGGCTGGGCAATATCGGCAATGTTTATCCCGAAGACATGAGGGGACTTGTAAATACATTAAATTTGTGCTTGACAACAGCATAAAAATGTGGTATAATCGAATCAAACAAAGTGAGGGTGAGCAGCCGTCATTTGCAAATGATAAATTTATTGTTTGTGACTGGCGGCTTCATTGATTTTAAGTAAATTATCGGGAGGATGAAAAATGGAGCATAAAAAGCCAAAATGGGCGAAGAAAGTACCGCCCGAAAAAATCAAAAGGCTGTATGAGCAGGACGCAAAAGGAATTTATGACGAAGAACTTATCGACGATGTGGGAATTTGCCTGTATGCGCGGGTTGACAGCATGCTGATGGTCACCTCCTCGAATCTCGGAAAAGCCGTGTGCATAGAGTGCCGCACGGAGATTCCCCACAACTATAACAGGAGCTTTATACTGGAATGCCCGAAATGCGGCTGGTCCATGCCGTTCGGCGAATTTAACGATTCATACAAAAAGCAGACATTGCACGGATACGGGGCGCAAAACGAATTGAAGGAGTTTTACGAAAAATATCCGTTGGCGAATACTTACGCCGAAAAAATGCGCCTGATCGATTTTCTGATCCACACATTTCACGGAAATCTTTCCGAACGGCCTTCACGACCGACCGCGACGAATGTAATCGAGGGGAGCAACGCGGAAGTGGCGCATTTTATTTTCAGCTTGGCATACGGGGAAAACAGCACGGTCGCAAAAGAAGAGCTTGAAATATGGCTAAATAAGCACAAGCGTTCCATTCACCGGTATATCGACCCGGCAACGGGCAAATCAAAAAACGAAAAGGAGACAAAGACATGAGAATAGCAAGAGACCGCGAAAAAGTATACTATGATTTTTTTCCGGCGATAAAACCGCGAGTATCGATATCGTCCGGCGACAGGCTGACTGTGGAAACATTCGACGCCGCCGGAGGAATGTATTTGGAGGGCTGGAAATATGTGCGCCCCAACCCTGTCACAGGCCCCATATATGTAAACGGGGTAATTCCGGGCGATACGCTCGAAGTGGAGATACACAGCGTAAAACTCGTCGGCACGGGCTATATGCACATACCGAACGAAAAAGAGGGCATATCGACAAAATTCACGATCAACGGGCACGAAAAGATAAAAGCCGAAGCGACGCCTGAGGGAAATCTGCGCGTGTTAAATAACGATGGCAAAATATTTCCCGCCCACACCATGATCGGGGTGATAGGCGTCGCGGCCGGTTTTGGGGAATGCCCCAGCACAGGCGCGGGGGATCACGGCGGCAACATGGACAACAGCCTTGTCAAATCGGGCGCAAAAGTATATCTTCCCGTTTTTGCCGAGGGCGCGCTGCTTGGCATCGGCGACGTTCACGGGGCTATGGGCGACGGGGAAATATTTGACCAAGGAATGGAAATGTGCGCCGATGTCGATATTACGGTCAAAGTCAGAAAAGACATGAAAATAATCAGGCCGTTTGTGATATCGGACGAAATCATTTCAACGACGGCGACGGCGGACTCCCTTGAAAAAGCAGCCGCGCTGGCGGTTTCGGATATGCGTTGCATGCTCGAGGCATATTACAACCTATCGCACGTTGACGCAGGGCTTTTGATAGGTTTTTACGGCGATCTGCGGGTGTGCGAGCTTGTCAATAAGACAATGCGCCTGGAAATAAAAAAAGATATTTTGGATAAATTTATATGATTTATCCCGAAATTTTAGTTCAGCGCCTGCGCCGCTTCGTTGGATTTCTGGAGGGTTTCCTCTATTTTGCTCAGGTTCTTCTCGATCAGGGAGACAAAATTGGTGTTCTTGTCCCCTATTATGCTGTTTGTGATCATGTCGGATATCTGGGTGGCGTAGATGGTGTCCCCAAGGTCCACGAACCTGTTGCGCTCGATTATATTCAGCATTTCCTCGGAGTCGTCGTCGCGCAAAAATTTGGTTCGGAGCGCCACCTCGAAATACGCGGGTATGACGTAGTTTTTGGATTCGACCGCGAGCGCCTCCATGATCACGCTGGTGCGCGATAGGTCGGTGGCGGAGATCGGGGCGGTGTTGATCCAGCCCCTGCCCGCGCGGGAATAATATATATTTTGCGCCTCGTCGTATTTGGGGAAGGGGAGTATCCCGAAATCGGTCTCCATCGCCCTGAGCCCGGGCACCGCCCTTAAGCAGTGCGAATAGAACAGCCCGTAATTTTCCGAGAAGGGCACCGCCGAATCCCGCACTTTGTCGTAGGCCCCGTCGAAATATATCTTTTCGCCCCCATACAGGTTTTCGCAAACTTTGTCCAAGATATCGTAATATTTCGGATCCTGTCCCACAAACACGTGCAAATCGTTTGCATCCTTTTCCACCGTCCTGACCCCTGCGGAAGACCAGAAGGCGGGCACGAATTCGCTGGCTGTGGACAATATTCCATAGCGGTCGTTTTCGGTCATCTTGCCGTCGCCGTCGAGGTCCGCAGTGGCGGTTTTCGCATAGGAGAAAAACACATCAAACGTCCATTTGCCCTCTTTGACCAAACTGTACATATTCCCAAGCCCGAGATCTGCGGTCATCTGTTTGTTGAAAAGCACGCACGAGGTGTTCTCGAGCAGATTGAGGCACTCGTCGCTGTACGCGAAAAACATTTTGCCGTCGATGGTCATCTCGCTGTTTATCGACTTCACGTACCAAGGCTGTGAAATGTCCAGATGCGGCAGATCCTTCACCGTGACCGCCGCCCCTTCGACCGCCTGCGACCAGGCGTAGCGGGGGAGAAGCATGCACAGATCCAAATCGTCGGAACCGGAGCGGGCCACTTTTTTGAACTGGTCGAAACACGCATCGTAGCTCTCGACCACCAGCCCCTTGAACACAATGCCGTACCGCTCCTCGATGAGGCGGTTTCTTTTGTATATGGCGTCGGGCAGCGTTTCGCCGCTCTCCTCCTCGACATCAGCCTCCAAACTGATCAGATGGTCGAACGACCCGTTTCGCGGGGTCATTATGCGAAACTCATATCCCCCGTAGCTCACTTCGGGGAGATAGCCCGCCTCGTAGTGCGAGGGTTTTTCCTCGGCGGGCGGCGCAGCTTCGGCGGCGCCCGTTTTATCCTCGGCGCCGGTTTCGGGCGACGCCGGATCGCCGCCGCAGCCCGCGGCCAAATTCACAGCCACGGCTAACAGAAGCGCGACGATGATTTTGCGTAATATTTTCGACATATATACAACCCTTTCCATATTTAAAAAATATAAGCGCGTTTTTTTCTATAATGAATTGTACATCAGATGATTGTTTTTGTCAAGAAAAATTTTTTTGGCGAAACCAAGCTATATTGTTGACAAAACGCAAATAATCTGATATTATGGTATCGGTTGCTTATAGTATGAAAAATATGTTTAGGAGGAATCAACAATGAAAAAAGTTGCTGCAATCTTCACGGCGGTGTTGCTGTCCCTCGCCCTGTCGGCGAACGCCCTGGCGGCTATGATATTTATCGAGGCGGAATCGGGCATTCAATCCTCAGATCCAATGATCGTTGGCAGCGGCAGCGGCGCGTTCAACGGTTCGTACATCTACGGCGAGGAAAATTCGTACGAAAGAATATCGTATGAGTTTGAAGTGGCGGAAGCCGGAGACTATTATCTGTGGTTTAGGCTGATGGGCCAGGACGATGAACACAATTCGTTTTTTGTGATGATAGACGGCGCGGGATTCGACCAGGGCGAAGGGTATGTCGCAGACGGATATTATACTTTCGACATGTGGGAACCCAGCGAGGGATACGAGTACAGCGAAAACAATCCTTTCCTGCCATCTTTGGAAGACCATAAAAACCCGGAATGGATATATAACCCGAACTGGCAGTGGATACCGCTGGCCTACCGCGACGCGACGGACGATCCCCCGATCCGGCATATCCTTGTCACGCAAAATTTTTCCGCAGGCAAGCACACCATGGAAATAATGACGCGCGAACCCGAAACTTATCTGGACAAAATACTCATAACGAACGATTTGGCGTATGACCCGCGCATAATATCCGGGGACCCCGAAGCGGCCTATCTGGAAGAATTGGCGGCGGCCGAAGCGGCGCGAGAAGCGGCCGAGGCGGACGAGGCGGCGCAGGAAGAACCTGAGGCTGTCGTCGCGGAGGAAGTTTTGCCTCCTCCTGCCGCCGCAGTCAACCCCCCCCAAACCTCGGACGGCAGCGCCTTGGCTTGGATTGGGCTGCTCTTTATGCCTGTTTTTTGCATATGGGCCATAAGGCGCAGAAAATGCAGATGACTTGAAGCAAAATGGCAAAACTGAAGGGGCTTGTTGATATTTGTCTCAACAGCCCCTTAAAAAAAACATATCGAGCGGGAGGGACAAAAAATCATGGGCATAGAAATTCTCGGCGACGGTTCCCTGAAAAAAATCTACGTGACCGGGCATTCCCACCACGACTACGCCTGGGAGCGCGAGCGCCAGTGGCATATCCTGCGCTATTGCCTGCTGTTTTCCGAAGTGGTCGATTGGCTTTCCGAAAATCCCGAGGCCACTTGGCTGATCGACAACGCGGTGCACAGCCTGAAGCCGTTTTTGGAAAATTGCCCGGAGAAAGCAAAGGAGTTTGCGGCGTATGTGAAAGCGGGGCGCATAGAAGTGGCAAGCGGCGGCTACAGCCTCGCGCGCCCTTCGTATGTGGGCGAGGAAACCTTCGCGCGAAATCTCGCGGCGGGCGGCGATTATTTCAAAAAAACGCTTGGGACGGGCGATATACCAATCTATTACAACGTGGACACCGCCCCGGGGCAGCGGCAGATGCCGCAGATACTGAAACTTTCGGGCTTTAAATATTACCGCTTCCAGCGCCCCGAAATTTCATTGGATCAGCGGGGCGTGCCCCGCGCTTTTTGGTGGAAAGGCCTGGACGGATCGGAAGTCCTCGTTTCGAGGGGAGCCGGGGTCGGGTTTTTTGACTTGGGATACAGCAATATGGATTACGAAACCGACTGGGAAAAAATACGCCGGGCTTTCTTCGACCAAGAACTGGCGCATCGGCGTCCGGAAGGGCTGTGCCCGCACGACGTCGAGCTTGTCCCTTACGGCTGCGACGACAGCCGCCCGGGGCTGAGTTGGTACGACAGGGAGATACATATAAACGACTTTGTGAAAGAATGGGGCAAAAAAGAAAAGACGGAGCTCAAATTCGGCTCTGCCAAAGATTATTTCGGAGAGCTGGCGGAAAAAGAACTCCCCGTTTTCGAAGGCGGGCTCGACGACGCCGAACTCAGCTTCAACCTGCCCGCCAAGGGCGATAGCTCCATGTGGCGCATGAGGGGCGATTTGGACAAGGCGATCGTGCGGCTGGAAAGCCTTTGCGCCATGTGCGCGGTTATGGGCGAGCCGTATCCGGAGGACGAAATAGAAGAACTGTGGATGCAGCTGTTCGAAATAACGGGCCATGCCATAGATTGGGTTTTGCGCGAAGACGACTGCGAACTTTTGACAATTGCCGAAAACGCCAAAACCAAAGCCGAAATAATGGCAAACAAATATTTGTCCAAACTCGCGGGGCTGGTCGAATATGGCGAGGGCCGGCTTGCGGCGGTTGTCAATACGCAGGCCCACGGGCGCTGCGAGACTGTGCGCCTTTGCGTGACAAGCCCCTTTGGCGTAAAGGATTTCGCGCTCTCGGACGCGGCGGGAGAAGAAATAGAGTATCAAATTGCGGAACGCAATTCGTTTTTATCGGTGCCGGAGGCGATCCGCCGCCACGATTATGTGTCCGTGGACGTGCTGGCGCAGGTGAAAACGCCCGCCTTCGGATACAATTCAATCAGCGTCAATTATTCGAAAAATCCCATGCCCGAAGCTGCGGGCGAAACCCCCGATGCGGCAGACGAGCTGAAAATCGACGCAGGGGCGCTCGTCGTGGGGTTTTCGAAGGGGCGGATAACCGAGCTGGCAAACAAAGCCACGGGCCGCGCGGTGAAAGCCGAAGAGGGCGGTTCGCTGTACGGTTTGCGCTGCGTGACCTGCGGCGCGTATTCGACCTGGATGTTTGAAAACAAGGTCACAGGGGAGGCCATATTTGCCCCAAGCTCCTGGCAACTTGTGGAGAAGGGGCCGATACGCTGGCGGTACCGCATCTGCGGCGCGTTCATGGAGGGGCAGGAAGCGGTTTTGGACATAGTGATAAACAGAAATTCGCCCTCCATCGAATTCGAACTTGAACTTTCCACAAAACCGCTCGACTGCTACTACACCGCCGATATAGCCTGCGGCGCCTCGACGAAATCGTTCGCCGACGCATATTTCGGCGTGGAGCCACGCGACACGGCGCAAATCAGATACAATTACGGCGAAGCGTACCTCGAAGGCCAGATATACGCCCGCAATTTCGTATGTTTCGAAAAAGACGGGGCGCCGCTCGCCCTCATTTCCAAAAACTGCTCTGTTTACTATGTCCACGAGCCGCAAAACCGCAGGATGTCGCTGTTTTTGACCCGCAACTGCATATACGAAAACTCCTCGGAGGACTGGGCGCGGAAATTGCCGAAAAGTTTTGCCTTAGATGGCAAGAACCATTTCCAATTCGCCCTGATGTCGCCGGAAAAATACGGCGCTTTCGGCGATGTGCAGCAGTATGCGAAAAATTATCACCACCCGCTTTCAGTGGGCAAAAAATACAACCAAAACAAGGGCGGCGCCCCCGCTTCGGATTGTTTTGTTGAAAATCCGGCGGAAAACATAGTGCAGTCCGCAATCTACAAAAAAAACGGCAGGATGTACATCCGCTGTTTCGAGACAAACGGAAAGGAAACAAAAATGAGGCTGAAGCTGCCGAAATCCGCGAAAGCGGCCTTGCCGGTGGATCTTTTGGGCCGGCCGCTTGCGTGCGGGGATTTTTTCTTCGATGCGGCCAAACATACCGCGGAGCTGACGGTGGGCTCGTTTAAAATAGTGACGATAGAGGTGATCGTGTAAATTGGACGGCAGACTGATCATACAGCTCGAGGACATCGAGGTCGTGTACGGCGCTGCGAAAGTGCTCAGGGGGATAAACCTGAATATCCACGACAAGGAATTTCTCACCCTGCTCGGGCCGTCGGGCTGCGGAAAGACCACCACGCTGCGCATCATCGGGGGTTTCACCCAGCCAAAAACCGGCAACGTGTATTTTGACGGCGAAAAGATAAACGGGGTGCCGCCCCATTTGCGCCAGGTGAACACGATATTCCAGAGATACGCCCTCTTCCCGCATCTCAACGTTTATGAAAATGTGGCTTTCGGGCTGCGGCTGAAAAAAGCCAAGGAGAGCGAAGTCAGGGCGAAAGTCGCGGAAATGCTGGAACTTGTGAACCTCAGCGGATTTCAGGCGCGCGACGTCAATTCGCTCTCCGGCGGCCAGCAGCAAAGGGTGGCCATCGCCCGCGCGCTCATAAACCACCCGAGGGTGCTGCTGCTCGACGAGCCGCTCGGCGCACTCGACCTGCAGCTTCGAAAAGAGATGCAGACGGAACTCAAAAAGATACAGCAGCGCCTTGACATAACCTTCATATACGTCACCCACGACCAGGAGGAAGCGCTCACCATGTCGGACACCATCGTGGTGATGAACAACGGCGAGATACAGCAGATAGGGACTCCCGAGGACGTTTACAACGAGCCCTCCAACGCCTTCGTGGCAAAATTCATCGGCGCGAGCAATATAATAGACGGCGTGATGCACAAGGATTTTTTTCTGGAGTTCGGCGGCAATTATTTCGCCTGCGTGGACAAAGGCTTCAAAAAGATGGAGCGGGTGGACGTGGTGATCCGCCCCGAGGACATAATCCTCGAGCCCCCATCCGACAAAAACATCATAGGGACGGTCGAGACGGTCACATTCAAGGGCGTGCATTACGAGATGACAGTCGATTCGTTCGGCTACAAGTGGATTGTGCATTCCACAGCCGCGCTCGAGGAGGGCGCGGTCACGGGCATGAACGTTTCCCCGCAGGACATACACACGATGAAAAAGACGGACGAAGACAACGAACCCTACGAAATCGAGGATATCACCCGCATGATGGAAGACGGGGAGGAAGCGGAGGAAGTGGACATAAATGATATTTAAATCAAAGCTCCCCGCCGCCCCATACATCGTATGGGCCGCCGCGTTCACGCTGATCCCGCTTTTCATGGTCGGGTATTTCGCCTTCACCGACAGCGGCGGTGATTTCACCCTTTTGAACATATCCGACGTGGCGAAATTCGGGCCGGTGTTTCTGCGCAGCGTGATTCTCGGCCTCGCCGCGACTGCGATATGCCTTGTGCTGGCTTACCCGTTCGCTTTCATGATGTCGCGGATGGGAGCGGGGGCGCAAAAGGCGATGATGATGCTTCTGATGCTGCCCATGTGGATGAATTTCATTTTGCGCACCTACGCGCTGATGACTCTGCTCGAAAAAATCGACGCGGCGCTGAACGCTTTCGCGGGATTGGCCGGATTGGGGCAAATCCAGGTGATAAACACGGGCGGGGCGGTGGTCTGCGGAATGGTGTACAACTATCTGCCATTCATGATACTTCCGCTGTACACCGTGATGATAAAGATAGACAAATCGGTGATCGAGGCGGCGCAGGACTTGGGGGCGGGCTCGTGGGGCGTGGTTTCGAAAGTGGTGCTGCCGCTCTCGAAGCCGGGGATCTTAAGCGGCATAACGATGGTGTTCGTGCCCTCGGTGAGCACATTCGTGATCTCGAGGATGCTCGGGGGCGGGGCGAATTTTTTGGTGGGTGACCTGATCGAACAGCTTGTGCTGGGCACCACCTACAATTTGCAGCTCGGTTCCGCCATTTCTTTCATATTGATGATATTCATACTTTTGAGCATGGCGTTTCTGAACCAGTTCGACGCCGACGAAACGGAGGGAATGATCGTATGAGGGGAAAATCCAAAAATGTGCTTTCGCTCGGCTATATCGCTTTCGTCTTCCTGTTTCTGTACATCCCGATTTTCATACTTATCGTATTTTCGTTCAATTCGTCGAAGAGCAAGTCGGTTTGGAGCGGGTTCACTTTCGACTGGTATTCCAAGCTGTTTGGAAACG
The DNA here is from genome assembly GCA_009782405.1 of Oscillospiraceae bacterium. The sequence continues at coordinate 47,309 of WRJC01000009.1, forward strand.
AGCTGATCATAAATTCGCTGGCCAACACCCTGGCGCTTGCGCTCATATCTTCGGCGGCGGCCACGCTGATTGGCACCGCGGCGGCAATCGGGATACAGTCGATGAAAAAAGCCCCAAAATCCGTGGTTATGAACATAACCTACCTGCCGGTCCTGAACCCGGAGATAATAACCGGGGTTTCGTTCATGCTGCTCTTCGCCTTCATAAAGTTCGAAGCGGGCTTTGCCACCCTGTTAGCTGCGCACATTTCGTTTTGCATACCCTATGTGATACTAAACCTCATGCCCAAGCTGCGGCAAATCGACCGATACCAGTACGAGGCCGCGCTCGATTTGGGCTGCAACCCCTATCAGGCCTTTTTTTTAGTGATACTGCCGGAGATCATGCCGGGGATAATAAGCGGGTTCTTGATGGCGTTCACATATTCGATCGACGACGTGGTGATCAGCCTGTTTGTCTCGGGGCCCGAGATGCAGACGCTGCCCGTGACCATATATTCGATGACCAGAAAGCAGATAAGCCCGGAGATCAACGCGCTGTCGGCCATAATGTTCGTGGTGGTGCTCGCGCTGCTTCTGGCGATGAACATGAAAGACATACGGGAAAACAAAAAAAGAGAAGCAAAATATACGAACGGAGGGAAATAAAATGGCGAAAAACAAAATCACCGCAAAAATTTTGGCGGCGGCGCTGCTGCTCGCCCTTGTTCCGGCGCTTTTTTCGTGTTCGGACGGCAAGCCGGTGGTGAACGTCTACAACTGGGGGGAGTACATATCGGACGCCTCGGGGGACATCGACGTGCTGAAAGAATTTGAGGCGCAGACCGGGATAAAGGTGAACTACACCACATACGCCACAAACGAGGAACTGTATTCCAAATTAAAGGGCGGGGCGGCCAGCTACGACGTCGTCATCCCATCGGACTACATGATAAGCCGGATGATCAAGGAGGATATGCTCGAGGCGATAGACTTTGAAAACGTGCCGAATTACGAAAACATAATGGACGAGTACAAAAACCCGGGCTTTGACCCAAACAACGAATATTCCGTGCCATACACCTGGGGCACCGTGGTGCTCATATACAACACGGAATATGTAAAAAAGCCGGTGGAAAGCTGGGATATTTTGTGGGATGCGGAGTACAGCGGCAAGATCATCATGTTCCACAACTCGCGGGACGCATTCGGCATCGCGCTCAAAAAGCTCGGCTATTCGCTCAACACGACCGACGAGGGAGAACTCGAGAAGGCCGCCGACGAGCTCAAAAGGCAAAAAGACGTGCTGCAGGGCTATTACATGGATGAGATATTCAACAAGATGGGAAACGGCGAGGCGTACATCGCCCCCTATTACGCCGGCGATGCGCTGACGATGATCGACGACAACCCGGATCTTGCGGCGGTCTACCCCGTCGAAGGCACCAACCTGTTCGTGGATTCGATGTGCATACCAAAAGGCACCAAAAACAAGGAAGCGGCGGAAAAATTCATAAATTTCATGTGCGAGGCCGAGATAGCGGCGGCAAACAGCGAATTCATCGGGTATTCCACCCCGAACGCGGCGGCATACGAACTGCTCGACGAAGAGCTGAAAAGTAGCGAAATAACATATCCCGATTACGAAATCCTCGCCAAAACGGAGATGTTCGTGAATCTGCCCGACGAGATAAACAAAAAAATCGACGATCTGTGGACCGAGATCAGGGGATCTTCGAGCGACAACATATTCCTGTTCCCGGCGATCGTCGCCGCTTTGGTGATTTTGTGCGTGGCGATCATAATAGTGGGCCAAAGCAAAAAAAAGAAAAACAAAATATATTAGAGATGCATATTGATCAAATAGGAGGGCATTATGGAAAAATTGGCGATTTTGGGCGGCAAAAAAACGGTTTCGGCATATGATCCGGATTTGTTCGCGTGGCCGATCGTGACAAAAGAAGACGAGGAGGCGGTAGCCGACGTGATACGGCGCGGCGCGATGTCGGGGACTGAAATAACGATGGCGTTTGAAGAAGAGTTTGCCAAGTGGCAGGGTGCAAAATACGCCTTGGGCTACAATTCCGGCACGAGCGCGATCCACGGGGCGCTGTTCGGCTGCAAGATAGGGCGGGGGGACGAAGTGATCTGCATAAGCCCAGTGTACTGGGCCTCGGTTCTGCCGGTTCTCTCCTTCGGGGCCACCCCGGTGTTCGCGGAAATACTCCCAGAAACGCTTTGCATCGACCCTGCGGATTTTGAAAGGAAGATAACAAAAAAGACAAAAGCGGCGATCATAGTGCACAATTTCGCGCACCCCGCCGAAATGGACGAGATCATGGCGGCGGCGAAAAAACACGGCGTGAAAATCATAGAGGATGTCTCCCATGCCCAGGGCGGGCTGTACAAAAACAAAAAACTCGGCACATTCGGGGACGTGGCGGCCATGAGCCTGATGTCGGGAAAGTCGCTCGCCTGCGGCGAAGCGGGGATGCTCGCCACCGACGATGCGGAAATTTACGAACGCGCCGTGGCGTATGGGCACTATGAGCGCTATGACGCAAAAAAGCTGCAAACCGAATATCTCAAGGATTTCGCCGGCTTGCCGCTTGGCGGGCACAAACAGCGCATGCACCAGGCGAGCTCGGCGATGGGGCGGGTGCAGCTGCGCAGCTACGACGGGCGGGCGGCGGAGATCAGGCGCGCGATGAACTATTTCTGGGACTGCCTGGAGGGCATTCCGGGAATGCGCGCACACCGCGCGGACGAATCGATCGGCTCGACGATGGGCGGCTGGTATGCGGCCCACGGGCTGTATGTGCCGGAAGAACTCGGCGGATTGTCGATCGAACGGTTCTGCGAGGCCGTTTCCGCCGAAGGGGTGGCCTGCTCGCCCGGGATCAACGCCCCGTTGCACCTGCACCCGCTTTTGTTCAAATGCGACGTATACGGCGACGGAAAGCCCACGCGAGTGGCGTTCTCCGAGCGGGAGCCAAGGGAAAAAGAAGGCAGCCTGCCGATCAGCGAAGCCATAAACCGCCGCGTGTATTACGTGCCCTGGTTCAAAAAATACAAACCGGACCAAATCGAAATGTTCGCCGAAGCGTTCTCAAAAGTGTGCAAAAATTTCGGCGAGTTGATAGAAGGCGATGAGAGACGCTCCGAATCCGGCGGCAGATATTTTTCTTTTTGAAACTGCTGACCGATGAGCAGACGAAACAGTTAGACGCAATAGACGGCTTATATGGACTGCTGAAAAACGATGAAGATATTATCGCGGATATACTGGAAAACAGGGTAGATTTTAAAAACCGTGAAAAACTCATCGCGATTCGGGCGAAATAACGCGAAATAGTGCGAAAACACATGAATATAGCCCCAATACCGGGAGCAAATGGAAGCAAACGCCGAAAATCACCGAATTTCGGGTTTGACTTTGCCCGGCTTTGGGGCTATAATATACGCATATGAAAGTCAACAATAGTCAAAGTCAAATTTCGAGCAAAAAGGAGGGCATGGAAAAGTGCTGCTGTCGGACATGATTGAAAGCATCATAAACGATATGCTGAAAGAAAACGAAGGTTCCGCCGAATTCAAACGCGGCGACATAGCGGTGAAATTCGGTTGCGTCCCAAGCCAGATCAACTATGTTATAACCTCGCGCTTCACCCCCGAAAAGGGGTATATAGTCGAGAGCAGGCGGGGCGGGGGCGGATTCATCAAAATCAGGCAGATACAATTCGACAAAACTTCCTATGTCATGCACTTCGTGAACGCCGTGGGCGACTATATCGACTACGAAACCACAAAGGTTTTTTTGTCCAACCTGCACAGCCACGGCATAATAACCGAGCGCGAAATGCGAATGATTTCAAACATAACCTCGGACAACATATTAAAACAGGCCGCCCCTCCGGGGGCCAGGGCGGTTTTGCGCTCCGCGATTTTGAAGAACGCGGTTTTGGCGCTCATTGAATAGGAAAGGGATAACGCCATGATATGCGAGAAATGCAACAAGAACATAGCAAACGTCTATTTGAAAAACAGCATAAACGGCCAAGTGAGCGAAAATTATCTCTGTTCCGCCTGCGCGGGCGCGCTCTACGGGCAGAATTTGATGAGCCTTGCCGGCCAGGACTTGAAATCGGACATCTTCGACGCGTTCAATTTCGGAAAGTTCGCCGGGGCGGCGGGAACGCAAAAAAACGAAAAATGCCCGATGTGCGGGCTGTCGTTTTCAGAAATCGTGCAATCGGGGAAAGCGGGCTGCGGAAAATGCTATGCCGCCTTCAGGGGCGAATTCGAGGCGAACATAATGCGCATCCACGGCAAGGCGAGGCACACCGGGAAAATCCCGAAAAACATGAGCTCCCGGCTTTTGGCCAAAAGAAAAATCGAGGAGCTCGGGGAAAAGCTCAAAAAAGTGGTGGCCGACCAGAATTTCGAGGAAGCGGCGGCCATAAGGGACGAGATAAACAAAATCAAAAGCGAGGGCGGGCAGGGGGTGCAAACGTGAATTCCGAACTGGAAAAAATATTGAATTTCGAAAATCCGGAACCGGGCCCTGAATGCGACGTCGCGGTGAGTTCGCGGGTGAGGCTTGCGCGCAACCTCGGCGATTTCCCCTTTCCGGGAAGGCTGAACCGGGCGGGCAGGAAAAAAGTGATCGACGCGGTAAACGCCGCGGCAAATGCGGCGGGCAAATACAGCTTCATCGATTTTTCGCCGCTTTCGGCCGACGAAGCGGGCGCGCTCATGGAGAGGCGCGCGGTGAGCCTCGATTTCGTGAAAAGCCCCGAAGAAAAAGAGCTCGTCGCCGACGCCGAAAACGGGCTTTACGTGATGGTGAACGAAGAAGACCATCTGCGCATCCAGAGCATAAAGCCGGGTTTCGCGATATATGAGGCATACGGCGAAGCGGGCAGGTTCGACGATTTGGCCAACGAAGGGCTGGATTATGCCTACGACGAAGACTTTGGGTATTTGACCCAGTGCCCCACGAACCTCGGCACGGGGATGCGGGTTTCCGTCATGCTGCACCTGCCCGCGCTCACAATGAGCCGCAAAATACAGAAAATCATGGCCGACTTGCCGAAAGTCGGAGCGACGATGCGCGGCTTTTACGGCGAGGGGACGGAAGTCGGCGGGGATTTGTACCAAATATCCAACAACATAACCTTGGGGATTTCCGAGGAACAGACGCTCGACAAAATCAAGCCGGTGGCAGACAGGATAATCGAGCTCGAGCGGGCCGGCAGAAGCGAGCTGCTCAAACGCTCGGGCGACATGATGGCGGACAAGATAAAGAGGGCCTACGGGACGATGAAAAACGCCCACATGGTGTCGAGCTCCGAGTTTCTGTCGCTGTATTCCATGGTGCGGCTCGGGATAAGCTGCGATATAATAAAAAACGCCGGCTACGGAACCATGGACGCGCTTCTGGCGAAGGCCATGCCCTCAAGCCTCAGCCTGCATTTTGCCGGCTCCGAGGCGAACAGGGATATTTTGAGGGCCGGATACATACAATCAAAAATATAGCGAGGTGAATGTAAATTGAATAATTTTACGCCGTCGGCGAACAGCGCGGTGAACAACGCGGCAAACATAGCGCGCAATTTCAAGCATGCCTACGTGGGCAGCGAGCACTTGCTGCTCGGCCTGCTCATGGAAAAAAACTGCGCGGCCGCGAAAATACTGGAAAACAGGGGGATCATGTTCGAAAATGTGAGATCAAGGCTGCTTTCCGTTTCGGGAATGGGGGACAAGGCTGCTTCCGCCCCGCCCGAAATGACCGCGAGGACCAAGAGCATAGTGTCCTCGGCTCCCGAAGAAGCCCGCTCGCTCTCGCACAACTACGTGGGAACGGAGCATATCCTGATGGCCATGCTAAAAGAGGGCGACTGCGTCGCGGTGAAGATTTTGGGCGCAGAAGGCGCGAACAAAGAAGCGCTGTATAACGACATACTGGAATATTTTTCGACCCGCGGGCCGGACGCTTCCCCGAAATTTTCGGGAGGGCCGTTCATGCAGCCGGGCACGCCGTTCGCGCCTTTCGGTTTTGCCAATCTGTCGAATCCCGGAAACAAAAAAAACGCCGCGAACACCCCGGTCCTGGATCAGTACGGAAAAGATCTGACAGCGGCGGCGCGGCAGGGCAAGCTCGACCCCATAATCGGCAGGGAAGCCGAAATGCAGAGAGTGGTGCAGATACTCTCGCGGCGCACAAAGAACAACCCTTGCCTGATAGGGGAGCCGGGCGTGGGCAAGACCGCCGTGGCCGAAGGGCTCGCCCAGAGGATAACCGAGAAAAACGTGCCCGACACGCTGGCCGGAAAAAGAGTTGTGACGCTCGATTTGTCCGGGATGATCGCAGGCTCCAAATACAGGGGGGAATTCGAGGAACGCATCAAAAACGTGTTGGACGAAATAAAGAGAAGCGCGGATGTGATACTTTTCATCGACGAAATCCACACGCTTGTCGGCGCGGGGGCGGCGGAGGGCGCAGTCGATGCGGCAAATATCCTGAAACCCGCCCTTTCGAGGGGGGAGATACAGGTCATCGGCGCGACCACCACCGACGAATACCGCAAGCACATAGAAAAAGACGCCGCCCTCGAAAGGAGGTTTGCCAGCGTGATGGTGGGCGAACCCTCGGAGGAGGAGACAATCGCGATATTGAAAGGGCTCCGGGACCGCTACGAGGCCCACCACAAAGTGAAAATCACCGACGAGGCCATCGAAGCGGCGGCGAGGCTGTCGAAGCGCTACATAAACGACAGGTACCTGCCCGACAAGGCGATCGACCTGATCGACGAAGCGGCCTCAAAAACGAAGATAGCCGCGCTCGTAATGCCCGAAGGCCTCAAGGAACTGGAAGACCGAATAAAACAGCTGACCGGGGAAAAAGAGGAAGCCATACGCTCGCAGGAGTTCGAAAAAGCGGCAAGTTTGAGGGACGAGGCCAAAAAGCTCGGCGATGCCCTCGCCGGAGGGCAAAAAGAATGGAACGACAGGAAAAATATATCAAAGCTTTCGATAGGCGCGGACGAAATCGCCGACATAGTGACCGCCTGGACCAACATCCCGGTAAAACAGATGCAAAAGGAAGAAGCCGAAAAACTGGTGAACTTCGAAAAAGAGATGCATAAGCGGATAGTCGGGCAAAACGAAGCGGTGAACGCCATAGCGAGGGCGATCAGAAGGGGAAGGGCCGGCCTGAAAGACCCGAAGCGCCCCGCATCCTTCATATTCCTCGGACCCACCGGGGTGGGCAAAACCGAAGTTTGCAAGGCGCTTTCGGAAATCCTTTTCGGGGACGAGAATTTCATGATAAGGGTGGATATGTCGGAATTCATGGAAAAGCACAGCGTTTCCAAGCTGATCGGCTCTCCCCCGGGCTATGTGGGCTACGACGACGGGGGGCATCTATCCGAAAGAGTCAGGAAAAGGCCGTACACGGTGGTATTGTTCGACGAGATAGAAAAAGCGCACCCCGACGTGTTCAACGTGCTGCTGCAGATATTGGAGGACGGAATGCTCACCGACTCCCACGGCAAAAAGGCGGATTTCAAGAACACGGTGGTGGTGATGACCTCAAATGCGGGGGCGGAAAACTTCACGGTCAGCAAGACTCTCGGCTTTTCGGCGAAGGAAAGCGACAAAAGGGCGGAGGAGAACATAAAAGCGAAAGCTTCGGAAGCGCTCAAAGCCACGTTCAGGCCGGAGTTTTTGAACCGCATAGACGAGATCATAATCTTTTCCAGGCTCTCCGACGCGGAGATAGGGGAAATCGCGCTAAAAATGCTGGAGGAGATAAAAAAGCGCGTGGAAGCCATGGGGATAAAAATCGCATTCGACGAAAAATGCGTGGAGCTGCTCTGCAAGGAGGGCTATGACCCGGTATACGGCGCAAGGCCGCTGCGCCGCGCCATGCAGCGAAAAATCGAGGACACCATTTCGATCGAGCTGCTGGAAGGGAAAATAAAGAAAGGCGACGAAATCACCGCCACGGTCGAAAACGGGGAAATTAAGTACGTGTAACGAATGTGAACGACAGAATACCGCGACAAAATTGTAAAATTTTTTTGAATGAATTTGTGCAATATGACCAAAAAACGATTTTTGCGAATATGCCAAACCTTATGACGCGACAATTTCGCGTCATTTTTTTTGGAATATTGCAGGGCGGGCGTTCCCCCGAAAATCAATTTCGCGATTGCGAATTGTTGCGAAATTGCGGCAAAATTTAGTGAAAACAAGGTGAAAGCGAAAGCAGGGGAAAACGATGAAAATTGTAAAAATCAGCGAATGAAATCCCAAGTTTGCCGCCGCGCGCCGCAAGCCCAAAGGGGAAAATATATAAAAATTCGGCGCGGACAAAATTTTTTTGTCACACTTGACAAAATCACGGGCTTGTGGTACTATACTATTTATCGCACTTGCACAAATGCCTAAGGATGCAAAAAAGATGTAGAATATTGAAATTTTTAATTTTAACATAAGGAGGCAATTATTTATGAAAGACGAAAATGTCAGGCGGCATAAGGCGGCTTCGGCCCGCATGAGAAACATCTGTGTTTTTCTCGCTTTGCTGATGATATTTATGGCGCTTGTCCCCGCGCTGGCGGTATCCGCCGCCGAAACCGACGAAGAAGCGGAAAGGCTGTCGAGGATAGCGGCGGTCAGGGAAGTGCTCGAGGCGGTGGCATATACGGAATACCTCAAAGCCAAAACCGAACTGTACGTGGAAGAGCACGGGACAATGCCCTATGGCTCGGAAAAGCCGGTTGTCATCAGCCCGGGCAATTTGATCACCGACCCCCAGCTCACCACCGCGACAGGAGTCGCCACCTCGGAGCAGATGGGCAAAAACGCCATACTGCTGCCCGACTCGGATGCGGTGTCTTTTTCTTTTACGGTGGAAAAAGAAGGGCTGTACAACCTGGAATTCACTTATCTGCAAGTGGTGGGCAAGACTTCGGCCATCGAGAGGATGATAAAAATCGACGGCAAGGTGCCTTTCAGGGAAGCCCGCTACATAACGCTCACCAAGACGTATACGGACGACTACGAAACCGACCCGGAAACGGGGGAGTGGGTTTTCCGGAAGGACATCAAAGGCAACGAGATAAGGCCGACGAAATCCGAAGCCCCCGAATGGAGGAGCGTCCTGGCGGAAGACTCTTCGGGATTTGTCAAGGATCCGCTGTATTTCTACCTCACCGCAGGGGAGCACACTTTGACATTGGAGACAGTCAGGGAATCGGTCTACATCAACGAAATGAAGTTCGTGATGGTGCCGAAACCGCCGACATACGACGAATACAGGGCGAGTTTCCCCGACAAAAAAGGCACGGCCGACATAGCGCTGATACAGGCGCAAATGCCCGCAGTGACTTCCGAAATCACGATATACGCGCTAAACGACAGGACTTCGGCGATAACGCAGCCCCAGGACGCCTCGAGGATAAGGCTGAATTCCATCGGCCACACCAAATGGCAGGTTCCCGGCCAATGGGTCAGGTATGAGATCGAAGTGCCGGCGGGCGGCGAAGGCTTCTATTACATCGCGCCCAGGTACAAGCAGGCCATTTATTCGGGCGTCTACTCGTCGAGGAAGGTCAGGATCGACGGCGAGCTTCCCTTCGCGGAAGCGGACAGCCTCCGGTTCAACTTCTCCGACGAATGGCAGGTCGAGCCATTGAGCGACGGCGTGATGCTCGGCGAAGGAAAGGATGCCAAAAAAAGATACTTCGAGTTCTATTTCACCGAAGGCAAGCATACAATCGAATTCGAGGTTTCGTTGGGCGAAATGGCCGCGCTTTTAGGCCAAGTCGAAGTCAGCGTCATGAACCTGAACGAAATTTACCGCAAAATCAGGATGATAACCGGCGCGACCCCCGACGGCAACAGGGACTACGGTTTCATGAGGACGATCCCCACCACCATCGAGGGAATGTGGCTCGAAGCGGAAAGGCTGCGCGACATTTCCGCGCAGTTCGAGGAGATAATAGGCGCCAAGGGCGAGCACACGGTCATGCTGGAAAAGATGGCGCTGCAGCTCGACAGGATGGCCACCAACACCGACAGGATCGCTCCCGGGATGGACACCTTCAAATCGAACATCGGCGGAATGTCCACTTGGCTGCTCGACAGGAGGAACCAGCCGCTCGAGTTCGACTACATAAAAGTACAAAAAATCGACGAAAAGCTCCCCAAGGCCGAATCGAATTTCTTCGAGGCGGTGGCCTTTGAATTTTCGTCTTTCGTCATGTCGTTTTTCTCCGACTACAACACGCAGGGCGCCATGGAGGAGATAACGGACAAATCGAAAGTGGTCGAGGTCTGGATGGGCTCCTCCGGGGCGGCTGTGGGCGGCCTTGCGCTCGCGGGGCGCGACCAGGCTCAGGTGGCAAGGCAAATGGTCGTCAACTTCGTGGCGCAGACGGGCATACAGGTAAACCTCAAGCTCGTGGCGGGCGGCTCGCTGCTCCCTTCGGTGCTGGCCGGGGTGGGCCCCGACGTGGCGCTCTCCAACGGGGGCGGCGATGCGGTGAACCTGGCGATCCGGAGCGCGGTGCTGCCTCTCAACTATGAAAAGGACAAAGACGGCAACTTGACCCCCACCAGTTTTTCGGGGGGAGATCCGTCCAGGGGCATAAAGAGCTTTGAAGAGGTGAGGTCTTTCTTCACCCCGTCGGCCATGGTGCCCATAACGCTCCAGGACAGCAGCCAGGAGGACAAGCTGAAGCTCCAGGTGTACGGGCTGCCCGAAACGCAGACTTTCCCGATGATGTTCTACAGAAAGGACATATTCGTCGAACTCAACCTCGAAGTGCCCACCACCTGGGACGATCTCTACAAGATAGTCCCCGTGCTGCAAAAGAAGAATTACGACGTGGGCATCCTGCCCGGGCTCGGGACTATGATGTATTTCATGTTCCAGCAGAACGTGCCCCTGTACAAGGGCGACGGGATAGAGATAAACCTGGACGACAACGTCGCGCTCGACTCGCTTCGCTCGATGACCCGGCTCTACACCGAATACCGTTTCCCCATAGAATTCAACTTCATGAACCGTTTCAGGCTGGGCGACATGCCCATTTCGATACAGGGCTATGACGCATACAACCAGCTGATGGTTTTCGCCCCGGAAATACGCGGGCTCTGGGAATTCGTGCCGGTGCCCGGGACGCTGAGGGCAAAAACCGCCCAGGACGAAGCGTATGAAGCCAGGACGGGCAACCTGTACTACACGGCGGGCGTGAACGAATCGGGCGAAAAGCTCATAATCGACCCGACTTCGCCGGCGGGCGTGACCTGCACGCTGATGATGAGATCCTCCGCGGCCAAAAACAACACCGACAACGCCTGGGCGTTCATGCAATGGTGGGTGAGCGCGGAGACGCAGGGAAGGTTCGGCTCGGAGCTGGTGGCGATGATGGGCGTGGCGGCAAAATACCCCACGGCGAACCTCGAAGCGCTCAGCAACATGCCTTGGCCTTCAGCCGATTACAAAAACCTCCAGGAGCAGTTCAAGTATCTCGAAGCCACCCCCGAAGTCCCCGGCAGCTACATCGTGACAAGGTACGTCGATTTCGCCTGGAAAGGCAACTACAACAACGGCGCGTCGGCCACCGACTTGATGCAGGACTACTTGGTGGAGATAAACAAAGAACTCACCAGGAAGAGATCCGAGTTCGACATGCCCGTCATCCCCAGGGACAAACAGGGCCGCAGGCTCGATAGGGACGCCCTGACCGGACAAGGGGATTGATTTGGGGATTGATTTTTAGAAACTAAAAAACAAAAATAAATCTTAACTTTAAGGAGGAAAGTTTTCATGTCGGACACACCGATAACCAACGACGGGCCGAACCCGCAGAAAAAGCGGGCCGTCAACAGGGGCGACATGACCAAATGGCAATGGACGCTGAGGGAAATGAGGGTGAACAAAATCGGATATTTTATGATAGCCCCGTTTTTTCTCCTGTTTTCCATTTTCACGGTGCTGCCAATAATATTATCGCTCTTTTTCAGCCTGACCGTCTTCAACATGCTCGAGTTCCCGAAATTCATTTTCCTTGACAATTACATCAGGCTGCTTCTCGACGACGACATCTTCCTGACCGCAATCAGGAACACTTTCGTGTTCGCCGCGGTCACAGGGCCGATCAGCTACCTGCTTTCGTTCATGATGGCTTGGTTCATCAACGAGCTCTCGCCGAAAATGAGGGCTTTCGTGACGCTGATCTTCTACGCCCCGTCCATATCGGGCCAGGTGTACATGATCTGGCAGGTGATTTTTTCGGGCGACCAGTACGGCTACGCCAACAGCATGCTCCTGCGCTTCAATTTCATACAGACTCCCATACTCTGGTTCCAGAATGAAAGCTACGTCATGGGGCTTTGCATAGTGGTGGCGCTCTGGCTCTCGCTGGGCACCTCGTTTCTGGCCTTCATCGCCGGGCTTCAGGTGGTGGACCGCTCGTACTACGAGGCGGGCGCCGTGGACGGCATCAGGAACAGGTGGCAGGAGCTTTGGTACGTCACGCTGCCCCTGATGAAAAACCAGCTCATGTTCGGCGCGGTCATGACCATAACGGGCTCGTTCGGATTCGGCGCGGTGGTCACGAACTTGGCCGGTTTCCCCTCGATCAACTACGCGGCGCACACGATAATGCACCACTTGGACGACTACGGCGGCGCAAGGTTCGAGATGGGCTACGCTTCGGCGATCGCAACGCTGCTGTTCTGCCTGATGGTCGGGGCAAACCTATTAGTCAACAGATTATTATCGAAAGTAGGTACGTAAAATATGGCCAAATTGAGAATAAAAAAACACAACCACGCCCTGAACCGCTCGCTTGGCGGCGACATAGCGATAAACACGATTTTGATAATATTCGGGGCTTTCATGTTCATACCGATGTTCTACGCCATAATCCAGTCCCTAAAGCCCCTCGACGAGCTCTGGGTGTTCCCCCCGAGGTTCTTCGTCGTGAACCCCACGCTCAAAAACTACGGGGATCTGTTTAGGCTGATGAGCACTTCGTGGGTGCCGTTTTCCCGCTACATATTCAACACGATACTCATATCCGTCACCGCGACTTTCGGAAACCTCGTCATCGCCTCGCTGACCGCCTACGCGCTCAAAAAAATAAGGCTTCCGGGCGCGAACGTGCTCTTTCGGATAATCACGCTCTCGCTGATGTTCAATGCCACGGTCACCGGCATAACGAACTTTTTGACGATGAGCATCCTCGGCTGGGTGGACACCTACCTCGCCATAATCATCCCGTGGTTTTGCGCCACGCTGGGCCTGTACCTGATGGGGCAGTTCATGGAGACGGCGATCCAGGACTCGGTCATCGAGTCCGCGCGGCTCGACGGCGCGGGGGAATTGAAAACCTATTGGTACATAGCGATGCCGATGGTCAAGCCCGCCTGGCTCACGCTGATCATCTTCACTTTCCAGGGCGTTTGGAACACGGGGGCATCCATATACATCCAGAGCGAGCAGCTCAAGACTTTCACTTACGCCATCGGCCAGATACTCGCGGGCGGAATCGTGAGGGCCGGGGCCGGAGCCGCTTCGACGGTGGTCATGATGGTGGTCCCGATAACCGTTTTCGTCGTGACGCAGTCGAACATAATAGAGACAATGGCCTCGTCGGGCATGAAAGATTAATTTTGAAGAAGGAGGGAATTTGAATGCAAAGCACAAAAAACGAAAAAAAGCGCAAGGCGAAAAGAAACATAGTTCGGTTTACGGCCCTCTTGCTTCTGCTGCTCACGGCGCTGGCGATCCCGGCGGCGGCATCCCCCGCCTATACCACATACATCTACACATACAACGACCCCAACACCGGTTTCGGGGCATTTTATGTGGAGGCGCCGCACGCGTATGTGCCGGAGCTTGTGGTGGATTCCGAATACATAAACAAAATCACCCAGGAAAAATTCCAGATAGGGGATTTTTTGGGATTGGACGAAGACGGGAAAATGCTCGCCCTCGACGGCCCGCAGGATCTGTTCATCGATGTGGACGGCTTCGTGTACATCGCCGACCAGAAAAACGACCGGATCGTGGTGCTGTACCCGGACTACAGCGGCAAGGTGATTTTGACCTCGTTTGTGAATATGTGGGGCGTCCCGGACGCGCTGGCGCAGCCCAAGGGCGTTTTCGCCAATTCCGACGAGATATTCGTGGCCGACACGGAGAAAAACAGGGTGGTCGTTTTCAGCAAGGGCAAGACCGCCAAGCCGGATGGGACCATGTACGAGTTCGGCGAGCATCTCAGGATAATCGGGCAGCCTTCGAGCGAAGTTTTCCCCGAAGGCGCGGTGTACAAACCGGTGGCATTGGTGGTGGACAGCGCGGGCAGGCTGTACGTGGTCTCCTCGACGACCAACCAGGGCATCGTGTCCATGAGCCCCGACGGGGAATTCATCGGGTTCGTGGGGGCGCAGGCGGCGGTCGTGGATCCGTTCATGATATTTTGGAGAAACTTCCAGACCAGGGCGCAGAGGGCGCAGTCGCTTAGAAACGTCTCCACCGAGTACAACAACATAGCCATCGACGACGACGGGTTCGTCTACGCGACCATTTCGTCGATAGACCAAGGGGCGCAGATCGGCGCGCTGTTTTCCGCGGGATCCCAGTACCACCCGGTGAAAAGGCTCAACCCGCAGGGCGTGGACGTGATGAGGCGCGCGGGATTTTCGAGCCCCGACGGCGAAATCTACACTTTCGGCGAAAGGGGCGCCTCGCGGATCATCGACGTGGCGATAGGCCCTGAGGGCACCTGGAGCATAATCGACGAGGGACGCTCGAAGGTATACACCTACGACGAGGACGGCAGGCTGCTTTTCGTGTTCGGCGACGAGGGCCAATATTTCGGAAACATCCAGAGCATCCAGTCCGTGGTGTACCAGGATACGAAGATGCTGCTCTTGGACAAAACCTCCTCGGCCTTCACGGTTTACAAGCGCACCGAATACGGCGACGTGGTCGTCGACGCGCTCGCCAAATCGAGGAGCAGGCAGTACGACCTCGCAGCCGATTCCTGGAGGGAGATAAAAAAGAGGAACAACAACTCCGACTTGGCATATATGGGAATAGGCAAGAGCTACTACAGGGACGGCGAATACGAGGACGCCATGAGGCAGTTTCGGTTCGCGATGGACACGGTGGACTATTCGCAGTCCTTCAAGATGTACAGGAAGATATGGATAGAAAACAACGTCATATGGGTGCCCATCGTCCTGATCGTGGTGCTTGTGGGCATATCGCTGTTCATGAAGCACGCGGGAAAAGTCAACAAGCGCGACCAGATCAGGGGCGGCAGGAAACTGAAGCTCGGCAGCCACATGATGTACGGGTTCCACATCATATTCCACCCTTTCGACGGATTCTGGGACATGAAGCAGGAAAAGAGGGGTTCCGCGCTCGCGGCCACGATTTACCTGCTGCTGGCCTGCGGGGTATATATCTACAAGGCGATCGGCGAGGGGTTCATCGTCAACCCGCTTGGGCTGTACAGCAACTTCTTGATGGAATCGCTCTCGATAATCGTGCCTGTGGGGCTGGGCGTCGTCTCCAACTGGTGCCTGACCACCCTGTTTGACGGCGAGGGCAGCATGAAGGACATATACATGGTGGTGTGCTATTCGCTCATACCGATAATACCGATAGTGTTCTTCTCCACGCTCATCACCCATATAATCACAATCGAGGAAATGATGATACTCAACATGGCCGGCACCATAATGATGGTTTGGGTCGGAATGTTGATTTTCTTCGGGGTCATGGTGGTGCACGACTATTCGCTGGGCAAAAACGTGGCCACGGTGATAGGCACGTTCGTGGGCATGGCGTTCATCATGTTCGTGACGCTTCTATTCTCGGGGCTTCTCATGAGGATAGTGAGTTTCATAACCAGCATCTATACCGAAGTCTCGTACCGATGGTGAGTTTTCAGTGGAACGAGTTATCAGTTTTCAGCGGAACGAGTTGTCAGAAGAACGACGAGGAACTGACAACTGACAACTAAAAAAAAAGGAGGATATAAAATGAAAAACAAAAGCGAAGCGCTAAAAAGGCTGCTCGCGATGCTCATCGCCTTGGTCATGGTTTTGGCGGTAGTCCCGCTTTCGGCCGCCCCTGTTTTCGCATCCGCCGCCGACGAAGAGGACGACGACGACGAGGCGAAGCTGGAAGCGGAGCGGATCAAGCTGTATCTGACCACGGAATATGAGAATCCCGCAGAAAAGCTCAAGGATTTCGGGGCGAAGACCGTGGAGCACGTGGAAGGCACGGGCAAAAACGCGGTTACGACCTATCTGCCGGACGGGAAACCGGTGTTCTCCAAGGACGGGTACGAGCTGTATTTCCAGTACGACACCGGCGAAGTGGCAGTCAAGGATCTGGCCACGGGGCAGGTGCTGTTTTCAAACCCGTACGACATCGGCGGCGAAAGCTCGTCGGAGGACGTAAAATTCAGGATTATGTCCCAAATATCGATAAAATACAAAGTTTCCGGGGACAAGACGCAGTGGTTCTATTCTTTCAAGGATGCCGCGATGAACAGGCAGATAAAGATGAAAAAGATAAAGGGCGGCATACGCGTGGAATACACCCTCGGAAAAGAGGAAAAGAGGAAGCTGGTCCCCAGGAGGATCGAAAGGAGTTCGTTTGACGACAACATACTCCAGTTCATAACCAACAAAAGGGACTTGGACAAGATGAACGCCTATTACACCCTCAAGGACGCGAATGCCCCGGATTTGACCGAAAGGGCGAAAAAAGAGCTCCAGATCACTTATCCCGAGACAAAGACTTATGCGATATACGTGTTCGACCCCAACGCCTCGGAGCGCGAGCTCAACCAGATAGAGGGCTTCATCAAGCAATACACCAAATACACTTTCGAGATGATGGACGAGGACCACAACCTGTTGGGCTTTGAGCCCAAGGACAAAGCCCCGCCGCTTGTCAAGATGGCGCTCGAGTACTACATCGACGCGGACGGGATGTATGTGAGGCTGCCCGCCAACGGAATAAGGTTCGACGAGTCCAACTACAAAATAGAGCAGATATACGTGCTGCAGTATATGGGCGCCGGCCGCAGGGAAAACACCGGATACACCTTTGTCCCCGACGGCTCGGGATCGCTGATGCGCTATGAGGACATAAAAGACACGGCATTCGTGATGACCAGCGACATCTACGGGCCCGACTATTCGTTCCGCAATGTGACCGGGGGCACCAACACCAAGAGATGGCGCATGCCGGTGTTCGGCGCGGTCGAAAACTACGAAATCGTCACCACGACCAAAGTGGAGCAGATCGAGGCCTATTACGACGAGAACGGGCAAAGGCTCGAAGAGCCCGCAACGGCGGAAAACGAGGAAGGCGCGCTCGAGGAGGTTTATTACGACGAGACCGGGAAAGAGCTGACTTCCCCGAAGAAGATTTTCGTGGATGAGGACGAAAACGAGTACGAAACGGCCCCGAAACCCATCAAGGAAAAACGCAGCGACGGATTTTTGGCCATCATAGAGGACGGCGACGTGATGGCGAAGATCACCACGGAAGCCGACGGCAACACCTCAAAGTACAACCATGTTTCCGCGATATTCAACCCGAGGCCCACCGACGAGTACAACCTGAGCTTTGAGACGAAGGGCATAAACAGCCTGATCACCGTGGCTTCGAGGAGAAAATACGCGGGCAACTACATAATAAGGTACGTGATGCTTTCAAGCGACGCCGACGGCAAGCCGAAAAAATCCAACGGGTACGAAGCAAGCTACGTGGGCATGGCGAAAGCCTACAGGGACTATCTGATGGACAAAGGCGAAATCGTCCAAATGGCGGACGACAGTCAGGGCATACCGCTGTTCATCGAATCGCTTGGCATGATAAAGACCGCCGAATATTTTTTGGGCTTCCCTTATGAAGGCGACACCGCGCTGACCTCGTTTGAGGATGTGGAATCCATGATCGACGAATTGAACGCAGAAGGGATAATGAACCTCAAATTCAAGTACGTCGGCTGGATCAACAAAGGGCTCAAGGGGCTCGCCCCGGTGAAACTCAACATAGAGAAGGCGCTCGGCGGAAAAACCGGCTTCCAGGACATGGTGGACTACGGCAAGTCCAAAAACGCGGAGATATACCCCGAAATGGACTTCACCCTTATCTGGTGGTGGCAGCTTTTGGACGGGGTAACGCCCAAAAAGGATTTCGCCCGCTTCATGGATCAGCTGTACGCCTACGAGCAGCCATACAACTTTATGCGGCAGGACTTTTCGCCCAGCAGGGGATATAACCTCATAGCGCACGAAAGGTCCATGAGCATGTACGAAAGCGCCATGACGGAATATTCGAAATACAGCGTCGGCGCCCTCTCGGTTTCTTCCCTCGCCCGCGAGCTGCACTCCAACCACTACAAAAAGAGCCTCACCAACCGCGTGGACGCGGTGGGCCACGTGAGGGAACTGTTTGAAAAGATGTATGACGACCACGGCAAGCTGCTGGCCGACGAGGCGAACGCCTATGCGTTCAAATATTTGGACTCCATAGTGAACGTCGACCTCGACGGGACCCGCATGCTCAACCAGAGCGAGGCGGTGCCTTTCTACAGCATGGTGGTCCACGGCTCCATAAATATCGCGGGCACGCCGATAAATATGTCGGGAGACTACAAATACGACGTCCTCAAGGCGATAGAAAACGGGGCCAGCCCATTCTTCGTCTTGGCCTACCAGAACTCGAGCAGGCTCAAGGAAGCGTCGATGTGGAGCCTCAACTCCTACTATGCGGTGGATTACGAAACCTGGTTCCCCAGCATGGTCGAAATCTACAAGCTCCTGAACGACGCGCTCGGCTCAGTCAAAACAAAGCTCATCACAAATCACGAAATCCTCGAAAGAAACGTGATAAGGGTCACGTACGAAGGCGGAACTTCGTTTGTTTTGAACTACAACGGCGAAAAAGAAGTCACAGTCGGGGGAAAAACGATCGAGCCGCTCGGGTTCGTCAAATTAAATTAATATTTGCGGGAGGAGAAAAGAATCAATGCAGAATACCGAAGAAATCAATCAATCGCAGATAGTGGCGCCCAAAAAGAAAAAACGCGCCTCGTCCCTGGACAGGATAAAGGCCCGTTCGGGCTGGCTGTTCATACTCCCGTTCGTGATCGGCTTTGTGGTCATATATCTGCCCATCGTGTTTCAGTCGATCCATTTCAGCTTCACCGAAGTGAAAGTGCTGACCGGAGGAGGCTATAGCGCGGAGTGGGTCGGATTTTCGAACTACCAGCAGGCGCTGTTTGAGGACGCCGACTTTTTCCGGCTTCTGACCGGCGGCATACAGCAGCTCATATTCGACATACCGGCGATCGTCATATTCGCGCTGTTCATGGCGATACTGCTCAACCAGAAGATGACCGGCAGGGCGGTGTTCCGGGCGATATTCTTCATACCGGTCATACTCGCCACGGGCATCATCGACAAAATCGACCAGGGAAACAACCTGCTCGACTATATGCAGCAGACAGGGCGCACCATCGTCACGGGCTCGCAAAACGAGGCGAGCAACCAAACCAGCACCAATACGGCGGTGCAGATCGTTCAGCTGATGGACTTCGAGTGGCTGTTTTGGAGCATGAAGGGCATAAGCATGGATCTCGTGGCCTATGTGGTGGTGGCGGTGAACCAGATATACCAGATAATAAACAGATCCGGCGTGCAGATGCTCATATTCCTCGGGGGCTTGCAGTCCATCTCGCCCGCCATATACGAATCGGCGGTTATGGAGGGGGCTTCAGCCTGGGAATCCTTCTGGAAGATAACCTTCCCGATGATAAGCCCGATGATATTCGTGAATGCGATATATACCGTCATAGACTCCTTTACCTCCCAGTCCAACACGATAATGAGGTTCATCGGATTCGTCTACGACGAGCCCGGGGGGCAGGTGCTGTCCTCGGCGATGGCCTGGGTTTATTTTACGATAGTCATATTGATGATCGCCGTGGTGGGGCTGATTGTTTCGAGCTTCGTGTTCTACCAGCGGCGCGAGCATTAGAAAGAAAGGAGGATAACGGTATATGAATACAGCGGAGCAAACCCCGACAAAAATAAAGAAAGAGTCCAAAAACAAAATAAGGGTCGAATTTGAGAGGACGTCGCTTGCAAAAAGGCTGAGGCTCAGGTTTCTCTCGGTGTTCTTTTTGCAAAAAGTGATCTGGGTCATATTCAGGCTGGTGCTTTTAGTGGGTGTGTCCTACGTGGTGCTTTTCCCCTTTTTCGCGAAGATAACCGGATCAATAATGAGTCCCGAGGATTTCATCGACAACACGGTCAAAATGGTGCCCAGGGCGCCCACCTTGGACACATACAATGCGATAATCGTGGAAAACGACTACGTGAAGGCGCTCACCAGCACGGCGGTACTGTCGCTTTTATGCGCCGTGTCGCAGATGATGATATGCACGATTGTGGGCTACGGATTCTGCAAGTTCAAGTTCAGGGGCCGCAACATAGCTTTCGGGCTGGTTGTATTCACGCTTTTGGTTCCCCACCAGACGCTGCAGTTTTCGATGTTCATGCAGTTTAGGTATTTCGACTTCTTCAACATCTACGAGTACATACGAAGGCTCACGGGGGTCACGGTGGCAAAGGACTTGAAGATAAACCTCATAAACTCGTACTGGCCGCTGGCGCTGCTTTCCCTGACGGGTCTGGCCTTCAAAAACGGGCTGTACATACTCATCATGCGGCAGTTTTTCATGGGCGTGCCCGACGAGCTGGAAGAAGCTTCCTATGTTGACGGCGGCGGCGTGTTCCGGACTTTCTTCACCATCATACTGCCCACTTCGATACCGATGATGGTCACGGTGTTTTTGTTCGCGTTCACCTGGCAGTGGACGGACGAGTTCTATGTCAACCTGTTCACCACCGACACGGGGCCGTACCTGCTGCCCAAGATAGTCAAGATACCCAGGACGCTCACCCTGAGCCAGGCGGCCATACAGGCCTCGACGATGTACCAGTCTGCCATACGCAACACCTGCGGGCTATTGATCATCGCGCCGCTGATTGTGGTGTACCTCATCGGCCAGAGCTTTTTGATTCAGGGCATAGAAAGAACCGGCGTGGTAGGATAGCGAGTTTTCAGTCATCAGTTTTCAGCAGGACGCGACGCAAGTAGGGCGCGGCCGACAAATCGAACAATTATGGAGGGCGGACCACGCCAATCAAATGTGGCCTGCCCTCGTCCATATTTAAGGATATTTTATGGAAATGGAAATCATAAAAGTCGCGGTGAGGACCGCGGTGGAACTCATATTAAAAAACGGGGACATAAATTCCGCCGCCGCCGAGGCGAACATATTCGACATTGCGGGCAACACCGCCGCCGTCCTGGGCGGCAAGGCGCACAGGAAAATCCAGAAAGCCAAATTCGAGGGCTATAAAAGCGAGGTATACTTAAATTCCGAATTCGGCTTTCCGGAGCAGGGTTTCGCAATAAACCTCGGCGGCAGGGCCGACGGCGTTTTCACCGACGACACGGGGGCGCCTTGCATCGACGAGATAAAAAGCGCCTTCACCCCCTTTGAATTTATCGACGGCGAAAATATGATCCATTGGGGCCAGGCGATGTGCTACGCGTATATGTACGTCAAAAATAACAACGAAGGCGAAGCGGAAGAGGGAAAGGAAAAACCGGAAAAAATATACAGCATAAATGCGCAGCTGACGTATTTCCAGCTGGAAACCGAGGAGATGAAGGCGTACAAAAAATCGTTTGACTTCGAATTTCTCGAAGCGTTCGTCAAAGATTTGATGGAAAAATACGCCGTTTGGATAAAAATGGACAGGGATTGGAAAGCCCTGCGAAACGCCTCGGTGGAGAAGCTCGCTTTCCCCTTTGAAAAGTACCGCCCGGGCCAGCGGGAGCTCGCCGCTTCGGTTTACCGTACCGTAATCGCCGAAAAAAAGCTGTTTGTCAGCGCGCCGACGGGCATCGGCAAAACCATATCCACGATATTTCCCGCGATAAAGTCGATGGGCAAATCCAACACCGACAAGATTTTTTACCTCACCGCGAGGACCACGACCCGGGCGGTGGCATATGAAGCCATATCCATGATGCAGGAAAAGGGCCTCAGGTTCAAAACGGTGGCAGTGACCGCCAAGGACAAAATATGCTTCGTGGCGGGCAGGGGGGGAGCGCGCATTTGCAACCCCGAAAACTGCGAATACGCCAAAGGGCATTTCGACAGGGTGAACGGGGCGGTCATGGACGCATTTGAAAATAACGACGCGATCACGAGGGAGGCAATAGAAGAGTGCGCCGAAAGGCGCCGGGTCTGCCCTTATGAGCTTTCGCTGGATTTGTCGGTTTACGCCGATGCGGTGATATGCGACTACAACTATGTTTTCGACCCGGCGGTGTACCTTCGAAGGTTCTTTTCAAACAACTTTGACAAAAACTACGTTTTTTTGATCGACGAGGCGCACAACCTCGTGGACAGGGCGAGGGAGATGTATTCGGCGGAAATACGGAAATCCAGGTTTTCCGCCATAAAAAAATCGAAGATCATCGGCAGGCAGCACAAAGCCTTGAAGAAGTGCGTGAGCGATATAAACAAATGCCTGCTGGAGTACAAGAAACGCTGCGTGGGCGAGGAGAACAGCCACAAAAACTATATAGCGCAAAAAGAGCACGACGAAAATTTCGCCGCGCTGCTGCTTGGTTTCCGCATCGAGGTGGAGCGGTATTTCCAGATAAACAAGGATGTGGCCGCCGCTTCCCCCCCCGAGGAAAAAGAGCAGTACCTCGAGCTGCTGCAAGGATATTTCGACGCTCTCGCCTATCTGTCGGCCTTGAACCTGTACGACGAGCGCTATGTCACCTACATATCCGCCGAGGGGGCGGATCTCACAGTCAGGCTTTTTTGCCTCGACCCCTCGTTTCTCATCGGAGAGGCCACGAAGCGCGCGAAATCCGCGATCATATTCTCCGCCACGCTTTCTCCGCTTTCGTACTACAGGGAAATTTTGGGCGGCGGCGACGAAGATTTGGAGCAGAGCCTGCCTTCGCCGTTCGATCCCGCCAATCTGTGCCTTGTGGTGGGGGCGAACATAAACACGAAATACAAAGAGCGCGAGCATAGCTACGGCGAAGTGGCGGAGTACATAAACGTAACGGCGAAAAAAGGGGGAAACTACATGGCGTTTTTCCCGTCGTACGAATATATGAAAAATGTATACGAGATATTTGCGGAAACTTACCCCGAAACCCCTTCGATCATCCAGACTTCGGGCATGAGCGACGAGCAGCGGGAGATTTTTTTGGACAGTTTCCAAGCGGGCGAAAGCAAAAAAAACAAGATTTTGGTGGGGTTTTGCGTGATGGGGGGCGTTTTTTCGGAAGGCATAGACCTTGCGGGGGACCGATTGAGCGGGGCGGTCATCGTGGGGGTGGGGCTACCCAAGCTTTCCTCCGAGCGGGATGTGATAAAGAAATATTTCGACGGCAAAAACGGGCTTGGCTATGAATACGGATATATGTACCCCGGCATGAGCAAAGTGCTTCAGGCGGCGGGCAGGGTGATCCGCAGCGAGACCGACAGGGGCATAGTGCTGCTTCTCGACGAGCGTTTCAATTACAGCTACTACAAAAAGCTTTTTCCGCCGCACTGGAAACATTGCAAGACCGTCAGGAACCCCGCACAGCTGAAAAAGATAATAAACAATTTTTGAAAAGGAGGAAAATTCATATGAAAATATACGAATTGCGCGAACAGGGTTTTTCCGTGCAGGAAAAAATAGCGAATAGAAAAATAAAATTCATGGTGACTTTCTTTTGGGTATTGTTTACAGTCTTGCTGATTGCCGGGACATTTCTTTTGATGCTGGCAGTTGTGGGGTACAGCCCGCCGGAAGGCGCCGAAGCATCTCCGATGGAAGCATATGCGGATCCTTCCATGACGCCGTTCTATATGGCCGAAATAATATTTTGCCTGATTGCGTACTGTCTATTGAAAGTCGCGATGACAATTGTGTTCTGCTCGGACAAAAAGAACAGCATATCGCTGAAAGTGCACGAGGAAAAAGGGCTGCCGATGTGCTTTTGCAGGGAAGCGCTGACAACATGGCAGACAATTTTGATTTATTTGGTGCCGATGATACTCATATACATCCCGATGTTTTTGATTTGTTTCATGCTCAACGGGGGATTTGTGGACGGCGGGTTCATGTTCATGCTTTTTTTCATGGAATTCTTCTTCGCTTTCGACTTGGCGCTTGTCGCATATGTCCTGGCGCTGAAAATAAAGGGCAATATAAACTACATCGCCGTAAACGACCATGTCTACGATTTGACTTTGTTCAAAAAAACGTATATACGCGCAAAATGACGGCTCATTTTTTCTTTGTCAGATGAAAACCGAAAACAGCTTTTCGGCGTCGCAGCCCTTTATGAATTTGCCTATGTCCGCTCCGATATTTTCGATTTTTTCTTTTATGAGGGCGAAATCGTGGGGCAAGCCGTCGAAATGCTTTTCCAGTTCCTGTATTTCGTCTTCGCCGAAAAAATCCCCGCATATTTTCGTGCCGTTTATTTTGGAATCCAAAACGTTGAAACGCACCTCGACCGTCCCGAATCCAAAACGCTTCTTGTTTTCAAAGGAATATTTCAGGTTCGCGCCGTATATGAATTCGCTTGTTTTGTAGCGGCTGCCGGCCAAAAAATCGATGTTTTTTTTGTCTTGCCCGTCAAAACGGCGTATTTGGCAATTGTTTTTTTGGATGAAATAGCCCTCCAAATAATCGAAAAAACCGTCCGCGCCCATTTTAACGCTTTCCGGAAGGTGGCATGCCACGTTGGTGACGCGGCTTTTGACGGACTTCACGTTCTTGCTTTTTATTTTTTCCTCGTCGGCGTTCAAAACTTCCGAAAGTTTCGACATGTCGGCGTCAAACAGAATCGTCCCGTGATGGAGCACTTTTTTTTGCCCCGCTTTGTTTTTGTGCACATACTGCGCATTTCCCGAAAACTTCATGTCCCCTATCAGCAGGTCGTTGCGCCCGGCGAGCTTCGCATCCACGCCGAGGCTTCGGAGGGCGCCTATTACGGGTTTTGTGAAATATTCGAAGTTGAGGATTTTTTCTTCGTTCTCCCCTTGTGAAACGACCGAAAAATGCGAGAAGTTTATATTTCCCATGTCGTGGTAGACGCACCCGCCGCCGCTCAGCCGCCTCACCACTTTTATGCCGTTTTTTTCGGCATAGGCCAAATTTATTTCGGCGTATGCGTTCTGGTTTTTCCCCAAGTAGACGCAAGGCGCATTCCGCCAAAGCATGAATATGTCTTCCTGCCCGGCCCCGTTGAAATTTTCGAGGATATATTCCTCGGAGGCGGTGTTGAAATACGGGTCGCGCGAATCGTTTTTTATGTAAATCATTTTTTCCCCCTATACAATCGTGCCGCCGCCGACCACGGCGTCGCCGTCGTAGAGCACTGCCGCTTGGCCTTTCGTTATCGCGCGCTGGGGCTTGTCGAACTCGACATGCACTACCCCTTTGGAAACCTGCTCCGCCGTGGCCCATTGTTCTTTTTGCCCATAGCGCGTTTTCGCCCTGATGCGCATGGGGGATGTTTTTTCGCGTGCGATCCAGTTGAAATCGGCCGCATCGAGCGATTTTGTGAACAGGTTTTCGTTTTCGCAAAGGGTTATGGTGTTGTTTTCGGCGTTTTTGGATCGCACATACATCGGTTTGGCCAGCGCGAGCCCCAAACCTTTTCTCTGGCCTATCGTGTAGCGGATCATTCCTTTGTGCCTGCCGAGCACATTGCCGAAAAGATCGGCGAAATCGCCCCCTTCATATGTTTTGCCCGTATATCGCTCGATGAAGCCCGCATAATCGCCGTCGGGCACGAAACATATGTCCTGGCTTTCCTTTTTTTCCGCATTGGCGAAACCTTGGCTTGCCGCTATGGCCCGAACTTCATGCTTGTGTAGCCCGCCGAGCGGGAAAATTGCGCGCTTCAGCTGTTCCTGCGTCATGAAATACAGCACATAGCTTTGATCCTTGGCGCAGTCGGCCGCTTTTTTGAGGATATGGCGCCCGCTTGCCCCGTCGCGTTCGATTTGGGCGTAATGCCCGGTGGCGACCCGTTCTATGTTTTGCCTTGTGGCCCAGCCAAAAAGCTTTTTGAATTTTATTTCGCGGTTGCAGTCGATGCACGGGTTTGGCGTCGCGCCGTTTATGTATGCTTCGACAAAACGCCCGATGACTTCTTTCTGAAAATCGGCGGAAAAATCAACGGCAAAAAACGGAATGCCGAGACTCTCCGCCACTCTTTGGGCGTCGTCGGACTCATCGGTTTCGTGATGAAGCTTCATTGTGGCTCCGATGCACTCAAAGCCCCGCTGTTTCATCAAATATGCCGCCACTGAACTGTCCACGCCCCCGCTCATGGCTATCAAGGCTTTGTCGCCCATAAGCATACACTCCCCGCAATCATTTTAGTTTGAAGCACAAATCGGTGCTGTTGCGTTTTGTCTCGAACAGGTCGAGCGATTCTATGAACTGCAAAAATTTGCTGTGCCCGAAATTGCGCACGTCGAAATCGGGGAACTGCTTGGCGAGGAGATTTCCCAGCCTGGCGGCGTAGATCCAGCCGTCGTCGTCCGAATGGTCGTTTGTCAGGCGCTGCAGCTCCATTTTTATCCTGTCCAAGTGCGAGCCCGCTTTTTTTGCTTCCGCTTTCGATTTTGATTTGCCCGCTCCCGTTTTGGCCTTTTTCGCGCCGCTTTTTTCGATCTCGGCTGCGGGTTCCTTTGTTTCGGCCGCTTCTTCTTCGGCGATTTTTTTCCCCGTTGCGTACAATATGTCGAGATACGAAAACTTGTTGCAGGCGGATATGAACGAGCGCGGCGTTTTTTGCTCGCCCATTCCCAATACGTACATTTCAGATTCCCTCAGGCGCGCGGCGAGCCGGGTGAAGTCGCTGTCGGAGGACACTATGCAAAACCCGTTGATAGTTTCCGAAGACAGCAAATCCATCGCGTCGATGATCAGCGAGCTGTCCGTGGAATTTTTTCCGCTCGCGTTGCTGTATTGCTGTATCGGCCGGATCGAATTGTCGAGGATGACTTCCCTCCACGAAGCCATGTTCGGTTTTGTCCAATCGCCGTATATCCGCTTGCATATCACATTTCCGAGCGCGTTAGCCTCGTTGAGTATGACTTCCGTATATTTGTTTGAAATGTTTTCCGCATCGATCAACACGGCTATGCGCATTTCTTTTTCCATTTTTGAAATTCTCCCTTTTTCTGTTTTTTGTTTCTTTAATATTTTTTTGCGGCCTTGGCCCCGGCGGCGATTTCCATCAGCATGGCGTAGAATCTCAGGTTGTGAATTGTCGCCAAGCGGCAGGCGAGCGGGTCGCCGGTGGCGGCGAGGTGCCGCAGATAGGCGCGCGAATGGCGCTTGCAGCACAAACAGTCGCAAACCTGCGAGACGGGGCGCGAATCCCTGCGGTATTTGTCGTCTTCCATGTACAGGTAACTGTAAAAATCCCGGCTTTCTATGTCGATTTCATCGGCGGAGCGGTATTTTTCGCCGAATGCGTAAAGCCGGTTGTGGCGGGCTTCCCTCGTGGGGATCACGCAGTCAAACAAGTTGTAGCCCATCTTGCAGCAAGCCGCTATTTCTTCGGGCTTTCCTATGCCCATCGCGTATTTTGCCAGATGGCCGGGCATAAGCTCTGCGGTGTATTCCAGAATATCGCAAGAAAGCCTGTTTTGCCGATCCAGCGGCCAACCGCCGAAACCGAAACCGTCGAAGCCTATTTCAATCAGCGCGGAGGCGCATTCCTTTCGCAGCGTTTTGTCGCCGCCGCCCTGTATTACGGCGAATATGAGGGGGCGGAGCGGGATTTTTTTGCTTTTCAGGATGTTTTCGTATTCGTCTTTGCAGCGCCTCGCCCATTTTACCGTGACTTCGACCGATTTTTTGTTGATTTCCGCAGGGGCTTCCGGGCCCGTGCAGTAATCGAGGCACATCATGATGTCCGATTTGTATCCGAACTGCGCGCGCACGCACTTTTCAGGGGTCAATATGATCTTTTCGCCGGAATTTTCCGGCCGGAACACGATCCGGTCTTCCCGGATTTCGCCGAACTTTGGGTTTTCCCCAATCAGCGAAAAAACCTGGAAGCCTCCCGAATCGGTCAGAATCGGGCGGTTCCAATTCATGAATTTGTTGAGGCCGCCCAAACTTTTTATCGCCGACTGCCCGGGGTTCGACATCAGATGATAGGCATTTGCCACAATTCCGCCGATCCCGCAGCCTTCCAAATCAAAGGAATCCACGCTTTTTACCGTGCCCCTGGTGCCATCCGGGAAAAAAGCGGGGAGGCGCACCGTCCCATGGGGCAAATTTATCTCGGTCACCATAAAATTTTATGAACTCCCCCAAGCATTTATTTCTTCTCTAATCATTATACCAAAATATTTTTTGAAAGTCAACGGAGTTTCTCTTTATTTTTATTGACAAATGGGCAAGATTGTGGTATATTTATACTCGGGCAAGTGTTATCAAATTTATGTAAATTATATAGAAAGGCGGCGTTTTTGTCAATTGGGCAAATCTATAATGATAACGTCTTTTAAGGGGGGCGTGGGGAAATCCACCGTCGCCGTAAATCTGGCCGCCGGGCTCGCTGCGGCCAGCCACAAAGTGCTCATAATCGACCTGGACTCCTCTTCCGGTTCCGTCGATTTGTTTATGGGCTGCGAGCACGACGCGCTGTATAATTTTTGCGACGTCGCTTTGGGGAAAGTCGACATAAAGGAAGCCGTGTACGAAAAGAAATCGGAGCGCAAAAACCAAAGCGGGGAAATGGCATTGCATTATTCGGTGGATGTCCTGAAATCCCCCCCGTTTTTCGAAATGGGAGAATTATTGGAATCGGCTGTCGGCGAATTCATCGGGGAAGCCAAAGAAACCTATGATTACATAATTTTCGACTGCCCCTCCGGGAAATTCGCGCTGTTCGAAGTCCTGGCAAAAAAAGCGGACTGCATATTCGTGGTGACCCTGCATTCCGCCGCCTCGATACGCTCTTCCGAAAAAATCGCGCTCTATCTTTCGCAGTGCGGCGTAAAGGGCGAAAACGTCAGGCTCGTGATAAACTGCTTCAACCCGAAAGGCGTGGCAAAAGGGGTGAATTTCGGCATTGTGGATATAATCGAGCGCTCCAAAATCAAGCTTGTCGGGCTTGTCGCGATAAACAACTGCATCCGCGATTTCCAGGAAATGGGAAAAACGGCCTATGACATGAGAAGCAAAAAAATCAGGGCGCCTTTCGAGGACATGATCGGGCGCATATTGGAAAACAACGTCATATTGGACAAAAAATACGACGGTTTCAGGACAGACGGCCTGTACTTTAAAAAAGAGAAGAAAACATGAAAAAATTGGAGTTGAGGGTGAATGGAAATAGCGTTGATAGCCCACGAGATAAAACAGGAGCTGATGGCACAGTTTTGCATAGCCTACTATAACATATTGAAAAATCACAATCTTTGCGCGACCGCCATGACGGGAAAATATGTGGAGGATGCCGCAGGGCTGAAGATAAAAAAACAGCTCATGGGGGACTACGGCGGGGAGCAGCAGATGGCCTCGAGGATTTCGTACAATGAAATAGACTGCCTGCTGTATTTCCGCGACCCTTCGAACAGCCATAGCTATGACGAAGACTCGATGAACATACTGCGCCTTTGCGATATGCACAATATACCGGTGGCCACCAACATCGCCACTGCGGAGATATTGATCTGCGCGGTGGATCGCGGAGATTTGGACTGGCGCAATTATGTGAATCCCATATACAACAAAAACAAGGCAGAGGTGAAATAATGATACAAAAACCTAAGGGAACCATCGACATACTGCCGGCCGATTCGGCCAAGTGGCAGTACATCGAGGAAACGATGAGAAGCGTTTGCGGCTTTTACGGATATGGGGAAATAAGGCTGCCGACTTTCGAAGCCACGGAACTTTTCTCGAGGGGGGTCGGCGACACCACCGACGTGGTGCAAAAAGAGATGTACACCTTCACCCCAACGCAGGACAAGGACAAAAAAAGCATAACTTTGAGGCCCGAGGGGACGGCGAACGTGATGCGCAGCGTCATCGAAAATTCGCTTTACGGCGATGCGCTGCCGCTCAAAGTTTACTATATCATGACCTGTTTCAGATACGAAACGCCCCAGTCGGGCCGCTCGAGGGAATATTACACGTTCGGCATCGAGCAGATAGGCTCGACTTCGCCGATTGTCGATGCCGAAGTGATGGGCCTCGCCGATGCCTTGATAAAAAAACTGGGCATAAAAGGCGTAGCCCTGCATATAAACTCCATAGGCTGCATGGAACCGGGCTGCCGCCAAAATTACCACAGGGTATTAAAAGAATATTTAGGCAGCAGCTACGAAAGCTTATGCGAGACCTGCAAATCGCGCTTCGGGCGCAATCCCGTGCGCGTTTTGGACTGCAAGAGCGACATATGCAAAAACATCGTGGCAGACGCGCCGAAATCAAAGGATTTCCTGTGCGGCGAATGCGGAGCGCACTTTGAAAAGACGCAAAGCTATTTAAAAGCTTTGGGAATGGATTTCGTCATAGACCCGCTGATCGTCAGGGGTCTCGACTATTACGCGAAAACGGTTTTCGAGTTCATTTCCGGCGACATCGGCGCGCTTGGGACGATTGTCGGCGGGGGGAGATATGACGGTTTAAGCGAGCTGATCGGGGGGCCCAAGCTGCCGGGCATCGGCTTTGGAATGGGCATGGGGCGGCTTATGGCGGCATATGAAAACTCCGGCGGAGAATTCCCGGATCGAAAAAAGCCCATGGTTTACATAGCCGCGCTGCCCGACGAAAAGGCCAAGCGGACCGCCGCCCAATTGACCAACAGGCTCCGCATAGATGGCATCCATGCGGAGACGGACAACATGGACAGATCCCTGAAGTCCCAGATGAAATACGCGGACAAAATCGGGGCGCAGTATGTGTATGTGATCGGGGACAGGGAAGTCGCGGAAAACAAGGCGATCCTCAAGAATATGCGCACCTCGGGCCAGTTCGAGGTGGGCTTTGAAGATTTGGCCCAAAACTTAAAAAGAGGATAGTTGAAATGGACGCGCAAAAAAAGAATGTATTCGGTATATTCGAATAAATAAAAAAACAAAAAGGAGAAAACCAAGCAAACTATGGAAAGAAGCTATATTTCAAACGTAAAAACCGGGGAGCGAAACAAAATACAGGGTTTCGTCGAAAATATCCGCAACAAAAGCAAAATGGCCTTCATAGTCGTCAAGGACACCACGGGGAAAATGCAGCTCGCAATAGAAAAAGAAAAATATCCGGAGGATTTCGTGGCCAAAGTGGACTCGCTCACCTATGACTCCGTGGTGACCGTCGAAGGGGAAGTGGTGGAAAATTCCTATGTCAAGCTGGGCGGCATGGAGATGTACCCCGAGAGCTTGGAAATCGAGTCGATCGCCGATGCGCTGCCCGTGCAAAAAGACAGCGCGATAGACGTGAAGATGGATTACAGATGGATCGACCTTCGATTGGACGAAAACACGCTCATGTTCAAAATCCAGACGGAAATGGTCAGGGCGATGCGCGACTTTTTGCTTGAGCGCGATTTTTTGGAGATACATTCGCCGAAATTGATAGGCTCGGCCAGCGAGAGCGGCGCGAGCGTGTTCGAGCTGAAATATTACGACAGAAAAGCGTATTTGGCCCAAAGCCCCCAGTTCTACAAGCAGATGGCGATGGCGGCCGGTTTTGACAAGGTTTTTGAAGTGGGCCCCTGCTTCAGGGCCGAAAAATCGTACACGAGCAGGCACACCACGGAATTCACGAGCTTCGACCTCGAATTTAGCTATATAGACTCATATCGCGACGTGATGAGCCTCGAGGCTGAGCTGCTCGCGCATATGCTTGAAAAAGTGAAGGCGAAATACGGGGAGAAAATCAAAGAAACATTCGGGCTTGAAGTAATAGTCCCCCAAAACCCGTTCCCGGAAATGAAACTGGCGGACGTGTACGCCGAGCTCGAGGAGCGCTACGGCTATACGGCGCCGGAGTCGGAAAAAGGCGACATGACCGCCGAAGCCGAACAGCTGAGCTATAGGCTGTCCCGGGACAAATTCGACAGCGAGTTTCTGTTTGTCACCGATTTCGCCTCGGAAAAACGCGCCTTTTACCACATGAGGGAAAACGGGGTGCCGCAGGGCTTCGACCTCATTTGGCGCGGCGTCGAAATAACCACGGGTGCGCAAAGGGAGCACAGGTACGAAAAGCTCAAGCAGATAACCAAAGAAATGGGGCTTGGGGAGGACGTCAAATATTACCTGGAATTTTTCAGGTACGGCTGCCCGCCGCACGGCGGGCTCGCGCTGGGCGTCGACCGGCTCACCATGCTGCTTTTGGGCCTGCACATCAAGGACGCGATGTTTTTGTTTCGGGGACCAAACAGGCTCAATCCTTGAAAATTTTAATAGTTTTGAAAATATTGAAAGTTTTGAGGTTGCAAGGAAAAATATGGCTGAATCGACAATATCGACCTGTTCGCTCTCGTCCGGCTCTTCGGGAAACTGCATATTCGCGGGCTGCAACGGAACCAACATTTTGTTTGACGCGGGCCGTTCGGCGAAGGCCATGCTGGGGCTGCTGTCTGAGATCAACCTGAAAATCGGGGACATAAGCGCGATATTTGTGACCCACGAACATATAGACCACGTGAGCGCCCTGAAAGTTTTGATAAGCAAAAACAAAATCCCCGTCTACATGGTCTGGGAATCGTTCGACAATTTGCCCGAAGACTACAAAGCGGCTTTGGGCGAAGTCATAAATTTCATATCCCCCAAGGACAAAGTGACAATCGGCGAACTGCAAGTCGAATGCTACGAAACCCCGCACGACAGCGCGGCGAGCGTGGGATACATAATCGGGCCAAGCGGCGAAAAACCTTGGAAAGCCATCGGGATCGCAACGGATATCGGCTATATGTCAGATGAAATAGTGGAATCCGTCAGCGGCTGCCGGGTGGTATACATCGAATCCAACCACGATTTGGAGATGCTGAAAAATTCGAGCTACCCCGCCCAAGTCAAAAAGAGGATAAAATCGAAGCAGGGGCACCTTTCAAACAAAGAGTGCGCCGATGTTTTGCCGCATTTCATCAAAAACGGCGCGAGAAAGATAATACTTTACCATCTGAGCGGGGAAAACAACACCAAGGAGCTCGCAGTCAAGGAGTCAAAGACGAGCATACTCGAAGCGAAATTGAACGTGGGCACGGTATATCTCGGGGTCGCGCCTAAGTCCGCGCCCTCGAAGATGATAAGCGTCAAACACAAATAACAAAAAATTAAGCAAGGGAGGGATATTTATGCAAACAAACGAATTGCGCCTGAAAGACAGCGGACCCGCGTTCCACTCGGCAAAACACGCCGGGATAGTGATAACTTCCGACGAGCTTTTGCGCGCGGTGGCAAAAGACCCGGACGAAAAAGTGAAAGGCCTGGACTTCGGAAATGCGGAAGGCGAAATTTCTTTTTGCGAATATGCGGACAGGCTGCAAAAGCAAAATGTTTCTTGGGTGACCTTTTTCCACGACTATTTTTTCGGCGGCAACAAGCGCGAGCTCGGGCCCACGCACCCCGAGTTCATCGATGCCGCCAAAGTTATTTCCGAGGAATGCAAAAAGCGCGGAATGGGCATCGGCGCAAGCATCATAAACCCGCTCGATTTGGGCAGGGACTTTTTGGAAAAGTACAAAACCGGAGGGATTCACAGGGTATACTTCGAAGGGCTGCTTGATGAAGGCGGTTCATTCTCTTTTGCCGGATATATGCCAAAAAAATGGACGAACAACAAAGGCCCGATCGAGCTCGAGCTTTCCGGGCTGCGGCTGTTCTCGTTTGAGGCGGGCGAAACTGAGGGCGACTACACGGCTGTGCCCTATGATTCCATCGCGGAGATAAAGGACGGCTTCGGCTATGAGGCGATAGTCTCGGAAGAGGCTCCGGAAAACACCCCGAAAAACTTTGAAAATTCATACATAAAAATATCGGGGAGCACAAAAAACGCCGGCAACCGCGTGTTGGCCGTGCTGCATATGGCGACCCCCGAAATGGACTATTTCCACCCCGAAGCGCAGGGCTACATAAACGGCATCATCGATATGTACAATTTCCTCGGCATACAGTTTCGCGAATTCTATTCCGACGAGATGCACATACAGTTCGACTGGGACTTTGCCCACTTCGGCCCCAACGAGATTCAGACTCGGTACATGACCGACAGCTTCGAGCGCCTGCTCGCAAAAAAAGATATGATGTTTTCCGATTTCGACAAACTGCTCGTATACTTTTGCAATATGACAAACGGCGCTTTTGGCGGTTCCGGCAACACCCAGCACGTGATGGGCACATCGCCAAAGCTTCTGTACAAAACTTTCGCCATGCGAAAAGCGTATTTCGAAACCTTGCAAAAAACCGTGGTGGAACTTATCGACAATGCGCGAAAATACAGCGAGGAGCTCTACGGGTTCCCGGTGCGCACCCTCGGCCACGCCACATGGCAGGAATCGCCCACCTGCGACAAATACCACAAAGACGGCAATTTCCAGGCGGCTTCGAAAGCGGGCGCCTCGATGTACGACTATACGCCCGATTTCGTGTACTCGAGCTCGATACGCGAGGCGATCTCGGCGTGCTACGACTATTTTGCCTGGAACGACTATTATTCCGGCGGGGGAAACGATTTTTGCGAGTGCGGCTGGTTTGACCGCAATTACCACGGCGGCGCGATGACGGCCAGTTTCGCCGCGCTGAACCGATACGAATGCTGCTACTGGGGGGCCTGGGGCTTTCCCGGCGAGGCGGGCAGGCGCTTTCACGCGCTTTCTGCGGCCTACGGCGCGGGCGGGGGGCAGAACGCCTGGGTAAACGAGGGAAGGATGAGAATCTGCGAAACGCTTGTCATCTACCCCAAGGATTTATTGTACTGCAATGAGCGGTTCGGCTCATGGACTGTGCAGTACGGATACGCCAACTATATGACCGCGGAAAAGTTCGAGTCGGAAGCGAAAATAGAAAAAGGCCGCATATACGCCGGATGCGCCTCATATAGTTCGGCGGTTGTGGCATTTGAACCTTTTGCGACCGACGGGTTCATAAAAAAGCTGGGGGATTTCGCCGAGTCGGGCGGCACGGTTCTGTGGAGTTCGGTATTCCCGGTATGCGAAAACGGCTATGCCAACCCGAAGTGGGAAGCCCTGTTCGGCGCGAAACCGGAGGGCGCGATCCTGTCCGGGGAAAAGGCCGGCGCGGTGTCTTTTGGCGGAATATTCGAAGGGCTGGCGGATATGGCCGTGCTCACCGATTTTTTGGTGGATCGGGCATACGCGATAAAGTGCGCCGACAGCGAGCCCGTTGCCTACATAGCCGCGCCAAACGGCGAAAAGAAGATCATCGGCTCGACAAAAAAAGTGGGGACGGGCCGCGTCTGCTATACCGGATGCCGGCTGCGCGACGACCAGTCGAAATCGACAGGCGGGGATATATCGACATTTACCGATATATTATACAAGCTCGGGGCGTTTTCCGGCGAGGACGATGCGAACTATATGGCCAGAAAAGGCGAATATTATTTCGCGAGGTTTGAAAACGGCGCGAAATCGGCCTCGGTGCATACCCGCGAGATATCCGAAGATTGGGAGGGCGGCTTTTTCAGGAACAAAGAAAAAGACGAAGAGGCGATGGCCGGCCGGGTTTTGCCATCGATGGAATTGAAGTTGGACGAAAAAATCGTCGAAGGGGACAAAATCAGCTATAGCGGCGAAGGTTTCGTGTTCTGGCGCGCGGGCGGCGACGGCGGGCTCGAAGCTTTTACGGGATATGGCGCGTCAAAAATTTCGATAAACGGGACGGAATACAAATTCGCCGACGGCAAAGCCGACATTTCATTTGCCCCGCTGCACCCCGAGAGGCTCCCCGACGGATACGAAAACGGCTTTTGGCTGTACAGTTCGGTTGGCAAACTGGCCGTTCCAAACTCCGCGCTGCCAAAAAGCGGGGCAAAATGCTTCTTGAACGCATCGGGGGATGGCCGCGCGCTCGAATCTGCCGAAGCCGGGTATGCGATAAACGGCGGAAATGCCGAATTTGCCATTCCCGACAATTTGCTCAATTGCCAGCTTGTGTGGCTTTGGTGAAGAAAGAGGGGGATTGCTACGGATTTATTGCTCTCGGCTATAAAAAGCGAAAAAGAATACAAAAACCTCGCTTATGAACTCGGCAAGCTGCAGCGCGAAAAAGAACGGCTGCCCATAGTGGCCCAGGGGCTGTGCGAAGGCAGCCTTGAAACATTCACGGCCGCCATATGCCGCGATCTGAATCAAAAAGCGCTGATTGTGGCACATGACGAAAAGACCGCCGCCAAACTGCGATACGCAATGCTCAATTTTTTTGGCGGGGTTTACGTGTACCCAAAAAAAGATTTTGTTTTCATGGGAATGGAAAACGCCAACAACCCGTTTGAGCACGAGAGGATGAAAATCCTGTCCAAAGTGATAAACGGGGATTTCGACGTCGTGATAACCACCCCCGACGCCATGCTGCAATATACCTTGCCCGGCGAAAAACTCATAGATTATTCGATCGAATTGAAAATCGGCTCCGTCATAAAAGACATAAATTCCTTTTTGGCCCAACTGTCGGCCGCAGGATACAAAAGGGCCGAAATAGTGGAAGAACCCGCGAGATTTTCGGTTCGGGGCGGCATCATAGACATATTTTCGCCCTCCGAAAATTATCCGGTGAGGCTGGAGCTTTTCGGCGACGAAATAGACGCGATGGGAATTTTCGACCCGCTCACCCAGCGGCGACTCGAAAACATAAAAGAATTCACCATAATCCCGGCCGCGGAAATCGTTTTCGATGAAAAGTCCCGGCAAAACTGCGTGGCGGTTTTGGAAAAATTGATCAAGGGCAAAACTGCGGATCAGGCGATTTCCGACAGGCTGGCTTTTGAAATGGATTTGCTCAAAAGCGGCGAGGACATAAGCTCAAAGGACAAATTCATCTCCATCGTATACGGGCCCGAAAAAAAAGAGTGCCTGCTCGATTACTTCGCGCCGGATTCCACCGTGCTATTCATATACGAATCCGCCAAGGCGAACGAAAAACAGAAAGCCGCCGGGCAGATCATGTCCGAAATCACGGTGGATTTGATCGAAAAGGGGTACATCGACGGAAAAAATGCCGAATATATGGCCACATTTGAGGATTTTTTGGCCATGAGGCAAAAATTCAAGACGCTTTTGTGCGACGCTTTTGTTTCGGGGATGGACCAAATGAAACTTTCGGGGCTGTACACTTTTGCCACGAGGCAATCGCCGCACCTCTCGGAAGGTTTCGCCGCGCTGCGCGACGATTTGGAAAGATATTCGGATTCGGGCTACAGGGCGGCGGTTCTGCTCGAATCCGAAGCGGGGATAAAAAGCTTTTCGGATTATCTCGAGGATTTCGAAATCAAGCACATAGTGGTAGAGCCCGCCGATCTGGCGGGCAAATACGCAAATTTGGAAAACCTGCCCGCCGGATATGCGGCGGTTATAAAAACCCCGCGCATAGGGGGGGCAAAAACAGATTCGCCCGAACAGGGCATGCCATTCGATTTGCAGGGCTTTGAATTGCCAAAACAAAAATTCGCGCTCATAAACGAAAGCCATGCGGAAAACCGGGCGCAAGGGCCAAAGAAGCGCAGCATGCACGGAGAAGCGCCGGGCAAATACAGCAAAACCCCCAGGCAGAAGCTGATGGCATACACCGATTTGTCGGTGGGCGACTACGTGGTGCACAACAATTACGGCATAGGCAAATTTATGGGCATAGAACGGCTCATCGTTTCGGGAGGGGTGCAAAAAGACTACATAAAAATCCAATATTTGGGCACGGATATTTTGTTTGTGCCTTGCAACCAATTGGATTTGGTATCTAAATACATCGGAGCGGGAAGCGAGGAAGGCACGGTCAAGCTCTCGAAAATGGGCGGCCCCGCTTGGACGCGCGCAAAAACCAGGGCGAAATCGGCGGCGCGCGACATAGCAAAGCAGCTCATAAAACTCTACGCCGCAAGGCAAAGCAAAAAAGGCCACGCATTTGGCGGGGACGTCGAATGGCAGAAAGATTTCGAATCGCTTTTCGAATATGCGGAAACCGACGACCAGCTCATCTGCACCGAGCAGATAAAAGAAGACATGATGCGCCCCGTGCCCATGGACAGGCTGCTATGCGGCGATGTGGGATTCGGCAAAACCGAAGTGGCGCTCAGAGCGGTTTTCAAATGCGTTTCGGAATCGAAACAGGCGGCGATCCTCGTCCCCACCACTATACTCGCCTGGCAGCACTACCAGACGATACTTTCGAGGTTCCGCGAATTCCCGGTGAAAATAGATTTTTTGTCGAGGTTCAAGCCCAAAAAAGAACAGGAAGCAGTCGTCAAAAAATTGAAATCAGGCGCGATAGACATAATAATCGGCACCCACAGGATAATCCAGAAAGACATACAGTTTCATGATCTGGGGCTATTGGTGGTGGACGAGGAGCAGCGTTTCGGGGTGGCGCACAAGGAAAAATTAAAACAGCTCGCCGAAAACATCGACGTTCTTACCTTGACAGCCACGCCCATACCCAGGACGATGAACATGGCGCTCTCGGGGATAAGGGATATGTCGGTCATAGAGGAAGCGCCCCGCGACCGCCTCCCTGTCCAGACTTACATATTCGAGTACGACGAGAATGTGGTGGCCGAAGCGGTCAAAAACGAAATCCGGCGCGGCGGGCAGGTGTTCTATCTGCACAACAGGGTCGAGACGATAGAGCAAAAAGCGCTTCGGCTCGGCGAAATCTGCGGGGAGGAAGTGAAAATCGGCGTGGCCCACGGGCAAATGGACGAAGGGGCGCTTTCAAATGTCTGGCGCAGCATGCTCGACGGCGGAATCGACGTCTTGGTCTGCACCACGATAATCGAATCGGGCATCGACATACCCGACGCGAACACCTTGATCGTCGAGGATGCGGACAGGCTGGGGCTGGCGCAGCTCCACCAGATCAGGGGCAGGGTGGGCAGGTCTAACCGGCGCGCCTACGCCTATTTCACCTATCCGAAACAAAAGGTTTTATCCGAAATTTCGGCCAAAAGGCTCACCGCGATACGCGAATACACCGAATTCGGCTCGGGGTTCAAGATCGCGATGCGCGACCTCGAAATCCGGGGCGCGGGAAACCTGTTGGGCGCCGAGCAGCACGGCCAAATGGACTCGGTGGGCTATGACCTGTATGTGAGAATCCTCGAAAAGGCGGTGGCCGAAGAAAAGAAAAAATTGAAGCTCATGCAAAAATACGGCATATCCGAAGAAGACTACGAAACTGCCTCCGCTTCCCTTGACGGCGACATTGAGGATGACCGGGAGAAGAGGGCGGCCGCCATGATGCAAAAAGGGGCGGACTACGAACCCGAAGCAACAGAATGCCTGATAGACATAGCAGTCGACGCCTTCATCCCAAACAGCTACATAGAAAGCGAATTGCTCAGAATCGAGATATACAAGAGGATGGCGGCCGTGGAAAACAAAGAGGACGCCGACGATTTGCAGGACGAGCTAACGGACCGCTTCGGGGATATACCCAAGCCCGTGGCAAACCTTGTGGATATAGCGCAAATCCGGAACAGCGCCTGTATCGAGCTGATCGACTCGATAGAAAACAAGGACTCGAAATCGATAGTCATATATACAAGCATACTGGCCAAGCCTTACGGCAAAAAGACGCTCGAAAAATGGACGGTGGCCGCTTCGCGCATGAACGGCAGGCTGCTGTTGTCGATGGGCGAAAAACCGCACATCTCGTATTTTTTGAAAAGCGGCGAAAGCATCATCGGCAGCCTCAAAGCGATCATGGAGGTTTTGGCGGGCGTGAAAGTTTGATAAAAAGTGGCGTAGAGAGGATTAATGTTATGGAAGGTCCGAGGCTGATAAACAGAAAAACAGTTGCTATCTTAGACGTTGAAGATAACGGGTGCGCCGAACAATTACGTCAGACGTTGGAATCGTTCGGTTATTTGGTTGTAATGTACGGTATTGGCAGACCGCAGGATTTAATAGATATTCTCGGAGGCAAAACGATAACTAAATTTGATTTTATGATTATTTCAGGTCATGGCGAGGAAAACGGCGAGATAATTATGGGGGAATTGGGC
>WRJC01000010.1 GCA_009782405.1 Oscillospiraceae bacterium
GTCAGGTTGACCTGATGTTAGCCCTTTTTTATTTCTTTCCGTTGAAATTCGGATAATCAAAATACAGCACAAATCCGAACGCTTCGCCAATTATGCGAATTGGCGCAGGGTTCGGATTTGCGCTTATTTTGGTGCGGGTGGTGGGACTTGAACCCACACGGTTTTACCCAAAGGTGTTTGAGACCTCCTCGTCTGCCATTCCGACACACCCGCATGCCGCTTCCGCACAACGCATTCCATTATACCACATAAAAAACAAAAATGCAACACATTTGAAAACAAACTATATAATTTTTATTTATTTCCCCTGTATTTTGCATAACGAAAAAATATATCAATAATTTGCCAATCCTCGTTTCCCATAGCAATGCCCAAAAAATTTTCAAGGTCAAAATCGCAAATTTCGTTGACAAATGACGCGCGCCGTGTTAAACTGTACCTAGGCACAACGAAGTTGCGGCCGGAAAACGGCATGGGGGAAAATTGCAAAATGCCCGATTTCATAAAAAATGCCATAAACAAGATAAAAGCCAAAATCAAAAAAAACGACGAAAACAACCCCGAATACAGGATCGAATTCGCCAATCGCATATCAAACAAAGCGATAAAGTACGTAAGCGAGCGGCATGTCGATGCGTCAAGCGGAGAAGTGGCCGACACTGTCATCGGGAAAAACGGCTTTTTTTCCATAAACAAAAACAACGAAATATCAATTTACTGCGGGGGCGAGGAATTGTTCCGGGCGTTTGTGCCCGATCTGAAAGCCTATGAATTTTTGTCGCTCGAAGGGGCGGTTATGGAAGCGGTGGATCTGGCATCCGGCAAGCCGAGGACTATAATCGCATACTATAAATATCACAGGCGGTGAGCCAAAATTGCATCCCTTTTCCGCATCGCTTGCCGTTTTTTTGCATGATACCGCCGCCACAGCCAAAAGTCAAAAATATTTTGCAAATCAAATTTTTTTTGCGCGATTATCCGGAGGCTTTCATGTTCGCGTATTCTTTCGCGATTTTTTGCCTTGCCAGCGATATAGCCGCATATATTCCGATAAACACGATGAACACCTCGAGCCTGCCGAGTATCATCCCGGACATCAGCACGACGAGCGATCCGGCGGAAGCGCCCGCGTTCGTCAGCCCGTTTGAGATTCCCACCGTGCCGAAAGCCGAGGCAAATTCGAACATGGCGTCGAACAGCGGGCAATCGGCGGTCAAGGTCAAAAGCAGCGTCCCCACGATGAAAACGCCCATATAGCAGGCCACAAAACCGAAAGTGTCCTTTACAATCGCGTTGTCGACCGGCATTTGTCCCTGCGCCCGGAAGTAAGTGAGTTCGGTCACTTTTCGCGCCGGGGAAATCCTGGTTTTCACGTTTTCTTTTGTGATCCGGATGAGCAAATACGCTCGGAGCAATTTTATGCCGCCCGCAGTCGAGCCCACGCTCCCCCCTATGATCATGAGCGCCATGAGCAGCCCCAGCGCGAAAGGCGGCCAAAGCGAGTAGTCCATCGTGGAATATCCGGTCGTGGTGAAAGTGGTGACGACGCCAAACAGGGAATTAATCAGGCCTTCCCGGATGCCCATTCCCATTTTGTGCATGAGAGAAAATGCGGCAAGGGGCACAAACACGCAAATCAGCCCTATCATGAAACGCACTTCGCTCACCCGCAGTATTTTGCGGAATTTCCCTTTTACCAAAAGCAGCAGCACGGAAAAGTTGGTGGAGCCCACAAGCATGAGCGCCACCGTCGTGATCTCGATTGCAAGGCTGTGGTACCCGCCGATGCTCTCTGCCTGCGTCGTGAATCCGGCAGTGGAGAGAGCGCACATGGAATGGCATAGCGCATCGAACAATTTCATCCCGAACAGGCGGTATGCAAGCGATCCCGCCGCGAGAAAACAGCTGTACAGCAAAAAAATGATCTGCGAAGTCCTTTTCAGGCTCGGCATGATCCTGTCGGGGTGGCCTTCCGCGCTGTAAAGATTCATGTTCTGCCTGTTTTGCACCAGCATGGCGATCATGATGATAAAGCCAAGCCCGCCGCAGTATTGCATGAATGCGCGGTGAAACAGGAAAATGTGCGGCATGAGCGCAACATCCGCGACAGTCAGCCCGGTGGTAGTCCAGCCGCTGACCGATTCAAACAGCGCGAGCATAAAATTCAACTGCCCGCCCAACATGAACGGGGCGGCTCCTGCGAAAAAGGCGAAGCACCACGCGAACATGACGGGCAGGCTCCCCTTTTGCAGCGGCGACTGCCATTGCGTGGCCGGTTTTTCCTTTCGCGGCGCGCAAAAACACAAAACAAGCCCCAAAACGACGGAAACCGCCGAAGGGAGCAAAAAGGCCGATATGTATTTTCCGTCTTCCGGGTAGAAGGGCACCACGGCAAGCGGCGCCGCAACGAGCAGGCCGACGAGCAGTATGAGCTTGCCGTAATTGCTGCTCTCGGAGACGAATTTTTTGAAATTGGCCACTTATACGGTCACCGTCCCGTCAATTCGCGGATTGCCGCCATTTCGTGCTCGTCCGTCGAGATGAGCACCAGCACGTCCCCGGAGAGTATGCGGGTGTCGCCGCGGGGCACCATGCCCTTGTCGCCGCGCAATATGCAGCCGATGATGACTTCCTTGGGCAAATTCAGTTCCCACAGCTTTTTGTCCGCGGCGGGCGCATTTTGGGAAATTGGCAGCTGCGCTATTTTTATCTGCCCCTTTCCCACCGGCGCCAGCGTGGTCATTTCATCCATGAACGCTTGCTGCTCGATGATTCCTGCGATTGCGTTGATGGCGCACACCACGGAATCTATGCCCATGCGATAGAAAAACTCCGTTTTTTTTGGGTCGGAAATGATCGCGACGGTTTTCTTGACTTTGAATTTCTTTTTGCAAAGCTCGCAGATCACGAGGTTGTCGTCGTCCCGGTCGGTGAGCGCGATCGCTATGTCGGCGCCGTAGGCGTTGGCGTCCTCCAAAATGAACGGCTTGGAACCGTCGCCGTTGAACACGCTGAGCTTTTCGATTTCGGCCAATGACTTGCAGTTGGCCAAATCCTCGTTCACCGCAGTGACGCTGTACCCCTTTTTTATCAGCGAGGCGGCGAGGGATTTCGTCCTTTTGAAGCCGCCGATCAATAATACCCGTTTTTTCATACGTTGGTCTTTCTAATCCGATTCGGCAAATTCGTCTTTTCCCAACCCGCAAACGGGGCAGGCGAAATCGTCCGGGAGTTCCTCCCATTTTGTCCCGGGCTCGATCCCGTTGTCCGGGTCTCCCGCAGCTTCGTCATACACATAGCCGCATACGCATTCGTATTTCATTGATAAAGTCCCTCCTTTATTTTGTTTGTCATAATTTGGCGAAATCGCCCGCCCCGTGTTTGCAGATGGGGCAGATGAAATCGTCCGGAAGCTCCTCGCCTTCGCGCACATATCCGCATATCTTGCACACATACCCGCTTTTTTTATCCGTTTTCGGGGCGGGATCCGGCTTGATGTGGTCGAAATAATAGCGGTACGTCACGCTGGGTTCGTCCGAAACGGCAAACGCCTGCGTGACCTCGGCGAAAAACACGGTGTGGGTCCCGCAGTCGTAAGAACCGGTCACTTTGGCCGA
Source organism: Oscillospiraceae bacterium (assembly GCA_009782405.1). Next base: position 3,618 of record WRJC01000010.1, read on the forward strand.
GATCACGCTGTTGGAGCAATCCGGCAGATACCTGATTCCGTTGGCGGTCCGGGCGTCCCCGCATCCTGCGAATTTGTCGGCGTCCCTGCCGCTTTGGAAGCCGAAACGTTTTATCGCCTCGAAGGGCGTGCCCTCGGTCAGCACGGAGAGGTTGAATTCCCCGCTCTTTTGGAGCATGTCGTGCGTGTGGTTGGCCTTGCTGACAGATATGGATACGCACAGCGGGGATGAGGTTATTTGGGCGGCGGTGTTGATTATGCAGCCGTTGTCCAAGCCGTCGGCGCGGGCGCTCAGGACGAAAAGCCCGTATGACAGCCTATGCATGGTCTCCGCGTCTATTTCGCCGCCGGCGCCCGGAACCGCGCGGCCGGCTTTCGGCTTGGGGAAAGTGCCGGCGATCGCCTCCGCCAGAGCGGCGATGTCCGAGAGCTGCTTCGCCTTCACGCCGGACTTTATATTCAACGCATCGCCTATGATGTTCATATTCTTGCACTTTTCGAGCTTTGCGCGGATAAGGGTTCCGCTGGCTGCGGCCCAGGATCCGTTTTCGATTATCGCCACGGTGCGGTTTTGGATGTTGTGCGCGGCAAGATCGTTGACAAGTTCCTCCATGGATATGAATATCCCGGCGTTGTAGGTCGGCGAGGCGAATACGAGATGGCTCCACTTGAATGCGGCCGACACGATTTCGGAAGCCGGGGTGACCGAAACGTCGTACATCTCCGTGTTTATGCCAAAGCCCCGCAAGTTTGAAGCGAGTATCTCCGCCGCGTTTTCGGTGTTGCCGTAAATGGAGGCATAGGCTATCATGACCCCTTGCCGCTCGGGCTCGTAGCGGCTCCAGCGCGCGTATTTTGAAATTATGTCCTTGAAATTTTTGCGCCAGACAAATCCGTGCAGCGGGCATATCAGCTTGATGTCCAAAGCCGACGCCTTTTCGAGGATCGATTTGGCCTGCTCCCCGTATTTGCCGACGATATTGGCGTAATACCGCCTCGCTTCGTCCATGTAGTCCCTTTCGAAATCCACTTCGTCGGAAAACAGCGCGCCGTTGAGCGCCCCGAAACTCCCGAAAGCATCTGCGGAAAACAGTATTTTGCCCGCAGAATCATAGGTGACCATGACTTCGGGCCAGTGTACCATCGGTGCCATGACAAAATTGAGCTTATGCCTGCCGGTTTCAAGCGCGTCCGTTTCAGTGACTGCGAGAAACCGGGAAGAAAAATCGAAATCATTGAACTGATTGACAAACGCCAATGTTTTCGCATTGCCGACGAGTTTCATTTCGGGATATTTTTCCGCCAGTTCGCAAACTACGGACGCATGGTCGGGCTCCACGTGCTGGACGACGAGGTAATCGAGCCTGCGGCCGCCCAGCGCCTCGGCGAGATTTTCCAAGAACCTTTGCCGCACCGCCTTGTCCACCGTGTCGAACAATACGGTCTTTTCGTCAATCAGAAGATACGAATTGTACGAAACGCCGCGCGGAACGGAATATACCCCCTCGAACATCGCCAACCGCCGGTCGTTCGCGCCGACCCAAATCAAATCGTCTGTTACTTTTTTTAAGCAGTGCATAAAATTTCATCCTTTTGTAATTTAAAATTGGAAATTTTTGTTTTCCGTTTCCCATTATACCATTTTTTTCCGGCTTATGCAATAGGTTTTCGCAAATTGCGGAAATTTTTGTTGATTTGGCCAATTGCCTTGACAAACAAAAGCTTGCCGTGTATAATGTATGGTAATATGCAGCACATAATTATCGAGTGTCATTTTATGAATCGTGAAATATTTTAAGGGGGCTAATATGTGGAAATGGCAGGTAATTTTGATGAATTTGACACAGAAGGTTCGCTCCCCGGCGCACACCATATGCCGCGCCCGCGGATTGACAAACTGCTCGACGCCGCCACCCGCGGCAAATTGGTTTATGTGATCGCCGGGGCCGGGTACGGGAAGACCCAGGCGGTGCGCCACTATATCGGAAAACAGAAAGATGCCGTGGTGAGATGGGTCCAGCTTGGCGAAAATGACAACATCGGTTCGCGCTACTGGGAAAACCTCACGCACAACATTTCCCTCGACAACCCGGATTTGGCCGACAGCTTGCGCGAGTTCGGCTTCCCCGAAACATCCCTGCGATTCAGGCAATTTGCCGCAATCCTCAAAACCGCGGAACACCGCTCAAAAAAAACCTTCCTCGTGCTGGATGATTTTCACCTGATCCATTCCGAGCAGTCGCTGGCTTTCGCCGAACGCTGCGCCTACCTGCATATCCCCGGCGCGTGCGTGATCGTCATTTCCAGAAAGGAACCGGAAATGAATATAGTCCCGCTGCTGGCCAAGGGGCAGGCGCACATCATAACGGAAGAAGAACTGCGTTTCACGGCCGAGGAGATTTCGGATTTTCTGAAAGGGAGCGAAATTGCGTTTTCCGCGAAAAATCTCCCGCAAATCATAGAAGCCACCAAAGGCTGGGCGCTGGCAATCCGGCTTTTGTCGCTGACCTTGAAAAGGCTGCCGTCAAGCCTTGGCTTCGCCCTCGAAACCATGAAGCAGAACATTTTCAAATCGATGGAAATCGAGGCTTTCGACGGGTTTCCCGAAAGCACGAAAAAAGCTATGGTGAAGCTGTCGCTGACATCCGGCCTGCCCGCGGCGATATCGCAAAAACTTTTTGAAGGCGCTTCGTTTTTGGGCGAATCGCCCGAGCTCGCCTCATTCGTATGGTTCGACAGCCTGACGGGGGAATACAGGGTGCATCCGCTGTACTGGGAATTTTTGCAAAGCAAGCATTTCATCCTCTCCGACGCCGAAAAAGAGGAGACATACCGGCAAGCGGCAAAATGGTGCATGAAAAACAACTTTCATTTGGACGCCATGCATTATTTCGCCAAATTGCGCGATTTTGGGCAGATGGTGGCAAATTTCCTGTCTTTCCCCTTTAAGCTGCCCCCTGACGCTTGCGAATATTTTTTGGGCATTTTGGAAGCTTTGGGCTTGGACGGCGAAAAACAGGGCGACACCGACGCCCTGCTTTTGAAATATCTGTTCACGCCCCATTTGCTCATGGGGATCGGCAGGTATGAAGAAGCAAAAAAAATATATTGCGAAGTCGTGGAAAAATGGGAAAATTCCGAATTCCCGCTTTCGGTGAACCTCGTGTATGCCGCTTACGGCGGCCTGACATACATCAACGTCCAGACATGCACAGCGACGCACGACTATGCTTTCGGCGAATATTTGAGAAGGGCGATCGGGCATCTGAAAAAATCGAACCTTCCCACGGTAAAACTCTCGGGGTCTTTTGCCGTGGCCGACGTGCGCTCGTTTGCCTGCTTGGTCGGCGAAGGCGCGGATATGGCGGAAATCGCCCTTTTCCAAGAAATATCGGCCCAGGCCGCCCGCTATGTCGCAGAAAGCGATTATTCCAGCTACTACGGCTACGACGACCTTTTGTCGTGCGAACTCGCTTTTTTCAAAAATCGGCTCGATGATGCGAGAAGCTTCGCCCATGAAGCGATTTTGAAGGCCCGCGAAAAAAAGCAGTACAACGTGGAAATGATGGCCGCCGGCTATTTGCTCCGTATTTCCGCCTGCGAAGGGGACGCCTTGCTGTCCAAGGAAATATTGAAGCAAATGGAAGAGCATTTGAAAAACCCGAATTTTTGGAACCGCCAGCTGCTCTACGATTTGTTCGCGGGCTTTTTTTATCTCCAGATCGGATTGAACCGGATGGCGCCCTCGCGCATGTTCATGGAGGAAAGGGAGACGCCGAACGAAGTCCATGTCCCCGTCCAGGAGCTTATCGTTTGCGCGAAAAACTATATTTCCCTCAAAAAATACAACCAGGCGCTCGTGGTGCTGTGCAATTCATACCCCAGGGAACCAAAAGAGCGTTTTTTGCTCGGGGAGCTGACGCTTGCGCTGCTTTCCGCCGCCGCGCGCATAAAGACGGGAGATGTCCGGGGCGCGATGAAAGACTTTGAAAAGGCGTATGCGCTTTCGTGCGGGGGCGAATTTGAAATGCCGTTTATCGAGCTCGGCAGAAACCTGCATCCGCTGGCAGAGGCCGCCCTGAAGCAGGAAAATTTCGCCGCAGGCGAAAAATGGCTCAAAACGCTCGCGCGCAAAGCCTCAATTTACGCAAAGAAATCCGCCTTTGTCGCAAACTCGTTCAAAATGGGCAAAGAAGCCGAAAGCGGCGTGCAGCTGTCGGACCGGGAGCGGGAGGTCATGAACGATCTGTATCATGGGCTTTCCCGCGACGAAATAGCGGCAAACCGGTATTTGTCCATAAACACCGTCAAAAAAATCCTTCAGTCGGCGTATATAAAATTGGATGCGAACAACAACGTGGACGCCGTCCGCATCGCATTGGAAAAAAAATTGGTCGAATGATTAATTTTTATTTTTTCGCCGAAATGGTTGACTTTTGCATGATGTTATGCTATAATGCCCTAACGGATGAAAGAAAAACTAACTTGGTGGGGTGATTTTTTTATGAGCAAAACCATAAAGATAAAACATGAATTGTGCACAGGATGCAATCGTTGCGTCAGGGAATGCCCGATGGAAGCCGCCAATATAACTTACGAAGACGAAGGCGGCAAAATCAAAGTGGACATCGACCCGGAAAAATGCGTCGTCTGCGGCTCGTGCGTGGCCGTGTGCAGGCACGACGCGAGGTATTACGAGGACGACACCGATCGCTTTTTCAGCGACTTGAAAAGCGGCGTGCCGATTTCCCTTGTAGCCGCGCCCTCGATAAAAACGAACATACCGGAATACAAGAGGCTCTTTGGGCGCCTCAAAGCGCTCGGAGTCAACAAAATATACGACGTTTCCCTCGGAGCCGACATCTGCATATGGGGATATATCCGCTATTGCGAAAAAAACGGCGGCAAACCGATCATCTCGCAGGCGTGCCCCGCAGTAGTCAATTACTGCGAGATGTACCACCCCGATCTGCTGGGTTACCTGGCTCCCGTGCAGAGCCCGATGGCTTCGCTTGCCATCTACATGAAAGAATACGAGGGCATAACCGACCGCATCGCCGCGCTGTCCCCATGCATCGCCAAAACGGACGAATTCGAAGGCACGGGGCTTTTGCACTATAACGTCACTTTTTCAAAGCTGCGCGACTATCTGGAAAAAAACGGCTTGCAGCTTCCCGCCGAAGAAACCGACTTCGACCATTACGAATGCGGGCTTGGATCCCTGTTCCCCACGCCGGGTGGCCTAAAGGAAAACATAGAGTTTTTCTTAGGCAAAACCCTCAGCGTGGACAAGGCGGAAGGCCGCGACGTGTTCGAAAAATTGGATGCATACGCGGTGGCTCCGGAAGAAAAGCTGCCGCAGATTTTTGACGTGCTGAACTGCGCGGAAGGTTGCAACATGGGCACCGCCTGCCCGCATTCGTCGAATTTCTTCGATATCAACCGACAGATGGACAGCCGCAGGGAGATGGCCACGACCGGCCGCGACAGGGAATATTACAGGGATTTGTACAAAAAGTACGACGACTCATTGGATCTTTCACTGTTCCTCAGAAAATACAGGCCCGCGTCGGCGCCCTCCCGGAAAATATCCCAGGAAGACATCGAAAAGGCCTTTGTTCTGCTGAACAAGACAGACAAAGAAAAACAAAGCGTGGACTGCGGCGCCTGCGGGAGCGACACCTGCCAGGAAATGGCGAGGAAAATCGCCCTGGGGGTGAACATCCCGGCAAATTGCATTGTACGCACAATGGAAACCGCGAAAGAAGAACACGAAAAAAACGTGAGCATGCTCGAACGTTTCGCCATGATTTGGGATCACATAGAGAGCGGCGCCATGATAATTGACGGCGAAACCCATGAAATCATAGATGTCAATCCGGCCGCCGCGGCTATGTACGGCGATACTAAGGAAAATATGGTGGGTATGAAGTGCTGCCGCTGTTTTGGGAAGCACGACTGCCCGATCATGGACGAGCGCCGCGATTTCGAACGCGCGGAACGGCAGCTTTTCAAGGCCGACGGCACGGTGGCCCCCATCCAAAAATCCGTTTCGAAAATAGATTACTACGGGCGCCCGGCGATATTGGAAAGTTTTGCCGACATATCGCACATCAAGGAACTCGAGCGGCAAAAAAGCATGATGGAAGCCAGCGAGCGCGTCCGCATCCTGCTCGACGCCACCCCCCTTTGCACGCATTTTTGGAACCAAAGCGGCGAATTGATCGAATGCAACCGGGAAGCGCTGAAGCTCTTCCGCATGCCTAGCAAAGAAGAATATATACGGCGCTATGACGAGCTTGTGCCGGAGTTCCAGCCGGATGGGAGGCCGTCCAAGGAAACGGCGGACATGCTCCTCCAAAAAACGTTTGCAGAGGGCACGCAGCGCTTTGAATGGATGCGCCAGCTGCCCGGAGGCGAGCCGATCCCGGTCGAGGTGACCTTGGTCCGCGTCGACTACAAGGGCGAGCCGCTTGTCGCGGGATACACGAGGGATTTGAGGGAACAAAAGCAGATGCTCAGCGAAGTCAACGAATCGGCGGCGAAACTGAAAGCCGTCGTCTCAAATCACCCGGGGACGATTTGGAGCGTGGACTGCGACAACGTGATCACGCTGTTTGACGGGCGCTATCTTTCCGAAATCGGCGTCAAGCCGGATTTCATCGAGGGAAAAAACCTCGATTTGGCCAGACAGAAAAACAGGCATCTGGACATCATCGACAATGTACAAAAGACCATCGCGGGAAAGGCGCAGGACTGGATTTCCGAAATAGACGGCAAGATGTTCCGCGTGCGCACTTCCCCGATTTGCGACGAAGAGGGAAATATAACCGGCGTGGTCGGGAATACCGATGACATAACGGAAATCGTCCAGCTGCAGCACGAGCTGAAAAGCGCGCTCGCAAAAGCGGAAGCGACGCAAGCCACGATATCCTCCATGTTCGATCTCAACCCCCACATAATAATCCTGTTCGACTCAAAATTCAGGGTGATAGATTGCAACCCGGCGGCGATCAAGTTCATGAACTTTGATACGAAAGAAGAGATGCTCAACGGATTTGTCGCGCGCATGATAGCGAGCATACCTCCGTTCCAGCCGGATGGCCGCCCCTCCGTGCCGCTGCCCGAAAGGCTTATGCAGACGGTGAAAGACGGCGTGGTCGATTTTGAAACCGAATTGATCATAAACGGCCTGACGCGGATTTTTAACGTGGAATTGAAAAAGATCCCCTATGAAAACGATTTTGCCGTTGTGGGTTATGTCATCGACATGACCGAAGTCTATGAGCGCGAGGCGGAGCTCGCCAAAGCGCAGGAGCTGAACAAACTGCAATTGATGAAATTGGACCTGATGATCAGGGCCACGAAAATCGGCCTTTGGGACATGGAAGTCATAAAAGACGATCCGGTGAATCCGGAAAACATTTTCATGTGGTCGGACGAATTCAGGGATATGCTGGGATATTTTGACAAAAATGATTTCCCGAATTTGTTGGGCAGCTGGAGCGACCTGCTGCACCCGGAAGACAAGGAAAGGACGCTTGCCGCCTTCGAAAAGCATTTGCTCGACAATACCGGCAGGACGCCGTACGACATCGAATACAGATTGCTCCGGAAAAACGGCGAATACGCCTATTACCACGCTTCCGGCGAAACCATCCGCGATGAAAACGGCGATGCCCTCCGGGTCGCAGGTTCACTGATGGACGTCACCGAGATGAAAAACATTTTGCTCAACACGGAAAAGCACCGCATAGAGGCGGAAGCCGCAAACCAAGCCAAAAGCGCTTTCTTGAGCACCATGAGCCACGAAATACGGACGCCGATGAACGCCATCTTGGGCATCATCGAGATCCAGCTGCAAAACGACCTGCTCGAAGACGAAATGAAAGAGGCGCTGGGCAAAGTTTACATTTCAGGCGACATGCTGCTGGGCATCATCAACGACATTCTCGACTTGTCCAAAATAGAAGCGGGCAAATTGGAACTTATTCCCGAAAAATACGAAATCGCCAGCTTCATCAGCGACACCGCGCAGCTCAACATGATGCGCATAGGCTCAAAGCCGATCGAGTTTGAACTCGACGTAGATGTGAACCTGCCCGTGTTTTTGATAGGCGACGAACTCCGCGTAAAGCAAATATTGAACAACATACTTTCCAACGCTTTCAAATACACCTCCAAAGGCACGGTCAAACTTTCGGTTTCCTCGGAGCCGATCGAGGACGCCGAAGAGATGACAGCTTTGATTGTCAGCGTGAGCGATACGGGCCAGGGCATGACCAAGGAGCAGGTTGACAAGCTGTTCGACGAATATTCCCGCTTCAACATGGAGGCCAACCGCTCCACGGAGGGGACCGGGCTCGGAATGAATATAACGCGGAACCTGATACGCATGATGAAAGGCGAAATTCTTGTGGAGAGCGAGCTGGGCAAAGGCTCCACGTTCACCGTGCGCCTGCCGCAGGGTTTGGTAGACGACCAGGTGTTAGGCGTTCAAATGGCGGAAAACCTGCACCAGTTCCGCACAAACAGCAGCCGGGCGCAGATGAAGCGGGCACAAATCTCCAGGGAACCAATGCCTTATGGAAGCGTTTTGATCGTGGACGACGTGGAAACGAACATCTATGTGGCCAAAGGGCTCATGGCTCCCTATGAGCTGAAAATCGAATCGGCTGACAGCGGATTTGCCGCAATTGAAAAAATCAAGCACGGCAAAGAGTATGACATCGTGTTCATGGATCACATGATGCCGCAGATGGACGGCGTAGAAGCCACCAGAATCTTGCGGGACATGGGCTACAACCACCCGATAGTGGCATTGACTGCAAACGCCATAGCGGGGCAAGCCGATATTTTCTTGGGAAACGGCTTCGACGATTTCATTTCCAAACCCATCGACGTGCGCCAGCTCAACAACGTGCTCAACAAATTGGTACGCGACAAGCAAAAACCGGAAACGATAGAAGCGGCGAAAAAGCAGGCGGAATCAAAAAAAGCCCAATCCCCCGACGAAACGCCCAAACCGGCCATCGACCCCGGTTTCGCCGAAATATTTGCTCGCGACGCGGAAAAGACGCTCGCGACGCTGGAAGCTTTGGCGGCAAAAAACGATTATAGCGACGAAAACGACATGCGCTCCTACGTCATCAATGTGCACGGCATAAAAAGCGCGCTCGCCAACATCGGGAAAATGGATCTGTCGGCAAAGGCCTTGAAACTGGAAATGGCGGGGCGCGAAGGAAAATTGGAAATCATCACAGAGGAAACCGACGCCTTCCTGCGTTCGCTGCGGGTTTTTGTGGAAGAACTGGCGCCGCCGGAAGAGGAAAAACCCGATGGCGGCGAAACAAGCGAGGATACCGCCCGGTTGCGGGAAAAACTGCTTGAAATCAAGGCGGCTTGCCAACAGTACGATGAAAACACGGCGGATGAAGCTTTGGCTTCGCTGAGGGAAAAAAAGTGGTCGAAGCAAACCAAAGAATTGCTCGCTTCGATCTCCGAGCATTTGCTGCACAGCGATTTTGACGAAATCGGCGAAATTATCGATGAACTTCTGCAGGGCTGAAAACCGGCGAATCAAAATCTGATCGGGCGGAATCGAGAAAGGCAAAAGCGTGAAAGAAATCATCAGGACAAAAAACGATTTGTGCGCGGGCTGCAACAGGTGCGTTCGGGAATGTCCCATGGAAACGGCAAATATCACATATCAGGATGCCGAGGGCAACATCAAGGTCAAAATAGACCACGGCAAATGCATAGCGTGCGGACGCTGCATTTCCGCGTGCAAGCATGATGCGAGATATTTCGAAGACGACACGATGCGGTTCTTCGGCGATCTTTCAAAAGGGCTCCCCATATCGGTCATCGCCTCCCCTTCGATTCGGACAAATATGCCGGAATACAAGCGGCTGTTCACATATTTGAAGCAAGCCGGCGTAAAAAAAATATACGACGTTTCCCTGGGCGCCGACATCTGCACTTGGGCGTACATCCGGCACATTGAAAGCGGCTCCCAGGAACATTTCGTGACGCAGCCCTGCCCGGTGATCGTATCGTACTGCGAGACATACCGGCACGATCTGCTGAAATACCTGTCCCCGGTGCAAAGCCCCATGGCCTGCATATCCATTTATATGAAAGAATATGAAAAAATAACCGGCGAAATCGCCGCGCTGTCGCCGTGCATCGCCAAAAAAAACGAATTTGAAAGCACAGGGCTGTCCGGATACAATGTCACTTTTTCCAAGCTGCGCGAATATCTGGAAAAAAACGCCATTGGCCTCCCCGAAAAAGAAACCGGATTCGACCACCCCGAAAGCGGCCTGGGCTCCTTGTTCCCCATGCCCGGCGGCCTTAAAAAGAATATAGAGTTTTTCTTCGGGAAAGAGATTCAAATATCCAAAGCGGAAGGGTTCGGCGTGTATGAAGCGCTGAACCTTTACGCCGGAACCGCCCGGGATCTGCTTCCCCATGTTTTCGATGTGCTGAGCTGCCAAAATGGCTGCAACATCGGATCCGCCTGCCTGTCCGGAAGAAACATATTTGAAATCGAAAAAACGATGAGCGACAGCGGGAAAGCCGCGACAAGCGGCCGCAACAGGGAATATTTCGAATCGCTGTACAAAAGCTATGACGAATCGCTCGACCTCTTTCGATTCATGAGGGAATATTCCCCCGTCGATGCGCCCTCCCCGCAAATAACCGACGCGGATATCGGGCGCGCTTTTGAGTTGTTGGGCAAAAGCGATTTTGAAAAGCAAAATATCGACTGCAGCGCCTGCGGTTCCGAGACTTGCCGCCATATGGCGAGAAAAATCGCCTTGGGCGTGAACATACCCGCCAACTGCATTTTCAAGACGAAAGAAGACGCGAAAAAAGAGCACGCGGACAATATCCTCGCCTACGACCAGCTTGCGGCGCTGGAAAAAATACGCGAAGCGGACGAGCGCATGCGGGTAGTGCTCGATGCGACGCCGTATTGCGTCACCCTCATGGACAAGGATTTTGGCATCATCGACTGCAACGAAGAAACCGTAAGATTTTTCATGGCAAAAGACAAGCGCGAATACATAAGCCGTTTTTTTGACTTTTTCCCGGAATATCAGCCTGATGGCCAAAACTCACTGGCAAAAGCCGAAAAATATCACAGGGAGGCTTTTGAAAGCGGGCGGCGTTGTTTTGAATGGCTGCACCAATTGCCGGACGGCACGCTGCTGCCCATGGAAATCACCCTCGTCCGCGTCATTTACGGAGGCAATTACGTGCTGGCGGGCTTTGCCCGCGACCTCCGCGAATACAAGCGGATGATCAGCGACATCGAGCATCGGGACACTATGCTGAGCGCAGTCAACAACGCAGCCACGCTTCTGCTTCAGGCGGGAGTCGAAGAATTTGAAGGCGCCTTGTCGAGCAGCATGGAGATGATGACCGAAGTGGTGGACGTAGACCGCATGTACATATGGAAAAATCATGTACGGGACGGCAAAATGCGCTGCACGCAGCTGTATGAATGGTCCCAGAAAGTCGAGCCGCAGCAAGGCAATGAATACACAACCGATATTTCATATGACGAAAATATGCCAAGCTGGGAAAAAAGGCTCTTTGAAGGGAAATGCATCAACGACCTTGTAAAAGATATGTCCCCGGCGGAACAGGCGCAATTGTCCCCGCAGGGAATATTGTCCGTTCTGGTCGTGCCGATATTTTTGTCGGGCGAATTCTGGGGTTTTGTGGGTTTCGACGATTGCCACCATGAAAAATTGTTTACGGAAACGGAAGAATCCGTACTGCGTTCGGGCAGCATGTTGATCGCAAATGCCCTCATGCGCAACGAAATGACGCAAAAACTCACTTCGGCCCTGGAAAAAAGTCAGGTGGCAAGCCAGGCCAAAAGCAATTTTCTCTCAAACATGAGCCATGAAATCAGGACACCCATGAACGCCATCATCGGAATGTCTTCAATCGCCGAATCCGCCCCGGATGCAAGCGGGAAGGATTATGCGATAAAAAAGATAAAGGACGCCTCGAAGCATTTGCTGGGGGTGATCAACGATATTTTGGACATATCCAAAATAGAGGCCGGAAAATTCGAGCTTTCGGCGACGGAATTCATTTTCGACAATATGCTCAAACGAGTGGTGACCGTAAACAAATACCGCATAGATGAAAAGCGGCAGAATTTTTCGCTGCAAATCGACAATGCAATCCCGAGAAAATTGGTGGGGGACGAACAGCGGCTCGCCCAAGTCGTCACCAACCTGCTTTCCAACGCGGTAAAATTCACGCCCGATGAGGGTTCCATCGTCATAGGCGCGAAATTGTTGGACGAAGTGGACGGGAACTGCACAGTGCAGATAAACGTCACCGATTCGGGAATCGGCATAAACCCGGCCCAACGGGCAAAATTGTTTCAATCCTTCCAGCAGGCGGAAAGCGGCATCTCGCGCAAATTCGGCGGGACCGGGCTCGGGCTTTCCATTTCCAAAAATATCGTCGAGATGATGGGCGGAAAGATTTGGGTCGATTCGAAACCCGGGAAAGGCTCCTCCTTCATTTTCACCATCCGGGCAAAACGGGTGGATGAAAAAGACAGCTGCGCCTTCAATTGGAACCATGTCCGCATCTTGGCCGCCGACGCCGATCCTGCGGTTTTGGAATGCCTGAAAGACGTCACCGAAAGGCACGGCGCAACGTGCGAAACCGCGGCGGACGGAGAAGAAGTTTTGCGCCTTGTTTGCGACAACGGCCCCTATGACATTTGTTTCGTGGATTACGCGATAGCGGGCATAAATGCGGCAGAATTGACAAATATGCCGAAATCGGGGGAACGCGGCGCAAAAAAAATTCCCGTCGTTCTGATGGCCGATTCCCGGTACGGCGAAATAGAGGAAGAAGCGAAGGCGGCGGGCATAAAAAAATTATTGTACAAGCCTCTGCTTTTTTCCGACATGGTGGATACGATAAACGGGATCCTCGGCATCGACCACGAAAAAATAGAGGCCGTGCAGCCGGGCAACGGCGGCCTGTTCGAAGGATTCCATATTTTGCTTGCCGAAGATATGGAAATAAACCGCGAAATCGTGGGCGCGCTGCTGGAGCCGACGCTGGTTTCGATCGATTACGCCGAAAACGGCAAAGAGGCTGTCCGGATGTTTTGCGATTCGCCCGATAAATATGACATTATTTTCATGGATTTGCAAATGCCCGAAATGGACGGCCTGGAAGCCACGCGGCGCATCCGCGCGCTCGATTCCCCGAAAGCCAAAACCCTCCCGATCATCGCAATGACTGCAAACGTATTCAAGGAGGATGTCGAAAAATGCCTCGCGGCGGGCATGGACGGGCATATAAGCAAGCCGCTGGATTTTGACGAGGTGCTCGGCAAGCTGCGGGTTTATTTGAACCTTGAAACAAAAAACGAAACAAAAAACGGCCCCGCATTGCGCGGGGGGGCGGAAAATGATTGAGGCCGCCTCGCCGCGGACATCTGAAACATGCCTGCTTTCAGATCGATGAATGTTTCGTCCTGCCGATTATGTGATCCTGGATCGTTTTGTCGAGCAGTATGAATTTTTGGCTGAATCCGGACACGCGCACCGCCAAATTCCTGTATTTCCCGGGATTTTTTTGCGCGTCTCTGAGCGTTTCCGCACTTGCCACGTTGAACTGCACGTTGCAAAGGCCCGCTTTCGCCCCCGCAATCATAATGTCGCATAAATGCTGTATGTTGTTTTCGCCGAAAAGCTCAGGGGCAACTTCGACGATCGCCGAAGCCGTGCCGGGGGCTTTTTTTGTCGGGAGCTGCGAAATCGAATTGATCAGCGCGGTCAGCCCGCTAAAATCCCGCCCCTGCATCGGAGACACGCTGTAAGCCATGATTTCCCCTTTGTGCCTCCCGTCGGGGGTGGCTCCGGTTTTTCGCCCGTAGTCTACCATCCAGTAGAAGGTGAAAGGCTGCGCATGGAACATATAGCCGAATTCCTCCGAAAGTTCGTCCAAATAATCGCACGCCGCATCCATGATTTCAAAAGCCGTTTCGTCCACTTCCGCTATGTCGTTGCCGAATTTCGGCGCCCTGTTTATAAAATCGAGCCTTGCCGTTTCGTCGGGCCAGTCGTCTGCAAGCTGCGCCGCAAGCTTTTTCATCGAATATCTTTTTTGCACGAATACCAATTCGCGCACCGCCGCCATCGAATCGGCGAGATTCGGGATGCCGTACATCATCATCTGGTAGTAGTCGTATTTCGCGCCGAAACCGTTGAAGTCCATCCCCGATTCCAAGCACCCCTGTGTCAGGAGGGATTTGTACGGTTTTGGGGAATTGAAGCCCGCATATGGTATATGGGCCGCCGTGTCCATATAGGATGCCTTGATTATTTTTTTCAGCCAGGCAAAAACCGCATCCTTGAATTGCCCATAAGTTTCGTATTCGTCCGTTTTCAAGGCATATTCGACCGATTTGAGCAGGTTTGCGTGAGCCGAAACGGCGTGTGGGTTGGATTTTCCGGGGATCACGGTTTCCACGCAGCCTATCTGGGCATAGCCGCGCGCATCCTCCATCGCTATGCCCTTTTTTGCGAGCGCGGGGATCATCACATCGTCGTTGAAAAAAAACGGGATCCCTTTTTGCATATGCCCGACCACTTCAAGCGCGCGCCGCAAAAAAGCGGGGTCGGAATTTGCCGAGAACCGCACCGAAAGGCAGCGCACAAAATCCAGGGCCTCGGTGGCGTCGAGCATGAGCCGGGACAATTCGTTCGCCGCATCGCAGCCCTCGCTGTCGCAGCCCCCCACGCAGGACTGCTGCACGTCGTAGTCCCTGTACAACTTGATCCACAGGCAGCATATGAGCTCAAATGCCTGAGCTTTTGTCAAAACCCCATTATCGATGTCGGATCTGTAATATGGATAGAGGATCAAATCGAGCCTCCCGAGCGAATTTGCGTTTATGCCGTCTTCCCAGGTGTTTATCATATGCGAAAACCACAGGCTCTGCAGCGCCTCATGGAAGCTGCCCGCAGGATTTCGCGGCACTTTGCGGCATATTTCCGCGATGTTTTCAAGGTCGGCTTCTTTGGCTTTTTCGGCGTAACGCTCCCCGATCGCCGAAGCTGCCCTGCATACGCGCTTTATCGCCGAGTACCATTTGCTTCCGCCGTTCGATTTTTCGCATTCCCCGACTTTTTTCAGCAAACCGTCAAAGCCCAATTTCAAAACCTGCTCATACCCGATGACCGAATGGTTGTCGGTGATGATCGCCCCGCCGATTGCGCCGTCCTTAGCCAATTCATCGTCAAGCTGCCCGTTTTCGGGATATTTGCGGCGATAGAGCCCCAGCGCCGACTGAAATTGTTTTTTCAGCGCATTTGCCTCGGCTTCGGATATTTCGCCCAAATTTCGCTGTATGTCCACGCACTCCGACGGATCTTCACCCAAGCCGTAATTGCAGCCCACGATCAATTCGCCCTCCAAAATTACAGCCTTCGAATTCAATATCACGCTCTCCATGCCCGCCGCCGTCAGGCATACATTTTCATATTCGGGGTTTCTTTTCGCCTCTTGCAAAATTCCGCTGCAAAACCAGCGCGCCCTCTCCAATTCCACGATTTTTGCGTGCGGTTTTGCATTGACGGCATTTTCCCTGAGCGTTTCGCAATTTTTCGACAAACTATATTTCAACCTTTACCACCCCCTTTTAATCATAGGTCATATTTATGTAAAATCATGCTTGAAAAAGCAAAAATAAAATTAATTTTTTGTTTACTTTTTTGCTCGCTTCTGGTATAATACGCAATATAAAGAAAAAAACAAAACAATAATGAGGAGCGTTGGCCATGAAAATAAAAGCGGCGGTTTTTGAAGGCCCCAACCGGCCTTTTGGAGTGAAAGAATTTGAAATGACAAAACCCGAAAAAGGGTTCGCCTTGGTAAAAATGATAGCAAGCGGGATCTGCGGAACGGATCTGCACATTTACGAAGGAAAACTCGGAGTTCCCTTTGCGCCCATTATAATAGGCCATGAATTCATAGGGGAGATATGCGAAATAAATCCGCAGGATGCGGCAGCGGGAGGATTCCAAAAGGGCGACAGGGTGATTGTCAACGTGGCGAAACCCTGCCACGAGTGCTATCTTTGTGAAATGGGCGAAAGCGCGACATGCCAAAATCTCGGGGTCACCTATTTCCACGAGCTCGATAAGCCTCCATATGTGTGCGGGGGCTATGCGGACCATACATACGCGCCTATCGGCAACATCGTCAAGATACCGAGCGAGGTTCCGCCAAAAACGATCTCCATATTCGCTTGCGCCGGCCCGACTATAATCAACGCGGTGAGATGCTGCGGCGGGCTAAAGCTCAAAAACATCAAAACGCTTGTAGTCCAGGGGCTTGGGCCAATCGGCCTGTTTTCGGTTTTGTACGCAAAAGCCAACGGAGTCAAAAACATCGCGGTCGTTTCAACGGGCAAAAACAAAAAAAGAATCGAACTTGCAAAATCTTTCGGGGCGGATTGTTTTCTGGAAATATCGGATACGCAAAAAGAAGAGCGGGTTGGCAAAATATTGGAAATAAGCGAAGGGATCGGGGCGGACTGCGTAATTGAGGCATCGGGGAATCCCGAAGCGTTTTGCGAGGGGATGGAAATGCTCCGAAACAGGGGGGCATACCTTGTCCCGGGATTGTATTCGGACAGGGGGGAAATCAGCATAAAGCCGCATATGATCACTTTCAAGGCGCTGCAGATAATCGGCTCGGCGCAATATTCCGTCGAGGACCAAAAAAAATATGTCGAATTCATCGGAAGCAACAGGCAATACTGGCGCACAATCGACAGCGCGTGCACGCATGAATGGCAAATCGGCGAAATAAACGAAGCGGTCGAAACCTGCGCGAGGGGCGATTCCGTAAAGGCGATTTTCGTAAATGGATAGCGCAGGCGATATAGCGCCAAAAGCGGTCCGATTGGGCCGCAAATTTGCTTAAAAACGTCAAAACATCAAATTGACCCCACAAAAAAGAAAAAAGGCCCTTTTGGGCCTTTTTTCTTTTTTTGCGTATTTGTATATTTGCTGGAATTTCTAAAATATATAAAAAACAAGCAAATATGTCGAAAGTATACCCGATAGGGTGTAGCAGGAAACAATATAAAATGATAAAATATATACAAATCTAAAGCAAATATAATTATTAATTTTTGAAAAGGAGGAAAGCATGATGAATATCAGTGAAAGATTGAGAAGACTGCGGTTAAAAGCGAAAAAAACATTGAATGAACTAAGCAAAGCATTGAATGTTTCGTTGAACACCGTGTACAGATGGGAACATGAACTGAGCATACCGCGCAAATCCGCATTGCGCAAAATCGCCGATTATTACGATGTCCCGTTCGAATGGCTGCTTCACGGAAGTTACGGCGATGAAAACGGCAAATACATCGGCGAAATTCTGAATCCCGAAAACGAAACCGACCAAAAAATCCTGAAAATGATCAAATATTTGCCCGAGCGGAGCAAATACAGAATATTGGGATACATCGAACGCATGTGCGTGGAAAACGAATAGGGATGGTCCGGCGCCAAAAAATATTTGTCTGTTGACAAATATTTTTTTTCGTTATATAATAAGCGCAGATAAATCAAAAAGAAACGAGGGGATATTATGCCATCATCCGAAAAGGAGATATTGCGCGCAAAATATTACATTGAGACAGACGGCGAGCTTGCAGATGTGGGAAAGGATCTCGCCGAAATCGAAACCACCGGAAAATGGAGTTCCGATGCCGGGCAAACCGGGCAAACCGAATTGTTTGACAGCTGCAGGGGATATGTATACGAAATAGACGAACTCGAAAAAGGCAGGGGGTTTGTCACCCTCGCAATCCCGATGAAAAATCTCGACATGGAAAACAGCGCGTTTTCATCGCTCTGGCTTTACATGGTCGGCGGCGCGACGCATGCGCTCATCTCGTACAATAAGTCGCGTTTGGTGGATTTTGGTTTTCCCGAAGAATTCAACAAATATTTTTCGGGTCCCAAGTGGGGCGTAGACGGATTGAAAAAATATCTCGGCGTGCCCGATAACGAGCCCATAATAGGGACGATAGTGAAACCCACTTCGGGGCTGAAAGCCGACGAAGTCGCCGCAATATGCAAGGCTTACGCCGAAGGCGGGCTGCAATTCATAAAAGACGACGAAAAATACATGAACACGCCGCATTGCCCGATAAAGGAACGCGTGGAAAAAGCCATGAAATTAATATGGGGCGCCGAGGACAAAACGGGAAAGAAAGTCATCTATGCGCCCCATGTGACCACCGGGCCGGAAAATATATTGAAATTCGGCGAGACTGCGATCAAAGCCGGGGCGCGAGCGTTGATGATAAACATATTCTCATCGTCGTTTTCATGCCTGAAAATGCTGCGCGATGAATTTGACGTGCCCATATATGCGCATTGCGGAGGCAAAGAGGCGCTCGGCAGGGCTCCGGGCCAGGGCGTCGCCCCGGAAGTGGTGGCAAAACTCGCGCGGCTGATGGGCGCGGAGTTTTTCCGCTCGAACATTTTGGGCGGCTATCTCGTCGGGGGTACCAATGAAGAGATAGAATCGCTGATTTGCACGATGAGGGCCCCGATGAAAGGCATAAAAGACTTGGTGCCCGCGCTTTCGGGGGGGCTTTCCCCAAAAAACCTCGGAGAAAACCTCGCCGCTTTCGGCACTGGTATAATGGCGCTCGCGGGCTCGGGGATAACCCAGCACCCCGGGGGGATAGCTTGCGGCGTGGAGGCGATGAAAGCGGTCGCGGCAGGCTATATGAATGCGGCAAATTGACTTGCGCCGCTATTCGGGCCGCAGCGCGCCGATGACCACATACCGCGCATCGTTGAATTCATAGGTGCAGGTGGACAAGGCGACTATCCTGTCGCCTTGGCCGTACTCCGACCCGCTTTTGAAAGTGGTGTGTTTTTTTGCATAGGCCAGAAGCGATTGCAAATTCACTTCATACATAAAAGCCCTTTCCCGCCATTCCCCGGCTCCGATCACGCAACCGTACAAAAGATCGACCCGGTAGTTGCCTTTTGGGGTGTATAGATACATATACGGATGTTCAACGTAATATTGCTGTTTTTTGTATTCGGTCAAACTCCCGAACATTCCCCCGTATTTCATGTTGTGCCCGTAGATGACGGTCAATTCGTCCGAAAAATCCGGCGCATTGTTGTAGTCGATGAACAGCGAGCCGTTGGAATTGGGGGTCCCGTCAGGCAAGTGGTGGAGATAGTAATCGTAATCCGTCGCCCGTATCACCGGATAGTCTATCATGGTGCCCGGGCAGTAGAGCCACGCTTCCCCATCCGGGTTTATCTGCTGCAATACTTCGAAATTTATGCCCGACCCCGGTTTTTGTTCTTCATCCGCCGAATTTTTCGGATTTGCCAAGGGCTGCCCTTCCGGATTTTCCGAATGGCTGAAAGGATCGTTGATTTCGCGAACCGCGCTTGATGCGGAATCTGCCCTCACCATGTCCGCCAACTTCGAATAACCCTCGTCGCCGATTTTGTATGTTTGCCGGATTTCGCTGAGCTTGAAGCCGGATATCGCCATGACGCATATCGACAGCGCCAAAAACAGCCATGCGATGCCATGCTTTTTCATGATTGTGACCATCCCTTTCTGCGCCTCCTGCAACACAGCAGGTAAGCGGCGCTTGTCGCTGCCGTGAAGGCTGCTATGCAAAGCAATGCGCTGTACAATGCGCTTTTGGATTCGTCGCCTGTTTTGGGCCCGTTTTGCGCAGGAGGCCGCGGCCACGGAGATTGCTGGAGCGGCGGCTGCTGGCCCGGAGACGGCCAATTCGGCTTTTGTTCCCCTATCGGCAATTTCGGCGGCTGTTGGCCCGGCGGTTGCAAATCCGGCTTTTGCCCTGCCCCCGGCGGTTGCTGGTCTGATACTTGTTCTTCCTCCGGTTCGTCGTCGGTCGTATTTTCCGCGATCGAATCTTCCGTCGCCGGTTCTTCCGTGGCTGTCGGTTCTTTTGTGGCCGCGGTGTTTTCCGCAGTCAAATTTTCCGTTGCGGGCGGTTCTGTTTGCGGTTCTGCCGTTGACGGCTTTGTTGCCGGCTGCCCTGTCGCAGGCGGCTCTGTTGCCGGCGGTTTTATCGTTGGCGGCCATGCCGTAGGCGCTTCCGTTGAAGATGGCGGCTGCGTCGACGGCGGCGGCTGCGTCGTGGATCCGCCTTGGCTTTTGTAAGTGTTCAGATATGTAAACGAAGAAACCTGCCTGTTGGAGCTGTTTGTGACGATGCGGTTCAGCACGAGTTGCCCATCCTCAGCTTTTACGTTATCCGTGATGGTATATACCTCCGCATCGTAGGTGTAGCCGGATATGTCCGTGTTCAATTCGGAAACCGTGTAATAATAAGTGCCCTCTTTGCTGTAGCTCCAGGTGCCGAATTCGCCCCGGCCCGAGCCGACTATCGATATGGTTTTTGCGCCGTTTTGGCTGCCTTCCGGCATGGGATTGGACAAATCCCCCGCCTTCAATTGGAACAAAAAGGCGCTTGGCTGCGCGGGGTCTCCGAAAACCGTTTTCACCACGGACGGGTCCACCATCAGCTTTGGGTCGCTCGGGGCTATGGTGTATGAATGCCCGAAATATATCTCGGACGCTTTTGCCCCGTTGTTTTTGTAGACGACGATTGCCGCCGCCAAGTCGCTTTTTATGTGCACCTCTATGGCGTACAGCTGCCGGTCCAGCGCATAGCCGGCCGCCGCTTCCGTGATGCATGCCACCTCGTAGGCATATATGCCCGGATGGGCGAAATTTATCGGCCCGATTTCGATGTTTTTTGTCCCTGCGATGGTAAATGTATATCCGCCCGCATCGCTGCCGTCCGGCATGGGATTCGAAGGCTGTTTCGGGGTCAGCCTGTAAGAAAACGTTTCGTTTGGCGCGGATGCCCCGTCGTCGGCAAAAACCTGCCGCACAGCCAGCGCGACATTTCCCGCCTTGGCCGCAAAGGCCGCCGTGAAGAAAATATAGTTCATAAATAAAACCAGCATCAGGGCCGCCGCAAAAATTTTGCCGTATTTTTTTTCGGTCATGGTCGCTCATCCCCCTTTCCGCAATATATCATGAGCGGATTTTTTTTGTTTTTTGTAGCGTTTTTTGTTGTTGGCAATCAGCGACAACAGCAGTATAAGCAGCATGAATGGAATAATTATCGCGACCACCTTGATCCAGATGGGGATCTGCGTCCAGAAATCGGCCAGTTTGTCCACCGCCAATGTAACTTTATCGCCCGGTTCGTCTTTTTCAAAGAAGTCGCCGTGTATATCGTCTGTTAGCTTGCCCACGAGGATGTCCCTGCCGTTTGTCGAAACTGAGGAACAAGTGGAGAGCAGCACAATATGGTCGTCTGCGGTTATCCCTATTTCGCGCGTGTGCAGCGCCAGTTCAAAAATCCTGTCCAGATAGGCCTGCCGCGCTTCTTTTTTTGTTATGTTCGTTTTAAAAACCGTATCGTCGTATGCGTCGGTGTGAAGGAAGGCGAAAAATTCCAGCCCGTGTTCCTCGCCGCCGTAATACAGCGTCCCGTAGCGGCGCTCCTCAAAATAGCCTTTGTCGGAAAAATTCCCTATTTCACCGAACATCGCGCTTTTTTCCATGTGATGCCCGTACAGAATCGAAGAAAAATCCGAAAAATCCCTGCTGCATCGGTAATCCAAGAAGATCGCCCCCGAGAGTGAATATTTCCCTTCCGCGTTTGTGTTGACATATCTCATATTGTCGCCGCCCTGCACGACCGGATAGTTTATGTTGGTGCCGTATACCTCAAGCCAGGAAAAAACATCCGGGTTGACGGCTCGCAATTCTTCGAATGAGGCGCCTTCGTTTTCCTCGGTGGGCTTGTATGCCTCATAGCGCACGGAGTTTGCCGCTTGGTACACTTGCTTTGAATCCCATATAGCATAAAATCCGACGGCGATCAGCAAAAAGACCATGATCATTACCGCCGTGTCTACGATTCCGTTTACCAGCCGTATCGTTTTTTTGCCCGCTTTGGCCGCTATGTTCATATGGGACTCCTTTCTTTCTTTTTTTATTTCCAATCTGTTCCGGGGGGTGCGGGATACATACCCGCACCCCCCGCTGACCGGCGCATTTTTTTGTTTAGTTGTAGCTGACCGCCGCGTTTTTGACTGTCGCTTTTGTCTTGCGCGCCTTGAATGCGATGAATGTTATGAATCCGCCGGTGGCCAAGATGATCATGCCGATGAAGGGCAGGTCGTTTAAGTCAAGTCCGGTGGGGGTCGTCGTGTTGTTGGTGTTTGTGAAGTCAGCGCTGTTTTTCCCTTCGCCGACATACAGCGTGGTCTTGTAAACGCTATTGTTTGCATACGGGAGTTCGAGATCTGCGCCTTTGGTTCCTGTTTCCTCTAGGCCCGGGTCGTCATCGTATGTGACGATTACGCTGGGCGCATAACCGGCAGTTCCATACTCCTTTATCTCATAAGTCGTGCCCACAGGGGTGTCAATAAATACCAGATATTGGCCGTCTTTGAGGTAGAAGGTGGTCAATGTGCCGTCGTCGAACACGATGTGGTTGGCTCCGGGGGCTGCTCCGTTGTCTTCAGAGGTGACGTTTTTATAACCTGTGGGGGTGTTCGGATCTTCTTCCACCACATATCCTTTGTAGCTCGCGTTCGGTTCGTTCAAGAGGCTGGGGGTATTGATTGTGAGATCGTATTTGAAGTAGATCGTCGAGCTGGCGAAGTCGCCGGAGACCACTTTGCTTATGGAGAGCGTCCAATTATTGTCATCCTCGGGGTCAGTACCGCCGTTGGCTTTCACGTAGGTGTTGATGAAAATCATTTGGCTGTATTCGAATTCCTGGGTTTCTTTGCCCGGGGTCGGGTCTACTTTTTCATCGCCTTCTTCTCCGTCTTCTTTCGTGGTCTTCATCGCGCCGACATAGAAAACGTAGGTGTTGCCGTTGGTTCCGTCTTTTACTAAGACTGTAACGGTGTATTTGACTACTGAATAAGTCATCAGATCATAGGGGGCGATGGGATAAGAGCTGTTTGTTCCGAATGTGCCGGTGACCTCTGTGATCTCGTATACATACGCGCCGGCGTGAGGCCAAGTGATATTGCTGTTGGTGAAAAGTTCGCTTGATTCGAGGTAATAATAGTCGATGCCGTTGCCGTCTTTGTCGGGTTCTGTGTGGGTGTAACCATTGGCATCGGGAAACTCGATTTCGACTTTGCCATTGTCGCCGATCACCGGCATGGTAGCTACGACGTTGCCGTCATCGTCGCCATCCACGCTTATCGGAGTGACGGTGAATTCAAAGGTCGTCTGCGGGACAGCTGTGCCGTAGGGTACTTGCAAGAGTTTGGTGATGGCGGCAAGCGCCGGATCTGTTTCTGTGCCTTCCATTTGTTTGGAAGATGGATTGGGGTTTCCACCGTCGTCGTCGTCTTCGCCCGCCGCGAATGCGGGTATGATGCTCATCAGGGTCATAAGGAACATGATGGCCGCGAGGGCGAGAGATACCAGGATTCTTGATTTTTTCATTTGTGATTTTCTCCTTTGTTAATTAATTGTTTTTTTGTTTTTTTTATGTATAGACGCGGATAAGGTTGGATATCTCCGAGGGCCCTTCTTCGACTTCGCAAGCCCTATTCCGCGTTTATAGCTTTGTTTTTTCGCTTTTTTTATCATGCCTTTATTATAAGGGATAAAGTTTGTTGAATGTCAATACCTTTTTTTGATTTTCTTTAAAAAAATTTTTGTTTTCCAAAAACGACGCAGTATTGCGGGTTTTGAGCGTTCGTTTCTTTGTCTGCCGGATTTTTTGTGTTTGGGCTTTGTCTAAATCGCCCTTTTTTCCTGAAAGCGGCTTGCAGGCTTTCCCTACATTCTCCGCCGCCTGAGTATGGTTATCGCGGTTCCGTGCGTGTCGTTTATGTCCACCGCGCCGTACATTCGGCTGTCCATCGTCCCCTCCCGGGCATCTCCCAAAACAAATATCTGCCCTTCTTCCAAGGCGAGGGGGAATTCGATTCCATCCGAGTATCGCTTGGTGGTCTGGTATATATCGGGTTCCTGCTGCAGCGCCCCGTTTATCGTGAGGCCGTCCTCGGTGATGTCCACTATGTCCCCGGCCACCGCGATCACCCTCCGGACTTGTTTTTGCCCTTGGACGGTGAGCAGCACGAGATCCCCGGCATGGTAATTCTTGTTCCATCGGTAATACATAACCAAATCGCCGTCTTTGATCGAGGGGTGCATGCCAGGTTCCACGCTGTAGTGCAGCCCGTAGACAAAAGTGAAAATGACTGCTATGGAGCCGATTATCGCCGCTATTTTCAAACCAAGCGCCCCGAGTTCTTTGGAAAGCGAACGTTCGGCGGGGATAGCTTCGCGGCAGGGAGGGTAAATATCCGCCATAAATTCGCGGTTCAATTCTTCCAATGACTTCACGACCATTTTGCATGCCTCCTTTTTTGCCAATCGATATTATGGTTTAATTATAAGGCATGGAGTCTCTTTAATGTCAATGCTTTTTTTGATATTTTTGAAAAAAATTTTATTTGTGCGCAATATGCCCCGGTATCGGCGCTTTTTGGCATATGGGGACACGGATATTTCGCCGTGCCCGAAAGCCATTCTCTTGAATCGCCTCTTTTTATTTAAGAGCAAGTTGCAGGTTTCGCCCCGGTTTTGCGGCGGATGAGCGTCTTGGCCGCGAACCATCCGAGAACCGCCAACGCCGCCAGTATGGGCAGTAATAGCATCGCCCCGATGCTGCCTAAGCCAAGCCCGGTTTCCGGCGCGTACTTTCTTTCGTTGGTGAAATCCACGGAGCGCGGGCTGTCCGTCATGTCGAATTCCCCGGTGTCCCTGCCGTCCCCATCGCCGAGCTCGCTGTCGGCGTAGCTGGCGTTGTAGTTGTTGTCATTCGCTTCCTCGATTTGTATTTTGTAGGTTTCGGTGACATTTTCTATGACAATGCTTTCGCCGTGCTTCAGCTTTATTTCCGCTTCCCCGTTCGCGTTGAGCGTCAGCGTCCCTGTCGCGGATCCCTTGGCATATGCGAATGCTGTGCCCTGCGGAAGCGGATCGCCGGCCGAATCCTTGAAGGTTACGGTAAATGCGAATTCCTTGATCTTGTTTCCGTAGGCGCCCGTCACCGTTTTTGAGATTGTCAATGTGGTGAGCGCATATTCCCGATAGACGAAGTATATGATAAAATTTTGGGTCACCGGATCGATCGCCACCGTTCCGCCCGGCGTATATGTGCCCGGCAAATAATTGCCGCCGATGGAATATCCCAACGGTTTGTAGCCGTCAATGGCCGGTATGGTTTTAAAATATTCCGGGGTTGACTGTTTGATGTTGGTTTTTGTGTCGGGGGCCAATGATTTGCCGTTTATATCCACGTATTTTTCCGTTATCATGTAGTACAGAGCGGAGTCTATATAAACGGGCAGCGAGCCGCTGTTCGCATTCGCGGGCAGGTTATGCGCGTCGTACCCGGCGCGCGTTATTATCGAATATATCTGCGGGCTGTCGTCCTCAATGCGCAAAACGCTTTTGAAATCGGATCCGATCTCCGCGAATATGTTGTCGGTGCGGGAAGAGGTGATATCCGAGCTGTAGGCGAAGTGATGGTATCCGGCGGGAAGCTCCAAGGTTTTCAAAAACGCGCCCCCGTTTTCGGCGTACACGTGCAGGGGGGTATTTGCCGAGTTTGAAATGACCGCATTGAGGCAGGCGTTGACAAAATATCCGTCGCCCTGGTTGCTCGCGGTGTTGATGGCGGGCTTGTTTCCGCCGGAATACGCCTTCACGTTTGCCGCCGCGTCGAGATACAGGGCGGCAATGTCGTCGTCCGATCCGATGCCCGTGCTTATATCGCTCTTCGCGATTATGGTCCCGCCCGCGATGGTTATCGGGTCGCCGTATGAATGGCTGAAATAACCGATGCCCGGGCCGATGCTGCCTTTCGCGTATATATTTCCTCCTGTGATCGTGATGGATAGCGGAGAATGAATGTCAGAGCCGTGCATTCTGCCGATCCCGGTCGTATAGGAAACCGCGCGGATCGTGCCCCCTGTGATCAAGATGCTGCCCGCTCCCTCGCGGTTGAGGCCGGAAGCGGTTCCGATGGCCGCGCCTTCTCCTGTTCCGAAACTAGCGAGGCGGATGACCTCCGCGTCTATATTTCCGCCGCTGATCGTTATGTGCCCTGCCGGGCCGAAAGTGCCGCCGCCGATGCCCGCGGCGCGGGTTTGCTGCCGTATGGTCAATGTGCCGCCCGCGATATTTATCGTTCCGCCGTCGCCGCCGTTTCCGGTGTTGCCACCGCCGCCGCCGATGCACGCTCCACCGTATCCGGTTCCCAAGTCGTCGCCGGGGCCGATTTGGGTCAGGTTCAGCACGCCGCCCATAATGATGGTCGCGCCACCGTTGCCTCCGGGGCTCGCGGGGCTTGCGCTATTGAAAATTTTGGTGCCGCCGCCGCCGATGCACGCTCCGCTCGATCGGGAGATTATGTTTATCGTGCCGCCGTTGATGGTTATCGTGCCGGCATCGTTTTCTTCGGCGCCGCCGATGCCCGCGTGGGATGAGCCTTTCGAGCTGGCTTCCGAGGGAATGGCAAGAATATCCCCGGAATCGTTTCCGCTCAGGCTGTCGATGTAAATTTCGGCAGACGAAGGTACCTCTATATAGCCCCTCACAAAATTTGCCCCGTCCAACAACAGGTTCAATTTGCCCGTGCCCGACAGTATGATCGTGCCGATTTCCATATCTATGTCGCTTATGACCAATGTGACCTCCACGCCCGCCGGAATTTCTATCGCCTTGAATATGGAAGTGTATCTGTTTGGGGATTCGGGAGGGGAGCCGATGCCATATGTATCGTCAAAATATCCGGTTTGGATTATATGGTAAATTTTTTTGTCTGCGCCCGAATCGAAAATCAGCGTGTTATTGGAAACGGCTTTATATTTGTTATAAGGTAATATATAGGCATTTGTACCTTGTCCAGTTACCTTATAGCCCGAGCCAATCTTAGGGGCGGTCGTCATGGACAGGTCGATGGTGTCTTCGTATTCGTAATACCAGCCATTCCACGTAAAACCGTCATTGCCGAAATCCGGCATATTCGCCGGGCCTTCCTCCATTTCCTCCTCGGCATCGAATTCGTCTTCGGTTTCGTCCTCTTGCTCGATTTCTTCTTCTTCGAGTTCGTCCTCTTCCTCTGTTTCAAATTCTTCGTCAGATTCCGATTCTTCCGAATCTTCTTCTTCCGTATCTGTCTCTGCCTCGGCGCTTTCTTCCGTCTCTTCCGTCTCTTCCGTCTCTTCTATCTCTTCTTGCCATTCTTCTGTGGCCGGCTCGCTTTCCACGGATTCCTCCGATTCCTCCGATTCAACAGTTTCTTCGGATTCAAAGAGTTCGTCGGCATCGTCGGTTTCGTCAAATATATCTTTTGTTTCTTCTTCGCTTTCATCGACGGATTCCACGGCCAAGCCGGAATCTTCGATTTCTTCGATTTCTTCAATATTTTCGATTTCTTCGATTTCTTCGAATTCGTCTGTTTCCGGTTCGTCCAATATGGCGATTTCCTTCAGTTCGATTTTCGGCTCGATTTCCGGTTCTTCCTCACCTACTGCGGAATAAAAGGAAAAAACGGATTCGTCTTCGTTTTCGTTTTCGAAATCATTTTCGCCTATGACAAATTCCATAGCTTCCGAACTATCTTCTTCGGATTCCGTGGCTGCGTCCTGCGCATTTATCGCGAACAAGTTCGCCAAAATAGCCAAGAACAAAACGGCGGCCAACAGCGCCCTGAAACGTTTTGCGTTATATTGTTTTTTCATTGTTTGCACACTCCTTTTCGTTAAAAAATTCATCCTTTTTCATTTCAATTTTCCATTTCTCATACAGCTCTTTTAATTTCGGCCATGCCTTTTTGAAACAGTGCAAAATACTCACGCAAAAATAGCTTCCCTCCATAAAATTTATGCGTTTGAAAATAACGTCGGCAGGTTCTTTCCCGTCATAAAAGCGATGGTCCAATTCGTTTGCGACGGCACAGAGCTGGGCAATCATCGGGATGTCTTTGATTTGCAGCCCATCCGGAAACCCGTTGCCGCCGGGCCGTTCATGGTGATAGCGCACCATGTCTGAAACCAATTGCATTTGCGATTCGTTTCTGGACAAAAATTCTTCGGTTTGTCCCAAAAATTCCGCCCCGATTTCCGGATGCCGCAAATAGTCGCTTTCATTTTTTATGAGGGTGGGAACAAGCAATTTGCCGATGTCGTGGAAAGTTCCCCCTATATGCGCAATCATGGGCAGGTTCGAACCGGTCGATGCGGCATATGGTATGAAGTCAGCGGCGTATTCGACTATGACCGAAGAACAAATCGCCACGCGGCGGCAATGGTTGCGCAGCGGCAAAGGAAAATATTCAAGAAGTTTATCCAAATCTTTGACGAAAACTTCGTCGTCGATCAATATCGGCATTTTATTTTTCATTTCAAATTCCTTTTCTGTTCCTTTCCAACGGATTACGGATTATGTATATAGTGTAAGGGATAAAGTTTCTTGAATGTCAATGCCTTTTCGCGTTTTTTCGCAAAAAAATTTTTTTGTGCAAAATATATCGGCAAAACAAAGGGTTTTGGCGCGCCGACGATTATGTATTCCGGCGGATTCGGGCGCCATTTGTAAAAAACGCCCTTTTTTTCTTACAGTTGCTTGCAGGTTTTTTGTTTTTCGGCTTGCAAAAAAGCAAATTTTGTGATATAATTGTGCATATCGTTATTTTTAAGTTATCGCAGGAGGCGTTTGATTAATGAAGGATTTTTATTCTGTGAAGGAATTTGCCAAATTGACAAAAATCGAAGCTTCGACTTTGCGTTTTTGGGATGAAATAGGTCTTTTCTCGCCGGCAAAACGCAATCCGGAAAACAATTACAGATATTACTCTCTGGCGCAAGTCACAGCGGTCAATTTCGTGTCTGTTTTGAGCGAACTGAACATTCCGCTAAAAGAAATTTCCGAATTGCGGAAAAAACGGAATCCCGAGGATTTCATGAAATTGCTCGAAAAGCAGGAGAGGGACATGGACATGGAGCTCAGGGCGTTGCGCGAGCGTTCCTCCATAATCCACGCCAGGCGGGAACTGATCCGTTACGGGCTAAGCGTAGACGACAGGCAAGTTTCCGTCCTGCACCGGGACAACAAGGCGCTGATCCTATGGCCGCGCAACGAATACCAGGAAGACGAAACGTTCATCGAGCCCCTCGCCAATTTTGTCAATCAAGTGGAAAGTTATCGCATAAACCTCAATTTTCCCGTGGGCGGGTATTGGGACGACTTGCAATCGTTCCAAAGAGCGCCTTCGCAGCCGGATCATTTCATTTCGATTGACCCGGTGGGGACCCATGTCAGGAAAGCGGGGGAATACTTGATCGGCTTTTCCCGGGGGAATTACGGCGAAATGGGCGACTTGCCCGAAAGGATGGCGGAACATGCCAAAAAAAACAACTTGAACGTTTCAGGGCCGCTGTATGTCATGTATCTGCTCGACGAAATTTGCGTTCAGGAAGATTCCATGTATTTGGCCCAAGCCTGCGTGGCCGTTTCCAAACCGAAAAAAAGGCAATAAGAAAGGGCGGCAAAACACCCGCCTTTGCAATTATTCCCTATTTTGGCAAAAACAAAAAAAAATCCCGATATACCGCAATATATCGGGATTATCTTATTGGAGCTGGTGGACGGATTTGAACCCCCGACCTGCTGATTACAAATCAGCTGCTCTGCCAGCTGAGCTACACCAGCCCGTCGCGACAAGAGGTATTATACCACATTGAAATCGCTTTGTCAAGGGGTATGGTGAAGTTTTTTTGAGCCGCCACGAATCCGGGAATTTGGCTAAGTTTTGTAGTAATCGAGAAGCGAATCCGCCACTTCGACGATGCGCCTGATGTTTTCCAGCGGTATGTCCTCGGCGATTTCCGCGTACAGGCTTAATCCGCCCTCGGGCAGCGCGAGCGCGTTCACGCATTCCCATATATGCTTCTCGATCTCGTCGGGCGAGGCCACGGGGAACAGCTGCCGGTCGAGGTCGAGGTGGACCGCTATTCTGTTGTACCGCGAACCCCTCGTGGCCTCTTTGAGCTTCTCCAGCCCGTTTGCGCGAAACTGCGGGTTCACCGCGTCGAGGCCATATCTCCGCAGGTCGGGTATTATCTCGTATATGCAGCCGTCCGTGTGCATGAAGATCATCTTGTTATGCTCCTTGCACTGCGCGAACAGCTTTTCGTACCATTTCCCGATGGTTTTCCTCCATACGGCGGGGCCTGTGGGCAGTGCGGTCTGCGCGCCCAGATCGTCGCCATAGGAGACAAACAAGTCCCCGCGCTCGTTTGCGCCCTTGATCGCGTTCTCTGTCTGCCGCTTCGCGTACAGGTACACTTTTTCCATCAATATTTGGTATATTTCGTTTTCCTCGTAGAAATCTATCATCGCCTCCTCGTAGCCGCGCAGGTAGGTGTACCGCAGAAATACCAGCCCGTGCTCGAGCCCGATGTCGGCTTCCGGTATCCCTATGTTTTTTGCGTCCTCCAAACTGTTCACCGGATGGCTTACGCATATCGAGTCGTGCCCCTCGATCAGGTTGTCCCACTCGCAGCCCCAGTGGTCGGTGTGCTTCCCGAGCTCGTACTGCCAAGGCAGCGGATATTTTTGCGCATAGCTCCCCTTTTTGTGCCCGGGAAACAGCCTCGGGTGATCCAGCACCACTTCCTCGAGCTTTTCGCCGTGCCGTTCCCATGTGGGTTTGTAGAATCCCACCGATACGCGCAGCTCCTCCGGATTTTGGAACAGCCATGCTTTGTGCGTTTCGTTCATTTGTTTTTCCCCTCTCGTTTTTTTTATGGTCGAGGTGACAGGATTTGAACCTGCGGCCCCTTGGTCCCAAACCAAGTGCGCTACCAAACTGCGCCACACCTCGAAAAAACAACATGGTCGTCATTATATCACAGAAATTTTCGAAAGTCAATAGGGATCGCATATAAAAACATCGCGCATCAATAAAATTTTCTCTGTTCTTTTTTGCTTTTTCGTATTTGGCCGACGACTACATAAATGGCGGAAATGGCAACGAATATGACCACGCTCGCCGTAAACCAGCCACCCGAAACTATATTTTTTATTTGGTCGAGCACATACAGGATGTAGCTGCGCTCGACTTCGGAAAGCGAAACCAGCCCCGCGCTGCCTACTTCCTCGCCGTTGTACAAAATGGTGATTTTGCCGAGCTGCTGGCCCTTTTCTATGGGTGCCACCAAATCGTCCTCGAATATGTCGATGACCCTGTCGGTTTCGTTGTTTATGTCCGCGTTTTGCGGCAACAACACGGCTATGTCCCTGTCGGGGCAAAGGGTGACTTCGTCGCGGTTGGCCGCAAGCCTCACGCTTACGGTTTTCACCACGTCCGTTGTTTTAAGCAGCGTTTTGTAGCCGTATATCGAAAAAGCCCACTCGAACAGGTCTTTCGCATCGCCAAAACAGTTGAGCCGATAGCTGTCGCTTCCGGGGATGGGGGTGGATGTGGAATTCATCACGACGCATAAATACGACAAATCGTTTTGTTGCGCAATTGTGACCAGGCAATCCCCTCCCGCTTCTGTGGATCCGTAGTTCATCCCTTTGGCGTATTCGTAATAATATTGCGGATACTGGTTTTTCGAAACGAAATGGTTCCGGTTGGGCAAGGGGCGCGGCTCGCTGTATTTGTTGGTGGGCGGTATGTCGTATTTGGGCGAAGAGGTTATGTCCATGATCGCCTGTATTTTGCTGGCGTAAAATGCGATTTTCGCCGTGTCCGAAGCCGTGGTGTGCATATCCGGCGAATCCAAGCCGGTGGGGTTGATGAAAACCGTGTCCGTGCAGCCGAGCTCGACCGCTTTTTTGTTCATCAAGACGACGAAGTCCGTCACATTTTCCGCCACATATTCGGAGAGCGCGAGCGCCGCGTCGTTCACACCGCGCAAAAGCAAGGCATTCAAAAGATCCTCGACGGTAAAAATCTCCCCCTCGCTCATGCGCACTGCCAACAGGTTCCCGGAAGCGTAATCGCTTACATATCTCGAAATTGCCACTTCGCTTTTTAGGTCGCCCACATTTTCAAGCACCACGATGGCAGTCATTATTTTTACAGTCGAAGCGGGATAAACAATTTTGCCGATGTTTTTTTCGTATATGACGTCGCCCGTGGCGGCGTTGAGCAGTATCGCGGCCGCAGCGGTTACATCGGGCGGATCTTGCAGCCCCGAAGTATTCGCCATATGGACTTTTACGTCGTTGCCCGGCGCATTCGTCCCTTGGGCGCAAAGCGGCGCGACCGCCAAAAGGCAAAGCAAAGCCGAAAGCAAAATATGCGCTGTTTTTTTGTCTGCTTTTTTGAATACCATTTTTTTGTACCACGCAAATAACCGTTTTTTATATTTTACCACCATCGGCGGCGCTTGTCAAGGGGGCGACAAAAAAACAGCAGATAAAACTTTTTCAAAATTTTATCTGCTTTCTTGTACACCCTGTTGGGTTGCACAGAACGTTTTGGCACCGACCTATTTTTCCGGACCGTCTCCAGTCGAGTATTTTCGGCGATGGCGAGCTTAACTTCCGTGTTCGGAATGGGAACGGGTGGACCCTCGCCTCTAGCGACACCAAATAGCTTTGCTGTTCATGCACACATTATATCAGAATGCGGCGCGTTTGTCAAGAGGTTTTCCAAAAAAAATTATTTTTTTTATTTTTTTGTCATTTTTGACAATTTATCGCAAACCAATTGACAAATTTATGTGCATATAGTATAATAGTTGTCAGTTTTCAGTTTTCAGAATTTGGAATAGGGGGGTGGATGCAATATTCGATTTCAAATTCAGCCAAAAGGCGATAAAAATTTTGCTCGTCTTGATAATCGCCGTTTTTTTCATGCCGTTTTTTTTCGTTTCGTGCAGCGAGGGCGATGCCGGGGCGGATTTCAGCGGGTTCGAAATTTCGACGGGCAAATACATAGGCGATTATTGGCAGCAAGGCAGCCTTTTCGGGTTCGCGCTTATTGTTTTGCCCGCCGTTTCGTTGGTATTTTCTTTTTTTGCCGCCAAAAACGGCATGCTGCGCGCAATTTGCAGGTATTTGTTTTTCATCGCGCCCATATTCGACGTCTTCGCGGCTTTTGTCGCATGGAAGGCCTTTTTGGCGTCCGCCTCCGCCAAATTCGGGCAAATCCCCGTCACAGTCGGCATAAAGCCCGGTTTTGTCTTTTACATGATTTTAAACGCTGCGCTTTTCGCGGCGGGGGTCGCAAATTATTTCGCGAAACGGGAATAGGGACAAGTTTTCAGTACTTCCCCAGTTCAAGCCCTTTTTCGATGAAATATTTGTATGTCTCGTAATCCACAGTCTTCGGGATCGAGTGGTCGGAGTGCAAAAAGTACGCGAAGCCCTGCTTGACAGTGGGGATTTTGGCTTCGAGTTCCGCGTCTATTATTTTTTTGTCGTTTGAATACAGCGCGCGGACGTCGATGCCGCCCATCAAGGCTATTTTGTCGCCGAAATTTTTGTATATCCTGAGCAGATCCATGCCCGCCTTGACTTCGATGACCTGCAGGCCGTCTATTCCCGCCTCGATCATGTGCGGCAATAACGGTTCGATGAATCCGCAGGAGTGCATCATCACTTTGAGCCCTTTGCTGTGCGCGTAATCCATCGTGGCCTTGTGGTTTGGCATGATGAACTTTCTGTACATTTCGGGAGACATGAACGGCGCGCCCTTGAAGCCCATATCCTCATATATGAACATCCCGTCGGGCAGCCCCTCTTGGTCAAATATCATCTCCCACATGCCTATCATGGCTTTCGTGTAAGTGGCGCCCATGTCCGAAACCCAGTCCGGGTCGTCGATCATGCCCATCAGCATGTTCTCGTGGCCGCAAAGGTCTTTCATGATTTCGAAAATGTGCGCCCCCGACCACATGAAATACCTGTTGTGCTCCGCCGCGTATTTTTTGGTTTTTTGATATCCCTCGAAACCTATCCTCTTGGCATCGGCGAAAATGTTGGGTTTTATGAGTTCCTCCCATTTTTCGCGGCAGTTCACCGTGAATCCTATGTGCTCCGGGGTGGTGTCGTGCTTTTTGTGGCGGCGCATGATCGCGTAGTTCTGGTCCTTTACGGTGATTGTGTCCTCGTCCTCGGCCACAACCTCGGGTTTGAAATTCATGTCGCCCGCGAAATTGAACCAACCCGATCCCATCATGTCGTAGCCAAAGTGCAGGTTGAAATCCGTGCCTTCCGGGATTTTGCCTTTGGCGAGCCATTCTTTGTGCGTGTCGCCCCAAAAATGTTCGTACAAACCTATCCTATCGGGTTTTTTGTGGTCAAAAAGGAGTTTCGTGCGCTCAAGTCCTGTGAGTTCAGCCATGTTAAAATACCTCCGTAAAATTAATTTTTGTTTGCGGTAAACACATTATACCACCAAAAAATGCTTGCGTCAATATAAATATTATTTATTTGTTGCATATTTTTTCACATTTATGGCGTATATTTTATATATATGATTTCCTTGGATAGAACGGAGAAATATGAAAAAATGAATTTGAAAAAGAATATGGAGCTTTTTTTCTGGTTCTTTATGTTCGGGTTCGTAAAATTCCGCGACGAGTACAACACGCACGACTACGTCCGCAGCCATTTTTGCCCCAAGTACATACCCGAAAAAGAACTCGACGAAAAAGAACAGCTGCTCAGGGACACGCCCGGCCCGTCGGGCATAAAGTACGCGTATTATGTGGGAAGCAGGGTTTCCGGGATTTCCGGGGCGGTATTTGCGATTGCCGCGCTGCTGGCGCCGGTCGTGGCCGTGGCGGTGGTTTTCGCGCTCGTATACGAGCCGTTCATGAACGTGCAGGTGGCCGGCATATTCATGGGCGAAAAAATCTTCAACGGCATGCACGCGGCCGCGCTGGGGCTGGTCATCGCGCATCTGTACAAGATAATATACTTCAACTCGGTGAGGCGCAAGGCGCTGATATTCATCCTTCCTGCGGCGGTGGCGTTCATCTTCATCACCGACATAGTTCACTTAAACAACGCTTTGCTGATGCCGATATACATAGCGGCGGTGGCAGCGCTGGGGGCAGTTTGCGGGCTGATACATGTCAAAGCCGAGGCGTACCGGAAAAAGCACCCGAAACAGCTCGATCCATACAGCAAGAAAGCGATCAAGCTGCGCGATCGGCAGTTGAGGGACGAAGAGTGGGATATGAAAGGCTTCATAGACGACGACACGATTAAGAGGCGCAAGCAACAGGAGGAAGAAGCCCGATTAGAGAGGATGAAAAACGAGAAGATAAACAAGATAAGCGATGGGAAGGAGTGAAATGGCAAAGTGGCCGTAAATTTTTTGAACTATATATTTGTGATGCTGCTCGCGGGGCTGGGCAGTTTCGGCGGCGGGGTCGGCGGGGTGAACATCATGAAGGAATTCGCCGTGAATGCCTGGGCGCCGTCGGAAGATGCGACGGGGGCGGTCATGTCCGAAGTGCTGAATGCGGCCTCATTTGCGCAGTACAACGGCTATGCGCAGGGCATGACGCTCGCGGCGTATCTGGGGACTAAAACCGAACTCGGGATTTTCGGCGCGATACTCGGGGCGTTTGCCTTCATGCTCCCTTCGATCCTGATTGTGGCCTTCATTTTGAAAATTGGCGTCAAGCTGTATAAAAACAACGTATTCAAATATGCGCTGAATTATGCGAACCTGTTTGCCGCAGGGCTGATATGCATGCTTTTTTGGAACTACATGATAACCATACTGAACGTCGACCTGATATATCCTCTGCTCGCCGGGCTGGCGTGCTTCGCGCACATATACTTCAACATAAACCCCGCTTTCATCATCCTCGGCGGGGCCGTCATCGGGATGGTTTGGCGCGCATAGTCCGCATGCCCGCAAAACCAACGACAAATGTAATTATTTTAAGAAGGGCAGAATTTTCCAATGTTATTTAATTCGCTGCAGTTTTTGGTGTTTTTTCCCGCAGTCACGATTATCTATTTTTTGATTCCGAAAGTGGCGGTCCGAAAATGGTTCTTGCTGGCGGCCAGCTGCTATTTCTATATGTCGTTCATCCCCGCGTACATCATCATACTCGCGACAAATACAATAGCCGACTATGCCGGTTCCCATTTGCTCACGAAGCACAAAGAGGACAAGAGGCTGAAAACGCTGTTTTTCGTTTTGCCGCTTGTGATAAACGTGGGTATACTCGTCTATTTCAAGTACGCCTATTTCACTGCGGGGATAATGAATTTCTTCGGGGCCAAAATCGGGCTGAAGGCGATAGTTTTGCCCGACATAATTTTGCCGATCGGGATATCCTTCCACGCTTTCCAGAGCATGGGGTATCTCATAGACGTGTACAGGGGGAAGGTCAACGCGGAAAGGAATTTCGGCACCTTCGCGCTGTTTTTGATGTTTTTCCCGCAGCTTGTGGCCGGACCCATCGAAAGAACCGAAAACCTGATGGGCCAGTTCGCGGACAAGCACTATCTTTCATACAAAAACATATCGCAGGGCGGAAGAATGATGCTCTGGGGCATGGTGAAAAAAGTGCTGATAGCGGACAACCTCGCGCTGTTCGTGGATGCTGTGTACAAATCGCCCCAGGACTACGGGAACGCGGCGGTCTATATAGCCGTGATATTTTTCGCCTTCCAGATATACTGCGATTTTTCCGGGTATTCGGAAATAGCGATCGGGGCGGCGCAGATCATGGGCTTCAGGCTCATGAAAAACTTCGACACGCCCTATTTCGCCACTTCGATGACGTCGTTTTGGAGAAGGTGGCACATTTCGCTCTCCACATGGTTCAAAGACTATATATACATACCCCTTGGCGGAAACCGCGTGAGCCGCCCGAGATGGTGCCTGAACCAGATCGTCACCTTTTCGATAAGCGGGCTGTGGCACGGGGCGAACTTTACTTTTGTGATATGGGGGTTTTTGCACGGCTTGATTTTGATAGCGGAAAAGCTGACTTCCGGGATCCGCGCCAAAGTTTCGGGTTTTACAGCGCGCGCGAAACTGGGCAAATTCAACCCCGTTCGGCCCGTCGCCGCCTTTTTGTGCGTGTGCTATACATTTTTTGTGAGCTGCCTGCTCTGGATCCTGTTCCGCGCCGAAAGCTTCGGCGACGCATTCTATATGATAAAGACGCTTTTTTCGGGGTTGCCGAAATTCGAATCGTTCGACAAAACCGCGGAGCTGTTCGCCGGGGTTCCGCGGATTGGCATATATGTGGCGGCATTCGGCATTTGCATGCTTTTGGCTGTGGATTTTTTGTGCAGGAAATCGGATTTTCGCACGGCTTTCGGGAAAGCGCCGATTTTCGCGAGGCTCCCCGTTTATGCGGTTTTCATCATCTTGATTTTGGTGTTTGGCGCCTACGAAACAAAATCGTTCATCTATTTCCAGTTTTGAAAGGAGACGAAAAAGTTGAGCAAGCTTGAAAATATCTATTCCGAAATCACCCCGGAGATTTTGGAACTCACGAAATTGTGCGAAGCGGGAACGATTTCCCCCGAATTATACGAAAAATACAACATATACAGAGGGTTGCGCGACTTAAACGGCAACGGCGTGCGCGCGGGGCTGACGAACATTTGCGAAGTGACGGCAAAAGAGTTGGTCAACGGCGTGGAATGCCCCGCTGACGGCAAACTTTTTTACAGAGGAATCGAGATAAAGGAACTTGTGAAAGGGTTTATGGAAGATAAGCGCTTTGGTTTTGAAGAAACCATTCATCTCCTGCTTTTCGGGTTTTTGCCAAATGAAAAACAGCTTGAAGATTTTATTGCCTTGCTCGGGCATTATTGTTCCCTGCCCCCCAAGTTCAACCGCGATGTCATAATGAAGGCCCCCAGCACCGACATGATGAACACCCTGGCCCGCAGCGTGCTGACGCTGTACGCTTATGACGACAATGCCGACGACATATCGCTGGCCAACGTTTTGCGCCAATGCCTGCAGCTCATCGCGATGTTTCCGATGCTGGCCGTGTATGGGTATCAGGCGTATATGCACTATCACGGGGAGCAAAGCCTCGTGATACATCAGCCAAACCCGAAGCTGTCCTACGCCGAAAATATTTTCGCCCTGCTTCGCCACGACCAGAAATACACGGAACTCGAAGCGCGTATTTTGGACGCCGCTCTCGTGCTTCACGCCGAACACGGCGGCGGGAACAACTCCACTTTCGCCATACGCGTGGTTTCCTCTTCCGGGACTGACACTTACAGCGCAGTCGCGGCGGCCTTAGGCAGCCTGAAAGGGCCAAAGCACGGCGGCGCGAACATAGAAGTGGCGCACATGATGAAAGATTTGAAAGAAAATGTATCAGACACTTCCGACGAAGGCCAAGTCGCGGACTACCTCAAAAAGCTGCTGCACAAGGAGGCTTTTGACCGATCTGGCCTGATTTATGGGATCGGGCACGCGGTATATTCGCGAAGCGACCCGCGCGCCATAGTTTTTGAAGATTTCGTGAAACAGTTGAGCCGCGAAAAAGGAAGGGAAGAAGAATACCGGCTGTATGCGACAGTGGCACGCATCGCGCCGGAACTCATCGTGTCGGAACGGAAGATATACAAAGGAGTTTCGGCGAACATCGACTTTTACAGCGGTTTCGTGTACGATATGCTCGGGTTGCCCGAAAAGCTGTACACGCCGATATTCGCCATTTCCCGAATGGTCGGCTGGAGCGCACACAGGCTTGAGGAACTGCACACTTCAAACCGCATCATACGCCCGGCATACAAGGGCGTTTCAGAAGCGAGGCAATATGTTTCGTTAGGCAAAAGGTAAGATTTTTTTGGCAAACGAAGGATAAAAAAGATAAATTTATATGAAAAGAGGGTTGTATAGAAAATGAAAAAATTGCATCTCATAAGCAACGCCCATATCGACCCCGTCTGGCAATGGGAATGGGAAGAAGGCGCCGCTATGGCAATATCGACGTTCCGCACGGCTGCGGATTTGTGCGAGCAGTTCGACGGGTTCATCTTCAACCACAACGAGGCGAAACTGTATATGTGGGTCGAAGAATACGAACCGGAACTGTTTGAGCGCATCAAAAAACTCGTCCATGCGAAAAAGTGGAACATCATTGGCGGCTGGATCGTTCAGCCCGATTGCAACTTGCCTTCGGGGGAATCCTTTGTCAGGCATTCGCTGTACGGAATAAACTATTTTTACGAAAAGTTCGGCGTCCGCCCCCGCGCGATCAACAACTTCGACCCGTTCGGGCACACGCAGGGGCTTGCGCAGATACTGAGCAAAGCGGGATACAAATATTACGTCTTCTGCCGCCCGGACCCAAACGAGCTTCCCTTGCCTTTCGTGTTCAAATGGAAAGGATTCGACGGCTCCCATATAATAGCTTCAAGGTCGTATGACGGATACGGCTCGCCGCTCGGCAAAGCGGCCCAAACGATAGACGCCTTTATTTCAAACCACCCGCAAGAGGATATAAGCTACCGCTTGTGGGGGGTCGGCGACCACGGGGGCGGCCCCTCGGAGAAGGATTTGGAAGACCTCGAAACTCTGTTTAAAAAATATGCGGGCAATATAACGGTAGTCCATTCCACGCCGGAAGAATTTTTTGGCGAATATGTGAAAGAATACGAAAAATCCGGGGCGGAGCTTCCCGAAATCGACCGCGACATAAACTCCGTTTTTGTGGGCTGCTACACTTCTCAGGCGCTGATAAAACAGCTGCACAGGAAACTCGAAAACGATCTTCTGTTCACCGAAAAAATGGTTTCGAACGCCAAAATCAACGGCTTGATGGAATATCCAAAAAAGGATATAAAGGACGCATGGCTCGATTTGCTGTATCTCGAATTCCACGACATACTTGCGGGCACCTGCATAGCCTCGGCGGAAGATGCGTGCATACGCGGGTTCCACCGTCCGCTCGAAGTGTTGTCGCAAATAAAGGCGCGCGCGTTCTTTGCGCTCGCATCCGGGCAAAAACAGGCTGAAAGCGGCGAAATACCGATACTTGTGTACAACCCGCACCCCTTTGGCGCGGAAGGCATATACGAATGCGAGTTCATGCTCGAAGACCAAAACTGGAAGGAAGAATTCACCGATGTCGAGATATACCAAAACGGCGCTAAAATACCGGCGCAAGTGGAAAAGGAAGTGGGCAACCTGACGCTCGATTGGCGCAAAAGGGTGGCATTCAAGGCGACCCTCGAACCTTCCGCCATGTCGCGCTTTGATTGCCGGCTTAAAACGCTCCCGAAAAAACCCGTCGCCAAAACGGATATGAAAGACGGCTACCTTTCTTTTTCAAACGGCGATATGAGCATAAAAATCAACGCCGAAACGGGATATGTCGATTCATACAAAGTGGGGGGCAAAGAGCTTGCCGGCGCAAAATTCGCCGAGATTTCGGTGTACTCCGACACCGCCGATCCGTGGAAATCGGACGGATGCTACATAGAAAACTGCGAGGGCGCATTTGCTTTGATGGACGAAAAAGAAGCGGCGGAATTTTCCGGGGCGCCCGTGGAAACGCTTTCGCCCATTCGCGTGATTGAGGACGGGGAAGCGAGAATCTGCGTCGAGGCGCTGATGAAATACAATCATTCTTTTGCCCGCGCGGTATATATGATTCCAAAATCGGGCACGGACTTTTGCGCCGAATATACGCTGTATTTCAATGAAAAAGACAAGCACGTGCGCCTGCATATGCCCACTTCATACAGCAATTTCACCGCCCAGACCGCTTACGGCGAATACGGGCTGCATACGGACGGAAAGGAACAAGCGGCGCAGAAATGGTTCATGGGGGACGACGGCGAAAACGCATTGGCGGTAATAAACCGGGGCACATACGGGGTCAGCGTCAAGGGCAGCCTCATGCGCCAGAGCTTGCTTCGCACTTCGGCTTATGCCGCGCTCTCGATCGGCCGGCCGCTTGTGCCTTCCGACCGCTTCATGCCCAGAATAGACCAGGGCGAGCGCCATTTCTCGTTCATGTTCTGCGGCGGCGGCAAAAAGGCCGTCGCGGAAAAAATAGACCGCGTCTCGCTGGCATACAACGAAATGCCCATGGTATTGTCCTTTTTCCCGAGCGGAAACGGCAAAAACATCGAAAGCGGCATAAAGGTGGACAATGTGCGCATGGACGCATTGAAACAGGCGGAAAACGGCGACGGTTGCATAGCGAGGCTCTTTAATGCAAAAAACTCCCGCATAACGGGGCATATAACGTACAAAGCCATGAATATCGACGCCGATGTCGATTTCGGCGCATTCGAGATCAAGACATTTTGCATAACATACGGCGAGTTTGCGGAAATACCCATGCTTGAAAAAGATTTTTGAAAA
The DNA here is from genome assembly GCA_009782405.1 of Oscillospiraceae bacterium. The sequence goes on from WRJC01000010.1 coordinate 45,111, forward strand.
AGGGGAATTTTATGAGGGGGAAGTATTTATGAACTTGAAAAAAATAATAATTCTCATGGCATTGTTATCGCTTTTGTTTTCCGCGCCGATCATTTTGCCTTCCTGCGGTTCCGATGGCCTGGATACAAAAGACAAAAACCATTCCGGCGACGGCGCGGAGAACACCGCCTCCGATGATCTCGAAGAAAGCACGGAAATAAGCGACGGGCTGCCGGATGTGGATTTGGGCGGCTACAATTTCAGGATCAATTCATATGAAGGCATATGTGACCGCGCATTCGCCGAAGACGACGTCGGCGAAGTGATCAACGATGCGCAATACCGCGCGAGATTGGCGGTCGAAGACAGGTTCAACGTAAAAATCAGCCTCATCATCGCAGGCGGATCCACCGACGGCTCCGATTTGAGCGCGGCGAAAAAATCCATATTGACGGCGGACGACGCTTTTGATTTGCTCCACGCCCACGACATCACATTGTGCACAAATTCGCTCGAAAACATTTTCATGAATTTGTACGATGTCCCCAACCTGGATTTCTCAAAACCGTGGTGGCCCCAAAACAGCGTCGATTCACTGACAATCCTCGGGCAGATGTATGCATACTCCAATTCTATGACCACCGACAGCATAGGCAATATAAGGGTGCTTTTCATCAACAAGGACATAGCGCAAAACTACGCGATCGCCACCCCGTACAAGGATGTGCTCGACGGCATATGGACAATCGACAAATTGACGGATATGACAAAAGACGTCTATTCCGATTTGAACGGAGACGGCGAAGCGGACGAAAATGACCTTTTCGGATTTGAATACAGGGATCAATATTTCATCTGCACGTTGGAACCTCTCGGCATAACGCCGTACAAAAGGGATGCGGAGGAAATCATAAAGCTCGATTTGAACAACGAAAGGACGCTTGTCGCCATAGACAAAATGTATGCGCTGCTGTTCGGCCAAAAATCCACGTTTTTCAAGGCTGACAGCAACACCGAAGACATTTTCATGAATGGCCGCGCATTGGCCACCTGCCTGACTTTGGGCGTCGCCGTCGACAAGCTCAGGTTCACGGAAATAAACTACGGAATATTGCCGATGCCGAAATTGGAAGCTTCGCAAAAAAATTATACCTCCGGCTATACGAGCTATCTGTTCGCAATCCCCAACACAGCCCAGAATTTGGAGAGGACGGGAGTGGTCATCGAGGCGCTGAGCGCGGAAGGGCACAAAAAAGTATTGCCCGCATATTATGAAATAGCGCTGAAAAACAAATATTTGCAGGACGAGGAATCGATTTTGATGCTCGACTTGATAAACGAATCGAAAATGCTCGATTTGGCATGGTGCTACAATGTCAATTACGCCGGCCCGTATTGGTTCATGAGGGATTTGTTCATCGGCGGGAAAACGCCGTCAACCGATTTTGCCTCATGGTACGACAAAAACGAAAAAAAGCAATTGGCGGGGCTTGAAACCATAATCACAAAATTCGAAAACATGCAGGGGGGAAACTAAAATGGCAATCCAAAAAATATCGCCGAAAAAATATGCGGTGATTTCAAGCGGAGGCGCATTTGACGCGAAAGAGCTGCTCCGAATTGCCGAAGAGTGCGAAGACGGCGCAAAAATAGTATTCGAGCCGGGAGATTATTATTTCCCTTCGGCGGAAAATGCGGTAAAGCTGCGCGGCATACGCAAAAACATCGCTTTTGAAGCGGCGGGCGGCGCCAGATTCATCGGGGGCAAATCGGTTTCGGGCTCAATCCCGGCGCCAAAAAAAGCAAAAGAAAGGTTTTTCCCCGAAGCCCGGGACAAAATCTTTTGCGTGGACTTGAAAAATGGCGGAATAGATGATGTGTGCGGATTTGTCTCCCGGGGGTTCGGGCGCGAGGTGACCCCTTCCCACTCCGAAGCGTTCGCCGACGGAATGCCGCTGAACCTTTCGCGCTATCCCAAAAACGGCTATCTTGAAATCACGGGATACGGTGAAGAGGAAACAAACGAATGGGCGCAAAAAGTCGGCAAATTGGACAAAGGATTTTTTTATGAAAGCGGGCGGCCGGAAAAATGGGCCGCAGCCGACGACATATTAGTTCACGGATATTGGTCCTGGGATTGGGCCAACTCATACGAAAAAATCGCTGAAATAGACAAAAAATCGGGCAAAATACTAACCGAGGAACCATATGGCCAATATGCCTTCAAGCCGGGGCAAAGGTTCAACTTTTATAACATTTTGGAGGAAGTCACCGAGAACGGCGACTATTACATAGACAAAAAGGAAATGATTTTGTACTATATCCCCCACAACGGCCAAACCCCCCCGGAAGAAATATTGATTTCGACCTTGAAGGAGCCGTTGTGGAGCGTAAGCGGGTGCGAAAACCTCTGCTTCGAGGGATTTCGAATGGAGTCGACTTGCGGCGGCGGCATTGCCGTCGAAAACTGCGGGAACATAAAGATTTCAGCCTGCGAATTCAAAAATATCGGCAACTGCGCCGTGACGATAAGCAAATGCCGGAACGTCACCGTCGAAAACTGCGACATTCACGACTGCGGAGATGGCGGAATCAGCGTAAGCTGCGGAAACAGGGCGACCCTCGAGCCCGGCAATGTAAAAATAGACAACAACCACATTTTCAAAATAGCGAAATGGACTCGCACATACCAAACCGCAGTCAATGCGTCGGGCGTGGGGATAGAGATAAAAAACAACCTGATCCATGATTGCCCGCACACCGGAATATTGTTTTGGGGAAATGAAATACAGGTAAAAAACAACGAGATATACAGCGCCCTTCTCGAAACGGGCGATGCGGGCGCGGTTTATACGGGCCGCGACTATACATACCGGGGAAATGCGGTTTCGGGAAACTACATACACCACTTAGGCGGGGTCGGAATGGGCACGATGGGCATATACAACGACGACTGCGTTTCGGGCACGCTAATGGAGGAAAACATTTTCTTTGAAGTCCAGAGAGCCGTGTTTCTCGGCGGCGGGCGGAACTTTTTGGTAAAAGGCAATCTGTTTGTGGACTGCCATCCTTCGATAGAAATAGACGGCAGAGGCACGTCAAGCCACGCCATATGGCGCAAAATGGTCGATGAATATATGCGCGACAAGTTTTACAATATAAAAGACGGCGGAATAAGCGCCGGCGCAATGGATGAACCGTATATTTCGCGCTACCCCGAACTTGCCGAAGTAGACGGGTTTTACCGCGAAAACCTGCCGATTCCCCCCAGCGCAGCAATCGAAGGCAACGTGTACTGCTCAAACAAAAAACTCGAATTCACATGGGACTACGAGCCGGGCGAGTTCACCGTGCGCAAAAACAAATCCGTAGGCCGCGATTATTTCGAGGACTACACAATAGGCCTCTTTGACATAAAAGAGGGAACGGACGCCGAAATGTACGGGTTCAAACGGCTCGAAATGGCCAAATGCGGCTTGGACGAAAAACGCCGCAAGGCCAATCCCCCGCGAATATTGACCGGCCTTGGCTTTGAAGCCGGAAACCTGGTTTTCAAGTACAAAAATTTTTCGGATATAAACGCAAAAGGGAAAATACGCCTATATTCCGAAGATATTGAATTGGCGCCTTTTGAGGCTGACATCGGCGCAAACAGCGAAGGGGCGATAAAAATACCGCTTGAAATCGAGCCGAACAAGCAAATTTCAATAGAGGCGAGAAGCGATGTTGCGGGAATCAGGCCGTGCAGGGCGAAAATCAATGCAATGCGGTGAATGATCTCGTCATTCAAACGTCCCCAGCAGTTTTTCCAACGCCTTTTCGTATGCCCGTTCGTTCTTTTCAAACGTAGATGTGAATTCGCGTTTTTTGTTGGACATCAAATCTCTGAGTATAAGGCAGGCGCCCCCAACTTCCGTGCTGTATATCATTCCGAAATCGAATACAAGCCCGTTTCTTATTATGTCTATCATTTCCGCAGATTCATCGTCTCTCGAATATTTTGTTTTCAAAGCCACATCGTAAAACGCCGGAATGACTTTTTTGTAGCTCTCGGCGCATAGCGCCTCTGTCATTATGCCTGTCATTTCAAGGTTTTGCACCGTTGTCGGGACGCAGAACAGCGAAAAATACGCTACCGAGCGCGTTTGATAATTTTTTTGCTGCTCGTCCCATTTCGGATACGGTATTATCCCGAAATCCATATCCATTCCCCTAAGTTTCTGGGCATTTCCGAGAAGTTCGGGCAAAAACATAGCCCTGCCTTCTTCAAAAATATACCTGTAAATGTTTTCGGGTCCGGGGGAGGATTCGGGATTTGCGTAAACTCCGGGGTTGTTCCATAAGAATTCATATAATTTATCGACTATGTCGGCCATTTTTTGCGAATTTTCCGCAAAATACGGAATTTGGTTTTCCCCTATCGCAACCACGGGGGCGTCGAAGCAACCCTGAAAATTATCCACGAGGTTCGTGGTATCCGTCGCATAGCCGAACAAATCGTTTTTCGGATCCATAATTCCGTCGCCATCAAGGTCTTTATACACGTTTCTGCATATTTCGTCGAGTTTGTCTATAGTCCATTTGCCTGAGCGGACGAGTTCATACGGATTTTCTATCTGGTAATCCGCTATCAGTTTTTTGTTGAAATACACGGCAAGTATATCTTCCCACAACGACAGCGACAAGTCGCCGGTAACAAAAAACATTTTGTTGTTTACCGTGATATTTTCCATCAAATCTTTGCTCCACCAAGGCTTTTCGAAATTGACATACGGCAGTTCGTGCAAATTTATGAGGTAACCGCCTATTTGCAGTTTCGGCATATACGCCGCATAGCCGGCGAGCAGCTGAAACTCGTCATCGCCCGCTGATACGCTGGTTCGGACTTTTTTCAAATATATTTCCTGTTCGTTCCAGCCTCCCATGACGTCGATTGCGTCCAGCTTCACGTTAAATCTTTCTTCGGCCGCCAAATTGCGCTTGTAAACCGCATCATTTACCACATCTGCGTTTTCCGCTTCGGCAAAAAATTCATAATTCCATTCGGTTCGCTGCAAAACAGTGAAAGTTTTCCCTCCGAAATCCATTTCAGGCAAATCGTCCGTCGCGTTTTCCCTGATTTTCATATTGTATATGTCGTTTTCTTCCGCTTCTTCCAAAAAATCGCTCGCTTCATCATTTGAATTTCCGGACGGATCCGAATCCGCCCCGTTTTCAAGAAGCGCGTTTCTATTCTGACAGCATAGGCAGCATGTGCAAACAACAAATATAAATGACATGAGCATAGTTGCGGAAATCAGCTTTTTCATAAGACAACCCCGTTTTCGTTTTAATTTTTTTGATTTTTTGTATCGGCGCTTTCGCTTTCGTTTGCGCCGGAGCCGCCGCCCTCCCCCGAATCTTTGCCGCAGGCCGCAAACAGCAGCAGCAAAACGAGAGCGTGTCGAATATCGGGGTACGGTCGGGAACCCGTTTTTCCAGCGCGGCAAAAACCCGTTCATTTTGCGTCATAACCACATCACCTTCGCTATCATTCATCATATGCGAACATTATACCATACAACGAAAGCGATATTCAACCCCCAAAAAATATTTTTTTCCGCAGAGGCGAAAATCAAAAATATCCCTTTACTTTTTTTTTCATATGTGTTAAAATTCTGATAATGACAAAAATATAGAAAACGAACCGTCAAAGGAGGGCGAAAATATGTATTTGCTTGGGATCGATATAGGCACTTCGAGCACCAAGACAATTTTGTTTGACATAAGCGGCCGGGCCGTATCTTCGGCTGTGGATGACTACCCCATGTACCAGCCAAAAAACGGCTGGGCCGAACAGGATGCCGACGACTGGTGGAATGCAACAAAGACCACGGTTTTGGAAGTGATGGCGAAATCGAAAGTCAATCCGAAAGACATAAAGGGCATAGGCCTTTCGGGCCAGATGCACGGGCTGGTGATGCTTGGAAGCGATGGCCGCCCGCTGCGCAGCTCGATCATCTGGTGCGACCAGAGGACCGCTCTCGAATGCGAGCAGATGACTTCGCTTGTGGGGGCGGACAGGCTCGTTGAGATAACTGCGAACCCCGCCCTGACCGGCTTCACCGCATCGAAGATCATGTGGGTGAAAAACAACGAGCCCGAAATCTACGCCAAATGCAAAAAGATACTGCTGCCAAAGGACTATATAAGGTACAAGCTGACCGGGGAATTTGCCACCGAAGTTTCGGACGGCTCCGGAATGCAGCTTTTAGACGTGCCAAACAGGCGCTGGAGCGCCTATGTAACCGATAAGTTCGGAATCGACATGGATCTGCTCGGCAGGGTCTACGAATCGCCGGAAATAACGGGCACGGTCACAAAAGAGGCCGCAGACTCCTGCGGGCTGTGCGAGGGGATCCCCGTAGTCGGCGGTGCGGGCGACCAGGCGGCCTCGGCCGTTGGCAACGGCATAGTCAAGAGCGGGGTGGTATCGGCCACCATCGGCACCTCCGGGGTGGTGTTCGCCCATCTCGACAGTTTCGCCGTGGACAAAGAGGGAAGGGCGCATACATTGTGCCACGCGGTGCCGGGCACCTGGCACGTGATGGGGGTCACGCAGAGCGCGGGGCTTTCGTACAAGTGGTTTCGCGACAACTTCATGACTTCCGAAAAATACACAGCGGAACAGCTCGCCTCGGACCAAAACGCGCTCATAGACAAAATCGCGGCGACCTCGCCCCCGGGCGCAAACGGGCTTTTGTACCTGCCCTATCTGATGGGCGAGAGGACCCCGCACCTGGACGCGGACTGCCGAGGGGTGTTTTTCGGGCTTTCGGCCATGCACGAAAAAAAGGATCTGCTGCGCGCGGTGATGGAAGGGGTGGTGTTCTCCATGAACGACTGCCTCGGGATAATCCGCGAAATGGGCGCTTCCCCGAGCTTCGTGTACGCCGCGGGAGGCGGGGCCAACAGCCCGCTTTGGCGGCAGATGATGGCCGATGTGATGGGCGTGGAGATCGCAGTCAACAACTCCACCGAAAGCGGCGCGCTCGGAGTCGCGATATTGGCCGGCGTGGGCGCGGGGATTTACAGCGACGTGGCCTCGGCCTGCGAGTCGATAATCAGGCGAAAGGATTCCCAGACAGGCGATCCAAAGAACAGCGGGCTCTATGCGGCGATGTATGAACTCTACAAAAATCTTTACAAATCGCTGAAAAAAGACTTTTCGGATTTAGCCAAAATAAACAAAAATTTTTAAAATAAACCATAATGAAAGGGAAAGGGAAAAAATTATGTTGGTTGTGAACATCGGCAAGATTCCGGGGAAAGAATTCGAGGTTTTGGGGCTTGTGAAAGGTTCCGTGGTGCAGTCCAAACACTTCGGCAAAGACATGATGGCGGGATTTAAGACGCTCGTGGGCGGCGAAATCAAAGGATACACCGAAATGCTCGTCGAGGCGCGCCAGATCGCCACCGACCGCATGGTGGCCGAAGCGCAGGCCCTTGGCGCGGACGCGGTGCTCAGGGTGACATACGCGAGCTCCTCGGTGATGCAGGGAGCAGCGGAGATGATGGCATACGGCACAGCCGTGAAATACGTGTGAACGGTGTAGGGCAAGGGCTCTGCTCTTGCCATTGTACGCCATATGCAGAATTGATGCAATCATACGCACGCGTGTAAAATTAAAAAAACAGGAGAAAAAATTATGTATAGCGGATTGACCAGCAATTTAGGAAACCTTTACAAGCTCACAGACGCGAAGACCAGATCCGTCTCGCCGGAAAATTTCACCGGCGAAAAAGGCAAAGGCGGGATGGCGACCGAAGGCAACGGAAAAAACTGCGCGAGGGAACTCGGGATAGGCTGGAAAATCAGCCCTTGCGTGACAATCAAGCCGGGAGAGGTTTTCACCATGGCCGACGTGAAGTCGAGCGGGGCGATAAACCACATATGGTGCACCACATCGGGCAGGAATTGGCGGGATTTCATTTTGAGGATCTATTGGGACGGCTCGGAGGCTCCGAGCGTGGAATGCCCGATAGGGGACTTTTTCTGCTCGGGCTGGGGGGAATACACCCCGGTGACCTCGCTTGCGGTTTGCGTGAACCCCGGAAGGGCGTTTAACTGCTACTGGAACATGCCGTTTAAAAAAGGTTTCAGGATGACCCTCGAAAACAGGGACACAAAGGACATGGTGATATACTACCAAATCGACTACACCGAGGCCGAAATCCCCGCAAACGAGGAAATCGCCTATTTCCACGCGCAGTTCAGGCGCCAGAATCCCCTGCCCTACAAAGATGTCTACACCATACTCGACGGCGTTTCCGGCAAGGGCCAGTTCGTTGGAACCTATATGGCCTGGCAGGTCAACAACAACGGCTGGTGGGGCGAGGGCGAAATCAAGTTCTATCTGGACGGCGACAAAGAATTTCCCACCATATGCGGCACCGGAACCGAGGACTACTTCTGCGGCTCGTATGATTTCGAGAACCCCTATGAGCGCAAATACGAAAATTTCAGCAGCCCATACGCGGGTTTCCACCAAATACTCAAATCCGACGAGCTGTACAGGGTCCAGAAGAGGTTCGGGATGTACAGATGGCACATAGCCGACCCGGTGCGATTCGACGAAGACCTTAAAGTGACCATACAGGCGCTCGGCTGGCGGAGCGAGGGCAGGTACCTGCCGCTGCAGGACGACATAGCGAGCGTGGCGTACTGGTACCAGACGCTGCCCGCGGCGCCTTTCCCCGCTTTGCCCGACAGGGACTATCTGGAGGTGATTTGACATGATCCCAAGACCGGAATTTCCAAACCCGCAGTTTGAGAGAAAAACCTGGCAGAACCTAAACGGAAAATGGCAATTTTGCTTCGACCACGCCAAATCGGGCGAGGAGCGCGGCTATGCAAGCGACGACAAGGCTTTCGAGCTGGAGATAAACGTGCCCTTTAGCTACGAGAGCCCGCTTTCGGGGATAAATATAAAAGATTTCTGCGAGTGCGTCTGGTACAAAAGGAGCTTCGAGATAGATGCAAGCTGGGACAAAGGCAGGACGCTTCTGCATTTCGGGGCGGTCGATTACCACGCAAAAGTCTGGATAAACGGGAAATACGTGAGCTTTCACAGGGGCGGCATGACCGGCTTTTGCTTCGATGTGACAAAATATATTCATCCCGGCGAAAACACGATCACGGTAAAAGCCGAGGACAACCTGCGCGGAGGCAAACAGCCCTCCGGCAAGCAGTGCCCGAACTTTTTCTCGGCTGGCTGCCACTACACCAGGACCACCGGCATATGGCAAACCGTGTGGCTCGAATATGTCCCATTTGAGAGCTACATAAAAGATTTCAAGATCCGCACCGACATAGAAAATTCCGTGGTCACCATAGACGCCGCGTTTTCCGATGCCGTAAAAAATGCCGTATTTACAGTCGAAATCCTCGACGGCGACAGGGGGATCGTAAACGACAAACCGTTTATGGCGGGCGGGACAAATGTGTCCGTGCAGCTCGATGTCCCCAAAGATGATCTGCGCTTGTGGGACGTTGGCAAAGGGGAGCTTTACGGCTTGGTTTTGACCTACGGCGACGGCGCGAACAAAGACACAGTCCACAGCTATTTCGGCATGAGAAGCGTGGCGATAGAAGGGCGCAAAATACTTCTGAACGGCAGGCCGGTGTTCCAGAGGCTGGTTTTGGATCAGGGATTTTACCCCGAGGGCACCTGGACCGCCCCGTCGGCGAAGGCACTTGAAGAGGACATCGCGTTCTCGATGGAAGCGGGATTCAACGGGGCGAGGCTGCACCAGAAGATTTTCGAGCCGCTGTTCCACTACTATGCCGACCGCGCGGGGTATCTCACCTGGGGCGAGCACGGCAACTGGGGGATGGACTATTCGGGCGAAAGCTACCAGAATTTTTTGTGCGAATGGATAGAGGAAGTGAACCGTGACGCGAGCCATCCCTCGATAGTGGGCTGGTGCCCGCATAACGAGACCAACTGGGGTCAGAGAAGGGACGATCTGGCATATATATACAGGCTGACCAAATCAATCGACCCCTCGCGCCCCTGCATCGACACTTCCGGTTATGTCCACGTCGAGACCGATATATTCGACATCCACGACTACGACCAGAACGTCGCGCCGTTTGCGGAAAGATATGCGGCTCTCACCGATGAAAGCGGCAAAAAAGAGATATTCCAAAACGACAACAGGTGGCCAAGGGAAAAAATCATGGAGCTGCCGTATTTCGTGAGCGAGTTCGGCGGCACCTGGTGGAGCGAAGCGGGCAAGGAAACCAACAACAACAAGCAGAGCTGGGGCTACGGCAAGGCCCCGGAGGACATAGAAAAATTCTACGAGCGCTTTGAAGGGCTGGTCACCGCGCTTTTGGACAACCCGGCGATATGCGCCTTCTGCTACACCCAGCTCACCGACGTGGAGCAAGAGCAAAACGGGATACTTTGCTACGACAGGCAAAAGAAATTCGACATGGCGAAGCTGCGCGGGATTCTCACGAAAATCGCGGCGATAGAAAAATAAGGGGAAAAGGAATAACTTTGTATATCGCAAGCATGGAACAGCTCCCAGCTGTAAAATTTTCCCGTATTATTGCGCAAAAGATACCCTTTTAGAGGGTATCTTTTTTTATCATCCTGCAAATTGCCTTCTCAATAATTTTTATTGTTTTCCCAGGCGTCGAGCATGGCTTTCAGGTGATGCTCCGGCACATCCGGCAAAAGATTGTGCACTCCCGAAAAGATAAACCCGCCGCCTTGCTTTAATATATTTATGCACTCCGACACCTTTATATACACTTCGTCGTATGATTCGTTTTTATCTACCAGCTGCGAATCATACGCCCCGCCCCAAAAAATGATCTTGTCGCCGAATTCTTTTTTCAGTTTTTTCGCCGACATATTGTTCGCCGATATTTGGACGGGATTTATGATGTCCGCCCCGCATTCTATCAAATCGTCCATGATATTGTACACCGATCCGCATGAATGCAGGTTTATCTTCATGTCCGTGATTTTTTTCCAGCCCGAAAACAAATCCGAATAAGGCTTTTTGTAAATCTCGCGCCACAGATCCGCGCCGATCAAAACGTCCCTGTTGTCGCCTATGTCATGGGCGATCATCAGTATATCGGCGTATTTCCCGATAGCTTGATTTAACTGTTTTAGCTGCGACAGCGCCGCCTCCACGCATTTGTGCAAAAATTCGCGCATTATTTCGGGGTATTCTTTCATCAGTATCATGCTTTTTGCAAAACCGCCCGGCTGTATTTGCAAATCGGTCAAAATTTCGCCCATGCATATGGACAAATCCGTTTCCTCATAAAGCAATTTCGCGGAATTTTCCAGGTTTCTCAACAGTTCGTCGGATAAATCACGGCTTGGGTTGAAATTATCCGGCGAGGGCAAATGCTCAAGCTCCATGTCGTCGTAAAACCCGCTGTTTGAAGCCGCGTCGCCGACCAAATCGAAAAAATATCCCCCTTTCGGGCATATGCTGTTTCCGGCAGTTTCCCAAACGACGCTGCCGTCGCTGTTTTCCCTAAACCTGTCGGATTCCGGAATTTGAAACTTTTTGCCCCACAATATCTGCTCTTTCCATTTCAAAATCTCATCGGGCGACGATTTTCTGAATGGCGACTTGCACATTCGGGGCGAGGCCAAAAGCACGATGTCACCTTTCATTTTGTCTATCACATCGAGCTCAAATACGGCATTGGTCATAAAAGTGCATATTTTTGGGGAATCCGGCTTCACGGCCAAAATCTCCTGAAGCTTACGGTATGCCAAAACATGAAGCCCCTCTGTTTCGCAGCCGCCCAACCCGTTCGGGACATAATCCGGTATTTCGCGGTTCAATACTTTTTTTACTCTTTCCCTCGCAATCATGATTCCTCCGACAAAAATGATAATCGTTTCCTCTAACAAAATGTATAGGGCATCGCAACCCGGTTTGTTTTGTCCTTCGTGATAAAATGGTTTTTGACCCCGAGCTCGTCCATCCAGCCCCTGACCTCGATCGTTTGCCATATATGCGTGTTAAATCCCAAACCTGCGTCATTGTCCCAAAGCCACGACGGCGTGTCCCAAAAACACGCTTTGGGGCTTATGGCCTTGTATACCTCAAATGCGACGCCGTTTTGCCCGTGGTGCGCCATTTGGACAAAATCGGATTTCAATTCAACAAAATGCCTGTCAAGCAGCTTCATTCCGCCTTCGACGCCAAGATCGGCGAGAAAAATCATCGAATGGCCGCCAAGCGCCATTTTCAACACCACCGATGTGTTGTTGATAAAATTTTCGGATATCGAAAAGTCCGGCGCATACAGAACTTTGAAAACCGCCTCGCCGAAATCCAAAATATCGTTTTCATACAATGTTTGCGTGAGCGGAGCCATTTTTTCCTTATGCTTTTCAAATTCAAAACCGCCCGCGCTGTGCGCCTCATCGTATTTCAGCAATAATTCGGCAGGGGGAAAATTGTATAATATTTTGCCGAGGGAAAATTCTTTTTCATGGTTTTCGAATGCTTCCATCATGGCCCCGTGATGGTCGCTATGAACATGGGTCAGGATCCAGGCGTCGATATGAATTTCGCCGCCGGTCAAATTTTTTATGTAATCCAAAAGGTATGCGGCGTTGCAGCGGCAGCCGCCGTCGATGACGATGATTTTACCGTCTTTTGTTTCGATTACATACGACATCATCTGCGAATGGCTTTGCGAGGCCAGCTGGTGTATGGCGTTGCACCGGTTCATCTTGGACAATCCTTTCGAGCTGAAATTCAATCAAACATTATCGTTTCCACTATTTCATTGTAACATTTGTCGGCTGGTTTTGTCAAGATGTTTATTGAAAATTTTTTTTCGCTTTGCGGATTGACAAATCCAAAAAATCGTGCTAAAATGGATTCAAGAAGCAAAAAACACAAAAAAAACACGATTGAAGGGAAAATGCAATATGGAAAAACTCAAAGACGGGATACAATCGCCCGTAGATTACGAAAAAATGTCCCCTGCGGCAAAAAAGATACGCGATTTTTACGCGGTCAAGCCGAATGCGGGCATAATTCAGACGGAGTTCGGGTATTTTTGCCTCGATGCCTGGAAGGCCCGGGGGGACATAACGGACAAAACAAACCTTTCGGAAATCTTCATGTATGAGGACACGGGATTTGCGAACTTAGGCGGGCTCGGTTGGTGCGAGGCGCAGTTTTACCCGTTTTTTGAGCAAAAGGTAATAGAGGACAGGGGAGAATACGAGCTTGCGCAGGATCACGCCGGGCGGCACATACTGTTTTTCAAGGGGCGCCGGAGCGGGTTCATGCCCGAATACGTGGCCCATCCGGTAAAAGACATGAAATCGTGGGAGGAAAACTGCAAGTGGCGCATGGATCCAAATTCGCCCGAGAGATACAAAAACATCGAAGCGGACATGGAGTGGCGCATAAAAAGGGCCAACGAGGGCTGCGTGGTGCAGCAGGGGGTCGTGGGCGGATATATGTACCTTAGGAGCTTAATTGGCCCCGAGGATCTGCTGTACAAATTTTACGACGAACCCGAATTGATCCACGACTGCATGAAGACATGGTTTCTCCTCGCCGACCGGATCATAGCCGAACACCAGAAGTATCTCACCCTCGACGAGCTGTTTTTCGGGGAGGACATATGCTACAAATCCGGTCCGCTCATATCGCCCGACATGATGCGCGAATTTTTGCTTCCCTACTATGGGCAGCTGATTGAAAACATAAAGGCGCGCCAGATAGATAAATCGCGGCACTTGTTTTTCCAGATCGACACCGACGGGTTCTGCAACCCCGTGATCGAAGTCTATCAGGAAATCGGCATGGACCATATGTCGCCTTTTGAAGTGGCGTCGGGCTGCGACGTGGTGGAAATCGGCAAAAAATACCCGGAGCTCCGCATGCGCGGCGGGATAGACAAGAGGGTTTTGGCAAGCGGCAAAGAGGCGATAGACCGCATGGTCGATTATATAATGCCCGCCATGAAAAAGCGCGGAGGGTATATCCCCACCTGCGACCACGGGGTCCCGGAGGAAGTGGACTTTTCCGACTATATGCACTACAGGCAGAGGATGCAGGAGTTTAAGTCATGAACGTGACAGACGCGCTGCAAAAAGAGTTCAAAATCCCCGAAAAAAAACTCGCCGACACGATAGCCCTCTTCGACAACGGCGACACAGTGCCCTTTATCGCCCGATACAGAAAAGAGGTAACCGGTTCTTTGGACGACCAGGTGCTCCGCGAGCTTTATGACCGCTTGAATTACCTGCGCAACTTGGAGAACCGCAAAAACGAAGTGCGCGCCGCAATCGAAAGCCAGGGCAAACTCAACGATGAAATCTCGGCGGCGATAGAAGCCGCCGGGACTTTGGTCGAAGTCGAGGATATATACAGGCCATACCGTCCAAAAAGAAAAACCAGAGCTTCCGTCGCCAAAGAAAAGGGACTATTGCCCCTTTCCGAAATCTTGTACAGCCAAGATATGTTCGAAGGCGACATCGGTGAAATCGCGGCGGGATATATAGACGGGGAAAAAGGGGTGAATTCCGTCGAAGAGGCGATAGGCGGCGCCATGGACATAGTGGCGGAGAACGTATCTGACAATGCGGCATACAGAAAACAAGTCCGGATTCTGACTTTTGAGCACGCGATGATAACTTCCAAAAAGATCGGGGATGGCGAAGAGGGCAATATATATTCCATGTATTTCGATTTCGCCGAACCGGTGGGCAAAATCCCGAGCCACAGGATACTCGCCCTGAACCGCGCAGAGAAGGAGGGCTTCATAAAAGTTTCGGTCGAAGTGGACAAAAGCTTGCCTTTAAACTACCTGTTTGGCGAAACTGTCAGCAAAAAACGGAGCCTGACCACGCAGTATGTCGAAAAGGCCGTGGTCGACGCCTACGACAGGCTCATTTCCCCCTCGATAGAGCGCGAAATCCGCGGAGACATATTCGACCAGTCGAGCGAAGCGAGCATAAAAGTATTCGCGCTTAATTTAAAAAACCTGCTGCTCTCACCGCCTTTAAAAGGCAAAACGGTGCTTGGATTCGATCCCGGCTACCGCACCGGCTGCAAGCTGTCGGTGGTGGACAAAACCGGAAAAGTGATCGGCACAGGAGTGATATACCCCACAAAACCATTGGAAAAAACCGCGGAATCCGAAAAGATCGTGACAGATCTCATAAAAAAACACAAAATCGACGTAGTGGCGATCGGAAACGGCACCGCCTCGAAAGAAAGCGAGATATTTGTCGCGAACCTGCTGAAAAAATTAAACTGCGGCGCGAAATACATCATGGTTTCGGAATCGGGCGCTTCGGTGTATTCTGCATCGAAGCTCGGCGCGGAGGAATTCCCCGAATTCGACGTGACGCTTCGAAGCGCGGTTTCGATAGCCAGACGGCTCCAAGACCCTCTGGCGGAACTCGTGAAAATCGATCCCAAATCGATCGGCGTGGGCCAGTACCAGCACGACATGAAGCAGGCGAAACTCGACGAAGCGCTCGCGGGGGTGGTCGAGGATTGCGTTAATTCGGTCGGCGTGGATGTGAACACCGCTTCATACAGCCTTTTATCCTATGTTTCGGGCATAAATTCGGCTTCGGCCAAAAACATAGTAAAGTACCGCGAGGAAAACGGCGAATTCGCTTCCCGCAAAGAAATAAAGAAAACGCCGAAAATCGGGGCGAAGGCTTTCGAGCAGTGCGCGGGGTTTTTGCGGATACCGAACGGCGGCGAAGTGTTCGACAACACGGGCATACACCCGGAATCCTACGACGCTGCCGAAAAACTTTTGCAAATGTACGGATTTGCGCCCGAGGACGTGCGCAATTCGCAAATCGCCGGATTGTCCGAGCGCGCAAAGCAGGACGGGCTCGCGGATGTGGCCGAACTTCTGGGCATTGGACTCCCCACATTGGCTGATATAATAAAAGAGCTGGAAAAGCCCGGGCGCGACATACGCGACGACTTCCCTGAACCGGTGCTGAGGGACGATATAATGGATGCAAGCGACTTGAAAGTGGGAATGGCGCTGACCGGGGTGGTGCGAAACGTCATCGATTTCGGGGCATTCGTGGACATCGGCGTGCACCAGGACGGGCTCGTGCACGTTTCGGAGATAGCGGACAGATATATAAGGCATCCCAGCGAGGTTTTGGCTGTGGGGGACATCGTCAAAGTTTCGGTGAAATCGATCGATCCGGGAGGGAAAAAAATCGGGCTGACGATGAAAGGGGTAAAATAAAAAGTTCAAAAAGCGTTAAATTTGTTTGCATGATATACACAAAATATTAAAAAACGCCATAATATCTGCCCCTTGCGCGGCGGGTTTTATGCAATATACATAAATAATTCCCAAAAAGTTTGTAACATTAGACACTTTTATTTTTCATAAATATTTGGTATAGTATATATAGACAAAAATATATAATTTTATCGTCGTATTTTTTTTAGGAGGATTGAAAATGGCAAGTGTATCACTAAGACATATGTATAAAAAGTTTCCCGGCGGCGTTACTGCGGTATCTGATTTCAGTCTTGAAATAAAAGACAAAGAATTTTTGATACTCGTGGGACCGTCCGGCTGCGGCAAAACTACGACACTCCGAATGATAGCGGGTCTCGAAGAAATCACGGAAGGCGAATTGTTCATCGGCGACAAGCTGGTAAACGACGTGGCCCCCAAGGACAGGGACATAGCGATGGTGTTCCAGAACTACGCGCTTTATCCGCATATGACCGTTTATGAGAACATGGCTTTCGGCCTCAAGCTCAGGAAAGTCACAAAAGAAGAAATAAAGAGAAGGGTCGAAGAAGCCTCGAGGATACTCGCCATCGAGTACCTTTTGGACAGGCGCCCGAAAGCGCTTTCCGGCGGGCAGAAGCAGCGCGTCGCTTTGGGAAGGGCGATCGTGCGCGAACCCAAAGTGTTCCTGTTGGACGAGCCGCTCTCGAACCTGGACGCGAAGCTGCGCGCCTCGATGAGAACGGAGCTCACCAAGCTGCACCAAAAGATCGGCACCACGTTCATCTACGTCACCCATGACCAGGTCGAAGCCATGACGATGGCCTCGCGCATCGTGGTCATGAAGGATTCGTTCATCCAGCAGGTAGATACCCCGCAGAATCTGTATGACTACCCGGTCAACCATTTCGTGGCGGGATTCATCGGCACCCCCCAGATGAACTTCATCGACGGCACCATAGACAAAAAAGGCAACGACCTGTATTTCACTTTCGGGAAATATTCGCTGAAGCTGCCTCCGGAAAAATCGAACAACACAGATTTGCAGGAATACACGGGCAAAACGGTCATCGCGGGGCTCCGCCCGGAAGTGCTGTACGACGAACCCATGTATCTGAGCCAATTTTCCGAAACTGTGATCGAGGCGAAAGTCGAAGTTACGGAGCTCATGGGCAACGAGATATTCTTGTACTTGGTGGTGGAGGAAACGCCGCTGATCGCCCGCGTTTCGCCGCGTTCGACCGCGCAGCCGGAAGAGACGATAAAAATCGCGCTCGACATAGCGAGGATGCATATATTCGACAAAGACACCGAAAAGTGCATAGTGCATTAAAAATAAAAAACAAAAAACAAAACGCGGGATACGGAAGTTTCCCGCGTTTTGGCTTTTAGCCTTATATCTGTTCTTTGACTTTCGCCCTTTTGCCCACGCGCTCGCGCAGATAGTAGAGTTTCGCCCTGCGCACCTTGCCGCGCCTCACCACATCCACCTTGTCGACGTTGGGCGAATGGAGCGGGAATGTTTTTTCAGTCCCCACCCCGTACGAGAAGCGCCTGACGGTGAAAGTTTCGTTGATCCCGCCGCCCCTCTTGGCGATCACGGTTCCTTCGAATATCTGTATCCTCTCCCTCGCGCCCTCTTTGATTTTGTTGTGGACCCTTACCGTGTCGCCTATGGAAAATTTCGGCGGATCGGTTTTCAACTGCTCGTTCGTCAACGCTTTTAAAAGCTCATATGCCATTTTAAAAGCCCTCCTTTCAAAATTTTTGGTTTGTATATTATTTTGACAGGCAGAAATCGCGTTCATGCACAAGCATACGCAGCGGACCGCAACTTTTTTTAGCCATACCCGCATAGTATACCACAGATCGTGGTGTTTATGCAAGGGTTTTGCCGTTATGTTTACAATTTATTCATAATATCTTTTTTTTGTCACTGTTTTGTCATGTCGTCTATCACTTTTTGGGCTTTTGCGTTGTCGGTGGTGGCGAGAAGTATAACATAATTTCCCACCGTCAACACTTTCGCATTTTCGATTATCGGCGCATCGCCCGGGGTGTATGCCAAAATGTCGCTGTTGGCTTTTGTTTTCAGCCTTCTTTCGAATACATCCTTCAAAACGGCGATGTTTTTTTCATCTCCCGGGGCAACTTTCAGAACGCCCACTTCGAACATATGCTGGCCCACGGGGATATAGAGGGCGCAGTCGGAAAAATGCCCGTATTCTTCAAGCGGCGAATATCCCCCATCTATCAAATACCCCGCATATTTGTCGTCGATGTAATTGTCGCTTTCTTCGTCCGCTCCGGAATAAAAATATTCGAACCCGCTTTCGGGCAATGATTCCGGGCCGTAAGCCGCCATGACCGCATCCGCGATTTCCTTTGCGGTATAATCGCTGTTTCTGGCGTCGTCTTTCTCGCACGCGCATATGGCGAAAATCAAAGCCGCGCAAATCAAAGCCGCCGATATTTTTTTCATACAATTTTTCATATTCTCAATTTTCTTTCTTCTTTTTTTTGCCGCCGCCGACAGCTATCAAAATTATCACCACGATCAGCGCCAAGCCGCCGCCCGCAATGCACAAAATCAAAACCAGATTGGAGCCTTCTTCGCTGTCCCCCGCGTTTTTTGCCGGGGCGTCGCCATTTTCCGCGTCGTCTCCCGCTTTTTCGGCCGCAGCTGCGGCTTCTTCTTCGGATTGTTTTATGCTCGCTTCGATGCTCGCTTGCTCGCGGCTGGCTTCCGCTTCCGCCTTGGCCGCTTCCCTGGAGGCTTCCCTCGATGCCTCTTCCGCCGCTTTGGCCTCTTCCGCGGCGGCAAATCCGTCAAGTTCCGCTTGCGTGAAAGTCAGCATTTCCAATGTGCCCTTGCAGTCTTTGTTGTGGCTTTGCCTCGTGTTGCCGTCCCAATCGCCTTCGTCCTTGAAAATGACAAGTTTTATTGCGCCGTTGTTGGTTATCACGATATTGTCGTACAGGACATACGCTTGATATTCAAGATTTTCCGTATCGTTTCCGGGATGGCAGGCGATCTGGAACCAATCTATCGTCTGCCCGATGAGGTCATCCACCGAAAGGTCGATCACCCTGTGATACCATCGGTCATAGGCATATTCGCTCATATCCCGGCCGGTGTGCATCCCGACGCTGTTTTGGTCTTCCAATCCGGCTATGTCCCTTAGGTTGTTTGAACCGACATTGGTAACCCCGTTTGCGTCGACTGCCCCGAAGCCTTCAAATTCCGAAGAACACCACACATCGTATTCGATCATGTCGCCGTCTTCGACCGTATATCCGATTTTTTTAAAATCTTTGAAATCATAGGCAAGGTTTTCGCCTTCCGGCTTGTTTATGTCAACCGTAAATTTGAGATAAGCCCCCGACGGTTCGGGTTTTGAATCTGCCGCCGCGCCCACGTTAAAAATCGAGGCCGCAGACAAGAGGGAAACGATCATAAATGCCGCCAATATGACCGCTGACAGCTTTTTTGCAAGTTTCATTTTTGACTCCTCCTGAACAAATTAAAAATTATGATGATTATGGGACGAATTGCGCTTACGCAGGTATTGTACCACAAATAAAAATCCCATTAATGAAGATTTTTTTAAATTTTTGCCGCTTTTTTGATAAATTTGCCGAAATGTGTTTGCAAAAATTTTATCAAAATGGTATAATGGCGGTAAGCGAAAATGGTTGGCGTGGACTAACGCCCATCAGTCGCAAGCAAAACAGAGGAAGGGCAATTTATGGCGATATCGAAAACTCGGATGATGGCAATTTCCGCTTTGGCTTATTTGGCATTCGTCGCCTTCTGCCTTGCGGCCCATTTGGCCTTGAATCCGGGCATCAAAAAAACTGCCGGCAGCGCCGATGAGCATGGCAAGGGAGTTGACCCGGAAATGGCCAAAAACGAAAATTACGGGGAAAACAGCGAAGAAAGCGAAATTTTAGGAGTCGTGCCGGATTGGCCGGAATATATTTTGCCGGAATCCGACTTGATTGAACCGGATGGCTTTTTGGGAACGGAAGCGGTGGTTGTGGGCAAAGACGGTTATCTTTACGAACCGTGGTACATAAACGAATATTACGGTTATGACTACGCCTATGTGTACACCGAAGACGAAGAGTTGGCGCGGCGCACGATGATACTCAAATTCATACAGGATGAGTTGGAAAAGCGGGGCATAGCGTTTTGCGTGGCCATATCGACGAGCAAGGCTTCATCGATGCCCCAATTCATACCGGAATTCTACAAAGATGCGCACTACGCGCTCGACGACGATTATATTCGCCCGTACATACGCTTCAAAAAGATGCTCGAGGAAAAAGGAGTGTACCACATCGATTCCAAATCGCTGTACAAGGCCATAGGCCTCACGAACACATTTCCCAAAACGGGCACCCACTGGAACAAGCTCGCTTCATTTGAGGCCACAAGGGCGATAATGGCCGAAATCGACCGCCAAACCGGAAGAAACATCGAAAAGTTGGTTTTCGGCGAAATCGTGGCAAAAAAAACGCCCGCCCCATTTTACGCAAACGAGCAGGATATATTCAACATCGGCTACGCGGGAAACCGCCAGGAAATGCGCAACGCGATCACCGACGACTTTTACTATTGGCCCGATGTGCACCTCGAAGACGGCGGGGAAAGCGGCGACCGCCTTGGCCACACGATAATTCAAGGCGGCAGTTTCAGCCACGATTTCGTGTACTATTTCAGAGACAAAAAAATCGCCAAAAGCGTGACTTCGTATTATTACAACAACGACGGGAAAGTCGACGTGGACTGGGCAAAAGAAATTGGGAAGGCCGAGTTCGTGCTCTTTGAGGTGAATGAACAGCATGTGTACAACATGGGCGGCGGCACCCCCGGGGACAGCAGCACCAATATCATCGACAGCCTGTATTTCTGGCTTGCCGGCAACCCTGCGAAATAAAAATAATAAAAACAGGAGGATTCTATTGATGGTTCAAAAAAACGAATGGGGTTTTTCGGAGGGGTACAAAGCATATCTCATCACCCTGAAAAACAAAAACGGCATGAGCGTTTCCCTGACAAATTACGGTGCGGCGATAACGAGTCTCTGCGTACCCGACAAAACCGGCGGCTTCACGGATGTGATGCTCGGCTATGACGACCTCGATGGCTACATAAACGGCAAATCCGCCCAGGGCGCATTGGTGGGGCGCTATGCCAACCGCATCGGCGGCGCCAAGTTTGCGCTGGGCGGAAAGCAATACGCCCTGTACAAAAACGACGGCGAAAATTGCCTGCATGGCGGCAAAGTGGGTTATGCGAAGCGCGTTTGGAACGTATACGGCATATCGGACGGCGAAAGCCCTTCTGTGGCGTTTTCATATGTCAGCCCCGACGGCGAGGGGAATTTCCCCGCGGAGCTGAAAGTCGTCGTGCGCTACACTTTGACTGCGCAAAATTCCCTGAAGCTCGAGTATTCCGCTGTCCCGGACGGCGAAACGGTCATAAACCTGACAAACCACGCCTATTTCAACCTTGACGGATATTTTGCCGGGGATATTTTGGGAACGAAAATGCAAATATTCGCAGACGGCTACACGCCCGTAGATTCTGCGCTGATCCCGCTGGGCGAAATCGCGCCGGTAAAGGGCACCCCGCTCGATTTCACCTCGCCGAAGCTGATCGGCGACGATGTGGCCAAGCTTTCCGAAATCGGCGGCTACGACCACAACTTCATTTTGGGCGAACCGGGAATTTGGCGGAAAGCGGCGGTGGCCTACTCCAAAGAAAGCAAAATAGAGCTGACCGCTTACACCGACATGCCCGCGGTGCAGCTCTACATAGCAATAAACCTGAACGAACCGGCGGCCAAAGGCGGAGCCCCGCTCATCAAATACGGCGGCTTCTGCCTTGAAACGCAATATTCGCCCAACACGCCGAATATGCCGAATTTCCCGCAGTGCACTTTCGCCAAAGGCGAAGAGTTCAAATTCACCACCGAATACGCATTTGCCGTAAAGTAAAATAATTATATTAAAGAGAGGTAAAATTTCATGAACAAAGGAGCAACGGTTTTCACCGTCAGGGATTACGCGAACGACAAAAAGCAATATGAGGAAACGCTTAAAAAAATCAAAAAAATCGGCTACGAAAGCGTGCAGTGCGGCACCCCCCCGTTTATGGGCGAGCTGGAACACAAAGCGATGTTGGACGCGGCGGGGCTGGAGTCCTGCTCGGCGTATGCGAGCCTCGAAGCGATGATTGGAAGCGTTGAAGCGTACAAAAAAGCCGTGGAAGCGGCGAAGGTCTACGGGGTCAAATACATATGCGTGGGAACGCTCCCGGACTCGCAGCGCGAGAGCGCCGAGGGATACAGGCAGTACGCTGCGGACTTGAACAAAGTTGGCAAGGAACTGGGCAAAGAGGGAATTGGAATAATGTACCACAACCACGCGCTCGAATTCTATTCGCTCGGAGGCGGAAGAAAAGGAATGGACATACTCTTCGAAGAAACCGATCCGTCGCTTGTTTTCTTCAACCTGGACACGCACTGGCTGGCTGCCGGAGGAGTGAACCCATCCGACTGGATATACATGGCAAAGGGCCGCCTGCCCATAATCCATTTCAAGGATTACGCGATAGGCGGCGGAGCCGAAATGGTCGAAGGCGTTTGCAAGCGCTTCGCGGAAGTCGGAGAAGGCAACCTCGATTGGCAATCGATCGTGAAAGCCTGCCACGAAACCGGCGTGGACTATGCGGTGGTGGAGCAGGACACCTGCAACCGCTGCCCGTTTGAAAGCCTGCGGATAAGCTACGAAAACATGGTGAAGTTCGACGTGTAAATTTTCCGGGCCCGCAAAATTTGAAAATTCGCGCAGGGACGAACCGGGTTCGACCGCAAAGCAAACATCACGGGCGGACAAAGTTCGTCCCTGCGGCAGATTCGTCGGAATAAAACAAAAGGGGGAATTTTCATGAAAAAAAGCATTGCAATGGTATCGCTGGTTTTGGCCATTCTCACGATTTTGCCGGCGGCATTGGTTTCGTGCGGCGAAAATGATTCGGGCGGCTCAGGAAAACCGAACGATGACGCGGCGGGCGAAAATCAAAATGCTCAGGATGATCAAGAAAATGCGGAAACGGAAAAAATAACATACGACGTGCCCGAAATGGACTGCGATGGCTACGATTTCAGGGCGTTGTGCAGGGAAGGCTGGACAATATACTGGTATTGCGTGGACGTATTCGCAGAAGCCGAGAACGGTGAACCCGTCAACGACGCGGTTTACAAAAGAAACAGGATATTTGGAAGACAAGTTCAATATAAACATATCCGAAATACGGCAAGGGGACGTTGCGGGTTTCGCGCAAAAACTGATCAAGTCCGGGAGCGACGATTTTGACGTGATGTTTCCGACCCTGACCGGGGCGGGATCGATGATCCAACAAGGTTATTTGCTGGATTTGCACACTGTCCCCTATCTGGATTTTGGAAAGCCTTGGTGGAACAAAACCGCCAACGATTCCTTGACCAGCGGGCATAAATTGTATGCCGGAATAGGCAACATCACCACGATGACAAACGATGCGACATGGGTATGCTTGTTCAACAAGGAAATGGTAAGGGATTTGGGTTTGCCGGATCATTATCAAATAGTCAAAGACGGCAAATGGACAATCGACATCCTGCACGAAAACGCCAAAAAAGCGACAAAAGACCTAAACGGGGACGGGGAACTGACTCCCGAGGATCAATGGGGCGCGATAGGCCAATACGAGAGTTCATATTGCCTGTTTGCCGCATCGGGGCAGTTCATCGTCGAAAAAGACGAAAACGACTATCCCGCTCTGGTATTGAACAGCGACCGCTCGGTATATGCGATGGACAAAGTGATCGACCTCATGACGGATAAAACCGCATATATCAATGCAGACGACTATACGGGGAAATATGAAAACGTCTGGATCGACATAACGACAAACGTATTTGCCGAAAGCCGCTGCCTGTATCTGATATGCAACATAGAGATAGTCAAAAACCTGCGCGGAATGGAAACAAATTTCGGAATATTGCCGCTTCCGAAAACAGACGGGCTGCAAGAAAAATATTACAACACGATGCAATACGGAAACGCTTCATGCGTGGCCCTTCCCGTCACCGCTTTGAATTTGGAACGCACAGGGGCGATAGTCGAAGCATGGGCGGCCGAATCCGTCGATACGCTGACAAAAGCGTATTACGATATAAATTTGAAAGGTAAAAATGCCCGCGACGACGAATCCGAAGAAATGCTTGACCTGATATTCTCGACGAGAGTGATAGATCAGGGAATGTTTTTCAATTGGGCGGGTCTGTACGACTTTTTCAACAATTTCGTCAAAACCAAAAGCGTCGATTTCGCTTCGGCATATGAAAAACAAGAACCCAAATGGATAACGGCAATAGAAAAAACGATAGCTGCGATCGAAGAAAACAATTGACAAAAATGCGACAATATGCTACACTATGTCCATAATGAAACAAGAGGTGAAAAAATGACAGGTTTTGACAGGACAATGGCCGCGTTGCGAAACTGCCGCACCGACAGGCCGCCATTTGACTTTTGGGCGGAGGATCCGACGCTTGCCAGGTTGTTTGGCTATCTTGGACACAACGACTTGGAAAAATTTTTGGACGACATGAAAATCGACATACGCTCGTTTAACGCGGCGGCTCCGGAAAACAAATCCTTGGGCAACGGCGTTTTTGAGAATATGTGGGGGGAGCGCTTCATTTTCCGCGAGACCGGATGGGGCCCGATGAGGGAAGACACCTACGGCGCGCTTTATTATGCGGAAAGCCTGGAAGAAATCAAAGCTTTCCGGTGGCCAAACAACGATATGCTGGATTACGGCAAACTATATGAAGAATGCCGCGAGGCCAAGGATAAAAAGCTCGCTGTGCGCTACGGCTTCGGCGACATATGGCAGCGCCCCGCTTTGGTGCGCGGGCTTGAAAACCATTTGGCCGACATGGCGGAAAACCCGGAATGGGTGCACTATTTGAGTTCTGTATTCACGGATTTTTATATAGAAGACTACAAACGCGCTTGGGAAACTTCGGAGGGGAAAATCGACATATTTTTGGTCGTTTCGGATTTGGGCACGCAAAGGGGGCCGCTGATATCCGTTTCCATGTTTGAGGAATTTCTCGCGCCGTATTTGGCCAAAATCGGAAAAGTCATCCACAGTTTCGGGGCGAAGTTCATGTTTCATTCCTGCGGGGACGTTGCGTGTTTTGTGCCATCTATGATAAAATGCGGCATCGATATATTAAACCCGATCCAGCCCGCAGGCGATCGGATGGCGCCCGAATCGCTGAAGCGTTTTTCCGGCAGGATTTGCTTTCACGGCGGCATGGACGTGCAAAAACTGATGCCGAACGGAACGGAAAGCGAAATCAAAGCCGAGGCGAGAAGGTACGCGGAATCTTTCAAAACGGGGTACATACTGTGTCCGGCGCACCTCTTCCAACCCGACACGCCCCCCGAAAACATCGTCGCCCTGTACAAAGCATTCGACTGAGAGGCGAAAAAGCGGTTATTTTAGATTTACGGATACTGAAAGGAAATTTTTTATGTACAGCGAAAAAGTGATGGAGCATTTCGCAAACCCGCGAAATGTGGGGGAAATCGAAGATGCCGACGGAATAGGCGAAGTCGGGAACGCGAAATGCGGGGATATAATGAAGATTTATTTGAAAATAAAAAACGACACCATAACCGATATAAAATTCAAGACATTTGGTTGCGGGGCGGCGATTGCGACCTCCTCCATCGCAACCGAAATGATACTCGGAAAATCCACGAAAGAGGCTTTGGCGCTCACAAACAAAGCGGTCGTCGAGGCGCTCGACGGCCTCCCCCCGGCAAAAATCCACTGTTCGGTGCTTGCCGAAGAAGCGGTGAAGAGCGCGATCGCCGATTACTACAAAAAAATGGGAATACCCGTGGATTTTCAAGTCGGCTGCGAAGGGTGCTGCAGCGAATGCGGGGCCTCCGAAGAAGAAAGCCGCTCGCATTAGATTTTACATATCAGGGGGATAAAAAAACTATGCCTGTATTCATATATTTTGTGATAGGCGCGCTCATCTTCGGTCTGTTTTTGAAATTTTCCATCGGAGGCGTCAAAAGGGTGATAAAATTCGTGATGATCTACGACGATCCCGACGCGCCGAAACATTCCCGCAAATCCATGATGCTTTCGATAATACCGTATTTTATCATTTTATTTTTGCTTTGCGTGTTTTCGACTTTCGGCCCCCTTGTGTTTTTCGTGGTTTTGCCGGCCTGGCTGTTCACTTTCTTTTTTCTTTACCATTATCTGAGGGTGTGGAAATACCACGGGTATTCCGTGCTGCTTCTGATTTTTCTCTCGATTTTGTGGCTGTCCGGATGTTTTGCCGTTTCCCCTTTTGCCAAACAAGCAATGACCGCGGCGGTAGATTTTGTCCGCTCGCTGCTTTAAAACATTCGGATGTTGACACAACCAAAAAATTATGGTACAATATGTTGGCTACAACAATAACGGGGTGAATACAATATGGAATACAAAATCAGCGAAAAAATGAAAAACATCAAGCCTTCGGCGATCAGGGAAATATTCAAATCCCTGACAGACCCTTCGGTGATCTCCTTCGCGGCGGGAAACCCCTCCCCGGACGCATTTCCGGTCGAACAGATAAAAGAGATTTCGCAGATTATCTACGAAAATATGCCCGTGCCCGCGCTGCAATACGGAATTTCGGAGGGATATGCCCCGCTCATAGAAAAAGTGCGCCTGCGCATAAAAGAAAAATTTAATATAGGGGGAAAAAACGACGCGACGCTCATCGTTTCCGGCGGCCAGCAGGGCATAGACCTGACCGGCAAAGTCATGTGCAACGAGGGGGATGCGGTGATCTGCGAAAGGCCTTCGTTTGTAGGCGCGATCAACTCCTTCAAGGCAAACGGGGCAAAGCCGGTGCAAATAGACATGGAATCCGACGGAACCCTGGAAAAGGCTCTGGCCGAAAACAAAAACGCCAAGATAATTTATTTGATCCCAACTTTCCAAAATCCGTCAGGTTCCACAATGCCCCTAAAAAAACGCAAATCCATTTTGGAAACAGCGAAAAAATACGGGGCCGTAATCCTCGAAGACAATCCATACGGAGAGCTGAGGTTTGGCGGCGAGGAGGTGCCCACGATAAAAAGCATGGACACGGACGGAGTAGTCGTGTACTGTTCGTCCTTTTCCAAAATAATCGCGCCCGCGATAAGAGTCGGCTATCTTATAGCGCCCAAGGAAATCGCGGGCAAGATCGTGGTGGCAAAACAAGGCAGCGACGTTCACACGAATATGTATTTCCAAATTTTGTGCGACTTGTTTATGGAAAAGTTCGACATAGACGCGCATATCGAAAAAATACGCGCTTTGTACAAAGAAAAGTGCATGCTGATGCTCGATGAGATGCATAAAAAATTCGACAGCCTCGGCATAAAATACACTTCCCCGGAGGGAGGGCTGTTTTTGTGGTGCAGCTTGCCGGAGGGCATGGACTTGGCCAAGTTCGTGCAGACAAGCTTGGAAAAAAAAGTGGCAGTCGTGCCGGGCGGCGCGTTTTTGGCCGACCCAAGCGAGGCCTCGCGTTCTTTCAGGGTGAACTTCTCCTATCCGTCCAAGGAGCAGATAATAGCCGGCATCGGAATTTTGGCGGATGTCGCGCATAGAATGAAATGAACAAATATGAACGATAGTTCGTATGCAGTTCATTCGCATACTTGCATAAAATGATTTTGAGGTAAATTTATGGACAATAATGAAAAAAGAATAATACTTTCGGGGATACAGCCCAGCGGAGACTTGCTTTTGTGCCATTATTTGGGCGCGATAAAAAATTGGGTGAAACTGCAGGACGATTACCAAAATTATTTTTGCGTGGTCGATATGCACGCGATAACGGTGAGGCAAGATCCTGCGGTTTTGAGAAGGCGTTCGATGGAAGTGGCGGCGATCTACATCGCCTGCGGGATAGACCCGGAAAAATGCACGCTGTTTGTCCAAAGCCATGTCCCCGCGCACGCGCAGCTTTCCTGGGTGCTGAACTGCTATACCATGTTCGGCGAACTTTCGAGGATGACGCAGTTCAAAGAAAAATCCGAGCAGCATTCCGACAACATCAACGCCGGGCTTTTCACTTACCCCGTTTTGATGGCTGCGGACATATTGGTGTACAATGCGCATTTGGTGCCGGTGGGCGCAGACCAAAAGCAGCACCTCGAACTGACCCGCGACATAGCGGACAGGTTCAATTCCGTTTATGGCGACGTGTTCACGATTCCCGAACCGTATATAGCAAAAGAACAGGGCGCGAAAATCATGTCGCTTCAAGAGCCGGCCAAAAAAATGAGCAAAAGCGATTCAAACGCGAATTCCAATATTTTGATCATGGAAAAAAAAGACGAAATAATCAAAAAATTCAAAAGGGCCGTGACAGATTCCGAATCCGAAGTGAGATTCGCCGAAGGCAAGGACGGCATAAACAACCTCATGACGATATATTCGTGCGCCTCGGGGAAAAGCTATGAGGATATAGAACGCGAATTTTCGGGCTTTGGCTACGGGAATTTCAAGCTTGCCGTGGGCGAGGCGGTCGCGGACATGCTTGCCCCGATACAAAAAAAATACGGGGAATTGATGGGCGACAAAACGGGGCTCGAAAAGATTTTGCGGGACGGGGCGCAAAAAGCTTCGCACAGGGCGGAAAAAACGCTCGCGAAAGTGTACAAAAAAATAGGATTCTTGCAGATTTAACCGATTAACGAAGGAGTAAAACAAAAATATGGAAAATATCATCAGCGAAATGAATTTCGGCGATATAAACGTCTATGATTTTTTGAATGCGGTCATGTCCGTGGTATTCGCCGCCCTCATGGCATTTGTCACCACGCCGATAGCCAGGGTGGTGGCGTTCAAAATAGGGGCGGTCGACGACCCGAAAAAAGACGACGGCAGGAGAATGCACAAAGTAGTCATGCCGCGTTTGGGCGGGCTCGCGATTTTTTTCTCTTTCGTCGTATCCATATTCATCTTCTACGAAATATCGGCGTTTACCCTGAGCCTGATCGCCGGGGCGCTTTTGATCGTCATCATAGGGATATTGGATGACGTTTTCAGGATACGCGCACTCTACAAATTTTTTGTCCATATCGCGGCGGCGGGATTGGTCGTTTGGCTTGGAGGAGTGGTAGTCGAGCGCATAAACATATTCGGGACATATATACAATTCGGATATCTCTCCATTCCGCTGACCATAATCTGGATAGTTGGGCTTATCAACGCGGTCAATTTCATCGACGGGCTTGACGGGCTCGCCTGCGGGATATCCACAATATCGGCAATTTCCATTTTGCTGGTCACGATTCTGATCGGGGATTTCAAAGTCGCCCTGATGGTCGCCATACTCGCGGGTTCTTGCCTTGGGTTTCTGCCCTTTAACATGAACCCCGCGAAAATCATCATGGGCGACACCGGGGCGACGTTTTTGGGGCTTATACTCGCGGTCGTATCCATCCAAGGCGTTTTCAAAATCCATGCCGTGCTCGCCTTTGTCATCCCGTTTCTGATACTCGGCGTTCCGATCTTCGACACAACTTTCGCAATTGCGAGAAGGCTCCTCTCGGGCAGGCACCCGTTTTCGGCGGACAGGGAACATCTGCACCACAGGCTCGTGGACATGGGATTCAACAAAAAACAGACTGTTCGCATTTTGTACGCGGTCAGCGCGCTTTTGGGGGTTTCCTCAGTCATGCTCGTCACCCAGAGGATAATCTACGCGATTATAATAATTGCGGTTTCTTTGGCGATAACTGTGGCGATGTGGTTTATTTTCAAGGACAAAAAAATGAGGGCCGAAAGCGGCCTCATATCCGAAAACGGCGATGAAGAAACCAAAGATGAACCAAAAACCGAAGAGGCAAAAAAAGAAAATGAATGAATCGGGGAAAAAACCAAAATTGGCCGCAATAAAGTCTGCCCTCGGCAAAAGCAACAAACTCACGACGGGAATATCGTTTTTGCTTTTGTTTTTGATCATGTTCGGGCTTTTCGCCTTTATACTGACCGGGCTGTACCGTTTCGGGCTGATAGAATTCCCCGCTTTTATCCAGAATTTGTTTTTCAAACCGGAGAGAATCGAACCCGAAGCGGAAAAAGACGACAAAAACATATATGATTTTTTTGCGCAAAATCCCGCGCCCGAAAATTACGAATCCGGCGGCGAAGGGTTTGTGCTGGAAATCACCTTGGAGAACGCGAGGGAGGCAATCGCGAACACGAAACTGCCCGAAAACCTGCATCTCGAAATGGAGGCGCGTTATTACACAAACGGCGAAATTTCGAGGACGGAAGAAATGTTCTTTTGGAAAAAAGGCGAAAAATGCAAATATTTGCTCAATGTAAATTCCGTGCCGGAGGAGTTGTACATAAATGATTCGCAATATGAATTTTTTGAAAATTTCGCCACCGGAAGCAAACAAAAAAGGAAAGCATTGGCGTTTTCCATTGGCAGCATCCCCCATATGCCGGACATCAACTACTACCTCGGCCTATTGGAAGGCGGGGAAATAACGAAATGCGAATTGAACCAAACCGACGATTCCAACGTGATCGCGATAGAATATATGCTGCCGCAAATATTCCAAAGGGAACTAATCCACATTTCGATAGACACGGGCATCGTGTTGGACGTGTGCAGTTATGACGCCAACGACGATAAAAACAAATATTACGAATGTGTTACCGCGATCCTTTCCGCTTATTACGACGGGGCAAGCGCCGCAAGGCCGATAAACGACTCTTTATTTGAGATAAAATAGCGCCGCCCCCCTTGCCTTTTGCCGCCGCTGCGGCGTTCACGGCGTATTTTGCCCCGATTTGTATTCTTCCGCGAGTTTTTCGAGTTCCTCGTCGCTTATAACTGTGGTGCGCCCATTCTCATATTCGGCGTCGATCCATTTTTTTATATATTCGCATATAGCGTCGCGCTTGTCAATTTTTTCCCCGCCGACAAGGCCGTAATAGCCGTTTAGCCAATAGGCGATCCCCGCAAGCCCGGAAACGTTGCTCACCAATACGTTTGCGGGCCGTTTGAGTATTGTCCCCGTGTCGAAGATATTGTATATCTCCTCATCCTTCAAAAGACCGTCGGCGTGTATCCCGGCTCTTGTCACATTGAAATTTTTGCCCACAAAAGGGGTTTGGGCGGGTATCTTGTAATTAAGTTCCTTTGAATAATAATCGGCGATCTCCGTTATGACCGAAGCGTCCATTCCGCTTAGCCCCCCCCTGAGCGAGGCGTATTCCATCACCATCGCCTCAAGCGGCACGTTGCCGGTCCTCTCGCCGATGCCAAGCAGCGAGCAATTGACCGCCGAACAGCCAAACAGCCAAGCTGTGGCCGCATTTACCACGCCTTTGTAAAAATCGTTGTGCCCGTGCCACTCTATAAGCGAACTCGGCACCCCGCAATATTTTTTCAGCCCGTAGATTATCCCCGGGACGCTTCTCGGCAAAGAAGCCCCTGTGTAGCATACCCCATAGCCCATGGTGTCGCAGGCTCGTATTTTTATCGGAATTTTCGATTCTTTCGAAAGCCTCATGAGTTCCCCGACGAAAGGCAGCACAAACCCGTATATGTCAGCCCTCGTTATGTCTTCGAGATGGCAGCGCGGCTTGATTCCCATTTCGAGCGCTTGCGAAACTACGGAAATATACTGCTCTATGGCTTTGGCCCTGTTTGTGCCGAGTTTGTTGAATATATGATAATCCGAACACGAAGTCAGTATGCCCGTTTCCTCTATGCCGATGTCGCGCACGAGTTTGAAATCGCCCTTGGTCGCCCTTATCCACGTGGTTATTTCCGGAAACCTATATCCCCTTTCCCGGCAAAGTTCCAGAGCTTTCCTGTCTTTTTCGGAATATATGAAAAATTCGGTTTGCCTGACAATCCCGTTTTCGCCCCCCAGCCTGTGGAGCATATCGAACAAATCGAGTACTTGCCCCGGAGTGTATGGTTCCCGCGCTTGCTGCCCGTCTCTGAATGTGGTATCGGTTATCCAGATTTCGTCCGGCATTTCCATGGGCACCCGCCTGTGGTTGAAAGAAACTTTCGGTATTTCGGAATATGGGAAAAGATCCCTGTAAAGGTTCGGATCCTCGACGTTTTGCAGGCTGTAATGATATACTTCCTGTTCCAGCAAATTGCTTCTTTTGTTGATGTCTATCATGTAAATGTATCGCTCCTTTTTGGTTGTATTTATAATCAAGCTTCGCCGTCGTCCTGCCCGATCGTGGGTTCCTCCGTGGGCGGGGGAGGAGGCGTTTCGGTTATTTGCTCCGGTTCAGGTTCCGGTTCTGTGTGTATGGGCGGCGCCTCGCTTTCAGGTTCCGACGGAGTTTCGACTACGGTTTCTGTCGTTTCTTCGGATTGCGCAGGGGCGGGCGTTTCGGGTTCCGGCGGGTTCGTCGGAGCTTCCGTGACTGGTGGAGGCGGCGGCGAAGTCGCTTCCGGTTCGGGCGGAAGCGGTTGCCGGGGCGCGGGTGCTTCTGTTGGCGGAGGCGCATAATCATAACCGGCGGGTTCAGGTTCGTGAGGCATCGGGCTTGCCGGCTCGTTTTGCTCTTCATCCTCCGGTTCTTCCGGCAGATCCATGGCTTCCGCGAATGTTTTATAGCCGAAATAATACGCGAGCACGTCTTCCGAAACGAAACCCGCCCATGTCCCTTTTGAACCTTTTTCGATAACGGATGATATGACAACTTCGGGATTGCTGTAAGGGGCAAAAGCGACAAATGTTCCGTTTTCGCTGCTTTTTCCGATATTGCCTTGCGCGGTGCCCGTTTTTCCGCCTACAAAATACCTTGGAAAATCCCTGAACAGCGAATACGCAGTCCCCGCTTCGATGACGTTGAGCATCCCCTGCTTGACAGCGTTTAAAATAGCTTCCGATATTTCCGCCGAATCGAATATTTCGGGTTTTGGCGCATAATAGATTTCATCCGAACCGTATTCTTTCACGCACAGAAGCAGCGTATTCTTGTATCTTTGCCCTCCGTTTAAAACGGCTCCGAGCATCGTGGCCATTTGCAGCGGCGAAAATGCGTTGAACGATTGCCCGATCGCCGCCGCGATCGTCTGTCCGCCGGTCCAAACCTGCCCCACCGATTGCGCATATTCACGCGAAGCCAGGATTCCGGGCGTTTCTCCTATCTCTATTCCCGTCCTGGTGCCGAAACCGAGCCGCATCGCATATTCGCCCAATGGGTTTATGCCCATTCTGTCTCCCACCACAAAGAAAAAATAGTTGCAAGAATGCTCTATTGCCTGGGTGACGTTTATCGCGCCGTGGGTAAATGCCGGATAAGCCCAGCATGCCGGTTGGTAATCTTCATATGCCGTGTATTTTCCCCGATCGGTTATGTATTCGTTCAATCCCAAATAACCGCTTCCCAGCGCGGCGACCGATGTGACGATTTTAAAAACCGAACCCGGCGCGTATTGCCCCATCGTGGCGCGGTTGAAAAGAGGCCTGTTTTTTTCGTCTGCGGCGAGTTCGGCATACTTTTCCGTGTTGAATGTATCCGTTATGTTATATGAAGGGTATGTCGCAATCGCCAAAACCTCCCCGGTCTCCGGGACTATCACCGCCGCGCCCCCGGAATTGGCATCTCCCCCGTTGAGTTTAGGGTCTCCGAAAGTTTTGGAAAGGATATGGATCCTGTCTATGGTTTTTTCCAGCGAATGCTCGGCGACTTGTTGCAATTCGATGTCGAGCGTGAGGTAAACGTCTTTTCCGGCGATCGGCTCTTTTGCATAACGCTCATCCAAAAGGTTTCCGTCTTGGTCGTATGTCCTCTCGATCTCGCCGTCGATGCCCCTCAGATACTCCTCAAAAGCGGCTTCGACCCCGCTTTTGCCCACTATCGCATCCATGCTGTAGCCCCTGTCGGTGTACCACTCCATTTTATCATCCGAGATTTTACCGATTGTTCCGATTATATGCGGGGCGGAATTTGGCAAATTGTACACCCGCTCGTACCTGAGCATTATCTCGACGCCGGGATAATTGTGCGAATTTTCCATTATCACCGCCATCAAAACTTTGTTTATGTCCTTGCATAATTTATACGTGTTGCTGCCCGCCAGAACGTCCATGCGGTCGAATTCGTAGCATATTCCGAGTATCGCCCAAAATAGCTTAGGATCTCTCCCGTTTTGCGGCATATATTCATCGAGGCTGTATTTAAGCGTCAAATAAGCCACGAGTTCGTCGGCAGAAGTGTTTACGTTCAATTGATTTTTTGAAAGGAACCTGTCAAGGCGATATCTGTCGTTTTGCGTCACCATGCTGTACGAATAGCGCGTTTCCTGGTTCTCGCCATCGGCCTCGATTGCCATGACCGGCATCGAGTTTTGCGTCAATTCCCCATTATAGAAATTTATTTTGCCCACCAAATCGACCAATATTTCGACATATCCCTTTTTGGGCATTTTTGTTCCGTCGATGACTATATCATAGATATTTTTGTTTGTGACCAAGGGGATTCCGTTTCTGTCGAATATCTCTCCCCTTACCGCCTGCACGGCAAATTTTTTTGTATATGTTGCCTGTGTTTTCCTTTTGTATTCGTCGGCTCTTGCGATCTGCATGTTCAACAGCGTGCTCCCGTAAAAAAATACCGCAAGCAAAAATACCGCAAGCAAACAAAAGCACCTGATAAAAGGTGTTTTTTTCGTCATTAGCTCCCTCTCCTTTCGATTCGTCGCGCACAACATATTCACATTATGTTATACGAAATTTTTCCCGCAGTCAGTTTGACCAACAGATATACGGCCGGCGCCAGCGCCACGGTGTATATGTATTCCGGAAGGATGAATTCCAAAATAGCGCGCTTTATGTCGAAATTCCCCCAAACGGCGAGCAAATAGACAAAATTGAAAAATTCGCGCAGCAGGCACGCGGACAAACTCATGATGCACATGGTAAACAAAGATTTGCGAAAATATGACTTTGTCAGGTTCGCTATCAGGTAAGCTGCGAAAAAATATTGCAACCCCGAGGAAAAAAGCGGCGAACCCACGGAAGAATCGACCAAAAACCCGCAAATCATCCCAAAAGCCGCAGCATATTTTTCGCTTTCGACGACCGCCGCCGCTACCACGAGCGATATGACCAGATTTGGCTTCGCGCCGAATATCCGAAGCCCGGCCAGCATATTCGTTTCGAGCACGGTGAAAAATATGAAAATGAGCGCGTAAATCCCCGATTTTATCACAAACTTTTTGTTTATTCTCATGTTATCGCATCTAATCTAATAGAAGTTTCTGCTGAATTCGTGGATGATCATCACGTTTTTTATTTCGTCGAAATCCACGGCCGGTTTCAAATAACCCGTCATGGTACGGGAAAACGGGTTTGCCGTCACTTCGACTATTTCTCCGATGTACAGATCTTCGGGGTATATGCCCCCGTTGCCCGAGGAGTACAGTTTGTCCCCCGTTTCTATGACGGTTTCTTTTGAAAGATAAGAAACCCGGCACAACCCCTTTTTTTCAAGCTCGAAATCCCCTTCGACGATGACTGCTTCGCCCGTGCGCTCTATATATGCCCCAATCGACTCCCCCGTGCGCATGAAGGGGACGATTTTCGCGAACAGAAGCCCCACTTCGCTCACATAGCCCACTATGGCATATTTTTCTTTTCCGGAATCCGTGCCCATGGCCGCTACAACCGGCATGTCTTTGTCAAGCGTTTGCGCCATTCCTTTGTTTATCGTCATCGAAGAAACATAGTTGCCCGGATCCCTTGCCGTTATTTTCGCATTCTGCATTTTATAATCCGGGCGTTTCCTTTTGAGTTCATAGAAAGCCATGAGCGTGTCGTTTTCGTCCTGCAGCCTCCAGGTGTCCTGAAGCCGGGACTGGGCATCCTCGAGTTTTGCCTTTAATTCTTCGATTTCATCTTTCATTTTGTTGAACTCGGTAAAATATCCGGCAAATCCGGCAAAACTGTCTTTTATAATGTCGGCGAAATTTTGGAAAGGGGCGAGGATCACATTCACCGCGTCGCTCACCACCGAGCCGAATCCGGACGCATTCAATATTATGGTGGACAGCGTGAGCGCCAATGCCACTATCAGCATTATTATGAAAAATTTGTTTTTGAAAATGGCTCCCATTCGTTCACCTCGATTTCACATATGACAAAACTCCGCTTAACGATTCGAGGTCATCGAGCACCGCCCCTATTCCGTCAACGACGCAGTCGAGCGGGCGTTTGGCAATATACGTTTTTATCCCGGTTTCCTCGTAAAGCAGCGTGGACATCCCTTTGAGCAGCGCCCCTCCTCCCGAACATGTTATTCCGCTGTCGTATATATCCGCGGCGAGTTCCGGCGGGGTTTTTTCGAGGGTTCGCTTTATCGTGTTTACAATCTGCCCGATGGGTTCGCTTATCGCATCGATCACGTCCGAGGTGGTCAAAATTATCTTTGCGGGGAGGCCCGAATACAAATTTCTCCCCCTTATCTCCATGTTTTCGGCCTGGACGTCGGGATGGACTGCCCCAATCGTTTTTTTTATCGATTCGGCGGTCGTTTCTCCGATTAGCACGTTATGGGTTTTTCTGACGTATTCTATCAGCGCCTCGTCGATTTTGTCCCCGGCTATCCTGATGGATCCCGGCTCGACTATGCCTCCAAGCGACAAAACCGCGACTTCGGTGGTTCCCCCGCCTATATCGACTATCATGGAACCCCGCGCGTCGCTCACTTTCAATGAAGCCCCGATGGCGGCGGCTATGGGTTCCTCTATGAGCGCCACGCTTTTCGCCCCCGCTTCCAGCGTGGCGTCTTCGACTGCGCGTTTCTCGACATCTGTCACCCCATATGGGACGCAAATGATGACTTTCGGCCTGTTGAAAAGGATCACCCCCGCCACGCGCTTGAAAAATGTGTTCAGCATTTTGGCGGTCACCCCGAAATCCGCTATGACCCCGTCTTTCAGCGGCCTGAAAACCTCAATGGTTTCCGGGGCTTTGCCGAGCATGTTTTTCGCTTCGTTTCCCACCGCCAAAACTTTCTTTGTTTTCGTTTCGATGGCGACCACCGAAGGTTCCCTGAGCAGTATCCCCCGCCCCTTGACGTAAACCAGCGTATTGGCTGTCCCGAGGTCTATTCCTATGCTTTTAGAAAAAAGAGCCATTCTTCATCTAATCCTTTCCGGCAGCTCTTGCGCATAATGCCCGGGCAACAAATCAAAAACCGTCATGCCGAAGCTGTCTGTTAAAATTTTGGCGAATTTGAAAACCGGGAGCCCCGCGACGTTGAAAAAATCGCCTTCTATGCGCTCTATGAACGCCGATCCGGGTCCCTCCGCGCCGTATGAACCGGCTTTTGCAAGCGGATCGCCCGTCTTCACGTATTGCTCTATCTCCCGCCTGCTTATATCCTTGAATTTTACTTTTGTCATGTCATAGTCGCACGCCGTTTTGTCGCCGAACACAACCGTTATGCCCGAATAGACCCTGTGAAATTTTCCCGACAGCTTCGAAAGCGTTTCGGCGGCGGCGCCCGCGTTTTTCGGCTTGCCTATTATTTGCCCTTCGAACTCGACGACGGTATCGGCTGCAATCACCAAAATATGCGGGTCGCCCATTTTCTCCGCCGCCATGCGGGCTTTTCTCTGCGACAGCCCCGTGACGATCTCCCAAGGGGCAAAATCTATGTGTTCATAGAGGGTTTCGTCTGCGTCTGTCACATATATTTCGGCGTCTATCCCGAAATTTGCGAGAATGCTCCTCCGCGCGGCGGATTTTGACGCCAGCACTATTTTATTTGGCGCGACGATAAAAATCACCTGTCTTTTTTTGAATTTTGCTCTCGAAGGACATTATACCACACAATTGTGTCAAAAATCAAGTTTAAATAATAAATTTTAAATTTTTTTGAAAACCATATTGACAAACCGGGCAATTTGTTGTATACTGTGTAATATGCCTCCGGCGCAAAAATAAAATTGCGGAATTGTGTAAGGGTAGCACGACAGACTCTGACTCTGTTTGTCTGGGTTCAAATCCTAGTTCCGCAGCCAAAGTGAAAAGTCCCATGAAATCAAGGGTTTCGGGACTTTTCGCTTTTCTGCGAGAGCGGATTTTTTACCATAAATTAGGTTTTTTCTTATAGCTTACCTTGAAAGCGTCCTAATTCCTCGACTGCTCGCTCATACATATCGCCGGTCAAATCCAACCCTGAAACACCGTCAATATACTCCATCCATAGCTGTATTTCAGTTTCTTCAGTGTTTATTTCAGCGAGGTAGCAATCAGGCCAGCGGAATGATTTAGTGAAAACCGTACCTAAGTCGGACGAATATAAGTCGTATTCCCGACGCCATGAACCGGGATCACTGTATCGTTTCCATTTCTTTTGCGTTTTCCAAACGACTTTATAGGAGTGTTCTTCATCATTTGCGGATACGGCTGTACCCGTTATAAGCCGGACATCGCCTAATGTGCCGCCCTGTAATTGTTTGGCTTGACAAGTAATACGGGTAAATCTTTTTTTGAACATGATATTTAATACATCATGTAAATCCTCAAAATTGATACCATGCTCGTTAAGGTCAAAATTATAATATTTATAGCTGATAATCTTGTTTGTTTTATCAAAACCGCTCGGTACAAGTTCAACGGCATGAACACAGCCTTCCGGGTCTTTAACGCTTTCGTCCAGATTTATACCCAACGCCCGGCAATCCAAAAATCCCATCTTTTTTTGATAAACGTCGGGATGCCCGCAAGTCATACATCCTGTATATCCAAGCGATTTGGCTATTTCAAGCCCGCGCATGACTAATGCCGTGCCTATTCCCCTGCGTTGGAACTCATAAGATTTTTCGGCAGGGTTGTCATTTTCACCTCGTTTGACCGCAAGGCTGTTCAGCCAAATAATATGTTCGCCTTTGTCACCCATCGGCAACGCGGAAAATATTGCGTGACCAAGATATATCCCGTCACTTGAAACAGCCGCTAAGTCAAGTTCCGAAATATAGTAAGGCGAGCGGCGGACATTATCAGCGAAAACTTCATGAAAATCACCGCTGCCGTCAAGTTTTCCATATCCAAAAGCGTCACGGTCGAGTTTCCTGATAATTTCGTATTCATCAGGGTTTATCTGCTGAATTTTGTATGTGTTCATTTATTTTTCTCCTATATCTTTACGCTTTTGCGCTTTTGGTGATATTAGAGATGTATTTTAAATCAATATCATCAAATACAATATCGTTTTCTATGTTATATATCCATTCTTTTTGATTATCATTTATATCTTCGGGATTGAAAAACCACGGTACAAAACACGATATTTGCCGATATTTCACAAACATGGGTATCTTTGAAAGCCAAAAACCGCTCAAATGGTTAGCGGATAAATAGCCTTTTAAAAAATTATCGATGATTGCCTTCGTAAAATCATTCCCTTTGTCGTCTTTTCGCCCCCACCACAGAGCATGGAAAAGCGCGATGCCGATGTCCAAAGCGAACCAAGCGTAGATATTATCACCAAAATCGAACAAGTTTATTTTGTCCCCGTCTATATGGAAATTATTTTGGTGCATATCGCAATGGATCAGCCCGTATGAATCCCTGTCCCTTGGGAAAGTTATAAACTCGTCGAGCAGTTCTTTCGTGATTTTGTATATTTCGGAATATACTTTCAGGCAATCAAATGCCATACCCCAACCCTCATAATATCTGTTAAATATATCGGGTATATTATATTTATCTGAGCGTCTATAATCTTTTGCCAACCGGTGCATATCGCCCATCAATTTGCCCCAATTAAAAAATATTTTATTATTCCATTTATCCGGGTCGTTTTTATCCCAAAACTGCCCTTTTACCATCTCAAACACAATAATATTAAAGTTTTTACCACTATTCTGTGTTGAAATAATAAGTTCGTTGTTGGTTGTTTTCAAAGGTCTGGCGACGCTTATATTATTTTCCGCCAGATAACAGATAAAATCCAGTTCGGCTCTCGTCTGCCGCCTTTGAGGAAGCCAGCCGGGTTCAAAATCTATAATATATTTTTTACCGTTTTTATCGAACGTAAAAATTTCTATCGGCGGATTCCCCCATTTGAAGGCGGATTCAACTTTAAAAGCGCGTATGTCGAAATTATATTCTTTTGATGCAAGTTCAAGCAAATCTTGATACCATTCCATTTTTCTATTTTCCTATTAATCCTATTATTTTTGGTTATTTTGGGGCGCAAAAATACCGCGGACAAGCAGCCTCGGTTGAAGCTGTTGTTTCGCGGCATTTGTATTTTAAAACAAAAAGGGATACGACCTGCATCGTATCCCGCTAACAGCAGTATTCACGAAAGGTTACTGTTGACGGCACAGCAAAAAATACGGGCGCATTTCCCGTTTTCTCAGCTTATGCCCGATATTCGGTTTTAGGTCGAAACCACCAATACCATACGAGCCGTCATTAAAACACATCCCCTTTCGGACTAAAGATTTCCTTACGGATTAAGCATATTATACAACATTAAATGCGGATTGTCAACGGAAAGAATGATTATAAATAATATTTTATCATCATTGTTCCACGGAATGTGTTCTTCTTTACGGTGTATATTGGCTATGCCGTTCAAGTCCGGTTCCGAAGTGGTTGCCAATCTGATTTTTATTTTATCCATTTTCTTTTCCCTCCATATAATCGACGCCCCATGTGTCCTCCTGTCCGTCTGTCAACACTTTTTCGTATTCAAAGCGGTATTGATAATACCCCAGCTTTTTGTGCAACCCCTGCGACTTGACGTTTTCACAGCCCGTGCCCGAACGGATTACTTTCGCGCCGTTTTGTTTTGCCGATTTTTCAGCGTAATCCATCAGGTAAGAAGCGATGCTTTTGCCTCGATAGGGTTCTTCAATGTATATATCCGATACATCAGCCCAAATGAAATGTTCATTTTCACTGTGAAACGGAACCCATAGATAGCCGACCGTTTCGCCTGATTCGGTCTTGATGATTTCGGCGATAGTCCGCTCGTCTTTCATGCTTTCGCGCAGAGCAGACAGGAATCCGTCCTGCTGACCGGGCCACGCGAACCAATTCGCCCGGTATTCCTCATATGGGATTTTCCGCGCCCACGGCGTGTCGCATTCGTAATTGACCCGGCAATGACATTCAAAGATGTAATCACGGTCGGCGTCGAGGTCGATTTTTATATGCCGGAAATTCATACCCGAATAATTTTGCTGTTCAGTATCTTCGATTGCCCATTCATATCTGCTCGTTTTTCGCTGACCGTCCTTTTGATACAAACCCGACCATGTTGGCGTATCTACAACTTCAAGAAAAGTCGCGCCGATTTTTTCGCAAACCCGGCGGGATGCGGCGTTGTTTTCGTCGTTGGTTATGAGGACATACTTAAATCCGCATTTCTTCAAGAACGGCTTTAGCGCCAATAACGCTTTAGTCATATACCCGCGATTGCGGTTGCTCTCGTCGTCGATCCAGTATCCTATTTGCGCACTGTAATGTATCCTTATTGAATAACCCATCCTGATAAAGATACCGCCGACCCATTTCCCATCAGCGTTAATATCGAATTGATAATAAGGGCCAAACCCGCTGTTGGGCTGCTCCAGATTTATT
>WRJC01000011.1 GCA_009782405.1 Oscillospiraceae bacterium
TACGGGCTGGACATACGGATATTGCCGCGGCTACCGTATTGAATTATTGTATGTGACTATTGGAAACGGTTATTTTACCGTTTTGGGCGTTAAGATAGAAGATGAAGCATCTTTGAAAAATGCACTTGAAAAAGCAAAAACAAAATATGACGCCGGTTACGAAGAAAGATATGCCCGTCTGACAGCCGCAAAAAAAGACAATCAGATCAAGAGAGCAAAAGCGCGGATAGAGCGTGAAAAGAACGAACTGACGGAAATGACAGAAAATATAGACTCTGCGAAATTCAACAAATGCAAATGGAGCGAAAAAGTATCGCGGAGCAAATTGATAAGGGTGTATCAAAACGACGCGAAAGGGCTCGTTGATAACGATTTGCTTGACGACGTCGGATATACATTTTTTGCTCGGTGCAAACAAGCAAGAGATACCCGCGAATGTCTGGAAAAAGGCGAAATAATCTGCCATCATTGCGGCACTATAAACAAAACCACAAGTTATGCCGGATTGATAGCGTGTCCGTGTGGATATTACTATACATACCGAGAGTACAGGCGGAGTTGTAACGCAAACAGTATGCCCGGCGGACGGGCGACGGAGATATTCAATAGTTTCGCGGAAAAATGGCCGTTATGCAAAGACGAGAAAGAAAAGATGTTATTGATAGATTGGCTGGTACACGAATGTCATGTAAGCGTGATGACGGGCGGCAAGGGCAGAAGCGTATGCGTGAACCTGATAGAAGGCACGATAGCCCAGATAAGAGCTATGCTTGAAATGCTTGCTGGCAATTAAATAGTACAAATGATTTATTTTGCATGAGGTAAAAAACATGAATGAAACCATAATAACCGCAAAAAACGAAATAGAATATTGCCGCAATACCGGAGATATACGTAAACTGTCGGCGAAACTTTTCAAAAACATCAAAGGCAAAAAAATAAATCATGTTTTTGCGGTTTGCGACGAGCTTTTGGAACAACGCGAATGGGCGCTGGGCGTTATCGCGTTCGATTTTGCGTACCGTATGAAAAAACAATATGACGAAAATACGTTTGCCGTTTTTGAAAACTGGCTCGAAAAATATGTGCGGGGCTGGGGCGATTGCGACGATTTCTGCACTCATGCTTTCGGAGAGCTTATCTGCCAAAACACAAAACTGACGGCAAATATAATCGCCTGGACGAAACGGGACGAATTTTGGATGCGACGCGCTTCCGCAGTCATATTGATTCCGTCGATATATCATGATAAATACCAAGAGACAGATCCGCTTCAAATTTCTGATATACTAATGACGGACAAACATGATTTGGTACGCAAGGGGTACGGCTGGATGTTAAAAGCTCTGTCAACGAAAGAACCGGAAGATGTTTTTGAATATTTATTGAAACATAAAACAATCATGCCGAGAGTATCATACCGTTACGCATCGGAGAAAATGGACGCCGAAAAAAAGAAAATTCTTATGTTGAAATAATAAATAATATGGAGGCAAAATATGAATTGCCCATACTGTAATACAGAAGTTCCGCCCGGCAGGGAAATATGCCCTAACAACGAATGCTATAAACCCTTGAAACCGCTCCCAGTTCCACCCGGCGGCAAAATACGGTTCGGCAAATACGATTGGTATGTGTTGGACAAGCAGGACGGCAAAACGCTCATACTAACCGAAAAAGTAATAGGTCGAAAGGCTTATCACAATCAAGTATGTGAAATCACATGGGAAACGAGCGATATGCGAAAATACCTGAACGGGGAATTTTACAATTCATTCGACAAAACCGACCGCGACCGCATTATCGAAGTTACAAATGAAAACAACGATAATCCGTGGCACGGCACGAGCGGCGGAAATCCCACGACCGATAAAATATTTTTATTGAGTTTGGACGAAGTCGCAAAATATTTCGGCGACGGCGGGCAATTCAAAAACAGACCAAAAAGCGACCCGTGCGATTGGTGCAAAGATGAATACTGGCCTTGGCTGGGCGGCGACGGATATGACATCAACCGCCGAGCCGTAGACGATACCGGTATGGTCGCGTGGTGGAGGCTCCGCACACCCGGTGCAAGCGCACGTTCGGCGGCGCAAGT
This sequence comes from Oscillospiraceae bacterium, assembly GCA_009782405.1. The sequence continues at coordinate 2,099 of WRJC01000011.1, forward strand.
CATGGGTAATTGCGGGGACGAGTTCGAGCACGGCGGTATCAGCATGAGCGGCTGCGACGACGAATTGACACCGGAAGGATATTTCATTTACGGTACGAATGACACATTCGTTTCTGCCATGACCGACGATAACCACAATGTCAATGGCGTCCGTCCTGCGTTGTGGCTGAAAGATTAAGTAATAATCATTACGGGAGAAAAATTATGAATAAGTTAAAACTGGCGGCTTGCGGAATTGACTGCAACGAATGCAGCTCATACAAAGTCACAATGGAACAAGACTTGAAAGCGGCGGAAAAAATGCTTCCGTGGTTCAGAAGTCAAGGACTGATTGGAGAAAATGAAGGCGCTGAAGCGGTTGTGAAGAAAGCGCCGTTTTGTACAGGTTGTTGGAATATTGCGAATGATTGCTATTGGACAGGTTGTAACAACTGTAATCTACGCATCTGTTGTGTCGAAAAGCAAATAAACCATTGCGGCGAATGTAGTGATTTTCCCTGCGAACCATATAATAAATTTGCATCCGGGGGCGAGTCTTATAAAAAAGCAATGGAATATTTGTTATTTCTAAGAACAAATATATAATTTCAAACATAAGGTTGATAAAAACAGTATGGAAACAGAAGAAATCCTCGCTCATTTGAACGAACAGCAAAAAGAAGCGGTTCTGACTACCGAAGGATATGTCCGCGTCATCGCAGGAGCGGGCAGCGGCAAAACGCGGGCTTTGACGGCAAGATACGCATATTTGGTAGAAGAACTCGGCGTGCCTCCCGCAAATATTTTATGCATCACGTTCACCAACAAAGCCGCCCGCGAGATGAAGAATCGTTTACGTCATATGCTTGGCGAAGATATTGATATATCTTTTGTTTCCACGCTCCATTCTTTTTGCGTCCGTGTCCTCAAAGAGGACATCGCAAAACTATTTTATCCTGAAAACTTCGTTGTCCTCGATACCGCCGATCAGAAAAGTATCTTACAGGAAGTGTATGAAGAACTCGGCATAAAAATGGACACCGCCACTTTTGAGTTCATGATAAACACAAAAATCCGCACGTTCAAGAATAAAATACTTTACGATGACTACATGGCTGACCCGAGGGATGTGATCGGAGATTTTGAAGCGACCGACATGGAAAAGAAAGTCATAGCCCGCTACATGGAAAAGCAGAAGAAATATTTCGGGTTGGACTTTTTCGACATCATAAATTTTACGGTTTGCCTGTTCAAAAAGCACGAGGATATACTGAACAAGTGGCAGAACCGCTTGCATTATATTATGTTTGACGAGTTTCAAGACACCAACACAAAAGAATTTCGTCTCGTCCGCGTATTATCCGATATGCATCAAAATTTATTCGTTGTCGGCGACCCTGACCAAAATATATACGAATGGCGGGCGGCATTAGTGGATTTGTTCGTGGATTTCGATAATTTTATCCGCGGTTATTTTACAGGAGCTGACCCGCTGCCGACATATTGGCCCGATCATGTAATACCGGAAATGAAATCTGAAATCAAAACAATATTATTGAATCAGAATTACCGCTCCACCCCTGAGATATTGAACGCGTCCAATTCTTTGATCGTCAAGAATAAAAACCGTGTAGAAAAAGAATTATATACACAAAATCCGAACGGCGCAGTCGTCGAGCATTTCCATGCCAGAAACGACAGGGAAGAAATCGCATATATAGCGGACAAAATAAAAACCCACATAATAAACGGCGGCAAATACGCTGACATCGCCATACTGTACCGTTCCGCGTATGTTTCACGTTTTATCGAGCAGGGACTGTTAAAACACAACATACCGTATGTGGTTTACGGCGGGGTCGGGTTTTACGAACGGCGTGAAATCAAAGATGTGCTGTCTTATCTGCGGTTAGTGGCAAACGACGATGATTTGTCGTTTAACCGCGTGATAAACGTGCCTCGGCGCAAAATCGGCAAAAACAAAGTTGTATTTTTGAGGGCACAGGCCGAAAGAGAAAACGCGAGTATGTACGATACTTTGAAAAATTATATGTACGACCCCATGTTCAGAGGTTCGGGAGCATATAACTTCGTGGAAGTTATCGAGAGCATGAAAGAATACGCCGAAACCGCGCAGGTCTCAGAATTGCTTCAAAGATTATTGATTGATACGGGTTACAAACAATATATACGCGAAAGCGGCGAAATGGAGCGGCTCGACAACGTAACAGAATTACTGCGGTCAATCGTCGCGTTGGAAACAGAATATGGCGAAACTTTGACTTTGGCGACGTTTTTACAGGAAATTTCGCTTAATCGTGATACGGACGAGGACGAAAAAAAGGACCGCGTAAAAATTATGACGACGCACATAGCGAAAGGGCTTGAATTTCATACGGTCATCGTAGCCGGATTATCAGAAAAGATATTTCCGTCAGCGCGGGCGTTGGAGGAGCGGCTCGAAAAAGCTCTTGAGGAAGAACGCCGTCTTTGCTATGTCGCCATGACCCGCGCAAAGAAACAGTTGTTTATGACGGAGAGCGAGGGAATCGGATTTAAGGGTTATGCAAAAACGCCGTCGCGGTTTTTATTCGATATAAATAATGCATATATCACCCGGACCGGCAGCAGCATAAGCAGTGAAATCATGGAAGAACACAAAATACAAACCGTAATCCGCAATCCTTATAAAGACGCTCATTTGCCGGTGGGAACGGCGGTGAAGCATAAAATATTCGGAGAAGGAGTTATTGAATCGGTGGATATAAAGACAAGTTCATATACAGTCCGGTTTCTGATAGGCACGAAACCGGTTAGATTTGATTACAAGAATTTGTGGAAATTATTTTAAATGGATAGATAATGAAGAAATATTAAAAAAATTTGCCGAACCGCTTGACAATCTCTAACACGTGTGGTATAATAAGAATAGCGAATGAAAGTCGCTCAAACCAACAAAAAAAATATGGTATACCTTTTTCCTATAAAATAATTTAATCAAACCGTTGAAACGGAGATAAAGACAGCAAATGCGCAGTACAGAGAATTCGGGAAGCTGAGAACCGGGTCGAAATGCAGGCTGTCAAATGGACCGTCGAGGGCATGGCCAAAAGCGTTTTTCGCCGAGTATTCCATGACGTGCGGGCATACGTAAGTTGCCGGGGATATGTTTGTATCCTAAGTGAAGAGTGCGGGATTTTTGCCCGCAAATCAAGGTGGCACCGCGGATTTTTTATTCGTCCTTGATAAAGCGCAATGCTTTGTCGGGGATTTTTTATTTTTATTTGCAATATATTAAACTAAAAATATATTAATTTTAATTTTTAAGGAGTATAGTGAACATGTACAAAGAAATTATGGGAAAAATCACGACGAAACAGGAACTTTCCGAAATTGAAATATCGGAATTGATCTCCGCAATAAAAAACGACGTTGTCAGCGACGTCCAAATTGCAGGGTTTCAAGTGGCTCTGCTTATGAAAGGAGCGTCGCTCAAGGAAACTGCGTATATAGCGAAAGCCATGCGAGACAACTGCATTCCGCTGAAACCGAAAGTTTCCGGCGAATTGATGGATACCTGCGGCACCGGCGGCGGACTTTCCACTTTCAACATTTCAACGGCTACGGCGATAGTCGCGGCAGCGGCGGGTATTTATATCGCAAAACATGGAAGCCGTTCTATCGCCAGCCTTTCAGGGAGCGCCGATGTGCTTGAATCCCTTGGCGTAAATATAAATTTACAGCCAAACGAAGCCGAAAAAATGATTGAGGAAATCGGCATCGCTTTTCTCTATGCGCCGCTTTTTCATCCGGTGATGGGGAAAGTGCTTCCGCCGGAACAGGATTTGGGGATAAAAACGATATTTTATTCGATAATCGGGCCGCTGATAAACCCGGCTTTTGCACCGCAGCATCTTCTCGGCGTATACAAACCGGATTTACTCGATACCGTAACATATGTAGCAAAAGAATTGGGATATACAAACGCCATGTTCGTCCACGGATTGGACGGACTCGATGAAATTTCATTGCTCGGAAAAACAAAAATCAACCATCTTAAAAACGGCGAAGTAAATGCTATGGAAATAGTTCCGGAAGATTTCGGGCTTGAACGGTGCGCTCTTTCGGAAATTAAAACAGGCACGCCTGCCGCAAATGCCGAAACGATAAACGGCGTTTTCTCGGGAAAAATCAAAGGGGCGAGACGCGACGCGATTGTACTGAACGCCGCAGGCGCGCTTATCGTCGGCGGCAAAGCCGATGATTTCAAAGAGGGAATTTCACTCGTCGAAAATTTGATAGACAGCGGCGCGGCTTCCGGCAAATTAAACGAATTGAAAGAAATGTCAAATAGTTTTGGGAGGATGGAATGATTTTTTCGGCTGGGCGGTTTTCGTCCGCCATTATATCGGAAAACAAACGCGGATTTGCCGCAGTCATACCCGATATAAAATGTTTTTCGCCGAAAGAAGGCGATTTATTGCAAGGACGCGATCCCGTGGAAACGGCAAAATATCTTGTTGGTTGTTTTGGCGCTACCCTTCTTTCGGTAGTCACCGAAAAAGACCATTTTGGCGGCTGCAATCAATTGCTCTTCGATATTGCCGAAAACACAGGAGTTCCCGTATTGAGAAAAGATTTTATAACAAAAGAATATCAAGTTTCAGAAACAAAAGATTTGGGGGCATCGGCGATTTTATTGATCTGTGCCATAACGGACAAAAAAAATTTGCGCATGCTTTACGATAAATCGATGCAAATAAATTTGGAACCTTTTGTGGAAGTCTGTACGGCCGAAGAAATGGAATTGGCAAAAGAATTGGGCGCAAAATTAATCGGCATAAACAACAAAAATATTATGACTTACGAAAAAGACGGGGGAGGCCCGGAGCGGACAGCCTTGCTTGCTTCCAACGTTCCCGCAGGAGCGTTATTGGTCAGCGAAAGCGGCATCTTATCTGTTGACGATGCGGAAAAAGCGGCGATTTCCGGCGTTAACGCTGTTCTTGTCGGAACGGCTCTTTGGAAAGCAAAAAATATGGGGGACACATATAAATCGTTATGTGTAAAAATCAAATAAAAATAAAAATATGCGGGCTTATGAACGAAAACGACGTAAAAATGTGCGTTTCCCACGGTGCGGACATAATTGGGTTTGTCGTTGATTACCCGCATCCGGTTCCGTGGAATTTGACCGTACAATCGGCAAAAAAATTTGCGGCGGCAGTTTCCCGACCATCTGAAACTTGTGTTGTCACCGGGGGATCGCCGGATAAAATAATAAAATTAATTTCGGAAATAAAACCTGATTATGTTCAATTGCATAATGGCGAAACTCTCTGCGATACTGCATATTTAGTCGGCGAATTGGGAAAACGCGGCGTGAAAATTATCAAGGCTATTTTCCCCGATACCTCCGATTTGGAAAAAACCGCGAAAGATTTTTGCGAAGCCGGCGTTTATGCCCTGCTTTTCGATCCGCGTGCCCCCGATAACGCTGCCGCCGGCGGCATAGCGGATATTGACACATTTATAAAACTAAAAAAATCCGTAAGTTGTCCGGTCATTCTTGCAGGGGGGCTAAACCCCGGAAATGTTACGGAAATCATACAAAAAACAAATGCGCAAATTATTGATTTGATGACCGGGGTGGAAAAAACTCCCGGCAACAAAGACGAAATAAAAATTATTTCGCTTTTTAAAGCGGTGGGTAGCTTGGCGAATTGAAACATGCATATCGTCAAATACAGCAATGTCCCCGGCCACATTGTAATTATTTTAAAATATCCCCTTGAAAAATGCAAAAGAATTTGATATAATGGAACATATGAATTCTAACAGGAAAAAGAGGATAAAAAATGACGCAGCGCGAACGCTACCACAGGTTCATAAAAGACCAGCGTCCCCAGGATATTCCGCTGTGGGGCGATTGGGTCGGCCCGTATGAAGCTTGGGTGAAACAGGGAATGCCCCCCGCGCCCGAAAAATATAATAAAAAAGGGGGAGCGAGCCAGTATCTGCTCGACTATTTCGGCTTTGAAGGCAAATATTCCGCTTTTTGGGGATCGGCCAGGCTCCCGGCAAACACAGGCATCATGCCCGGTTTTGACCATGAAGTACTCGAAAAAAACGAAAACTATATAATCTACCGCAACTACGAGGGAATGATCGTCAAAGAGATGACGCATAAAGACGGCACGCTAGTCACCCAGCAGTACATAGATCACGCCTTGCACGGATCTTCCGATTGGCAAAATTTCCGCGATCGGCACCTCGTCACAGACCACCCGGGCCGTTATCCCGATGAAAAGCGCTGGGGGCGCATAGTGGAATTGTGCAAGGACAGGGACTGGGTGGTGACTTTGGACGGGGGCAGTTTCTACGGATATCTGCGCAATTGGATGAGCGTCGAGGGAGTATCCATCGCGATGTATGAAGAGCCAAAATGGATATGCGAAGTCGTGGATTTTCTATCGGATCATTTCATCAAAATACTTAAACGCGCGGTGACCGACGTGCCGGATGTGGACATGGCGATGTTCTGGGAAGATATGTGCTTCAAGACGGGGCCGCTTTGTTCGCCGGCGATGTTTAGGGAATTCTTTTTGCCGGGATACAAAAAAGTCACAAAATTTTTGCGCGAGCATGGCGTCGCTTCCTTTTGGGTGGATTGCGACGGCAATATAGATCAGCTGATCGATCTATGGATCGAGGGCGGGGTCAACGGGTTTTACCCGCTTGAAAGGGCTTCGGGAATGGATGCCTACGCGCTCAAGCAAAAATACAAAAACCGGATTTTGCTTTGGGGGGGAATCGACAAGCGGGCAATAGCCGCCGGGCCCGAGGCGATCGAGGGCGAACTTTTACACGCCTGCAAAGCGGCCGAACTGGGAGGGTACATACCGCTTGTCGACCACGGAGTCCCTGACGACGTCAGCTTTAAAAATTTTTGCCATTACGATCTTCGGCGCAAAGAAATGTTCGGCCTCGAACCGCTTCCATCAAACAATGCGTTTGAACTGTAGGAGGAAATCAAAATGAAAACAAACCTCAGCATAAAAGGAAAATCTTTTTATATAAACGGCGTGAAAACCTATAGCGAAATACCGGGGGCAAATCCGGCATCGTTCGGGCTTTTGTGGAATCAACGGGTTATTCAAGGCGTATTTGACGATAAAACAGACAAAACGCGTTTCAATCTGTTCAAAGACAAAATTTTCGACTCCGAACGCAACACAAAAAACCTGATCGCTTCGCTTCCCGAATGGAGCGCATACGGATTAAAAGCCATAACGGTAGGATTTCAAGGAGGCTGGCCGGTGAAATGCGCCGATGTCCGTGATATAGACAACAACCCGTTCGGAACGGACGGATTGTCGCTTGACGAATCATATGCAAAAAGAATGGATGAAATTATCCGCTCCGCCGACGAACTGGGGATGATTGTGATTGTAAGCTTTTTGTATTGGGCTCAGTGCAACCGCATCAAGGACGGGCGTTCCGTGGCAAACGCAGTAAAAACGGGCGCGAAATTTTTGCGCGAAGGCGGTTATTCCAATGTCGTCATAGAAGTGGCGAACGAATACAACATACAGCCGTTTAATTCCCATCCCATAGCGCATTCGCCGGAAGGGATGTCGATGCTCCTCAAAATCGCGCGGGAACATTCCGGGGGAATGCCGGTCGGTTCTTCGGGCGGCGGGGGTATGGCGGACAAAGAAGTGATTGAAGAAAGCGATGTTGCCATCATACACGGAAACGGACAGACAAGAGGGGAGTATTACGATTTTGTAAACAGGGTCAAAGGATGGGCGGGCGAAAAACCCGTATTATGCAATGAAGATTCGCCGTGCTGCACCCGCGTCGATATAGGGCTTGAAACAAACACGTCATGGGGTTATTACAACAATTTCACAAAACAGATACCTCCCGCCGATTACGGGGTCACGCCGGGCGAAGATTTGTTTTTCGCCCGAAGGGTTGCACGGGCCATAGGGTTGCCTGTCGAAAATTTGCCGTTTGAAGAGCAATTTTACCTGCAGGGATTTGAGGATTGGACGATGTTTCACGGAATGAGGGCAATACGCCTTGCGGCGGAATTTCCGGAAACCGTCGATTACGTAGATTTTTACCTGAACGGCAAAAAAATATACCGCAGTTACGACGAACCGTTTTTTTTGCGCAGGGAAACCACTTGGCTTTGCGAACCGGTGAAATTGGCGTATGAATACGGAGAATGGAAAGCTGTGGTAAAACTGCGCGATGGAACTTCGCTGGAAAAAACAGAAAAGACAAATGACAAATGAATATATTTGCAAGCATTATACTCAAAAGCATTATTCCCATATTTGTATTGATATTTTTGGGATATATCGCAGACAAAAAATTCAAGCTGGACATGAACACGCTCACGAAAATAAATTTTTATTTGTTTGTTCCGGCTTTTTCGTTTGCCAATATATATTCCACCGACATTTCCTCTGATTTGGTTCGCGTTATCGCCTTGAATTCCGTATTTCTCGGAATTAATTTCGCATTCGGGGCTACGGCGGCGAAATTATTGAAACTTCCGAAAAAAACGGGAAAAGCGTTCGAAAATTCGATCATGTTCTACAATTCGGGAAATATAGGCGTTTCGCTGATGACGCTGGTGTTTTCGAACCCTCCGTTTGTCGTAGACGGCGCGGCCCCCTATCTTGAAACGGCGCTGGCGGTGCAGATAATGACGCTTCTTGTGCAAAACGTCACAACCAACACAATCGGATTCGTCAACAGCGGAGGCGAAGGAATGAATTTAAAATCGGGAATTGCCCGAGTGGCGAAAATGCCGACGCTTTACGCTGTCATATTCGCCGTACTTTTAAAATTCGCGCCTTTTGATTTCACCGCCAATCCGATATGGACTGTTTTTGACTATTTGCGAAACGGAATGGTCAGCGTGGCTTTGGTGACGCTGGGAGTGCAGCTCTCAAAAACAAAAATAAACCTCAAAATGAAACTCCCGTATTTGGCGGTGTTTTGCAGGCTCATATGCGGGCCGGCGGCGGCTTTCGCGCTCATAAAATTGTTCGGGTTCGGCGGCGTGACCGCGCAGGCAATATTTATCGCTTCATCGGCCCCGACGGCGGTGAATACAGCCTTGCTTTCGGCAGAGTGCAAGGGAGATTCCGAATTTGCCGTGCAAACGGTCACGATTTCGACTTTGCTTTCCGCCGCCACGATGACGACCGCCGTTTATTTGGCTTATATTTTGTTTTAGCCGGAAAAAAGCGCAAACCCTATCCTCCAAGGTAAGCTTTGACTACTTTTTCATCGTTTAGCAGCTCATGCCCTTTTCCTTCAAGCACAATATTGCCCGTGTCCAATACATATCCGTATTCCGCCAATCCCAACGCCATTTTCGCATTTTGCTCCACGAGCAATATCGTGGCGCCTTCTTTGTTCAGGCTTTCCACGATATTGGTGATGTCGCGAACGATAAGGGGGGCGATGCCCATCGAAGGTTCGTCCATTAATAAAAGTTTAGGTTCCAGCATGAGCCCGCGGCCGATCGCAAGCATTTGCTGTTCGCCCCCGGAGAGGGTCCCTCCTTGCTGTTTTTGGCGCGCTGCCAAAATCGGGAAACGTTCAAATACCCTATGCAAGCGGCGTTTGCGCTCCTGCGCGTTTTTTAGGGTATATGCGCCAAGCTCGAGATTTTCCGTGACAGTGAGGTTTTTGAAGATTTGCCTCCCTTCGGGCAAATGGATCAAACCACGCCTGACGATTTCATGGGCGGGCTTGTTTGTTATGTCTTCGCCGCAAAAAATAATTTTTCCGGCAGATGGTTTCGTTATGCCTGAAACCGTCCTGAGAGTGGTGCTTTTTCCCGCTCCGTTGCTTCCGAGCAACGTCACGATCTGCCCCTGCTTTACTTCGAAGCTTATGCCGTTCAGCGCCGCCACTTTCCCGTAATATGTTTCCAAATTTTCGACTTTGAGAAACGCATTTTTATCATTCATCTTATTCGTTAATCCCCAAGTATGCCTCAATCACATGAGGGTCGGATTGCACTTCGGCAGGGGTTCCCTCCGCGATTTTGGTGCCGAAATTTATTACTATCACTCTTTCGGATACTTTCATGACCAAATCCATATCGTGCTCAATCAAAAAAACCGTTATGTCGAAATCTTTGCGTATGCGCCGTATAAGTTCCACAAGACTGTCTTTTTCTTCGCGGTTCAGGCCCGCAGCGGGTTCATCGAAAAGCAAAAGCTGCGGCTTTGCTGCCAAGGCTCGCGCCCATTCGGTTCGCCGTTGGTCCCCATATGACAAATTTTTGGCAATTTCGTCCTTTTTGTCGAATATGCCCACGTAATCAAGATAAAATTCGGCGTTCTTGAGTATTTCGCTTTCTTCGCGCCGTTCGGCCGGATGTCTCAGCAATGCGCCTATGACCGATTGCCTGCTCACCCTGTGGGTGCCGCTCATTACATTTTCCATAACCGTCAAATTTTTGAACAGCCGCACATTTTGAAATGTGCGGATTATGCCTTTATGCGTGATTTTGTACGGTTTGAGTTTGATGAGCGTTTCGCCGTTGAACAGAATGTCGCCGGATGTGGCGCCGTAAAAACCGGTTATGCAATTGAATACGGAAGTTTTTCCCGCGCCGTTAGGGCCGATCAAAGAGGTGATGGTACCCTTTTCTATATCGAAACTCAAATTTTCAATTGCGGTAATCCCGGAAAAACGCATCGTCAAGTTGTTTATCTGCATCAAAGCCATGAATTCTTGTCCTTTTTCATTTTTTTGCGTATGCCCGTTTTCTTTCAGGCCACAAACCCTGCGGCCTTTTTATCATCACTATTATCAAAAGTAGCCCGAAAAACAACATCCTCATGTCCCCGACGATCGGCACATCCCTGAAAATTTCGGGGAATATGGCAAAGAAAGCGGCTCCGACTATCACACCCGGAATTTTTCCCATACCTCCCAAAATTACTGCAAGCATGATATTCGCAGATTGCGTGAAATCAAATGATCCCGGGGATATCGCCGCCATCCTCACGGCATAAAAACTGCCGGTCACCCCTCCCAAAACAGCTCCAATGATATATGCGCGCATTTTGTAGCTCGTGGTGTTTACGCCCATCGCCTGGGCAGCATCCTCATCTTCGCGTATATATGCGAGCGCCCTGCCGAAACGCGAATTTCTAATCCTGTTCGATATGAAAATGAACAAAACCACTAAAATCAAAAAAACATAGTACCAGTGGATTATCTGGGTCAAATGCAGTCCGAAAAAATCCGGCCTCGCAATTGCGTTTATTCCGGTCGCTGAACCCGTGATTTCCAAATTGCGCGCGGTTATCCGCACAATTTCCGCAAATCCCAAAGTCACAATCGCCAAATAATCGCTTCGCAATTTCAAAGTCGGCGCCCCGATAATAACTGCGGCAAAAACCGAAACAACAACGGATACGGGTAAAGTCAGCCAAAAATTCCAGCCGAAGGATTTTATCAATATCCCTGTCGTATAGGCTCCGATGGCAAATTTGGCGGCATAGCCCAAATCGCACATCCCGCAATATCCCACAATAATATTAAGGCCCAAGGCGAGCAGCATATAGAACATCGCATTTTGCAAAACAGTAAGCACATAGTCGCTTGAAAAAAGCGGAATCAACGCCGTCGCCACAAATATCGCGGCAAATGTCGTGTATCTGCATTTTCTGCTGTCCATTTTGCCATATGCCCAATCAATAAAATTCAATTTTCGCCCCTCGCTCACATTCTTTCTATTTCCGATTTGCCCAAAAGTCCGTTTGGCCTCAATATCAAAATCAAAATAAGAAGGCCGAACGCGAAAACGTCTTTCCATTGCGAACCCAAAAATTGAGTTCCGATGGCTTCGAGCAAACCAAGCAGCAAACCGCCGAGCATGGCCCCGGGAATGGAACCTATCCCCCCGATGACAGCCGACGTGAACGCTTTGATTCCTATCGTAAAACCCATGTTGTACTGCACGTTTCCGTAATATACGCAGGCGAGCCCGCCCGCAATCGCCGCCAAAGCCGAGCCGATGATGAAAGTCAAGCCGATGATTTTGTTGACGTTGATTCCCATCAGCTTGCAAGTGTCCTGGTCAAGCGCAATGGCGCGCATGGCTTTTCCGGTCATCGTTCGGCCGATAAAAATGGTCAGCCCGACCATCAATGACGCGGAAACCGCAATGAGCACAATCTGTATGTATGTAATTTTTATGCCGCCGAAATTTATTCCGGCCGAATTGTCGAGCCCGCTCGTAAAAAACAGCGGCTGGCTGTTGGTCACCGCCATTACGGAGTTATAGATTACGAGCGAAACGCCAATTGCCGTTATTAGAAGCGACAATCTCGGTGCTCCCAACAAAGGCCGGTAAGCGAAACGCTGGGCCAAATAGCCCAAAACGCCGGAAAGCGCCATGGCTGCGGCGATGGAGCAAAATATTCCCGGCCAACCCGGCATTTTTGCGGACAAAACGCCGAAGACGGACAGGCACGCAAAGGCGCCTGTCATATATATGTCTCCGTGCGCAAAATTCAGGAGTTTTATAATCCCGTAAACCATCGAATATCCCAGCGCAATCAGCGCGTAAAACGAGCCCAAGATCAAACCGTTGACCAATTGCTGAAGGATGACTTCGCCCAAGGACATTATAGTGAACACCACCGAATCCAAATAAAAAATATCGCAAAAAATCGGAAAGCAGATTTATGGGGTTACAAGGATAAATTCCCCGTTTTTGATTTGCAGGATCATGAAGTTGGATATTTCCAGTTCGCGGTCGGGCGTGAATTTTATCAATCCCGACAATCCTTTGTATTCTATGTCCTGCACAGCGTCGCGGACTGCTTCCATTTCGATGGTGCCCGCTTTTTCTATGGCAGTTTTTAGAAGATAAATCGTGTCGTAGCATAAAGTGGCGTAAGTGCCGGGATCCATCTTGAATTTCGCGTTGTAGTCGGCGATGAATTTTTCCCCGCCTTCGGCAAGTTTTACAAAGGGCGGCGACGTCACGTAAACGCTTTCGCCGTCTTCACCGCAGGCTTCGATAAGTTCGACCGAGGCCGAACCGTCGCCGACGCCGATTTCGCCTGTATATCCCCCGCGTCGAAGTTGTTTGATTACATTCGAGCCGTCTGCGTGGTATCCGCACCAATAAACAAAATCGGCGCCGGAATTTCTGATAGCGGTCACAATGGCTGAAACATCGGGCGCGCCTTTTTCCATGACTTCGACGGCGGCGATTTCAAAGCCGCTTTTCGGCAATTCTTCCGCGCAAATATCCGAAAGGTTTTTGGTATAGGCGTCGCCTTGGTGGATGAGCGCGATTTTTTTCGTTCCCAATGATTTTAAAAGGCTCGCCAAAGTCACGACTGCGTGGGTTCCGGGGCTGTTGATCATGAATGTCTGGTTGAATCCCGCTTTTGTGATGTCCGTGGAATTTGCGCAGGAATCGAGCAACAGCAGTTTCGCGTCGTAAATCGGCTGCAAAGTGGGCATGAGAGCTCCGGAACCGTATCCCCCAACCACAAAATCGACTCCTCTCGAAATGATTTTCGCCGCCGCTGTGGCCGCCATAGTCGCATCGCAGCCGTCGTCCGCATCATAAAGCTTGAATTTTTTGCCCAATACCCCGCCTTTATCGTTGATTTCATCTACTGCAAGCTTATACGATTGAAGCATATCGTTCCCGTAATACGCTTCAGAACCAGAAAGTGGAGCCATGACGCCTATCAAAATCACGTTTTCGTCGCTTTCGCAGCCGGCAAAAACCAAGCAGCCCGAAATCAACGCCAATATCGTCAATGCTGAAAAAACCCTAAATCTTCTTTTATGCACAATAAACTCCTATTCCCCGGCGGATAAAAATTTAATTTTACAGCGCCGCAACCATTTCACGCCGGTTGATGGCAGCAGTTTCGCAATGGAAAATCCTTTTTACATTGTACCACGCCATGTTTTTTTTGTCAAGCGGTTTTTTTAAGTTGCGAAAAATTATATTGCTTTAAACCGAAGGGTGTTTTTCTGTCCATATGTTGTAAAAAACAACGGCCGCCACGATTATTGTTCCGCCGATCGCCGCAAAAAAACCGGGCACTTCGCCTGTAGCCAAAGCTACCCAGATTGGATTCAAAACGGGTTCCATGGCGGTGATGAGGCAGGCGAGCAAAGCCGGCGTCTTTTTTATGCCGAGCGAAAAAAATATGTAAGCCAAACCGACTTGCACGATACCCAAAAAAATCACAGCCGCCCATGCGCCCAAATCCGCAGTCACTTCAAAAAAGACAAAAGGCATCCCTATTGCGGAATTTATGATGAAACCCAAAAACAAAGCCTGCTCGGGATTGGTATCCTGTCTTTTGTTGCATACAAAAACACCCGCGAAAGACAAGCCCGAAGCGATTGCGAGAATATTGCCAATCAATCCCCCGCTTTCCAAATGGTCGAAAAAAAACAGCAGCATTCCTGAAATAGTCACGGAGACGGCCAGCGCCTCGCTGATTTTGGGTTTTTTCCCGTAAAATGCGAGTTGAATCAAAATGATGAAAACTGGGGCGCAAAATTGCAACAAAATGGCTGCCGCAGCAGAAGTCAGCTTGTTTGCGAATACAAACAAAACGGTAGTGGAGGAAAGGCAAATCGCGGCGAGCATATTCCCGAAAGTAAACTCAATTTTTACGCTCTTTCGGTAAACGGCAAAAACTGCCGCCGCCAATATTGCGCGGAGCCCTATTATGCTCATTGCGCCCCACGGAACAAATTTTATGCATATGCCGCCGAAACTCCAGCATATGGAAGCGGCCACCATAAAAAAAGGGCCTTTGCGATTGGACGAAAACATAAATATGACATGTCCTTCCATTTAAATTATATTTTTTGTCAAATTATATTTTCTGTCCGCGCGCACCACTTCACGGCGTTTTTTATTATTATTTTGTATTGTTCGTTTTGGAATACGGACAAATTATGTCCGGGCGTGAGCACGCATATGCGACCTTTGTTTTCGTGAATGCGGACATATCCTGCGGGCTGAACCCCGTTTTTCGAACTGCTTTCAAGAAAAATCTCCGCGTCTTCCGCAGTAAAGTCGATGAAATAATGTTCGTCCGTTTCCGCGAAATTTTTTGCCCCTTCTGTGATTTTGTGCGGCGAAGTTATTAAAAAATCGACTACGCATTGCTCCGGGTGCGTGTCAAAAGCGCATCCGGCGATGCCTTTCAGTATTGCTGAATGCTTGCATATCACGCTGCCCGCATGCAAAAATATGAGCCCCCCGCCATTTTTCGCATAATCCTCGAATTGCTTTTCGATTTCCCCGGTCAGCCATTTGTCTTTGTTTGACTTTGATGCCATATCGTCTTTTGCAATTATGGCGAGATCATAGCCAAACAGCGGATTGTCCGCAAACGAATATTTCGCCATGTCCGTCGCATATGTCAATTCGCAGCTTTCCTGCAAAAATGACAAACCGGATTCGACTGTTTCGCCGTGATGGTAAAAATCGTCGCATATAACCAAAATTTTTGTTTTCATTAACATAACCCTTTCTGTTGTTTTTTATTATTATACAACGCCTACGCAAATTTTACAAGGCAAATAATAAAAAAGATTGACTTTTTTTATGGATTAGGCTATAATAATTTTAATCAAAACGATAAATTTCATTAAAAATTTTGGAGGTACGCCGTGAACAACAGACAAGATTTCCACACAAAGCCCGATTGGGAAAATATTTCGGTGACATCGATAAACAGAATCGCTGCCCATACGAAATGGAACCCTTTTGATTCGGCGGAAAACGCAAAAAACTTCGAAAACGCCGCATCGCCGTATGTATCATGCTTAAACGGCAAATACGAATTCAAGCTGTACGGCAGCCCGGACGAAGCCAAAACCGAAGAATTTTTCCTGCCCGGATTTGAAGGTTTTGAAAAAAAAATCAATGTTCCCGGAAACTGGGAAATTCAAGGATTCGGAGAACCCATTTATACAAATGTGCATATGCCGTGGAACCCGAAACTCGATGAGGCTTGCAACATCTACCCGGAAAAAGGCAAACATTCAGCGCCGAACCCGCCATTTGCACCGTCCGCCAATCCCACAGGCTGTTACAGGCATTATTTCGATGTGCCCGAAAATTTCAGCGGGAGGCAAATATATATCCGTTTTGACGGAGTCGAAGCCGCTTTTTACCTTTGGGTCAACGGAAAGCCCGTCGGATATTCCGAAGACAGCAAATTGCCATGCGAATTTGACATAACAGAATTTGTATCCGAAGGCAAAAACCTGCTCGCCCTTCAAGTGATCCGCTTCCCGGACAGCATTTATCTCGAAGACCAAGATTACTGGTATCTTTCCGGCATATACCGGAGCGTATGGCTCGTTGCGAAACCGAAGCTTTGCATTGAAGACTATTTCGTGAAAGCGATTCCCGATCTTTTGTTTGAGGGCGGAAAATTTTCAGCTGACGTCAAATTATCGAGGGTGGACGGCTTCGCCGACTGCACAGTCGAGGCATATATCTTCGACGAGAACGGGGACGAAATCGGAAAAGGCGAAAACAAACCCATGCGCGAAGCGCAATACAGAACGGACTTTGCTCCGACGGCGAACACGGCGAGGATACAAATCGAATTTGCGAAAATAAAGCTTTGGTCACCGGAATTTCCGTCTCTGTACAAAGCCGTGTTCGTGCTGGTTGCGCCGGACGGGAAAATTCTCGATGTCGAAAGCTGCGAATTCGGTTTCAAATCAATCGAAATTAAAAACGGAGTCGCGTTGTTGAACGGAAAACGCCTTGTAATCCGCGGCGTCAACCGCCACGAGCATTGCTACAAAACAGGCAGGACGGTTTCCGTCGAACATATGGCCGAAGAAATACGCCAAATGAAACGCATGAACATAAATTCGGTCAGGACTTGTCATTATCCCGATATGCCCGAATGGTATGAATTGTGCGACAAATACGGGATTTTGGTAATCTGCGAATGCGACATCGAAACTCACGCCGTCGCGGGAATGCTCACCCACAACCCCGAATATGCGCCGAATTTTGTCGAACGCGCCGTCAGGATGGTGCAAAACCACAAAAACCATGCCTGCATTTATTCTTGGTCGCTTGGAAACGAAAGCGGAACCGGAGCCAACCACGCAGCCATGTACGGTTACATCAAAGAATTCGACTCCACTCGGCTTTGCCAGTACGAAGCGGGCAACCCGGGCAAAAACATATCGGATATAAGGGGGAGCATGTATGCGCAAATCGAACAGATCATGCATATGTTGACGGATACATCGGACGAAAGGCCGATAATATTGGTCGAATTTTTGTATCAAATATGCAACAGCGGCGGCGGAATGGACAAATTTTTGATGCTCACCGAAACATACGAACGATTCCAGGGCGGATATATTTGGGATTGGCAGGACAAAGCGCTGGAAGCAAAAGATGCGGACGGCAATCCGTATTTCGGTTATGGCGGCGATTTCGGCGAATCCATGACAGAATATCAGAATCCGCTGTTCATGACAAATAATGGGATAGCAATGCCGGATTTTACTTGGAAACCCGTGGCCCATGAAGTCAAGCAGATCTACGCCCCTGTGTATTTCGCGAAAAGTTGGCGCGAAAATCATTATACGCTGAAAAACAAGTTCATGGAAAAAGATTTGTCCGGATTCAAATGCGCAGCTATCCTGCGCGAGGACGGAGCCGTTGTCGCTTCGGGCGAATTTGTTTTGAACGCCTTGCCGATGTCTCAAAAAGAAATGGAAATTTCGCTTCCGCATGAATGCAAAAAAAACAGCGAATATCACCTTGATTTGGATATATACGACGAATCCGGAAACGAAGTATCGTCGCGCCAATTTTTGCTGAAATCCAAAACCCCGTTTGCAATTGGCCATGCTGCCGGCAAAACCAACTTTACCCCCATTTCCCTAAAAGAAGATGGCGAACTATATATTATCGCAGGAAATGATTTCGAATATATCTTTTCCCAAAAGACGGGCAATATATCCCGCATGGCAAAAAACGGCAAAAATTATATGATCGACTGCGGCGATTTTTGTTTCGACAGACCCCGTTCGGGACTCGACGCCGGTCCGAATTGGGGATTTTACAACGAATTCGAACTCACCCAAAGAGAAAACCTCGAAAAACAAAATTATGCGAATTCCTTCATATCTTCGGATTTCCGTGTGGCGATCGTCGATGTTTGCCGCAGTTTCACCGTGAAAACGGGAGAAACCATACCATGCGGGGCGCAGTATAGGATAGATTCCGACGGCGCCGTGTATGTTTCATTTTACGTGAATTCCACCATGTACGCAAAACATTTGCAACGCGCGGGAATGGAATTTGTTTTGCCGACGGGATATGATAAAATCAAATATTTTGCTCGCGGGGAAATTGAAAATTATTGCGACCGCAAATTTGGAGCCAAACTGGGCGTATATGAAACTGATGTAGACGGTTTGCATTTTGCCTTTTCCCCGCCGTCCGAAAACGGGGGGCGCGAAGAAGCGCGCTGGCTTGTTTTATCAAATGGCGCGGGAAATTCGGTAAAAATCGAAGGAGTGCGGCCGTTCCATTTTGACGCGCGCCATTACACGGTGGCCTCATGCAAAAATGCGAAACACGACCATGAAATCGAAAAGCGCAAAGAGACGATTTTGCACATCGACGCCGCCCACGGGCCGATCGGCGGCAACATGGCGTGGAGTACAGTCATGCCGCATGATCTGGCGCTGAAAGGCGGATATTATGCGTTCGATTTCAAAATGACTTTTGAAAAATGAATTCAAGCCATCGAGTTCAAGACTTTTTCGGCTATTTCGGCGTTTTCCTTGATTTGGTCCTTGAATTTTTGGTAAACGCCGATACAGGCCAAATCGCCGGGTTTGATGTTGCCAAAAACATCGGAGTAGACATTTTCCAAAACGCCGGGGATTTCTTCCGGCGTTTTGCCGTTGAAAACTTGCCCTCCCGCGAAAATTTTGAAAGCTATGCATGGTTTTTGGACTTGTTTTATCGCCTCGTACATTTTCGGCGGATCTTCGGGATAGAACACTATATATTTTGGTTTGTTGGTGAAGAAACTGCTCTGTTCCCCTTTGCGCTGATTTTGATAATTGTACAGGCATGTCATGTAAAAATCCATGCCCCAGTTTTCGCGCTCGGCTTGAAGCAATATTTCCGGAACATGGGTGCCAAGCCCCACATATGCGCCTGTGGAACGGATGAGTTCCAGCCGCTTCATCAAAATGTCTTTTTTGCCTTCCCTCAAAAATTCTTCCAATGTGCTGCCTTGGTGGTAAATGGCTACAGGCTCGCATTCCATCATCTGCCAAATGTTGGCTTGAAGGTCGGTTGAAGGGCATGTTTGAAACATAATTTTCATTTTTCCGCCGTCCCTGCGGTATTGCTGGAACAGCCTGATCAAATAATTGTCGGCTAATGCCATGTAAGTGTTTATCCCGTTTTCTTCGGCGGCAAAAAGGGCGTTTATCACTTTGTCGGCCTGGTAATAATCGAACATCTCTTTGCGCGGATATGTTTCGGGCACATACGAATTGCCGATGAACGGATTGTCGCCCAAAATGACTTTCGTCATAGGAATTCCTAAAAATTCGACTGTTTTCATGGTAAAACCTCCAAAAAATATATTGATTTCACGTTCAATGCATGATTTTATATGCTTATATATGACCGAATGTAAAAACACAGAAAGGAAATGTATATGAAAAATCAACGAAAAATCGGTAAAATCGCAATTGCAATTTTGCTTTTTGCTTTTGTTGCGGTTTATCTTTGGGTTAATTTTTACGTTTTTGAAAATGTATTGTTTTCTTTGGACTGGTTGCATTTGTTTGCTTCTATGTTCATATATGCTTTGATACCTTTTGCGCCTGCCGTTTTTTTGCGGATGAAATTTAAAATACATTCGGCAAGATGGCTATCTTATGCCGCGACTTTCATCGCTGCCATATGCTTGGTAATTATCGTCATAAATGCGGAAACGATGTTTGACGGAAACGAAAATGAATGGTATTATGATTTCGCGCAGTATGCGTTGATTTCTTCCGTTCCCGTTCTTTATTGCATCGCGTTTTTTGGGTCAAAAAAAGATGCATGGATTGCCGTTTTTTCCCCGCTTGCATATTTTTTGAGCTTTTTTGCCCGTTATGCCGTAATATTTGGTTTAGCCGAAACTTTTTCGCTTTTGCGCTATTTTGATTTGGACTTCATTTTCAGGCAAAACCCGAATCCATTTATATTGATGTCTTTGATAACGGCGATAGTGATGTGTTTGATTTTTTTTCTGTGGGCGATTTTTTGCATATTTATTTCGCGAATGGCATACAAAATTGCCGCGCTCTCAAAAGAAAAAAACAAAAACAGAACCGGGCGACGCAAATAACAAAATTCAATTCAATGCTTGTATATTGCGACTACGTTTTTCGCCGGCACATCGGCCTGTATGCAATGGGCAGGGGAGAGAATATAGCCCCCGCTTTTTCCGAAAACCGAAAGTATCCGATCGACTTCATCTCCCACTTGTTCCGGAGTGCCGTTTACGAGCAGTTCCTGCGTGTCTATGCCCCCCCAAAACGATATTTGTTTTCCGTATTCCGCTTTCAGCCTTTCAGCCTCCATTTCAAAAGCATTGGGCTGTATTGGGTTTAATATATCCACTCCGCAATCGATCAAAGCCGGTATCAAAGTAAAAACCGAACCGCAAGTGTGATGCTGGAAAAATGCGTTTGTGAATGTTTTGGTGTATCTTATGCGCTCTTTCATGTACGGAGCCACAAGTCCCCCAAACATCGCAGCCGACATGAACGGCCCCCTCTGCGTTCCGAAATCGTCGCCGCTCGTGGTGCAGTGTATGAATTCGCCGATTGCCCCGTAGTACAGTTTTATCACGTCTTTTTGGTATTCCAGGATTTTGCCAAAAAACCAATGGACGGTTTCCGGTTCGCCCGCAAGCCTGTATAGAAAGTCGTCGAAGCCGAACATCCAGCAACCGATTTCGAATACCCCGAAGCAAGGGTGCTGCGCCACGATTGCGTATTCGGTGTTTTCATATAAATTTTTGGCGTGGGTTCTATAGCGTTCGAATAAACTTTTGTCGATGTTCGAGGCTTTCGGAAATGGGAACGTCTTTATTTCCTCCAATGGCATATTTTTGAACGGCCGTTTCACCGCCTCCCGGTTGGTTTGTTCTATGGCGTACCCGATCCCCCAGATGTCCACCCGGTAATTTTTTTGGTAGTCCATATGTTTCCAATTCCACAGTTCTTCGTTTGAAGGCGCGGGCATTCCTCCCGTCATTCTGGTGTCTATGCCCAGGCTTTCGAGTATCCTCTCGTCGATAAATCCCGGACCTTCGTATTCGCCCTCTATGCCTAATATCTTTTTCATTTCGGCCACCACGCTTTTTGCATCTATCATGGTCTGCGGGCTTCCGTACAAATCGAATACCGCCCTGTCTACTTTTTTGTGCGTGACGGCGTTTATAAACCTTTCTTTGCTGTTCATGTGATTTCCTCCTGCTTTTTTATATGATGTTGTTGCTGTTCTGTTGACAACATGGTGAAATATGCCGACCAGCCTCCCATCCGCACCCTCAAGTCCCGGTATTTTTCGGGATTTTTTTGCGCTTCGCGCAAAACGGAAGTGTCAGCCACCGACAAAGTCAACATATTGCCCCCTAAATTTACAAATGATTTCAAAAGCCCCGTCAACCTTTTTTCGCCCTCAAGAGAGAGTTTTCCGTTCTCTGCCACGAGTCTTTCCGCTATGCGCAAATCTACGGGCGAACCGACAGGCAAATTGGTCATGTCAAAAGAAGTCTGGGATAAAATCGCCCCTGTTACCCCCCGTGTGGCCGCGCCTGCAGACGGAGAAAAATTGCTGCTAACCGGTTCGCCGCTTTTTCTGCCGTCCGGAGAAGCAGCGCATCCTTCGCCGATGGCTATGTACCATGAAAATGTACCCGCCCCCGGCAAAAATGTCATGGCTTCGTATTTTTTGTTTTTGCGTTTTGTTATATCGGCAAAATCATCGATGAGTTTTGCGCCTATTTCATCGGCTTCTTTTTGGTTCCTGCCGTATTTGGGGGCGTTTGCCAATTTTTGCCTAAGTTTTTCGTGCCCTTCGAAATTTTCGTCCAAAGCTTTCGTCAATTTTTGCATATCTGCTTCTTTATCCTCAAAAACCACTTTTTTTATCGCTGCGAGCGAATCTATGACATGGGACATTCCTTCGGCTATGAGCCCGTAGGTTATATATTTTGCGCCTGAATGCGTCATGTCGAAACCGTTTTCCATCGGTCCTTCAAGCAAAGCCGAAAGCAGGGGCACAGGGGCGATATATTTCCTTGCGCCGAAATTCTTGCAATTTTTTTCCATCAAGCCTTCTATTTCATATTCGAGCATCTTCAAAAAAGTTTCATACACTTCGCCATACGAGCCAAAAAACGACGGATCTCCGAAATCCGGGGCTTCTTCTTTCCGGTCTATTCTGCTTTTGCCGCGATTTAGCGCCCATTCAAGGCATCGGAGCATATTGAACCTGTCAAAATAAAAATCGTTTCGCCCCGCGACTATTATTTCCCAGCATCCGTCGTTTGTATAGTCGCGCGCGTCTTTTTGTTCGATCCCCCATTTGGTCAGGGCGGGTATGATCACATCGTCGTTGAAAAATGCCGGCAACCCGCCTCCGTTCACAAGCGTTTCGCAGGCTTTTTTGTAAAGCGCTTCGGGGGTTCCGGAAAAAACCCTCAATGTCAGGCACGGGTTTGTCATGCGGTTTTCATCGAAAGCTTCGAGGCACATATAAGTTACCGGGTTTGAAGCGTCTTTCCCGTTTTCGGGGTTTACCCCGCCTATGATGACGTTTTGGAGCCAGTGGTTTGTGGCATCTACGGAATCGCGGGCATTATGCTTTTGGGTCGTGTGCGCGAAAGGCGACCTTTTCGCCCAGTTCGCTTCATTTTGCCTGTTTGCCTCTTCGAAATTTGTGCTTTCATGCACGATGCTGTTGTCTACGGATCTCTCGTTGAATTTGAGAAAAAAACAAGCGATTGTTTCCCGGGCTTTGTCCATGTCGATGCGCCCGTTTTCGAGATCGTCTTCAAGATATTTCCAGACATGCTGGTCAAAGCGCCCTATTGCGAGATGGTTTCCCGAAAGTTGAAAAGCGAAATGGGCAAACCATATCGAAACGACCGCCTGAGCAAAAGTTTGCGGCGGATTTTTTGGCGTAAAAGCGAGATCTTCCGCCATTTCCAGAAGTTCCTTCTTTCTACCGGGATCTTGGGTGCGTTTTGCCAATTCGGCGCAATATACAAAATATCTTTCAGATAAAATTTCCAAAGCATCCATCACGATAAAAATCGATTCATAAAATGCCTTGGATTCCGGCAATTCTGTCTTTTCCAGCGCTTCGAGCGCACTTTTTTTTATCCCGGTTGTGCCTTGCTTCAGAAGTTTCGGATATGAAGGGACGATATGCCCCACAATCGAATTTGTGGACAACCCTTGCTCCGCCGCCGCCTTTTTTTCTTTTGCTGTGGCATAGTCCGGAAGCGACCCCGAAATCATGACATCTTCTTCGGGTATGGCGATACTTCCGGCAATCAGTTGATTGTCCCATATGCAAAGCGGGACATTCGAAAATTTCATGCGGATAGCTTCGGCTTTTCGGATTATCAGCGGTTTATTTTCTATTCCCGGAAATTTTTCGAAAACGCTGCCTGATTCGTTATGCCAATTCTTTTTGCGGAGCATACTTTCCCTTATGTTCTTTTTTATGCTTTCAATCCGGTTCGACATGCAAAAAATCATTCCCCTTTCTAAAATACAAATACATCTAATCCTTTCGGAGCCATTTTTCGGAGTTTTCCGAGATAATCCTCGCTTTGTTTTTTCAAATCGCCCGGTTTGTAATCCAATCCGAGCCATTCGTATTTCGCGGGTGCGGAAGAATTGTATTTTAACAAATGTATCTGGCGAATGCACAACCCATGCGCCAAATCATATATTTTTGCTATATCGTCTGCAAAATCGTTGTAACCCGGTATAAGCGGAACGCGCAACGTTATTTTATCGGCTGATATACCGGCCAGTTTTTTCAGATTGCCCAATATGGTTTTGTTTTTTGCGCCTGTATAAATCAAGTGTTTTTTTTCGTCAAGAATTTTTATATCGTAATAAAAAATATCGGCATATTCGGCGATTTCACGCAAGTGTTCCCAATTTCCCATTCCGCATGTTTCTACGATTGAATGAATTTTGCGCTCGCGGAGCAGCGCGAGCAAAGATATGGCAAATTTAGGCTGAAACAACGCTTCGCCCCCCGATATTGTCGCCCCTCCGCCGGACGAATCGAAAAAAATTTTGTTTTCGGATATTTCGTCGGCAAGCTCCGAGGCTTTTGCGAGTTTTCCGCAAACGGCACGAGCCCCGTTTGCGCATTTGTCGCCCATGCAAACCGGGCATTTTTTGCATCGGCTTTTGAAATGGAGCATTTGCGGTTCTTTTTTTTGCGATTCGGGGCTGTGGCACCAAACGCACTTAAGCGGGCAGCCTTTGAAATAGACGACCGTCCTTATTCCCGGGCCGTCATGCGCCGCGAAATGGTCTATATCGAAGATAATTCCGCATTCGTCTTTTTGCCGCATCCAATCAAATCCTTGAAATATTTATGATCCGTGTTTTTATTGTATCATTTTTGCGGTTTTTTGTCAATGGGTGAAATGATTTTTTAGACTTCGCGACATATTTTATGTTTTTTCCAAATTCGGAAAATTTACAAAAAGGCCTTTAATTTTTTTTATGTATGGCATATAATGAATTTATTGGCCAAGTGATTTTCAAAATCGAGGCGACTGATGCCGGATTGACATTATGGAAACCAAAAAAAACATATCGGGCAAAATTTTCAACATACAGCGATTTTCAATCTATGACGGGCCGGGCATTCGGACGGTGGCGTTTTTTTCGGGTTGCAACCTGCATTGCGCTTGGTGCCATAACCCGGAATCCATATCAAACCGCAATCAGCTAAAATTCAACCCTGACCAGTGCATTTTTTGCGGCAGGTGTTTTGAGCTGTGCGAAAAAAAAGCGCACATGGCAAAAAACGGGCTCCACATATTGGACAGGGGCAAATGCGCCCTCTGCTTAAAATGCGCAAACGAATGCTACGCCGAAGCTCTTTTGCCGATATGGCGAATGATTACGGTTTCGGAACTTGAAAAATTGATTTTGACGGATGTGGAATATTTTTTGCAATCGGGCGGGGGGGTGACTTTTTCGGGGGGAGAACCCATGTTGCAACTTGATTTCCTGCGCGAGATTTTGATCAAATGCAAAGCCGCAAAAATCCATACGGCCGTGGACACCGCCGGAGCGGTCAATTTTGAATCTTTTGAAAATATTTTGCCGCATTGCGATTTGTTTTTATACGACATCAAGGCATATGACGGCGAAACGCACAAAAAACTGACAAACTCCCCGAATGGGTTGATACTCGAAAATTTGAAAAAACTCGCGCCGCGTTCCAAAGTGCGAGTCCGAATTCCCGTCATAGCGGGCCCAAAAGGCAACATCTGCGAAATGGAAAACATCGCAAAATTTTTGAGTGGGATACAAATAGATTGCTGCGAACTTTTGGTTTATCACAAACTCGGCGAAGGGAAATACAAATCTCTCGGGATGGCAAACGAAAATATATTCGAAGAACCCGATTTTTATACCATGGAAAAAATAAAAAAATTGTTTTCGGAAAATAATGTAAACGTGAAATGAACAAATATATAATGATGAAAAGAGAGGGATAAAAAATGCTCAATGAAGAAAAAGTCGCGCTTTCGCCGCTTTGCGAAAGAAGGATCAAAGCTTTGCACGACGACAAGCAAAAAATCAACGAAGAAAAAATTAAAGCCTTGGGCAGCATCAACATCGACGACCATGGCTTCGTATATTTCCCGGAATTCAAATTCAAGCCCACAATAACGAGAGATTACGGCAAAGTCACGGGAATGCGTGAAATTGGCATAAATTTCAGGAGGTTTCTAAACGAAAGCCCCCAGTACACCAACAAAAACAGCGCACTCGGCGGAGCATGGATAAGCTATCTTGCCAATTGGGTGCCCATGGGGATCGCCCCGGACGATTATCCCAACGAATTGAAAAAAATCTGGGACAAATACCGCATAACCCAACCCGGGTTCGGCGCGATGAACCATTGCGCGGGGGATATGGAAATCGGATTGAAACTCGGATGGAGCGGACTCCTCGAAAAGATAAGGCATTTCCGCGAATTCAACGCCCCGGCAGACACCGCGTTTTACGACGGCGAAGAAGAACTTGTTCTCGGCATTATCGAATGGGTGCAGAAAATCGCATCCCATGCAAAAGATCTTGCCGCAATCGAAGAAAACAAAGAAAACAAAGCCAACCTTCTTGAAATTGCCGAAATGAACGAAAAGCTCGCAAAAAAACCTCCGTCCACGATGCGCGAAGCCTGCCAGTTCATCGCGCATTTCCAAAGCGTGGACAGGATGTATTTCGCGGGGGGCGCTTTGGACCAATTGGACGAAAAACTCCGCCCCTATTACGAAAAGGACAAAAAAGAGGGAAGGCTGACCGATGAGGAAGCAGTTTGGTACATTGCGAGCGTATTTTTCAACGACACGCACTATTCGCAAATCGCGGGGCTCTCGCCCGACGGCTCGCGCGACATGACATCGAGGCTTTCTTTCATAATCCTCGACGCCATGCATAAAATAAGGATACCGATTAATCTCGCCATACGTCTGCACGACAAAATAAACAAAACCTTGCTGCGCCGTTCGCTCGAATATATGATAGAAGACGGATCCGGAGTGTGTTATTCTTGCAACATAGGCTGCGAAGAAGGGTACGCCAAAAACGGCTATGCCCCGGCGCTGGGCAGGATGAGGGTAAAAGTGGGCTGCAATTGGGTGGCGATCCCCGGAAGGGAATATCCGCTGCAGGATGTCACGAGGGTGAATATGGCGCAGGCATTGACATTCGCGCTTGCGGACATACGGGAAACAAAAAAATACGGAATGGAAGAACTGTTCGGTAGATTTGCCTATCACTTAAAAGAAATGGTGGACAGCATATTGGCCGGATTCGACAAACATTTCGAGGTCATATCGAGAAATGTTCCCGAAATCGTGTACAACCTATTCATGCACGGCCCTTTGGAACGAGGGTTGAATTGCGCCGAAGGCGGCGTGGACATTATGAATTTCAACATAGACGGGATAGCGCTGGCTACTGTGGCCGATTCTTTTGCCGCGGTCGAACAAAGGGTTGCAAATGAAAAAAAATTGACATTTGAGGAGCTTTTCGAGGTTTTGGACGCGAATTTCGAAGGCAAGGAAAATATAAGGCTTATGTTGAAAAACATAAAGAGGTTCGGCGACCCCGATTCGCGGGCGAATTATTGGGCGGAAAAAATTAAAGACGAATTTGTCGGGCTGTGCAGAAGAAACACTCCGAAACACAACATAAAAGTGCTCCCGGGGTTGTTTTCCCACGGGGACATATATTCATACGGCAAAAACACAAAAGCCACCCCGAACGGAAGGCGAATGGGGGAGCCGATTTCGCATTCAAACGAACCCGACCCCGGATTTGCGAGGGGGCTGAACAGTTTTTCCCCATCGCTCAAAGCGACCGCAGTGGCGAAACTCCAAGCAGGTTACGGAAATTCCGCCCCGCTGCACCTTGATATCGACACAAAAATGCTTTCGGATTCGGGGGGCATAGACGCTCTGATTTCGCTTTTGCACACGCACAACCAAATGGGCGGCACGCTCGTGAATATGAACTGCCTAAGCGAACAAAAATTAAAAGAAGCGCACTTGGATCCGGCGAGTCATCCGGATTTGGTAGTCAGGGTCACGGGATATTCGGCGTTTTTCGCTTCCTTGTCGAAAGAATACCGCCAGCAGATAATAGACAGGTTCCTTTCGGCGAAATAAATTTCAAATCAGCCAAATCATTGAGTTTCACAAACCTGCAAGCTTCATCCTGACCAAAATAAAAACGCAGAGCATGATCATGAACACTATGAAAATCCGTGTTATCACTTTTATTCCTGAAACTATTTTTTTTCCCGTTTTGGGATCTTTGTTGGAATATCTGTCTGCATATTCGTCCCCGAAAGTTTTTCTTATTTCATCTTCTTCCAAGTAGATGTTCAAAAAGTCACTTGCAATTTTTTTGAAAAATTTCAGAATAATGCGCACCCCTTTCAATCTTCTTTTTTATCTTCATCTTTGTATTTAAATTCCATGAGGCGCTTGAACATGGCGAGGTTTCTTCTGTATAGCTCTTGAATTTTTTCGTCGTCTTCTTCCGATACTTTGAGTTCCCTGATTGCAATTACGGTTTCCTTGGGGAAATTGTCGAGTCCCAGATAATATTCCCAGCATTGCAAAGAACCTAATTTGACTGCATATCCGTCATATGCTTCTTCGGGGACATAGCCGAGGGCATCTTCCAAGGCCATGAACAAACCGCCTCTTTTTGCATATTGCTTGTATATTTCCCGATCGATGAAATATATCACGATATTTCCGGCTGCAAATTCCAATTCGATCTGAGTTTGGGCGGTTATAATGGCTTCGATATTAACAGGCTGCCCCCGCGCCCTCGCGTTTTCCATTTGTATATCGGTCATGTAGACAAATTGCATAAATTCCGCGTGTACTTGTCCATCTCCGTTATAGTCCTCGCCGAGTATTTCGTCAAGGGAACGCTGGAGGTCTCCGTACATTTCGGAATCGAATTGCGTTCCGCCGATATACGCTATGTTTACGTCGCCCTTTATTTTTGAAGCGCATTGAACCACGCAAAAAATGACAAACGCCAAAACCGCGACGGCGATCAAAAGCACGAATTTGTAGTGATACCAAAAATTGTCGAATTTTCTTTTCCAATCGAATAAATAATCGCCGACTTCTTTTTTTTCCCCGTCCATAAAATCCGCCCCTTTTTAGTTTTCAGTTAAAGTTAGTTTTTTCTGACAACTGACAACTGATAACTCGTCCCCTCGTTTTCATTTTTCCGGCTTCATCAGGGGAAACAGCACGCATTCGCGGATCGGCTTGTCCATCATGAACGAAAACAGCCTTTCCGAAACGCCAAACCCGAAGGCCGGCGGCATCCCGTACCGAAGCGCCTCGATGAAATCCTGGTCGTGGCTGTGCGCTTCTTCATCCCCGGCTTCCTTGATCACCCTTTGTTCTTTGAACCTGTTTTCCAAATCTATTGGGTCGTTTAGCTCAGCATAGCCGTTTCCCATTTCGGAGCCCGCGATGATGATTTGTATCTGGTCCGCTTTTTTGGGGTCCTCCCTTTTTCTTTTGGGCAGGGGATTGAGTTGGATCGGCTGCCCCACCAAAAATCCCGGTCCGGAAAGCGTCTTTCTCGCTTCTTTCCACAAAACATCTACGAGCCGCCAGTAGTTCTGTTTTGGGTCATATGCGATTTTTAGCTCGTCGAGCTTGTCTTTTAGCTGTTTTATGTCGGCCTCGTAAATGCCGATGCCGAATTTTTCTTTTATCACAGTTTCGAAATCGTAAATTTCCCATTCTTTGTCCATTTCGATTTCGAATCCGCGCGAAACAAATTTCGATCCACCCGTCACCGCCTCCGTGACTTTGCGGTACATTTCTTTGACTAATGCCATTCCGTCGGAACAATCCGAATACGCCCAATAAAATTCCATCTGGGTGTAGTCTTGCAGATGCTCGCTGCTCATGCCTTCGTTTCGAAACTGCCTCCCGATTTCAAATGTCTTGTCAAACCCGGCCACCAGCAGCCTTTTTTGCCAAAGTTCGCCCATCGATATCCGCAAAAAAACGTCGATGTCCAAAGCGTTGTGATGGGTTTTGAACGGGGTCGCGGCCGCTCCGCCGGAATTGACTTCCAATATCGGCGTCTCCACTTCCAAAAATCCTTTTTCGGACAAAAAATTCCTTATGGTGTTCCAAAATATCTGTTTTTTCACGAACAGCTGTTTTTGGCCGCTGTTTATGATCAGATCCAGATACCTCTGCCGAAACCTTATGTCCGCGTCTTTGAGCCCGTGATATTTTTCCGGCAGCGGCGAAAGCGATTTTGAGAGCAGTTCGAGCTCGTGGGCGTGAACCGATACTTCGCCGGTTTTGGTTTTGAACACTTTGCCGGAAATGCCCACAATGTCGCCTATGTCCCATTTTTTGAATTTCGCGTATTTTTCCCCGCCCACGTCGTCTTGCCTCACATATGCCTGTATATTGCCGTAGAAATCGGCTACGTTTATGAAATTGGCCTTTCCCATGTTGCGCCTCGACATGAGCCGCCCCGCGATTTTTACTTCTTCGCCCTCGAATGCGTCAAAATTTTCGATTATCTGTTTTGTGGTTGAATCCACCGGGTATTTTGTCGTCAAATAGGGGTTTTCTCCGTTTTCGACAAGCTCTGCGAGTTTTTCGCGGCGTATTTGGGATTGTTCGTTGAAATCATCGCACATTTCTTCATTTTGCATCGCTTATTCCTCCTTTATTTTGGAAATGTCCAAAATTTCGAGTTTGAAAATCCCCTTAGGCGTTTCATATTCCACAGTCTCGCCCTTTTTTGCCCCTACCAACACTTTGCCTATCGGCGATTCGTCCGATATTTTGTATTTGAAAGGGTCGGCTTCCATCGAACCCACCAAGCTGTAGACAATTTCTTTGTTTAAATTCAAGTTTTTGACTTTCACTTTGTTTCCTATATTTATTTCATCTGTTTTTATGTCGTTTTCATCCATCACTTTGACATATTTCAGCTGTTCTTCGAGCTCCATTATCCGCGATTCGACTTTGGCTTGTTCGTTTTTAGCCTCGTCGTATTCGCTGTTCTCCGACAAATCGCCGAAAGCGCGCGCGATCCCTATCGTGTCGATGATTTCCTTGCGCCTGATAGTTTTCAGATATTCGAATTCCTCTTCCATTTTTTTCAATCCGTCATGGGTAACCAAAAGTTGTTTCAAAGTTTTTTGCATTTTTGCATTCTCCTCGCTTTATTTGTTGTATAAATTATTCAAGCGCTTTTACGGCCGCTTGAAGCTGCGTGTCTTCTTCGTCTGTGATTTTTTCGAAATTTTTTTCCCGGAGAAGTTCTTCGGGCAAAAAGACTTCCATATGCGGAAAAACACCTATTCCGTCGTAACAGTCGCTGAAAGGCGGATAATATTTTGCATTTGAAATTTTTATCGCGGTTATTTTGTCGCCAAGCGGATATATGCCCTGCATAGTGCCTTTGCCGTATGTTTTTGTCCCTATCAGCACGGCTTTTTCGTAATCTTGCAAAGCCGCGCAAAAAAGCTCTGCCGCGCTCGCAGTGCTCTCATTCATCAAAACCGCCATTGGCGCCACTATTTCTTCGGCATCGGAATAAAGCACTTCAAATTCCGAATTGTTTTTGTATGTGTACCTGATTATCGGACCCTCCGGAAGAAGATAATCCAAAGTCTGCGTGACGCCCATAAGATCTCCCCCGGGGTTGTATCTTAGGTCAAATATATATTTTTCGGCGCCTGACGATTCGAGCTCGTCCATCGCGTTTTTGAATTCGTTCGGCGTTTCCTGGTTGAACTCCTTTATTTTTACATATCCCGTTTTGGAATTTATCATCCTGGATTTTACGCTCTGCGTTTTCACTTCCCCCCTCGTGAAAACGAGCTTCAACTCTTCGAAATTTTCCGGTTCTCCCCTCAGCACCGTGAGATTCACCGTTGTCCCAATTTCCCCGCGTACTTTTTCTATGGCTTCGTAATAACCAAGTTCCGAAACAAGCTCGTCCTCCACCATGTATATGTAGTCCCCTTCGATCATTCCGCCTTCCCGGGCAGGCGAATCCGGATAAACAAAAGCGACTTCTATGACTCCCCCCATTTCCTGCGAATATAGCACTTCCACTCCAATTCCGACCAATTTCCCCTGATTGCCAAGTTGGTATTGGGCGTATTCGCCCGCATCGTAATAATAAGCGTACCTGTCCCCAAGCCCCATCACATATCCCCTGGCGATGCCGTCCAAAACCTTTTGGTGGTCGATTTCGCCGATATAGTGGATTTCGACCATTTTTTCAAGTTCCGCGAGTTTCAGGGCCACCCTGTCGCCAATCCCGGCGCTTGCCAATTTTTTGTTGAAATTGTTGTATGTGTTTACATATGTCATCATAAAAGTGAGCAAAACCGCAAAACACACCAGCACCAAAGCGGCACTGAGAGAAATTTTTTTATTCATTTTACAAAAGGCCGCTGGTCAACGGGTTTTTGAAAACCCCGTATTCCATATATGAAAAATGCAGGTGGTTGCCCGTGGACCAACCTGTCGAGCCTACATAGGCTATCACGTCGCCTTTCGACACTCTGGCACCCACTTTTACGTTCAAAGAACTCGCATGGGCATATAGCGTGGATTTTCCGCCTCCATGGTCGATGACTACATAATTCCCATATGCCCCGCTGTACGTCGCAATTATCACGATCCCGTCGTTTGCCGCCCATATCGGCGACCCGTAATTGGCGGGTATGTCTATGCCGTTATGAAATTCCGAACGCCCGGTTATGGGGCTTATCCTCGTTCCGAACCCCGACGAAACGGGATTGGCGTATTTCGGAGTAACGGGATATTTGAAATTCCCGCCGACATATTTCCGCTCGCTTTGCTGCAAAGCCGTCAATTCTTTCGAAGCCCTGTTTATTTCGGCCAACAAATCTGCGCTTTCCTGGTCGAATTTGTCTTGGGCGGCTTGGCTTTTGGCTATGTCGTCGGCCAATTTTTTTATGGTCCTTTCGGCTTCGTCGCGCATCGCCGCCACTTCCTTCGATTTTTCGGCAAGCGTTTGAATGTATTCGTTTTGCTGGGTTATCATTTCTTCATTGAACTCTTTTTGAGATTCCATGTCCGCTCTGGATTGCACGAGGTTGTCTATTACGTTTTTGTTATATTCGGATATATTGGATATTATTTCTATCCTCGACAAAAAATCCGTAAAATCTTCGGAATGCAAAAGAAGCTCCAAATAATTCACATCGCCTTCCTCATAGGCGAATTTGATCAGTTTCAAAAAAACATCGTAAATTTTCTTGTAATCTTCTTCCGCTTGGATTATATCCGATTCTGTCTGTTCTATCGCTTCTTTGAGGAGATCTATGAATTCTTCGGTTTCCCTGATTTCGCCTTCTATGACCGCGATCAATTCGTCGTAATATCTTTTGGTTCTGGCTGCATCGGCTTGCTTGTTTTTGAGGTTCGCGATTTCATTTTCGATTTTTTTCCTTTCGTTTGCCCCCGCCGCCAAAGAAGCTTTTTTTTCGTTTATGCGCCGTTGCAGTTCATCCGCAGTAGACACCCCGAAAGCCGGTTTCAAACCTGTCGCGGACAATGCGGAAAACATGATAAAAAAAGCGAGCAAAAACAAAATTATTTTTTTGATGTCGATTTTTGTCTGTCTAAACATACAAAACCCCCCTATCTTAAACCTTTAAATATTTTCTCGACGATACCGCGCTCCCAAAAATCCCGCATGAAACGCCTGTAAGCACGCAAGCCGCCAAAATAACTATATTTATTTCCGAAAACGGTATAAATTCGAGCACTTCCGTCATTTTTTCGATCGCTGAAATCGCCGCTTCATATATGTACATCTGCGCCGCGAATGCGATCAACGCCGAAAGCAATCCTATTATCACCCCTTCGAGCAAAAACGGGACAACGATAAAAAAATTGGTCGCGCCGATGTAGCGCATTATCTCTATTTCGTTTTTTCTCGAATATACCGAAAGCCTGATCGTGTTGAGTATTATGAATATTGCGACCAAAAACAAAACAAGCGAAAAACCGACCAAAACAAGCATGACGATGTCCTTGAGGTTTTTTATGAGTTCTGACACCTCGACTTGGTTTTTCACGTTAGGCGTGCCGTCGTTGTTCTTGGCGACGCCCTCCATGGTGCGCAGTTTATAGTCCAACGTATTTACGTCGTTTATGTTCCTGTAGGTTATTTCTATGGAATTGGATATGGGATTGTCCATCGTGACATTGGCGAACAATTCGTCATCCTCGAAGGCGTACCCAAACGCCGAATATTTTTCCCCGACTTTTTCCAGGGCTTCCTCCTTGGATATGAACCTTATGCTTTCGACGTTTTCAAGCCCGGTGATATCGTCTTTTATTTTTTGTATCTGTTCTTCGGATTCATAGGCGGAATCGATGAAAAAGACGATTTTATTGAGCGAGTCGAGTTTTTCCAGGTTGATATCGGTGTTGATCATCAAAAGCAGGAAACAACCCGTGAATATAAGACAGAGCGTCAAAGTGAAAACGGACGTGACGCTTATGACGCTGTTCATGAACAGCCCGTTGAGGCTCTGCCTTATGAAAAACACGATACTGTATTTTTTCATTTGATTTCACCCCCGCTCGGGCGGTCATTTATGACCGTTCCGTTTTTTATGGATATGACCCGTTTTTTGAAGCGATCCACAAGCGCTTTTTCGTGGGTCACCACTATCACGGTTTTTCCCATTTTATTTATCCGTTCCAGGCTTTCCATTATTTCCAGGCTCATTTTGGGATCGAGGTTCCCTGTGGGTTCGTCGGCGATTATCGTGTCGGGTTTGTTGACCAGCGCGCGCGCCAGCACGACCCTCTGCTGCTCCCCGCCCGAAAGCTCTTTGGGGTACGATCTGAGTTTGCTTTTCAAGCCGATGGTATCGAGGATCGCGGGTACCATTTTTTTGATTTTTGAACCCGGTTCGCCCACCACGCGCATCGCAAAAGCTATATTTTCATAGACGGTCATATTGGGGAACAGCCTGAAATCCTGAAAAACGTATCCGAGGCTCCGCCTGTAGAAAGGAATCTTCCTTTCGGGCATTCTCGTCAGGTCGTTTCCATCCACTATTATTCTGCCTTTTGTGGCATCTTCTTCTTTCAAAAGGAGTTTTGTTATCGTTGTTTTGCCCGCACCGGAAGAACCTATGATAAAAACAAATTCCCCGCTTTCTATCGTGAGATTTATGTTTTTCAAGGCTACAAAACCGTTTGCGAATTCTTTTCTTACATTTTTGAATTCAATCATTATTTTCGCTTCGCTTTTTTTATTATTTTATGTTGCGCATCAATACTTGACGGGTTTTGAGGACAGGTATTTATTTACCATAAGCGCCACTTTGAACACGATCGCGTGCTCGAATTCGCGAAGGTCGAGCCCCGTCAGCTTTTTTATTTTTTCCAATCTGTACACGAGCGTGTTGCGGTGGACGAACAATTTGCGCGAAGTTTCGGAAACGTTCAGGTTGTTTTCGAAAAAATTATGTATCGTCATCAAAGATTCCCGGTCCAGCGATTCCAAGGTTCCGAATTTGAATACCTCGTCCAAAAAAACTTCGCACAGGGTAGTTGGGAGCTGGTATATTATCCTGCCTATTCCGAGATTTTTGTAATTTATCACTTCTTTTTCGTTTTCGAAAACCTTGCCCACTTCGAGGGCTATTTGCGCTTCCTTGAAAGAGCGCGATAAATCTTTCATTTCGGATACGGGGCTGCCTATGCCCACCACCGCTTTGGTGAAAAATTCCGAAATTGCGGTGGAGACGATTTCCTTGGCTACTTTTTCCGTTTCTTCGTTTTTGTCGGAATTGGCATTCTCTTGTTTTGTTTCGCGCACGAGCACTATGTCTTTTTCGTCCAGGCTGATTATGAAATCTCGGGTTTTGTCGGGAAACATGCTCTGCATTATATCGGCCGGATTGATTTCGCGCTTGCTTCCGTATGCGGGAAATTTGACGAGATAGACGATTCGGCCCACGTTTTCCTGGAAGTTTAGTTCTTTGGCTCTCAAAAAAATGTCACCGGGCAAAATGTTGTCCAAAATCACGTTCTTCATAAAAGACAGCCTGTTGAATTGCTCGTCGTGCAGATTTTCGAAACTCCCGAAAAACACCGAAATCAGCGAAACTATTTTGGAGGCTTCCGCGCCCTCGCCGGAAATGAACAGGATGTATTCCCCCCCCGGATCTTCCTCGCGTTCCAGATATTTGTAGGTATATCCGTTTTTTTGATATTCGTCTTTTATGCTGCGGGATTTCATCTCATGGCATATGTATTCTCTGGACTTGCCCGTTTGCGCACTGTCCGTGCAGGCGATTATGTTCCCGTTTTCGTCGATTATCCCTATTTCCCCGCCGATTATATCTTTGTATTTTTCCAGCATATCGCTAAACGCTTTGCTCGACATAAAAAACCTCCAACTGAACCATTTTGTCCGTTTATATCATTTTAAGGGTGAAATATATGCCGACGGCCACACAATAGACGAGAAGCGCGCATATCATGTAAAAAAAGTAAGAGGCAAAAGAAAGGAAGCTTGCAACCGAAAAAACCGCTATAAAAACCGAAAGTATGAAAAATTGGAAATATCTTGAATCTTTTTCGAATATCTTCACATCCAATTCCAAAGGCTCGCTTTTCAGCTGCCCTTTGCCTTTCATGAGCGCCAATGCGAAAACAAGGGTGAAAACCGCAAAAACCGCCAACAGGGCTTTAAATCCCATTTTTATGTGGACGCCCAAAAGCGGGGACTGCGCAAAATACAGAAGAAAACTTCCCGCAGCGGCGAAAATCGAGAAACAGAAAAACTCTTTTTGATACAGGTAGTAGATGTAGACGAGCGCCGTGGCAGTGACGGAAAAAGCGGTCAGAAACGGTATCCAATCCTGTTGGGTCAAAAAAATCACAAAATCCGAAATGAAAATGAAAATTGCGGCCGCCAATAGGCTTTTGCTGCGTATGATTTTGTCTTTTTCTTCGATAATTTGCGTTTTTCTGTAAAAGAAAAACGCCGCAGACCCCACTAGCGCAATCCCCGTGACGAAAAGCCCCGCTGTCGAAATGCTTTTGAGCTTTTCTATTTCGCCCCAAGTCAGATTCATGGCGTAAACGAAAAAACCGACCGCGCAGACGGCGCCCCCGAAAAGGATCATCAGCCTGTATGTTATTATTTCGATTCGCCTTTCGGTATGTTTTTTACTTTTTTCGGTATTTATATCTTTGAATGTTTTGTTCGTTTTTTTCGCTTTTTTCAAAAATTTATCCACCCCGTTGATTTGATTATCGGTACAAGTATCAATTATATCACACTATTTTGGTTTTGTCAAATTTATTTTTCGCGCGCGCCGGCAAATTGTTGATTATTTTGGAATTTTGTGTTATCATTTACGTGCAGCCTTGCATATGTCATGTTAGTCTATGCCAATCACTATAAATTTTACGTTAAGGGGAATATTTATGAAACCAAAAAAAATCACGATGAATTTCGCGGCTCTTTTGGCTGCTGTTTTTGTTCTCGCCGCTTTTGCCGGCTGCAAAAAAGGGGACAAATCGGCAAATTTGTTCAAAGAAGGCGAATTGGGGGATTTTTGGGATTTGCAGCCCGACGACGCGGAGATCGTCCCCGCGCCGCAGGGAGCAGGCGAAAATGAAGGCGACGAAGTGATAACCGACGACGAATCGCTGAACATGGATTCTGTCAGGAAGCTCGCCCACAGGCAGATTTCGCCTTTCGAATTCATGGAAAATTATCCGGGGACGGTGAGAGGCGAAAATCCGCGCGTTTATTTGAACGCCCTGCCAAACGATTACGTCATCCGCATCGAATATGAAGGGGAAAACATCATCCTCGCGAGCTTGGACGACCACAGGCTCGGAATGTCGCTTGATTTGCTCGGGGACAAAAGTTTGGATATGTTTCTTTTGGAAAGGGAACCTTGAATTACAGCGCCGCGAATATGGCGTCGATCTCTTTCAGTTTTTCGATTATTTTTATATGCTGCGGGCACTTCGCCTCGCAGTTTCCGCATTCCGCGCATTTTGAAACGGGTTCGGATATCAAATTTCCGTGCCAGTCCTTATGGCCGCGGGTAACTTGGCTGTACATATTTTTTCCGAGGGCGGTCATTCCGTAAACGTTGTGGTGCGTGAAGGCGTTGAATATATGGGGGATGTTGATCCCCTGCGGGCAAGGCTTGCAGTAATCGCAGCCAGTGCAGTACAGATCCGAGAATTTTTTGAGATCGGCCATGAGCTGTCCGGCTTTTTCGAAATCTGCGGCGTTCATCGGCACTTCCATTTCGCCCACTTTCAAGTTCTGTTCGAGCATTGGCATCGAACCCATCCCCGAAAGCGCGCATGAGACGTTTGGGTTGCCGAGCACGAACCTGATGGCGAGTTCGACGGTTTCGGGATTCTTTTCGCCCAGCAGCTTGTCCGCCAAACTCGAAGGCGCGGCGAGGCGCCCCCCGGCTACCGGGCCCATGACCACCGTCCCGATTCCGGCTTCCGCCAGATATGCGATGGCTTCTTCGTTTGAGCGATCAAGCAAATTGTATTGCAGCAGAACGGACGAAAATATTTCGCCCTGTTCGATTATGTGGCGCATATCCTTGGAATCGCCGTGAAAGGAGAAAGACATATGTTTGATCAATTTTTCATCTATGGCTTTCCGCGCCTCATCCATCAATTTCATCGGTTTTATCTGGCCGTCCATCGCTTCTTTGTTTATGCCGTGGAAATGATAAAAATCGATGTACGGGGTATCCATGCTGCGTAATTGTTTTTCGAGCACTTTCCTAAAATCGCCTGTTTCTTTGACCAAATGCAGCGGCTGTTTTGTGGCGAGCATGACATTGCCGCGCACGGATTTCAGGGCTTTGCCCGAAACGGGCTGGCTCTGCTCATTGCAATAGCCGTAAGCCGTGTCAAAATAGTTTACGCCTTGTTCGTATGCGCGGCGGAGCATGGGTATGGCTTTTTCCTCGTCCACGAGTTTTTTGCCGTCTTTTTCAATTTCGGGCAGCCTCATGCAGCCAAAGCCGAGCGCAGAAATCATTTTTCCGGTTTTTCCGAATTTGCGGTATTGCATAAAAAATTACCTCCTCATTATGGTGCGCAATCAATATTTACTATCAAAAAATATAGTTTACAAATGGACGGATTTGTAAACTGTATTTAGATTTTTTTATCCTTTTTGTCTCGTTTGTCCCGGAAAATCGCCGATCGAGCCGAAAATTTAAATTTCTTCGTTTTCCTCGGCTTCTTCGCTTTCGGCATTCTTTTGGGTTTCGAGCGCCGCATGGTAGCTGGCGAGTATGGCGGATTCGATTTTGAGCCTGAACTCGCTGTTTATGGGGTGCACTATGTCCTTGTAAGTGCCGTCGGCGTTTTTCCTGCTGGGCATTATCAAAAACAATTTGTCTTTCGCGTAAATTATTTTCACGTCATGCACCGCGAGCTCGTTGTCGAAAGTGACCGAAACGATAGCCTTCAAAGGCCCCTCGTCAAATGTTTTGCGAATTTTTATATCCGAAATTTCCATTTCAAAATCCTCCTGTTACAATGTAAATGGTGTAAATGATTTAATTTTTTGATATTATGCAATATATTACACCAAAAAAATGTTGTAAAGATTAAAATATAATTAATTTACCGTTAAAATTTAAAAAAATAAAAAAATTTGTTTACATAAATCTATTTTTGTCGTATAATAAAAAAAACGGAAAATTTTTCGAAAGGATAAACAAATGCAAAACTTGATAAACCTATCCGATACCGCAGGCAAAAAAATATTTTTTTCGGGCATAGGAGGAATCAGCATGTCGGCGATCGCCGCCGCCTTGAAACAAAAAGGTTACGAAGTGTGCGGTTCCGACATAATAGAAAAAGACGAGTTGCAAAAACTCAGGGTTTCGGGCATCGAAATATTCGTCCCGCACAAAGGCGAAAACGTCGAAGGGTGCGGGTTGGTGGTTTACAACGCCAGGATAAAAAAGGACAATCCCGAAATGGTCAGGGCAAAAGAATTGAAAATACCGATTATAAAACGTTCCCAAATGCTCGGGGCCCTCATGGGCGGATATGAAACGTCCATCGGGATTTCGGGCACCCACGGAAAATCGACGGTCACTTCGATGACAAGCGAGATATTCATGCAGGCGAAAACAGAACCGACATTTTTTATAGGGGCAGTGTACCCCCCCGTTAATTCGGCTTATCAAACCGGAAAAGACGATTACTTCATACTCGAAGCGGACGAATTTTACGATAGTTTTTTGGATTTTTACCCGAATATTTCGGTCATATTGAACATTGAAATGGATCACCCCGATTATTTTCGTGATTTGGGCGCCATGATTTGTTCATACGAAAAATTTTTGGGCAATACTTCCGATTGCGCCATCATAAACGGCGACGACGAAAACGCCCGGAAAGCCGCGAACGATTTCAAAGGGGAAATACTCTCATATTCCCTGAAAAATCCTGCCGCCGAAATATTTGCCGGAAACATATCTTATCCCGACGGTTTCCCCGAATTCGACATATTTGCGAAAGGCGCAAAATACGCCCGTATAAAGCTCTCCGTCCCGGGGGAATTCAACATATACAACGCCGCCGCCGCCGCAAGCGTGGCGTACAAATGCCAAATAAGGGGCGAATGCGTGGAAGCGGGGCTGAACGCATTCAAAGGGGCGGGGAGGCGTTTTGAATACAAAGGGATATTGAACGGCGCCAAAGTTTACGACGATTACGCCCACCACCCAACCGAAGTTAAAAAGGCGATAACGGAAATGCAAAAAATCGCAAATGGGAAAAACGGGCGTTTGTGGTACATATTCCAGCCGCACACATATTCGAGGACGGCCGAGCTTATGGATGATTTGTGCGAGGCTTTGTCCAAAGCCGAAAAATTGGTTTTGGCCGAAATATTTTCCGCCACCGAAGAAAACATGTACGGAATAACGTCAAAGGACGTAGCGGCAAAAGTGCCCGGCTGCTTGTTTCTTGAAACATTCGGGGAAATCGCCGATTTTCTCAAAGAATCCGTCCAAGAAAACGATTTGGTGCTCGTGACTGGGGCAGGGGACATAAATAACCTCACGAAACTTCTGGTATAAATCAACTCATAAAAAAAAGGGGATTGCACGATGATAAATATGGATGAAACAAAAAAATTGACGGAAGAAATTAAAAATATGGGCGTATCCGCTGTCGCCGTATTTCCGGCCGGGGACATAAAATTCGACGAAATATTCAGGAAGCTGTGCAAAGACAATCTTTGCGGCAGGTACGGAAAAAATTACAAATGCCCCCCGCTAATCGGAGAGCCCGAAGAACTTAAAAAAGAGGTTTCGGGTTATGACGACGTCGTCTTGATCCAGTCGATTTACCCGCTTGAAGATTCCTACGATTTCGAAGGGATGGAACAGGGGGGCAGGCTCCACCGCGAAAACATAGAAAAAACCCGCGAATATTTAAAGACCAATCTGAATTTCGAAAAAATGCTCGTTTTGGGCGCGGGAGGCTGCGCCTTGTGCGAAAAATGCGGCGCATTCGAAAAAAAAGCGCCCTGCCGTTTTCCGGACAGGGCGATAGCTTCAGTGGAAGGGTACTGCATGAATGTGGCGGACATGACAAATTCCCACGGCCTTAAATACATAAACGGCGAAAACACGGTTTCTTATGTGGCTGTTTTCCTGTTGAAATGATTTGATGTCAAAATTCCCAGACGTTCACAAGGTCGCAAGTGAGATCATGCCAATGCTTGGTTCGCGCAGCTCCGTCTTCCTTTGCGCCCCATTCGCTGTAGAACATCCCCCCGTCGGCCATGAAATGGAGGTATTCGTCGTCTTTTGCGCCCCAGCTGTTGTCGAATATGCTGCCTGAGTTGTGGTTCGTGAAATCCGGGCTGCCCATCAAAATGACTCCCGCTTTTTTTGTTATCTGCCTAAAGTTCGCCATATCCTCCT
This sequence comes from Oscillospiraceae bacterium, assembly GCA_009782405.1. The sequence goes on from WRJC01000011.1 coordinate 43,992, forward strand.
TGGAGCGGGCCATTCCGCGCATGATGGTCAAATCCAGCGACTTTGGCTTGCAATTCAAGCAGGCGTCGATATATCCGTTGAAATACGGCCCGCAGGTGTGCAGGTGCCCGCCCCCGTATTTTTCATAAAGGCGGAGGTTGCAAGGAGCGCAAAATTCGGTGTGCAGCGAGGGGCTTATGACCGATACATAATCGTCCCATATGATGACCCCGGTTTTGCCTCCGGGCACGGGAACCGCTTCGTTCTTGACCAAATGCTCCGTGCCGCACCAGCTTTCCATAGCATCTATCGTGTCCTCGATGGCCGCGGTGACGATGCCGAAAAATTCATGGACCATATCCGGCTCGTCGAACATAGCCAACATGAGCTGTTCGTTGTCGCATATTTTCGTGGCTGTCCCGTAGGGAGACTGGTGGTCGCTGACCAATACGGGGACTTCCCCTTGCACCGCATCCAAAAATTTTTCGCAGGTTTCTTTGAGTTTGGGCCCCCAGCCGTCCTCTGCCGGATTTATTTTTTTCGGGATTTTGCCCAAATCGTAAATATCTTTCATCACCCTGCTTTCGGTGAACGGCGGGTTGTCCTCGACTATGTACTGTTTTGCCCCGAACATCGAAGCTATCACGCCTTGGCCCAAATGGGCCATTCCGAGATAAGGCATGTAATCCGTGTCGGGAAAACTTTCGGTTTGCGCGTTTATTGATGCTATCGTCCTTTCGATCAGCTTGTCCGTGTCGCGTATTATGTCGCCCATTGTATAGCTTGGGCAATTTGGAGTCCCCGAATTGTAGCGGAAAGGCAAACGGTCGATTTTTTCCTTGTTGTAGTATTTGATGCAGCGCTCCCGCGCTTCGGCGATCCTGTCGCGGTCGATTTTCAGGGCGTATCTGCCCGGTATCGTAATCTCCATAATTTTTTCCTTTTTTGTTTTATATTTTTATGCATTTTGTATATTATATCTTTTTTCGCCGGTGTTGTCAAGAAAAATTTTTGCGGTTTTTGTTGATTTCTTTGTTTTTTTCTGATATAATGAAAACATGGCGGAGGTGGTAAAAATTATCTTTTTAGGACTTGATGCAGGGACAAGCAGCTGCAAATGTTCGGCGTTTTCCGCAAAGGGGGAGCTAATCGCCGAAAAATCAATAGAATATGCGAAAATGCCCGGGCAAACCGGGCTAAATGCCGATCGGCTATTTTCCGATGTATGCGAAGTGGTTGGCGGATGCGCGAAAATTGCCGCGGACAAATATGGTAAGGGAGAAATTTCATCGCTCACGGTTTCGTCGTTTGGCGAATCTTTTGCCGCTGTGGACAAAAGCGGGAAGCCGATTTCGGACATAATTTTGTACACGGACACCAATGTGGACGACGAAGTGGATATATTGACAAAAAAAGTCCCGAATATAGGGAGGATTTCGGGCGCCAAACCCAATTCTTTCTACGCGCTTCCCAAAATGATGCACATGCTCAAAACGCGCCCCGAAATCGAAAAAAACGTTTGGAAGTTTTTGCAAGTCGCCGATTTTTTGATCTACAAACTGTGCGGGGAGACAGTCATCGACTATTCGCTCGCTTGCCGGGCCCTGGCTTTTGACGTGACGAAATCCTGCTGGTCCAAAGAAATTTTGTCCGCTGCCGAAATCGCGGAGGAAAAATTGTCGAGCCCCGTATATGCTGGGACTGTTGCGGGAACGCTCAAAAAAGATTTCGCCGCGAAATTGAATCTGCCCGAAAACACGAAAATAATAACGGGAGTTCACGACCAAGTGGCTTCTGCGGCGGGAGCAGGTGCGGTAAACGACGGCGAAGCGGTGGTGGGCACGGGTTCGGTGGAGTGCATTACTCCGGTTTTCGGGGCACCCATTTTAAACCCCGATTTCATAGGGCGTAATTTCGCCTGCATTCCGCATGCGGCGCCGGGCAAATACGTGACATATGCCTTTACCCTCACGGGAGGCTCGCTTCTCTCTTGGTACAGGGACCGCATAGTTTCGCATTTGATCCCAAAAGCAAAACAAAATGGTTGTTCGGTTTATGATTTGTTGAATGAGAGCTGCGCCCGCGAACCCTCCGATTTGTTGATTGTCCCGCATTTCGGCGGCACGGGCACGCCCGAACTGAATCCTTTCGCTTTGGGTACTGCCACAGGTTTTTCGATGTCCACGGGTTTGCCCGAAATTTACCGCGCTATTTTGGAAGGCCTTTGTTTCGAGCTACGCTACAACCGCGAGGAGCTCGCGCTTTGCGGAATTTCTTTTTCCGGTTTGCGAGCTTCGGGGGGAGGCGCCAAATCCGATATCTGGCTGAAGTTGAAAGCGGACATACTCGGCATTTCCGTTTCGCCGCTTGTAAACACAGATGCGGGAAACGCGGGGGGAGCGATGCTAGCGGCTGTCGCGATGGGTGAATTTGGTTCTCTCGGGCAAGCCGCAGAAATGTTCGCGAAAACCCGCGAACCTTTTTTGCCGGATTCGAAATATACCCGGTATTATAGTGACAAATACGAAAAATACAAAAAAATAAGGCAAACGATTTTGAATATGTGATAATAATTGCGGAGGATTTAAAATTGGCTCTCATCACGGATTTTACGGAAGTAAAAGAAATTTATGCGCAAGCGGCTGAAAAAAAGTGGGTAATACCGTGTTTTTGCAGCGAGAACCTTACCACAAGCGAAGCCGTGCTTTCAGCGGCTCAGGATTTTGCGCAAAAAAACGGCTATGTAAGCGTGCCGGTCACACTGGCTATGACGGTTCGATACGGCCACCGGCCTCAGGCGAGCTATTACACGCATACGCGCCGCTGGGATACCGGCCTCAGGCTTTTTTCGGCGGATGCCAAAATATTGGCCGAAAAAAACGGGCCTTTTCCGAACGTGGACGTTTTGCTGCATTTGGACCACGTGCAGCATGATGCGGACGAAAAGCTTTTGGAGAACTGGGATTTGTCGGAATATTCCTCGATCATGTACGACGCTTCGAATTTGCCTTTTGCCGAAAACATTGAAAAAACCGCCGCTTTTGCAAAAAAAATGCGCGGCAGGATATTAATCGAAGGGGCTTGCGACGAAATATACAACGCAGGCGGGGAAATCCACAACGATTTGACCACTCCCGAAAAAGCCAAGGAATACATAAGCAAAACAAATGTGGATTTGATCGTGGCGAATTTGGGCACGGAACACCGGGCTTCGGGGCAAACGCTCCATTACTACGACGATACGGCCAAAAAGATAAAAGCTCAAATCGGGGCGAAAACGGTGCTTCACGGATTGTCTTCGGTTTCGCTCGAACAGGTGAAAAACTTGTACAATGACGGAATATGCAAAGTGAACATCTGGACTATGCTCGAACGCGACTCGTCGCCGGTTTTGCTCGGGCAAATGGAAAAAAACGCGGGCAAAATAGCGGGCACGGGAGCATCATTGTCGCATTTCACCACGCTTTGGCGCCAGGATATAATATTTGCCGAAATGAAAAAAATCGTAAATAATTTTTTTGAAATGTGGTACTTGCATAAAATTTAACGATATGAATAATAATCTAATTGAACTCATATACGAGGCATATGGCATTATCGGAAGCCTCACTCCGCTCAAATCCGCCGATTGCGGGAAGCTTTGCGACAAAATATGCTGCAAAGGGGACAAAGCGGGAATGCTGCTTTTTCCGGGCGAGGAAAGCATATTCGGGGAAATTGCGGGATTTTGGATTGAAGAAATAGAATACATGGAAACCCCAAAAATAAAGCTGCTCATGTGCGACGGCGAATGCGAGCGCGCAATTCGGCCTCTCGCCTGCCGCATATTTCCCGTCGCGCCGCTTGCGGGAAAAAACGGCGGATTCGATGCGGCGGCCGATATAAGGGGCAGGCGGGTTTGCCCCATTTGGGATTTGAAATACGTGGACAAAACCTTTGTCAGAGCGGTGAAAAAGGTTTTCGCTTTGCTTTCCGAAAATGCGGAAATGGCGGAATTTATGCGCCTTGTATCTGCCGAACAGGAAGAACTCATGCGATTTTACAAAAAATAAGCCAAACCATACAAACACAGAAAGGAAACTTTGTTTTTATGAAAAGGGATTTCAACGGAATATACCAAAACGAAAACACCGCATACATCAATTTTCCCCTTGGCGGGATAGGGGCGGGAAACTACTGCATTTCGGGGACGGGTATGTTGGGCAGCTTTTCTTTGCGGAATTCGCCGAACATATTTTTTGACCCCAACATATTTTCCGCGCTCGCGGTCAAAAGCTCCCGAATACAAATCGCGAAAATTTTGGAAGGTCAAGTGCCCAAACATGCAATTTTCGGATCGGGGGGCGCGGGAAACGGATTGGGCGGAAAAAATTACGGTCTTCCGCGTTGCAATTCAAACGATTTTGTTTCGCGTTTCCCATTTGCGAAAATAAACCTCGAAGACAAGGACATCCCGCTTGAAATGTCCATATGCGCTTGGAGCCCGTTTATCCCGGGGGATTCTTACAATTCTTCGCTGCCCGCCGCCACCCTCGAATATACTTTCAAAAACAATGCAAAAGAACCGGTAGAAGCCGTATATTATTTTTGTTCGTTCAATTTCATGAAAACTACGGACAAAGCGCCAAATTATGTGAAAACAGAAAAAGACGGTTTCGTTCTCGTCCAGAAAGCGCCGGAAAACGAGCCGTGGCATGAAGGCGAATTCTATGCGTTTTCCGACGACGAAAACGCCGAAATCAACGCAAAATTTTTCAGGGGCGGCTGGTTCGACACGCTGACCATGCTCTGGAACGAAATATCCAAAGGCGAATATTTGGCCGGTTCGCACGAAAAAAACGAAAGCCCCGGAGGATATATCGCAGTTCCCTTTTCTCTCGGTTCAGGCGAGAGCAAAACGATAACAATAAACACTTGCTGGCATGTAGGCGAATCGAACTTGCGGAGCGGGCCTGACCTCGAAGATGAAAAAAACGGCAAAAAAAACAGCTATAAACCCTGGTACAGCGGCCAATTTAAAAATGTTTCGGCAATAGGCGATTATTACAGAAGCAATTTCGAAATGCTGAAATCCGAAACGAATAAATTTTCAAATTGTTTTTACGACACAGATTTGCCTGCGGAAATTGTCGAAGCGGCGGCGGCGAATTTGTCAATACTAAAGTCGCCCACGGTGCTGAGGCAAACTGACGGAAATTTGTGGTGCTGGGAAGGCTGTTCGGACAATTCGGGTTGCTGTTCGGGCACTTGCACGCACGTTTGGAATTATGCGCAGGCGATACCGCATTTGTTTCCGGACTTGGAGCGCAGTTTGAGGGAAACCGAATTTTTAGTTTCTCAGGAATCGAAAGAAGGATGCTGCGGCTCGGATTGCGACTGCGGAAGCGTCGGCGGCCACCAGACATTTCGGGCTTCTCTCCCGATCCGGAAACCGGATCACGGCTTCCACGCCGCTTCGGATGGGCAGCTCGGAGGCGTTATGAAAGTTTTCAGGGAATGGAAAATAAGCGGAGACGACGCCTGGCTTTCGAGTTTATGGGGAAAAGTCAAAGAAAGTTTGAATTATTGCATCAACACATGGGACAAAAACCGCGAAGGGGTATTGAAAGAGCCGCACCACAACACCTACGACATAGAATTTTGGGGTGCGGACGGGATGTGCTCGTCGTTTTATCTCGGCGCGCTGAAAGCCGCTTCGATGATGGCGGATCACTTCGGCGAAAAAGACGCGCGCATTCTGTACAATTATCTGTATGAATCGGGCAGGAAATACCTCGAAACAAAATTGTACAACGGAGAATATTTCATACAAATACCCGAATGGGAAACTTTGGAGGCAAAATTGGATCTTGGCCGCGAAACGCCCGAAGCGCAAATACTTTGCGGCAAAGAGGGCCCCAAATATCAATACGGAAACGGCTGCATATCCGATGGGGTGCTGGGAGCCTGGATTGCGGAGATGTGCGGGGTAGGGGAAATATTAGATCCCGAAAAGGTGAAAAGCCACCTTCTCTCCGTTTACAAATACAATTTCAAAAAAGACCTCTCAAACCATGCGAACCCGCAACGGCCGGGTTATGCATTGGGCAAAGAAGGAGGGCTTCTTTTGTGCAGCTGGCCAAACGGCGGGAAGCCATCGCTGCCTTTCGTTTACAGCGACGAAGTTTGGACCGGCATAGAATATCAGGTGGCAAGCCATTTGATTTTGCTTGGCTGCGTAAAACAAGGCCTCGAAATAGTGAGGGCTTGCCGCGCCAGATATGACGGCGCTGTGCGAAACCCCTACAACGAATACGAATGCGGGCATTTTTACGCGAGAGCCATGTCTTCTTACGGATTGCTCGCCGCTATGTCCGGCGCTTCTTATGACGCGCGCACAAAGACCTTTTCGGTAAATCCCGCGCAAAAGGGGGATTTCAGAGCGTTTATGTCCGCCGCTTCCGGATATGGCACCATAGGGGTAAAAGATGGCAAGCCGTTTATAAAAACGGTGGGCGGAGCCATCGAAACGTGAAAATAAGTTAAATTCGGAATATAAAAAAAAGGACATTTTGTCCTTTTTTTTTGGAAAATTGGCGCAGTTTCAATTCGCCCTTTCGTTTCTGAATTCGTCGGGAACGAAAATCTTCTTTATGTCCGCTCCTGCTTTTGTCAGTTTGCCCACGATGTCCTCATAACCTCTTTCGATGTGGTCTATTTCTTCTATTTCAGTTTTGCCGCTGGTGGCCAAAGCGGCGATCACCATTGCAACCCCGCCTCTGATGTCCACCGCTTTCACGACCGCCGGATTCAAAAATCCCTTGCTTTCCACGGCCGCAAGGCGCCCATTGACTTTTATGGATGCGCCCATGCGCTTGAGTTCTTCGCAATACCTGAATTTGTTGTCGAAAACCCCTTCGGTTATATAGCTCGTGCCTCCCTTGGCGAGGCAGAGCAGAACGCACATCTGGGCATTCATGTCCGTGGGAAGTCCGGGATATATCTGCGTTTTTATGTTGGCTTTGGCCAATTCGCCGTTTCCGCTCACCACAACGGAATCGTCGAATTCTTCCACGCTTGCTCCCATTTCGATTAGTTTCGCCGTAACGGATTCGAGATGTTTTGGGATCACATTTTTTATCTTGAGTTTTCCCCCGGTAGCCGCTGCCGCCGCCATATAGGTTCCCGCTTCGATCATGTCCGGCAGGATGGGGTATGTGCAGCCGCGAAGTTCTTTAATTCCTTTTATTTTTATTATATTCGTGCCCATTCCGGATATTTTCGCGCCGCATTTGTTCAAAAAAATCGACAGATCCACCACATGAGGTTCTTTGGCCGCATTTTCTATTATGGTCGTGCCTTCGGCTTTCACCGATGCGAGTATGATGTTTATCGTCGCGCCCACGCTCGCCTCTATGAATACATGAGCCCCTTTTAATCCTTTTGGGGCTTTTATATTGTAGTTTCCGGTGGTTTTGTTGATCTCGAAAATCCCCCCCAAAGCTTCAAAGCCTTTTATGTGTTGGTCTATGGGGCGGTCCCCGAACCAATCGCCTCCGGGCTGGCCCACGTTGGCTGTGTTGAATCTTCCCAATTCCGCGCCGAGAAGATAGTACGAACCCCGCATCTTGCGGACGAGTTCCGGGGGCGACATCCCGCCCTTGGTTCTGGTGTTGTCCACTTCGTAAGTGTATTTGCCAAGTCGCCTGACCGACGCGCCCATCCGCGCCAATATTTCAAAACCCGTGGAAACGTCGCTTATATCCGGCAAATTTTCTATGACGCACTTGTCTTCGATCAATAAGCTCCCCATTATGACGGCGACCGCAGTATTTTTCATGCCCCCGATTTCGATTTCCCCATGCAGGGGTTTGCCGCCATTTATAACAAATTTTTCCATTTTTAAAATTTTCTCCCCTACTATATTTGCATTAAAAACAGACATATCAAAATTATATCACATATAAAATATTTTTCAAGCTGTTTTATGAAAAATTCAAAAACATTTCATTTTTAATTTTTTTTGTCCCCGGTTATCATATTGTAGGAAAGTTTTTTGTCGTTTTCGAAAACAAGCCGCCATGAGGGCGTGAGATAAAACTTTTCCGATTCGTGGTGCATCACGATGTATTCCATGTTCATTTCTTTCAGGCTGCCGCTATCCCTGATTGTGTTTGCGTCTATTTCCGCGCATTTGAAAAGTATGTTGACGGAATCGAGCAGGGCGGCCGGCTGTCTTCCGACAAATTCCCCGAAATACCATTCGCCGCAAAAATATTTTATCTTATCGTTTTGTATTTCGATGTAGGCGCAGTGCGATTCGATGGGCACTCCCTCGAAAGTTTGGTTTATCAAGACAAATTCGCAATTTGGATTTGTGTTTTTTTCAAAACCGATGATTTCAAAACCCAATTTCAAATCTTGGCGGCTACATTTTTTCAAAAAATTTTTGATGGTGTTTTCGGTTTTTTTCAAATCGCTTTTTTTTATGTTTCCAATCCCTTTTTTTAACAACAGCTCCGTTTTGCCTTTTGTTTCGTTTTCAAGTTCCGTTTTTCCCGTGTCCGGGTTCACAACCGAAAAATCCTTGACAAGATCCGAATAAGCAAGCTCGATCATGCAAACTTTGAAAAAATCGTTTTCCGCGAAAATGAACCTGTAATCCCCCGCTGCGTAAGATTCGCCCACAGGCAGCGTATCGCTCGCTTCTTTGAGTTGTTCGTCGGAAATGCCGGAAAAGCTTTTTACGATTTCCGCGAATATGTCCTGCGAATATATACCTTCGTAAACCCCTTCGTATATCACCGCGGAGGGTTTTTTCGTGGGTATTTTGCTTTTTTCCGCTTTTAGGCCCTTGGCTTCCAAAACAAAAGTCGCGTTTTCAATCATTTCAAAAGGTATGTTCTCGGTTTTTATGGAAAAGTCGGCGATGTTGTAAACAAAAAATATGTTCGCGATCAAAAGGAGGATTATAATCGCCGTTTTGGTGTGGCTTGTATTCATTTTAATTTACCTCCCAAACCGCTTTTGCAAAATTACCGCTTTTTTGGTCATAATCTATTTCATATACCAATTTAAAATCGCTTACCAAAAATTTATCGGATTTTTCGTCGTAGCGCAAATTATATTTTCGGGCAATTTCTTCAATTTCGCGCAATTCGCCGCGTTCCCTTGAAATTTCGCGGTCAATTGTGTCCAAATCAAAAATCGGGTTCCGGTTTTTTACCATTCCCTGTTCGCTCAAGGTGACGTAAAGCGAATTTATTTTTATTTGGGTGAAACCGTTTTCGCCAATTGTCAGGGCAACCGCTTCGCTTGAACCATTGATTTTTATTTCGGCGCCTTCGTAATAATACGAAAAAATCGCGGTCATTTCCCCAATTGGATTCATATTCACTTCTTTCAAATAAATTTTGCATTCGTTTCCCGCAAGTTCACGGTCAAGGCTGCTCACAAAAACGCTCGCCGCCTTTATTTTTTCGTAATATGTATAATAGCTGTCGTCATAACTCAAAAATTTCGCCAAATGCAAGCCTCCTCCGATTTCGTTTGAATCGATTGGTTTGTAGGCGTATAATATTTGCCCGTTTTTGAAAAATTTTATCGTGTTTTTTCCGTCCCTGAACGTCATTGCGTCATTTTCGGAATATGAAACGGAGTTTTCAATGTTGAAATTTAAAATTTTCAGCAAATTTTTTATATATTCCCGTTCGATTTTTATTTTTCCGTCTTCGCCCGAAAGCGGATTCGAATACTCTAAAACAAACGAATATTTTTCGTAATTTTGGAACAAATGGAAAGTTTCGGAAAATTTCAAGTTTTTTATGTCATTTTCGTTGGCTCCCGTTTGAAGGCTTATATCCCTGTTTTTCAAAAACTCGCACGGGACGGCTCCGGCGATATTTTTGTACGCGGAAAGATCCGTTTCGCCGAAGCGCTGCCTTATTTTGCTTTTTGCTTCGGGGGGAGGCTCAAAAAGCGATACTCGGTCGTAAATGTCTTTTGCAACCCCTTTGATTTCCCCGTCATCGATTATGAAAAGTTCGCGGACCATGGCGAGTTCGCCCGAAAAACCTTCGGCCAAATTTTTTATGGATTCTTTGGCCAAAAAAGTGTATATGAAGGGATAAATATAATTGCCCGCATATTTTACGTAGATTGATTTTTCGGAATCTGCGCACCTGCGCCATAATTCTTCGCCTTCGGCCCCGCTCAAAATGCGGCACGCGGAATTTTTCCCGAAAATGTCCCGTATGTTGTTTTTTATTCCGTGTTCGTAAATATCCAAGACAGTCCTGTCGTTGTATATCGCGGTGAAAGTTTGTTTGTTTGCTGTGATTGTTATCTGCAAGGGGGTTATGTGGTTTTCGTTTATTTCTGCCAATGCCATGCCTCCGATTTCGAATATGCGAATTTTTTCGCGGGGTATTTCCTCGTTTTGGCCCGCGTTCTGCCTTGCGTTTATATAAAACCCCGCCATTGCGAGCATGGAGGCCGTCAGCAGGTATATCAAACCGGTTTTTGCAAAATCGACAATTTTTTTAATTTTCATCCTGTTTGTTTTCCTTTGGATTTGAATTTTGCGGAAGAATGACGCTCACAACCGTTCCGCCCATTTCGGCGTTTTCCACGGATATGTCTCCTTTGTGCATCTGCACGATTTCCCTTGCTATGGATAACCCAAGACCCGTGCCACCGGTTTCCGATGAACGGGCTTTTTCCACTCTGTAAAACCTATCGAAAATATGCGGGAGATCTTCTTCGGGTATTCCCATGCCGTTGTCTTTCACCACGATCTTTATCCCTGAAGCGTTTTCTTTGTTTGGGTTTTTGAATTTATGTCCGCTCAAAAATATTTCGATTATTCCGTTTTGGGGCGTATATTTTATGGCGTTGGAAATTATGTTTATGAGAACTTGTTCTATCCTCTCTTTGTCCGCGTATATGACCGGTATATATTTCTCCGTTTTCAAAATCAAATTCTGCCCGTTTTTTTCCGCTTCGCCCCGCATTGTCTCGCATATGTTTTTCACCGATGCATCCATATCGACAGGGGAAAATTTCCAAAACATTTTGTTGTTTTCAAGCGCGGAAATAAACAGCAGATCCTGCACCAGCCTCTTCATCCTCTCGCTTTCGCTTTGGATCATGTTCAAAAATTTTATCTTGTTTTCCTCGCTCATCCTAAAATCCGAAATCGATTCGGCGGCCCCGAGTATCGTGGCAAGGGGCGTTTTCAGTTCATGGGATACATTCGCTATAAATTCGCGCCTCGATTTTTCAAGCGCATAGCTTTGGGTCACATCCCGTATAACCAAAATAGTGCCTCCGGATGATTTTTCCGATTGGGTTTCTTCCCAAAATTTGCCGATGCTTATGTCGAATATATTTTCTCCGAAAGCGACGTCGGTGAACACGCTTCTTTCCTCCCCGGCATCCAATCCAAACAGATTCATGAATTCGCCGAAATTGCCGCCGTAATTCAAATCGTCCTTCAAAATCCCCGCGCCTTTCGGGTTTATCAGATCCAATGTGCCGTCATGCGAAAAAACCAAAACCCCATCGTTGAGGTATAGAAATATGTTTTCCAGTTTTGCCCTTTCGCTTTCCAGTTTTTCCCTTTCGTTTTCCAATTCGCCGATGGTCGCTTCTAAATTTTCCGCCATTTCGTTGAAAGTTATGGTTAATGTGCCGATTTCGTCGCTGGAAGACACTTCAATTTTTTTCTTGAAATCGCCATTGGCGAGTTTCACGGCTCCTTTTGTTATGTTGTGAATCGGAGCCGTTATCGCCTTGGCCAAAAAAAACGACAAAACCACGGCGACCGCAAGGCTTATAAGCAAAACTTGGATAATGATGGCAAAAATTTTCCACGAAAATTTTTTCATTTCCTCCAAGCTGTCTTTTATATATATTATGCATTCGATTTTTTCGCCGCCGGCGGATCCGTACATGTCGCTTGATATATATAGCGCATAATCCATGTAATCCGAATTGAAATACTGGGCATCGCCGGTTTTTCTTGCCATCGCGGCTACCATGTTCGGGGTTTTTTCGAGCGAATTCCCGAGTTTTTCATCTGTGCCCGCCAAATATTTTCCGTCCATGTCCAAAACATACAAATTTCTGTAACCGCTTATCCCCATATTTCCATATATCGGTTTGAGCAAATTTTCCACATTGACGTAAAAATCGTTTTCGCCCATCAAACCGCAAATTTCCCTTTTGATGGCTTCATTTAGGGTGCGGCTTATCATGTCGTTGAAAGTTTGGGTGTAAAAATCGATTACTCCGCTCAGCATGACTGCCGCGATGATGCTTATTATGCATATTATGAAAAGTATGAGTATCAATACGAGTTTGAAATGCAAACTTTTGTACAGCACAGCTCCTCCGATCTATTTTGCCAAATAATAGCCCATGCCCCTTTTGTTTTGGATGATTTGCGGATTTGAACTGTCTTCTTCTATTTTATTCCTCAAGCGGCTGACGGTAGTATCCACGGTGCGTTCGCCGTAATTGTCCTCGTATTTCCATACATGCTTGAGCAGTTCTTCGCGGGGAAATATTTTGCCGGGGTTTTTTGCCAAAAAAGCCAGCAATTCATATTCGAGTTTTGAGAGCTCCACTGAAATCCCGTTTTTTTCCACCAAATGTTTTTCCGTATCTATTGCAATGGGCGGTATTTTTATTATTTTTTCGCCTGAAGCGGTAAAATCAGCTTCGGAAGAAGATCTCCTTATATTGGCTTTTACCCTGGCAAAAAGTTCCTTCACGCTGAACGGCTTTGTTATGTAATCGTCCGCCCCGAGTTCGAACCCGATGATTTTATCGTTTTCTTCCCCGCGGGCGGTGAGCATTATGATCGGAGTGGCTATTTTTTCGCGCCTTATTTTTTTGCATACTTCAAAGCCGTATATTTTGGGCAGCATCAAATCGAGTATGATCAAATCGTATTTGTCTGCCAGCGCTTTTTTCAAGCCGTCTTCGCCATCGTATGATACATCGCATTCGTAATTTTCCAGTTTGGCATTTTCAAAAATAATGGAAGATAAGTTTTTGTCGTCTTCGACAATCAAAAGCTTTCGCGCCATTTTTCATCTCCGCCTTTCTTTGCTTCACCTGTTTGTTTGATTTTTTATGTTATTTATGTTCGCGCTGTTTATATATGAAAAATTTATGTAAAATTTGGAATTTGCCGCTGAAGCGCACCATTTGAGATATTTTTTGAAATCGTCGCCCATATCGAACATGAAAACGTTGCATTTTTTTTGCTTGATGAAATCGATCATTTCGTCTGCGTTTTTTATTTTTTCCAAATCAAAAACATCGGCGGTATGCCCGCAAAGGAAATATCCCGAAGGCGACAATTTGTCTTCGTAAATATATTTTGTTGTTTTTGAATAATCCAAATCTCCGAAAATGCAAAGATTTGTTTTGTGCTTCAGCGCCGAATAGAGCAATGCGTTTGTTTCTTCCAATTCCTCCACCAAATCGGCAGCTCCGTCGCTTGGTTTGCCCCGTTCGAATTTTATCCCGATAGAATGGCCGGAAGCGTATATCTTCCGAAGCGCATCCAAATTATCCGCAATTTCTTTCCCGCCCAAAAAAAATACCGCTTTCGTATTTTCGTATTTTTCGAGTTCTGACAAAATTTCGTTTACCTTGGTTGTTTTCCCGGATTTTTCGCCATGCGGCAGAATTTCGCAAAACATGAGGTAATTTTGTATTTCTCTTGTGTTTTCGGGAGTGGTGGGTTCGGCTGTGGTCAATTCTTCGGTGGCGGGTTCTTTTTTCGTGGTGGGTTCGAGCGGGGCATATCCGTCGATTTCGGTCGTGAGCAATGGGAATGTCTCCGAAACCGGAGGGGAAAGGGAAGTAATTTCCGCAGTGGTTTCGATTATTGATACAGGGGGGAAATTGGGCCGTTGGGAAGTTTCCTTATTGGAAGTCCCCAAACTGGAAGGTTCCGTATTGGAAGTTTCCGTATCGATGGCAGTGGTTTTGGGGATGAATTTGTCCAAAAGTTCGTCAAATGTCATTATTGCGCCCGCTTCTTTTATGCGGCCCGCATTGTATTCCGGCTTGTATTCCCATTCGAGACCTAGTTCCCTGGCTATTATTTCAATCGGGACATAAATAAAGCCCATATAATTATATACTTTGCAGTTTGCGTATTCTCTGTTTTGGTTATATGCCCTTTCGGTCGAAATTGAAAAGGTTATGTAGTTGTTTTTGTATTGAATATAAAAATTTTCGGTGTAATTGTCATGAGAATCTATTTTTATGTTGTTTAAAAGCTTGAATATGTCAAGGGGGATATAATTCACTCCGCCGTACTGTTTGAGGGGCAAATATGTGTCGCTGCCCGGAATCGAAAAAACAAAAGCTCTATCGTTGTAAAACAGGGAAGGGATCCCCGGGGCATTTTCGGCAAAAACAGGCGAAGAAACCGACGAAACGAATTTTAAGAGCGCGATTACGAAAAAAGCCAAAAAAACCGCAGTCAGTTCAAGTTTTCTTTTTTTCAATTCGATTTCGAATTTTTTCAAAACGCTCCGCCTCCTTTTTTCACCCGTGACTTTTCCCGTATATTTCAATTAAGTAAACCGTGGCCAAATCCACGACCAATCCGTAACTCTTTTCTCCTTGCTCCTGACCCTGCGTTTTGAGGTAAGTGTCGTTGACTGCTCCCGCGATTTTGGATATTCGGGTATTTCTGTATTTTTCGAAAAATATTGAATATGCCGCCATTTCATTTTTCAGGATTCCGGGAATGTCCGACATAGATTCGTAGTATCTGTCTTTGTCCGCCCTGTACAGCGCATTTCCTATATATTCCAGCATATTTGCGCACCCGCTGTACTTGATATATTCGTCGTCGCTGTACAGGCAAACCAAAAAAGCCACGAAATTCGCCTCGTCTTCCCTTGCGATGCCCATCAGATGCGCCATTTCGTGCGCGGCGGTGAAAGGCAGGCAATAATCGGGAAAATCTATGTTTATATTCGCTTCCCCGGTGAAAAATGCGTAAACTCCGGTTATGTGCATCTTCGACATTTCAACGGACATGATCACCGGTTTGACGCTTGTTTCGATTTGTTTGAATATATTATGCTTTTCGAGCATATTTTTGTACGCTTCGTTCAATTTTTTGTTCATTTCTCCGAGGCCATAAGGCATTTTTGTGCTGCCCGCATAAATTGGCCCTGCGATGTTTTGTTCAAGCCCGACGATTTCTTCTTTCAAAACATCAAAAGCCGCCGCCAAATCATCGGCTCCCAACAACCTCTTTTCAAACCCCATTTTTTCGTTTACCGGGGTTTTTCCGTAGCATACTCCCAAAGTGAAAGTGAAAACAAACATAAAAACCCCGAAAGCGGCCGCGCATTTTGCGATGTATTGAAAAATTATGGCCAATTCTTTTTTCCAGTAAAAACCAAACCGATTTTCCGAGACGAACTTGACCGAAAAAATCACTATGATCGGGACTGAAATGAAAAGCGCAAATTCTGCGAGCGAAAACGGTATCAAGCGGGTGGCGGAAGTCAAAAAAAAGCGCATGGCATACGACGCCGTCCCGGAAAAAAAGTCCGCGATTTCGGCGCACTGCGCGCTCAGTTTCCAAACGGCGGCCGAAATAATCCCGAGAACAATGCAAAATATGACAGGAGGCGTAAATATTTTGGGCCTGAATAAATATTTCATTTCAAGTATTCCAATTATTCCGAAACGATCATTGCAAATCTTTGGCGATGTTCATGATTTTTTGCATGCGGTGCAAAATTCCCGATTTTGAAATTGGAGGGTTTGAGATTTCGCCGATTTCGCGTATCGAAAGCTCAATATGCTTCAACCTCAGCCTCGCCGTCTGCTTGAGTTCTTCGGGCATCGATTCGAACCCCCCTTTTCTTATTATATGTTTTGCCGCTTCTATCTGCCTTGCCGAAGCTTTCGATATTTTATCAAGGTTCGCGCTCTCGAAATTCGTCACTCTGTTGGCATTGTTTCTCACTTCCTTGATTATTTTTGTTTCCATCAAATCAAAAGATATTTTTTCCGCGTGTATGAAGTACATAAAATCCTCGATTTGCTCGCTCGATTTCAGGTATAAAATGTGCCTGTTCCTGCGTTTGACATATTTGAAAAATATGTTTTCAAGTTCCGCCATTTCTTTTATGCCATATGCCAAATCCCCGCTTGATATGGAAATTTCGAGGTGATATGTGTCTTTTGGGTCGGATATGCTGCCAACGGACAAAAAAAGCCCGCGCATAAAAGATTTTTTGCAGTTGGAACACAAAAAAATATTTTGGTTTGGGACGTTTTCACCCAAATTTTTCGCGTTGGCGAAAAAACCGCCGGAAAACGCCTCTTTGCAGCATTTTTTTTTGTCTTTTTTTTCGGACAGCAATTCTTTGACTTTGTTTGAATACGACATATGCCCGTCACCATTCCATTATTTTTATTTCGCATTCCATTTGTATGCCGGTAGCTTCGAAAACTGCGGATCTGACATGGCAAATCAAATTTTTCACGTCCGAAAAACTCGCCTTCCCTTTGTTTATTATAAAGCCCGCGTGTTTTATGGATACTTCGGCTCCGCCTATGCCATATCCTTTCAAACCGCATTCCTCTATCAATTTCGAGGCATAATATCCGTTGCCGCGCTTGAAAGCGCTGCCCGCGCTGGGATAATCCAACGGCTGCTTTTCTTTTCTCGCCGCCATGTGCGTTTCCATGGCCGATTCGATTTGCGCCGCATCGCCGCGTTTCAAATTCAAAATGGCGGACAAAAGGATCAAATCCTTTTTTTTTCCGTATGCGCTTTCCCTGTATGCGAATTCATGGCTTTTGGAATCCAGGTTTTTTATCTTTGAAACGGCGGCGTCCAGGCAAAGGCTGGAATGTACGACGTCGCTCATTTGTCCGCCGTAAGCCCCGGCATTCATATATACCGCGCCTCCTATCGTCCCGGGGATCCCATAGGCGAATTCCAGCCCCGAAAGCCCGCGCGATTTCGTTTCAAGCGCCAATTTGCCGAGCGGAACCCCGCATTCCGCATACACACTTTCCCCTTCTATAATCATGGAATCCATACGCGAGGTAATTATCGCGATTCCGTCAAAATGGTTTTCGCAAAGCAAAACGTTGCTTCCGTTTCCAAGCAAAATATATTTCAAGCCGTTTTGTTTTATGGCATCCATCAAAAAAACGAGGGAATCGGCGTTTTCGGGGAAGACCACGATATCCGCAGTTCCTCCGATTTTAAACGAAGTATAACCGGAAAGGTATTCGCCCGTTTTGAACAGGCAGCCTTTTTCTTTGCAATATTCCGCGAAAATTTGGGTTTTGTCCATTTTTTTGTTCCGCTTTCGATAAAAATGTAAAACCACATCCAGATTTTTTCAAGATGTGGTTAAAAGCAGGCATCTGGTGGACCCAAGGGGAGTCGAACCCCTGACCTCCGCATTGCGAACGCGGCGCTCTACCAGCTGAGCCATGAGCCCTTTACCAATACGCATTATAGCATACATTTTAAAGCTTGTCAAGGGCTAACGGAAAAAATTTTAAATATTTCGGGTCGAATGCGTCAACCGCCGGATAAAAGCGCATAAATTTCTCCGTACATTTCCATCAATTCGTATTTGTTGATAATCGTAAATTCGCTGATGTCATTTTCAAAATAAACCCGAATCAATGAGTCAGTAATGATATAGCCGCCGGAACTCGCCCATTCGCCGTTCGCAAAATCGAAACTTCCGTCCGCGTTGAAGACAATCCACCTTTCCGGATCGTTTTCGCAATAATATCTTTCGCTGAAAAGAATCGGCAAATTCAAGCTTTCATCTGTATTTTCCCGCCCGTAACAAAGAGGCGGATCCATTTGGTCCATGTCATATGGGTCAAACAGGCAATAGCTGCTCAATTCATAGAATTCGTCTAATTGGCGCGACAATATGTTGGGTTCATAAGCGTAAAAACTCTTCCATTCCCCGGCACCGGGGGTTTCGATCGTCACTTCTAACAAAAATATTGTGTACGGGTCGGTGCCGCGGCAAAACAAAAATCCAACCGTCTTTATTTCTTCGATATAATCCGAACCGGATCTGGGAATGTAAAGCGCTTTCGCGTTTTGCGCGATGGTTTTTTCGTCAAGCCCAAATTCGCCCATGGCTTCTTCGAGCGTGACATACCTGTTTTCTTTTTTGCTGAAATTGTAGCTGGTCATTTCCCCGTCGGTCCCATATATGGGGTATGCCGCATAAGTCATTACGATTTGCAAATAATCGTCGCTTGTGAAGGGGTAGGATTTTATTTCGATCCAATCAAACCAGTCATCTCCGAATTTTGCCATTTCATTCATGAAATCGTCGTAAACCTGCTGCACTTCGGATTTTATGGCGAGGTTGATAGTTTCGATTTCGGGGTTTTTCCAATTGTACTGCTCGAGCGCCGGCTGGTTCCCGTCGTACTTTATCATCAATATTTCGGCGATGTTGTCCCCGATGTATTCTTGGGTCATGATTCCGATTTTTGTTTCGCTGTTGTCTATTGAAGCCAAAACGAGTTCATCTCCCTTTGTCGCCTCCGTTTCGGTTTCATTTTGGGTGAAACGGACTATTTCGCTATTTTCGACGATCATCGTTTCGTCCTCGGTTTTCTCGGTTTCCCCGGGTTTCCCGAACTCTTCGGTTTTTTCATTTTCATCGGTTCCCTCATGAATTTTTGCGATTTTGCATGACAACATAAAAGTCGGCAAAAAAAACGTCAGGGCAATTAAAATCCCAATTCTTTTTTTCATTGCAAAACACCTCTTATTTGGGCATACTTTCCCAGTCTTTCATGAATTTTTCGAGTCCGGAAGCGGTGAGCGGATGATCTATCATTTGCATCAACACTTTGAAAGGCACCGTGGCGATGTCGCAGCCTATTTTTGCGAGCTGGGTCAAATGGATTGGGTGGCGGGCGCTTGCGGCCACTATTTGCGCCTTTTTTTCCGATGCGTCTATGATTTCCCTGATTCCGTCGACGAGATCGAGCCCGTCCCAGCCTATGTCGTCGAGCCTGCCCACAAAAGGCGCCACGAACGATGCCCCGGCGTTTATCGCCAGTATAGCCTGGGCTTCGGAAAACATGAGCGTGACACATACCCTGATGCCCATTTTCGAAAGGACGCTGCAGGCTTTGAGGCCTTCGGCGCACATGGGGATTTTTACGACCATGCGTTCGTTTATGGCTGAGATTTCTTTGCCTTCCTTGACCATGCCTTCCCACTCAAGCGAGACTACTTCGGCGAAAATGAGGCCCTCGGGCATGATATTTGTTATTTCGGCTATCGCATCCTCGAATTTTTTGCCTTCTTTGGCTATTATGGAGGGATTTGTGGTGGCTCCGGAAATGATTCCCATTTCGTAAGCTTGTTTTATGTCATTGATGTTTGCCGTGTCGATAAATAGTTTCATTTGTGTTCGCTCCTCTTTGAATATATTTTCAAAATCTTCGTTCACACGCCCTTTTTGGCCAAACGCAAAAGTTCGGGCGCGGTGTAATCCTGTTTTGGCCCGTAACCACAGAGCGGAAGCAGCTTTTCGTGGATTGCATCCAAAATCCAGCTTGCCTGCGGAAAATAGTCCGAATCCCATTCTACAGGGGGAGTTATCCAATTTTTGGCGCCGACCACGACCGGGGCGGCGGCCAAATCGCCGAACGCCATTTCGGTTATGTTCCTGGCCATGTCGTTTAGTATCGAACCCCTCGCCGGGGCATCCGAAACGAGCAGGACCCTTTTTGTTTTCTTTGCCGATTCCAAGACTTTTTCGTAGTTGAAGGGAACTATGCTCCGGGCATCTATCACTTCTGCGCTTATTCCGTATTTTTCCTTTAATATGTCGGCGGCTTCGAGCGCCCTGTACAGCGCGGGGCCTATGGTCAAAATGGTGAGTTCGTTTCCCTTGCGTTTTATGTCGGGTTCGCCGATTTCAATTTCGTAGCTTTCCTTGGGCACCCCGTTTTTGTCAAACATTTCCCCCATTTCGTATATGCGCTGGCTTTCGAAAAAAACCACCGGGTCGGTACCGGAAAGCGCCGAAGCGAGCAACCCTTTTGCGTCGTAGGGCGTCACGGGGAAAACCACTTTCAGGCCCGGGATATGCGAAACAAGCGAAGTCCAATCCTGCGAGTGCTGAGCGGCGTATTTCGCGCCGACCGAGACTCGGAGAACCACCGGCATTTTGAGTATCCCGGCGCTCATCGCCTGCCACTTGGCCAATTGGTTGAATATTTCATCTCCGGCGCGGCCTATAAAGTCGCAGTACATGAGTTCCGGCACCGCGCGCCCGCCGCAGAGCGCGTAACCCACCGAAGAGCCCACGATGGCCGCTTCGGATATGGGCGAATTGAAAAGCCTGTGGTATGGGACGCTTTTTTCCATGTCTCTGTAGCAGGAAAAAGCCCCGCCCCAATCCCTCACGTCTTCGCCGTAGGCGATCAGCGTGGGATCTTCGTAATATTTGTCGATCATCGCCTCGTAAATGGCATCGCGTATGTTGTACAGCTGCGCTTTGGGAACCGGTTGGCCATTTTCGTTCATGTAAAAGCGCTTTTTGCCCGCGATGGAAACCGCGCGGGGGTTTTCTTCTTTTTTTGTGAGCATGTCGTCCACTTGGCGTTTTGGATCCATCGACGGCTTTTTTTGATTGGAAAACATCAGGTTTTCCACAAAATATTTGTCTTTTTTAAGGTCTATATACGGCGAATTTTCGACGCTTGCTGCAAGTTCGCATATTTTTGTCATGCGGTTTTTCACTTCCGCCCAGAGCTCATCGAAATCACCTTCGCCCGCCGTTTTCGCCTCCACGAGTTTTTGCCTGAATATGACGGTGGGATCCTGGGCTTCCCATTCGGCGAATTCTTCCTTGGTGCGGTAAGTCATTATATCTGAAGTGGAGTGTCCGGTGAGCCTGTACGTGACCAAATCGAGCAGCGCCGGCCCATCGCCGCTCTCGAGGATCGGTTTTTTTCTGCGCATCGCATCGATCACCGCCAGCGGGTTCCAGCCGTCCACCCTTTCGGAGTGCATTTGCTCGGGGTTAACCCCGGCGCCGAAACGCGCCAGAAAATCGTATCCCATCGTTTCGCCGCGCGTCTGTCCGCCCATTCCGTATTGGTTGTTGTTGAAGTTGAACAAAATCGGGAGCCCGCCTTTGTGGTCGCTGTCCCAAAGCTGCTTGAATTGATCCATGGCCGCAAAATTCATGGATTCGTAAACCGGCCCGCAGCCGAGTGAACCGTCTCCCGCATTCGCGACCACGATGCCCTTTTTTTTGTTCACGCGCTTGTATAGCGCCGCACCGAGCGCGATCGGGGCGCTCCCGCCGACTATGGCGTTGTTGGGGAATATCCCGAAGGGAAGAAAAAAAGCGTGCATCGAGCCGCCGAGCCCGCGGTGGAATCCGGTTTCGCGCCCGAAAATCTCCGAAGCGGTGCCGTAGAGCAAAAAATCGACGGCCAAATCTTTGACATTCCCGGATTTGTTGATTTTTTCCACCGAATTGAGTATCGTCCCGCAAAAAAAGTTTTTCATGATCTCCAAAAGCTCGTCGTCGCCAAACTTGAATATGGAAGAAAGCCCTTTGGCCAATATTTCGCCGTGGCTCCTGTGGGAACCGAAAGTTATGTCGTCCTGGCCGAGCAGGTACGCTTGCCCCACTGCGGTGGCCTCCTGCCCGATGGAAAGATGCGAGGGGCCGGGATAGGTGTGTTTTACGCCGTTGTACAATCCACCCACTTTGCAATCGCGCACCATCGTTTCGAATTCGCGCAAAATCGCGATGTCCCGATAAATCCTCATCAAATCCCCATCGGTGAAATTGCCCGCTTTTTTTTCATCTTCTATTGTTTTGGAATATTGGTTCACCGGTATGTCGCGAAAACGGATAAAACCGGGCGCCCTCATTTCTTGCGGCGAAATATGTTGTGATTTTGGCATCTTCAATCTCCTTAAATTTACGTGATTTTTTTACGCTAATCAATTATATCACATTTTGCCGCCAGCGTCAATATTTTTTTTGGTTTTGGCGAGTTTTTTCGCCCGCGCAAAAAAAACGAAAAATTTCTTGATTTATCCGCGCATTTGTGGTATAATGCAAAAAGAGGCTATATTTCGATTTCGAGAAACAACCAAAATTTAAAATATTTTTTGCGGGGGCGGTTATATGCAGGAATTCGACAGGAAAGAAGCGGAAAGCAACAAACGAATGGGATATTTGTTTTTGATATTGGCCGTGGCTTTGATAATATTGGCCGTGGCGGCCGTGGTTTTCGGGTATATTTTGCCCCCGAGAAAGGGAAACGACGGCGAAATGCACGATTGGTTCGGCAGGATCATAGACGAAATGCCGCCGGCGCTTTCCATTGTTTTGCCGCATTGGGCCGGTCACATTTGGTTGATCTTGGATTGCCTCATACTTTTGGCCATGATAATTTTCATAGACAGAATGTTCGCGAAAAGCAAGCTATATTTCACAGGGACAAAAAACGTGGATTTTTGAATCAAACTGCTCTAAATCATGCCTTTCGCGGAAATGACGCGATCGCCGGCCGGAGCCAGGGCGTTTTTTATCGCTTTTGCGGCGGCTTTGAAAATCGCCTCGGTTTTGTGGTGGCCGTTTTCGCCGTATGCCAAATTAATATGTATATTGGCCATCATATTTTGCGAAAGCGCATAAAAAAATTCTTTTGTCATCAGGGCGTCGTATTCCCCGATCAAGCCTTCTTTGAATTCCGCGTTGAATACGAGATAAGCCCTCCCGCCCAAATCCGCCGAACACATTGCGAGGCTCTCGTCCATTGGGACGCACTCGTGGGCAAATCTCGCTATGTTTTTGTTTTGGTCGATGATTTTCCTGAAAGCCGCCCCCAAAACGATTCCTACGTCTTCGACCGAATGGTGGCAGTCCACATTCAAATCGCCGCTCATTTCGAGCTTGATTTCAAATCCGCCGTGGACGGCGAAAGTGTTCAGCATATGGTCGAAAAAACCTATGCCGGAACTTCCGCTAAAACCCGGGTCATTTGCTTTTGCGCGCAGCGACAGCTTTATTTTTGTCTCTTTTGTTTCCCTTTGCATTTCGGCGAAACTATCCATTATATACCTCCAGGCATTTTGCCAATTTTTCGTTTTCTATTGCGTTTCCTGTGGTGATGCGCAAAAACTTGCCTTCCAAGTTTCTGACAAGTATTTTGTTTTGCAGCAAAAAGTCGAATATATCCTTTGATTTGGGCGTTTCGATCAAAACGAAATTCGTCTCTGTTTCGTAAATTTTGAAATCTTTTTTGCCTTCAAACAAAATTTGCAGCGATTTTTGCAGATTTTTTTTGTTTTTTTTGATTTCGTCGAGCCGCCCGCTGAAATAATCGGGGTAGCATAGCGCGGTTTCTGCGATTTTTTGCGAGACTGCGTTTAAATTGAAAGGGCTTTTCAAAGTTTTTATCGCGTTTATGAACTTTTCGTTGGACAATGCGAATCCCACCCTGACCGAAGCGAGCCCGACGGCTTTTGATAGCGATTTCATGACGATCAAATTCGGGTATTCCAAAAAATCATAAACAAACGACCGGTTTTTTTTGTCGTCGGCGAAACTCATGTAGACCTCGTCGAGCACGACGGCGCAATTCGCGTTTTTTATGAATTTTTCGAGGGTTTTTTTTGATTCAAGCTGCCCTGTGGGATTGCATGGGTTTGAAAAAACCGCGAGTTTTATGTTTTCTTCGCGTATTTTTTTTTCCATTTTTTCGAAATCGATCGCGAAATTGTCCGCTCCGTTCTTTTGTACCTTTATCACTTCGGCTTCTATCACATCGCCGTAAAATGCGTACATCGAAAAATCCGGCGCAAACGTCAGTATCTTGTCGCCCTTGGACAAAAACGCGTTTATTATAATATTCAAAAGCTCGTCCGAACCGTTTCCGGCAGCGATGTTTTTTTCGTCCACATAGGCATTTTCGCCGGCTTTTAGAAACTTGGAATATTGTTTTGCCAAATTTCGCGCAAAAGGGTCGGGGTAACGGTTGAAATCTATTTTTTCCATGCTTTCTTTGATATCCCTGATTATATATCCCGGCAGATTCGCATAGCTTTCGTTCGCGTCGAGGCGTATTTCGATTTCATTTGAATCTATGCCGCCATTGGGCGAATACGGCTCGAAATTTTTTGTTTTCGGGTTCAAATAATCATTTTCCATATTCATCCCTCGCTTTTATGGAATTCGCGTGGGCTGTCAGCTTTTCCGCATTCGCGAACGCGGCTATATCATCGCCGGCTTCTTTCAGCTTGTCTTTCGAATAATATACGAAGCTCGATTTTTTTGTGAAGCTGTCCACGCCCAGCGGCGACGAAAACCTCGCGGTGCCGTTTGTGGGGAGCACGTGGTTGGTCCCCGCGAAATAGTCGCCGAGCGGTTCCGGGGAATATTCGCCCAAAAACACGGAACCGGCGTTTTTTACCAATCCCAATTTCTCGAAGCAGTTTTCGACGGCAAGCTCGAGGTGTTCGGGGGCGATTGCATTTGCGATTTCTATCGCTTCGCCTATGTCGGAGCAAATCACGCATCCGCCGTAATTGGTCAGGGATTCCTCGATTATTTCGCCCCGGCTCAGATTTCCAACTTGCTTTTTCAGCTCGGCATTTGCCGCATATGCGAGACTCTCGCTGTCTGTGACGAGAATCGAAGAAGCGAAAATGTCGTGTTCGGCCTGGCTCATCAAGTCCGCCGCTATGTATTTAGGATTGGCGGAATTGTCGGCGACAATCAATATTTCGCTTGGGCCCGCTATCATGTCTATATCCACTTCCCCGTAAACGAGTTTTTTTGCGGCTGCCACGTAAAAATTTCCGGGCCCCACGATTTTGTCGGTTTTGGCTATGCTTTGCGTCCCGTATGCTACCGCCGCGACCGCTTGCGCGCCTCCCGCTTTCAATATTTTGTCAATGCCGCATATTTTCGCTGCCGCCACGATCTCGGGCCTTACGCCTTCTTTTTTCGGCGGGGTCAAAATGGTCGTTTCTTTTACCCCCGCGATTTTCGCCGGGATCGCATTCATAAGCACAGTCGATGGGTACAGCGCGCTTCCCCCGGGCACATACATCGCGACTTTCTCGAGGGGCAGCGCCCTTTGGCCCATTATTATCCCGTCTTTTGAAATCACATATGAATTCTGCGTTTGTTTTTTGTGGTATTCCTCTATGTTTTGCGCCGCCTTTTCCATGATGCGCATCAGGTTTTTGTCGCATTTTCCGCAGATTTCGTTTGCTTCCGCTTCAGAAATATAGAAATCGCGCGGTTCGATATCCACCCCGTCGAATATTTTTGCATAGCGTACCAAAGCTTCGTCCCCGTTTTCCCTTACGTCGCCGATTATTTTTTCCGCGACTTTTTGCGCTTCCCCAAAAGCGGATCCGATCCTGTTTTTTAGTTTTTCGTGCAATTCGCCTACATTCGATTTGTCATATATTTTCAACATATGTGTTTTCTTATCCTCCCGACAAATTCGTCGATTTCATTTTTTTTAAGCTTTATGCCCGCTTTGTTCACTATCGCCCTCGCGGAGATTTTGGCTATTTCCTCGATTATGACAAGCCCGTTTTCTTTCAGCGTGCCTCCTGTTTCCACTATATCCACTATGGCGTCGGCGAGCCCCAAGATAGGCGCGAGCTCTACCGACCCGTCTATCTTCACGATTTCCACGTCCAAGCCTTTTTCGTTGAAATGCCTTTTTGCGACATTCGGATATTTCGTCGCTATCACCTTTTGCGAATACCCTTCGTAAAAATTTTTGCCTTCGAGCCCCGCGAGCGCGAACTTGCATTTTCCGAAATTCAAATCCAAAACTTCGTAAAAAGACTTCCCGCACTCCATGATGGTGTCCTTGCCCAAAATCCCGACGTCGCAAACGCCGTGTTCCACATAGGTGGCCACATCCGTTGCTTTGGCGAGCACGATCTCCAAATCCGCGTTCTTTATTTTTACCAAAAGTTTTCTGCCCTTGTCCAAAAATTCCGAAATGTCGTATCCCGATTTTTCGAACAGCGCGACGGAAGATTTTTCCAGCCTGCCTTTTGTCAATGCGATTTTTATCATGGCTATATCTCCACCACCTTTTTTATGCCGTTTCTTCTTGCGTATTCTTTTGTCTGTTCCAAAGTTTCAAAGCACGACAATTCTGTTTTTTCTGTTTTTTCTTCGATGTATTTTATGGCTTTGCAATAATTTTCCGCGCTGAAATGCACGATTTCCGAAGGTTGAATTTTATGCAGCCCAATCGAGTTTGCAAGCGCCTTCGCAATCAAATTCACATTGGCGGCAAAACCCACGGCGGGCAAGTCGAACCCGAAATTCGCGATCAAATTGTCGTACCTGCCCCCCGCGAGCACGCTTTCGCCTATTCCTTCGATATAGCCGCCGATC
Source organism: Oscillospiraceae bacterium (assembly GCA_009782405.1). The sequence continues at coordinate 70,418 of WRJC01000011.1, forward strand.
AAGAGCCCTGTGTAATAGTCTATTTCATGCACGATTCCCAGGTCGATTATTATATTTTCGCCGCAGCCCGCCATGTCGAGGATTGTATATATACGGTAAATATAGTCCAAGACTTTTTGGGCTTCTTCGTTGTCGCCCGCAAGGCTGCGAGCCTTGTTTATCACTTCATACCCTCCGAAAAGTTGCGGGATCTCCCTGATTACATCATATTTGTCGCTGTCCAAGTCGTTTATTTCACCCGTGTTTTTGGATTCGATGTACAGCCTTATCGTCTCTTTTTTTTCGCTTGAAAGCTCCATCGAGTTTATTATCGCCTTGTAAAATCCCGCATGGCCGATTTCCAGCTTGAAATCAAGGCCGGTGGATTTCAATGTTTTTATCGCCGTTTCTATGAAATATATGTCCGTTTTGATGCCCGAAGTCCCGATGATCTCCACCCCGCTTTGGATCGTCTCGCTTTTTTTTCCGGAATAGCCCCCGCTTGCGCGGAACACGTTCTGGTTGTAGCATATCTTCAAAAAGTCGTGCCTGTCTTTTAGCTTGGTAGAGACCACTCTCGCCACCGGGGTCGTGACATCGGGGCGCATCACCAGAAGCCTCCCGCTGTTGTCGGTCATTTTGTACATCATCTCCTGCGGGATCGGCTGGCTTTCGAAATCGAAGACGTCGTAATATTCCACTGTGGGCGTGATTATTTCTTCGAAATCCAATTCTTCGTAAACCCTGCCGAATGTCTCTATCACTTTTTTTATATACAAAGTGTTTTCGAATATGACGTCGGAAGTCCCGTCGGGTATGTTTTTGCTGTATTTATTCATCGCGTTTTTCCTTTCGAGATAAATTCAATGCTTTGCCATGCTAATATATTACCACACTAAAGTTTTTTTGTCAAGGGGCGAAACAAAAATAATTATAAAATTTATGTGTTTTATTATAACATATTTTTTAAATTTTTTCAATACCTATTGACAACTGCGAATTAAATTCATATAATCTAATTATAAGGAAACTATAAACTGAAAGAAATAATAAAACAGGAGAATTTGATCATGAAAACAAAAAAAATGATTTGCCTTTTGCTCGTTTTGTCGATGGCGCTTGCCGTCTTGTTCGCGGCTTCATGCGGGGACAAAGCGAAAGAAAGCGGCGGCGACGGCGACAAAAGCGAAAAAGAAGACCAAAAAGACGATTCCGGCTCCGAAGCATCCGACGCCGACATCAGGGTGCAGTACGACCCAAAATTCGAGCCTGTGGACATGGGGGGCTATGAATTCACGGTGTCAACGCGCGACGACGACGCATGGTATCATCCCTATCCCGCCCACACGAGGGACATATTCGCCGAGGCCTTGAACGGGGATCTGATCAATGACGTGGTGTATTACCGCAACATGGCGATAGAGGAAAAGTACAACTGCAAAATCGTGATGATGGCCTATCCCGAATCAAACGAGGCGGCGGGCAACCAAGTGGCCGAAAAAGCGGTCAAAGCGGGGGACAAATCCTTCGATTTGCTGATGACGCACATGATGGGCGGATTCAACAATTCGACCACCGGGATGTTTTACGACATCGCGCAGTTCCCAAATATAGACCTTTCAAAGCCGTACTGGAACCACGGGGCCAACGAAGGCTGCTCGATAGGCCACAGGCTTTATGAAGGGCTCAGCGATTTCAGCTTTTCCACGAACGAAAACCTCTACTGCATATTCTTCAACAAGCAGCTGGCGCAAAATTACGGAATGGAGGATCCCTACCAGCTGGTTTGGGACAACAAATGGACTTTCGACAAATTCAACCAGCTCATAAGGCAGGGATATTTGGACCTCAACGGCAACGGGAAACTCGACCCCGACGACCAGTTCGGCTACGTCAATTCCAATTCGCTCAACTTTTTGTGGGCGGGCGGCGGCCAGATGACCAAGAAAGACGAAAACGACATACCGCATTTTGATTTTGTCAGCCAAAGGACGATCGACATCTACGAAAAGGCGCTCGACATAACGAAAAACGACTTCACCTATTCGTCCGGCCAGTGGCACATAGAACCCTCGATCGGCATTTTCGACGACGGCCGCGCGCTGTTCTTCTCCAACCAACTCTGCCGCGTAAACCAGCTCCGCGCAACCGAGTTCGAATTCGGCATAGTGCCGTACCCCAAATACGACTCCGCCCAGGAACGGTACTACTCATACGTGGACGGCCACGCCTCGATGATGGCCATACCTCTGAACCTGCCCAATTTAGAGTGGACGGGGATGCTGATCGAGGAGCTGTCATACCTGTCGTACAAGGACATACTGCCGACGTACTACGACGTGGTTTTGAACGTGAAGATGGTGCGCGACGAGGAGTCTGTGGAAATATTAAAGATACTCTTCGACAGCAAGGTGTTCGACCCGGCGTACATCATGGGGCTGGATCTTTGGACCACTTGGATAAACAACATCGAATCAAACAAAAGCGAAATCGTCTCGACCTACGAAAAAAAGGAATCCGCCCTGATTCGGGCTCTTGAAAAAAACGTGGACGCGATTCTCGCGCTCGATTAAACAAAATATATATAAAAACGGGAGGAAAAAATCATGAAAAGCAGAACGAACCGGCTATTGTCAATTTTGTTGGCAATTATGATGATGTTAGGGTTGAACTTTCTGGCCCCGCCTGTGCGGGCTGCAGTTGATATCGCCGCTAAGTTCACCGACAATAATTTCAAAGCCGCAGTGTATGAGGCAATCGAAAAATCATCGCCCAATGCAATCTATGACACCGATGTATCGTCGGTGACTGAACTCGATGTAAGCGGCAAGAGCATACATAGTTTGGCCGGTTTGGAATATTTCACCGGTCTTAAAATTCTTGATTGCGGTTATAACAGCCTCACGACGCTGCCGGCTCTTCCCTCCGGCCTTGAGTGGCTTTATTGCTATAATAACAGCCTCACGTCGCTTCCGGCGCTACCCTCCGGCCTTATTCGTCTTTATTGCGATAACAACAACCTCATGTCGCTTCCGGCGTTGCCCTCCGGCCTTAATTTGCTGTATTGTGCCTATAACAACCTAACGTCGCTGCCGGTTCTTCCCTCCGGCCTTAAGGAACTTTATTGTTATAACAACAACCTAACGTCGCTGCCGGCTCTTCCCTCCGGCCTTAAGGAGATTTATTGCGGTGATAACAGCCTAACGTCGCTGCCGGCTCTGCCCTCCGGCCTTACATGGCTGTACTGCAATGATAACCGTTTGACAAGCCTCGATTTGACCGGTTGTTTGATGTTGATGCAAATAAATTGCTCCAACAACTACCTCACAGATGAATCTGTCAAAGGTTTCATGGCATCTTGGGACGGATCGAACTTCATTTTCACGCCCCAGAAACACGCAACCATCAGCCCGACATCCATCGCTTTTGATAAAGGCGAAAGCGGCGACATTGCCCTGACTTTAAACACAGGGCATGTGCAAAACATAAAAAACGGAAGCTACGCGCTTATAGAAGGAACGGATTTTGTCGCAAACAGCATCGCATCCATGACGCTGAAAGCGAGCTATCTCAACACGCTTGATGCAGGGACACATACGCTTTCCTTTAATTTCGACGGAGGCCCAAGCCTCGCTTTTACTATCGAGGTGAGGGGGACGGCGTCGGCCGCGCCCACGATCACCGGGCCGACGGCGATGACATTGACACAGGGGTATGCGGCAACATCGACGGTTGTGTACACAGTCACGGGCGAACCCGCGCCCATTGTTACGAAAACGAGTGGGGACGAAAAGATCAAGTGGAACAACACCACGAAAAAGCTGGACATAATCACAGGGCTGGCGGCCGGCACATATATAGTCAAGCTGAAAGCGGCGAACGGAACGCTGCCCGATGCGGAGCTCACGTTTACGCTTAAAGTGGAAGCGGCGGTAGCCGCGCCCACGATCACCGGGCCGACAACTCTATCATTGAAACAGGGGTACACAGCTACATCGACGGGCGCGTACACAATCACGGGCGCACCTGAACCCACAGTTACGAAAACGAGTGGGGACGAGAAAATCAAATGGAACAACACCACGAAAAAGCTGGACATAGCGGCGGGGTTGACGGCGGGTACATACACAGTAATATTGAAAGCCTCGAACGGCACGCTGCCCGATGCGGAACTCACGTTTGTGCTTACCGTGGACGCCAAACCTGCCAAAGCGGGCATCATGGGGCCAACGGCGATGACGCTTGCCGCCGGGTATGCGGCGACTTCTACGGGCGCATACACTGTGATTGGCGATGCGACAACGGTAACAATAACGAGCGGGGACGAAAAGATCAAATGGAACGCGGACACAAAGAAGCTGGACATAGCAGCGGGGCTATCAGCCGGCACATACACAGTCATACTAAAAGCAAGCGGTGGGAGCGACCCTGCCGTGGAGTTTACGTTTGTGCTCACCGTGGAGGAGACGACCGCACCGCCGGAAATCTCCGGGCCGACGGCGATGAAACTCACCGCAGGGTACGCGGCTACATCGACGGGCGCATACACCGTCACGGGCGCACCTGAACCCACGGTGGAAAAGGCGAGCGGGGACCCGAAAATCACATGGAACGCGGAAACGAAAAAGATGGACATAACCGCGGGGCTGACGGCCGGCACATACATAGTCACGCTGAAAGCGGCGAACGGCACTCCGCCCGACGCGGAATTGAAATTCACGCTCACGGTAGAAACCAAAGAAGAAGCGATCGCTCCGTCGCCGACGCAGACAAAACCGTTTCCGTTTACGGACATAGCGGAAACGCCGGGGGACTGGATCTACGAGAGCGTGAAAGCGGCATGGGAAATGGGGCTCATCAACGGCAAGACGGACACGCAGTTCATGCCAGACGACAACCTGACATACGCCGAGGCGGTGAAACTCGCCGCGTGCATGCACCAGCTGCACACCACGGGCGAAGTCACGCTGGCGGTGGGCGCGGGCGAGTGGTACGACGCATACGTGGCGTACGCGAAGCAAAACGGGATCATCGGCAATGACTACGCATGGAACTCGCCGGCGACGAGGGCGGGGTACATGGAGATATTTGCCAACGCGCTGCCAAGCGACGCATTGGCCCCGATCAACACCATATCCGACGGTAGCATACCGGACGTTCCGGCGGGGCACATACAGGCGTGGGCGATCTACAGGCTGTACCGTGCGGGGATCGTGCAGGGGGTCGACGGTGCGCACAGCTGCAACCCGGGGGCGAACATCAAGCGCAGCGAGGTGGCGGCTATCCTCATCCGCATGATGGATTCGTCCAAGCGCATCAAGTTCGATATGTAGCGCGGAGCGTAGGGTCGGCCTTTCCGGGTCGCCCCTACGCGTAAAATCCCAGTTTGTTATTCGCGTTAATATGCAGGAGGAGAAAATAATGAAAAGCAAAACAAAACGGCTTTTGTCAATTTTGCTCACGGCAACCATGGTGGTCGCCTTGTTCGCGGCGATTCCGATTGTCGCAAAGGCGGCGGACGCCGCCGCGATAGCGGAGCAAATAAACAATTTCGCCCACGGGGGAAATGGCACTCTGAAAGCGGAGGTTTCCGGCAGCGACGTGATCGTCACCGGAAAGGTGACCGATGTGAAAAACACTTTGGAACTGTCGCTCGATTACCATATGACAGTTATTTGGAGAGCTTCGTATTACGGAATGGATTTGGGAAATTCCCGATCCCTGACGCAAAATCTTCGGGTTGTGGAATACGATCTGATCAGATTGAGGGGTGGCGGCGCGTTTGAAGTCGGAAAAGGAGGTTTGATCGCGCACAAGGGCGGCGGCAACGCCATCTACTGCGCCGGCAAGGAAATGGCCGTTGTCGTTGACGGCGGCGAGGTTAGTGCCGTTGGAAATTACAACGCGGCGACTGACACAGGGGATTACAGCGCGATAAAAATCGACGCGGAATACAACAGGGTCATCGTGAAAGCCGGCAAGGTAACGGGGGTTGAGGGTGGCCATGCCATCAACGCCAAACGGGCGAACATATCCATCGAGGTGCACGGCGGCGAAGTCAGCGCAGCAGACCATGCCATCTATGCCTATGGCGATCGCTTCAACTGCGAAGTGTCCGGAGGAGTAATCAAATCCGGAAAATTCCATGCCATCCTCATCTATAATGGCGCGGCAGATGCCATAGTCAAAGTGAATGGCGGCGAAATCAGCTCCGAAGACGCTCATGCAATTTTTTCCGATGCTACAAACACAAAAATCGAAATGAAGGGCGGCGCGGTCAAATCCGAAAACGGCCATACCATTTATTCCAATGGCGCAAACGCCTACATCCAAGTGAGCGGCGGCGCAACGGTCACATCCAAAAAAGGAAACGCTATCTACTTTGCGGGTGAAAATTCCCATATCGAGGTGCATAACGGCACGGTAAAATCCGAAAAGGGCTCCGCCATTTGCGGCGGCACTAAAATTGAAATCCACTCCGGGGCATTGGTGCAAAACTTCGAATTAGGCTATCCCGCAATTGACGCATACAAAGATAATGTTGCAATTTTTGTAAACGGCGGCACTGTGAGCGCCGATAGAGGCCATGCCGTTCGTATGGACGGCGCCGGAGGAAGCATCGAAATTGCCGGAGGAACAATGGAATCTTTGGGAGACGAAAACAATTGGTGCAGATCTACTATCTCCTTGTACAATGACAATTCCAATGTAACGGTGAGCGGCGGCACTGTGAAAAACATGGGAGGCCACAACGCTATCGAAGTTTGGAAAGAAAATTCCGCCATCAAAGTGACGGGCGGATTTGTGTTTTCCTATGGAAACGCGATTTTGGCAGATATTCCCGACAACTATACAGCGCCCTATGCCGTTATTTCTGCGAACTGCCTTTGCGAAATCGGAAGAAATGCTGTTGTCTGCGCTTGGAACAAAGCCAGGGGCGTCACCGTTTACACAGCGGGAACGGCAGAAGACCTTAAATCCGACCCGGCAAACGCGAAAGCGGTATGGCGCAAAGTCGGTTCCCAGAACGGCATCGATTACAAAAACGGATCAAACACCGGCTTCTTCCCGCTGAACGTGACGGTCAACGAAGGGACTGATCCGGTTGAGCTGTTCTTAGCCGCGCCATCGGATTTGGGATTGCGGCGATGGGACTTTCATAAAAACGAATCCACCGTCACGCTGAAATGGACGGACAACTCGGACAACGAGAGCCACTTCATCATCGAGAGGGCAATGAAATACATAGAAATGTCCAATCCGATGTTCGGTCCGCCCGACGAAAACAGTTACCTCTGGACGGTGATAGGGACTGTCGATGCCAACGTAACCACATTCGAGGATACCTATGTCACGCCAATAAACGCGGATGAAGGCGAAGTGTATTGGTGGCGCGTACAGGCCGTGCGCGTTGAGGATGGGCAGACCATCAAATCGGCGTATACCAATGTAGTCGAAATGGTGATTTCCTCGCCTTCGGCGCCCAGCGACTTGACAGCCACTGCGGAAGCGGACGGAATCAAACTCAATTGGAAAAACAATTCGGGGCATGTGGGCGCTTTCAAAATTATAAGGAGCGAAACATCTATCCGCGAGGCCACAGAAATTCCCCCGCTTCTTGTTGAAGTGCCCGCCGACGAAACTTCATATATGGATGAAACGGCGGAACCGGGCGTGAGATACTATTACGTGGTACGGGCCCGATCTACCTTCGCAAGTGTTTTCGGCAGCGAATCTCCTTATTCCAATGAAGTTTCCGCCATGATTCCGGCCGACAAATCAATCACGGTGTCAACGCAATCGGCCCCGGAAGAAGCGTTTCCGTTTACGGACATAGAAGAAACGTCGGGGTGGATCTACGAGAGCGTGAAAGCGGCATGGGAAATGGGGCTCATCAACGGCAAGACGGACACGCAGTTCATGCCAGACGACAACCTGACATACGCCGAGGCGGTGAAACTCGCCGCGTGCATGCACCAGCTGCACACCACGGGCGAAGTCACGCTGGCGGTGGGCGCGGGCGAGTGGTACGACGCATACGTGGCGTACGCGAAGCAAAACGGGATCATCGGCAATGACTACGCATGGAACTCGCCGGCGACGAGGGCGGGGTACATGGAGATATTTGCCAACGCGCTGCCAAGCGACGCATTGGCCCCGATCAACACCATATCCGACGGTAGCATACCGGACGTTCCGGCGGGGCACATACAGGCGTGGGCGATCTACAGGCTGTACCGTGCGGGGATCGTGCAGGGGGTCGACGGTGCGCACAGCTGCAACCCGGGGGCGAACATCAAGCGCAGCGAGGTGGCGGCTATCCTCATCCGCATGATGGATTCGTCCAAGCGCATCAAGTTCGATATGTAGCGCGGAGCGTAGGGTCGGCCCTGTGAAAGGGCCGCCCCATACCATTTGCAATATTTTAGAAAAGGGGATAAAAATGAAAACGAAAAAAATAATTTGCATGATTTTAATTTTGGCGTTCGCATGCTTGCCGGTTTTGGTTTGCATTTCCTCGTGCGGCGAAAGCGGCGGGGGCAAAAGCGTAAATGACGACAATGCCAAAGAAGGCGCAGCAAATGACGGCGAAGGGGCAGGGGAGGAAACGCAGGGCGACCCGAAAGAACAATACAACCCGAATTTCGAGCCCGTGGATATGCAAGGGTACACATTCAAATTCGGGACGAGGGACGACGCCACCCACGGCTATCCCGCCCATACGAGGGATTTGTTCGCCGAAGCGGAAAACGGGGATTTGATAAACGATGTGGTCTACAGGCGCAACATGGAAATAGAAGAAAAATACAATTGCAAAATCGAAATGGACGACCTGCCCGAAGCCGACGAAACCGCGCCCAACAAGATAGTGGAGAAAAGCGTCAAGGCAGGGGACAAATCCTACGATTTGCTCCTGACGCACTTGATGCATGGAATAAGCAGCGCCGCAAACGGATGCCTTTACGACATCAACGGATTTGCGAATATAGATTTGACAAAACCCTATTGGAGCCAAGGAGCCACAAACGGGCTTTCGGTGAACCACAGGCTTTATTTGGGATTGAGCGACTTGAGTTTTTCCACGAACGAAAACCTTTACAGCATGTTTTTCAACAAGGGGCTGGTTCAAAATTACGCGATCGAAAATCCCTACTCCTTGGTTCAGGAAAACAACTGGACTTTCGACAAATTCAACGAGATCATACGCCAGGGCTATTTGGACCTCAACGGCAACGGAAAAGCGGACAAAGAAGACCAGTTCGGGTATATAAGCTCGAGTGCGATGAACTTCTTGTGGTCGGGCGGGAGCCAGATAATGAAAAAAGACGAAAACGACATGCCATATCTCGAATACAACACGCCGAAAACCATAGATATATTCGAAAAAGCCTACGAAATAACAAACAACGAATTCACTTTCAAGGCGATAGAATGGTTCGCGGAAGATCCGATAAATATGTTCGCGGATGGGCGCGGGGTGTTCTATTCCTCGCAGCTTTGCCGCGTGAACGACCTTCGGGCAACCGAATTCGATTTCGGCATAGTGCCGTACCCCAAATACGACTCCGCCCAGGAACGGTACTACTCATACGTGGACGGCCACGCCTCGATGATGGCCATACCGCTGAACCTGCCGAATTTGGAATGGACGGGGATGCTGATCGAGGAGCTGTCGTACCTGTCGTACAAGGACATACTGCCGACGTACTACGACGTGGTTTTGAACGTGAAGATGGTGCGCGACGAGGAGTCTGTGGAAATGCTCAAAATACTTTTCGACAGCAAAACGTTTGATTTCGGCTATGCCTGGGGCGCTTGGGATTTTTGGTACATATTCATCGAAAACATCCAGAACGAGAAGAGGGATTTTGTCTCGGCTTACGAAAAGAAAGAAGCTTCCGCGCTTCGGGCGATAGAAAAAAAGGTGGAAACCGTGCTGGCCCTCGACTAAAAATAATGCGGTGAAAAAGCGGTTCGGAAAAAAAATATTAAATATTTGCAAAAATATATTGACACGCGCCGGCATAATGTGGTATACTTATAATCAGTCCGCATTAGGGGTATAGCTCAGTTGGTAGAGCTACGGTCTCCAAAACCGTGAGTCCGGGGTTCGAGTCCTCGTGCCCCTGCCACAAAACAAGCCTTGGATTATCCGCAATATAGCGGGATTCCAAGGCTTTTTATTGTTTTTTTCCCTATTTTTTTCGCGATTTAAAATACTGGAAATAGCCGCATTTTATCATGCCATTATAAAGCCTGCGCGTTTTGTCGGGTTTCCGCCCGTACAATGACGGAAACCCCTCATGGGACGAGAGAATATATATCTGCCACAAATCCAATGTTTCAAAATGCCTGCCCATTTCGCGGTACAGTTTTTCCGCTTGTTTTATCGTGGAAAGCCTTTCGCCGTACGGCGGGTTGCATACGATCGTGCCTCTCCTTCCTTCTGTTTTTATCGAGAGGGCGTTTTTTGCGAACGGTTTTACGAATTTTCCCATTCCGGCCCTTTTTATGTTGCCTTTCGTTATTTCGACGCAATTTTCGTCGATGTCCGATGCATACGCTTCGAATTTTATCGACAAATTTTGCATCGATTTCGCTTCGTCCCTTGCGTTTTTCCATAAAACCGCCGGGATTTTGTCGAATTCTTCGGCTGTGAAATTCCTTCTTTGCCCCGGCGCGCTCGATGTCATCATCAAAGCGGCTTCTATTGGTATCGTGCCCGAGCCGCAAAACGGATCCCAAAAAAGCACTTCTTCGCGCGGGCGGCTTAACTTCGCCATAGCCGCCGCCAAGGTTTCGCGAAGCGGAGCTTCGGCGGCTTCGATCCTGTAGCCGCGTTTATGCAGCGGTTCGCCCGATGTGTCGATCATTAAAGTGGCTCTGTCGTTCAATATGAAAAAGGCGATTTGGTATTTTGTACCCGTTTCCGGCAGTTCCGCCGTGCGGTGTTTGGACAGCAAGCGATTTGCAACCGCTTTTTTTATAATCTTCTGGCAATCGGGCACGCTCGCAAGTTTTGATTTTATCGAGTGCCCTTTTACGGGAAACATATCGTTTTTGCCTATCCATTGCTCCCACGGGAGATTTTTGACGCCCTCGAAGAGCTCGTCGAAGGACAATGCGCAAAATTCCCCGAGTTTGATGTAAAGGCGCTCCGCGTACCGCAACCATATGTTGCAGCGCGCGATTGCGCCCATATCGCCAAAAAAAGCAACGCGCCCATCTATGACGTCGGCTTTTTCATATCCCAGCGCTTCGATTTCTTCGGAGACGAACCCTTCCAAGCCAAACAAGCAAGTCGCGACAAATTCCATTCAATTTTCCTTTAATTTTCCTTTTTCAACAATAATTTCGAATCGCAAAAAATTTATGAAATTGGGGGTTGTTGATTCAGCCAATATTTCTTGCAATCGTTTGTCCTCTGCATGAACCCGCAATCGACAAGGCTTCTTCTGATCGTGGCGAAATCGGAATATATCCCTTTCAGGATCGCGTTTGTCTCTTTGTCCGTGTATGTTTTGCCCTTTTCGAACTGTTTTGAAATCGTTTCCAATATGAAAAGCCGCTTTTTGTTTTTGTTTTTCCCGAAATCGAAAGTTTTTAAAACAAGAGGCGAGACAGATTCAAACAGCGATTCGAGCATCTTTTGGTTTTCGTCGGTTTCAACGGCGGGCGCAACGGTTATTTTTTCTTTTTCTTCAAGCAATTCGGAAAGCGCAATAATGAATTTTGCCTGCTTCGCCTTCTCTCTGAAGCTGTATCGCTGGTAGCGCACGGTCGACTCGGATATGCCCATCCGCTCCGCGATCTGTTTGTCCGCCATCCCGGAATAATAATTTGCGAGAAATTCTTTTTGGGTTTCCGTAAGGCCCGTTTTCGCCTTTTCTTCCGCGAGCAGGTTGCCGAAAACATCTCCGTGTTCTTTTTGGATGTGCAATTGCATGGCTTTTTCGGCGTTCACCAAACGCTTTCCGAATTCGTATATGTCCCCTTCTTCATATTTTGCGTTGCAAAAAAGACAAAAATACGCTTTTGTTTTGTCGATTGGATTTTCTTTCAAAAAATACCCGTTTTTCAAATTTTCGCATGAAGCGTTTTCGATTTTGTTTTTCATAAACAATTTTCCTTTAAAATAAGTATGATATAAACATAATATCATATTGTTTATGATTTGTCAAGCGTTTTCAAGCGAATGCCCAAAAAAATACAAAAGACGAGTCCTAGAACTTGCAAAGCAAAAAAAAAAATGGTATAGTAATATCATGGAAAATGAAAAAAGGATGGCAAAATTGCCAGAGAAGAAATATTTGGTAACATTTGGGATAAGGAAA